>CALZYE010000012.1 GCA_945830395.1 uncultured Clostridia bacterium
AGCCACATCAATTATCATAGAAGATCTGAATTTACAGAAAAAATTTCACAGTCTCCTACCATAAAATTCCCCAGATACAATCGCGTAAAATAAGCTTTTCTGCTGCCTTTAGCGAATATATGATTTATATATCCACTATTTTCATCAGCTCTATATAAATCCCCTACTCCCATAGCCGCCAAAATAGGAGAAACCAAAAAGAATATAGTTTGGAATCTCGCCATACTATAGGTTTCAATCCACATATTATATGGATTCCCCAAATACATTCTATACGGGAATACATCAATCATTATATATGCAAATGAGATAATAAATCCTATTAACAATGCAACATGAACTGACCTTCTTCGCAATATCCTCATTAGTAAAAAATTATTCAAAGTACCTACCTCTTCTTCCTCAATAATGAAATGTCTTTTCTAATGATTACAAAACCCGTAAATGTGTAAATAAAAAAAATCAGAGTTATCGATATTCCCACATAAATTAGATAGTATTGCATAGGAAACGCAAATATCAGCGGGCGTCTCAATATGTAAAATAAATGTATGGTTGAATTTTCCGAAAAAACTACATCTTCTATTACCATTAGAAACAGCATCAACAAAAACGATAAAACTCCATTGTTAAGAATAACCATCAGCAAATTGTAAAGTTGCCCAAATAGTATAAGAAACAGTATCATTGCGAAAAACAACTTAACCCAAACTGTATATATATCCATTTGCTGATTCATAATATTAAGCTTATCAGCAATGACATAGGGAGTGAAAAAAAGTAATATAAATATGGTAAATGTTACATATAGAAAACCGAATACAATAGCGACCACCGAAATCTTCTTAAAAATAAAGTTGTTATAGTTCGTTTTACTACCTAACTTGACTATGCAATTTTCTTTATAAAACAACCTTATAACCAAAAATACACATATAGAGAATTGTGGAATTACGGATAGCATTTGCCCCGCAAAACCATATCGCCTGCAAAAAAAACCCTCGGCACTTATATAGCTGAGCGGAAACTCTCGCACGAACATAAGTACCGAGATCACTGCCAATGCAAAGTATAAAAATATGTAATTAACTTTAGCTTTCAGTCGCATAATGTAAGCCTCTCATGGTTAAATACATGCATCAACATTTACCAAATTATCTCTTAGAATCAGGACTCCAAACGCCTTCTATCCGATTCGGGTTTCCCGGGTCTGCGCCAACTTTTATTCTGGCATTATTCAAGTTCATTTCTTTCACATAATTAGTTAGTTTATATGTTTTTTTAACTGTAAACATTATACATTATCAGCCTCATTTTACATAAAATCCCTATTTGTGTCAACCTTTTGTCTGAAAATTATGCATTCGCCTCATTTTATCTCATGTACGACAAATGAACAGTGACAGCCTCTGAGAGACTGTCGCTATAGAATATCACTTGGAGTTATTTTGCTTTTTCCTTGCCTTTCTGCTTGTGAATTGGAAATATATTGTGACAACAACAAATCCCGTAAAGAAAATTTTAGCGGCTATAAAAGAACGATCAGAAGCTGCATCAAAACCTTTTGCAGAAAGAATCAGCGCTGCAGCACCTAACGCAGCAGTCGTCAAAAACAGCGACAACAATATTCCTGCGCGTTTTTTCCATACCATACTCGCCTTCCTCCTTTCCTTAATAAACAATGAAATGTTCATAAATCTTTTTTTTCTTGTATTTTTTCCCTGTACAACTTTCATTTGGGTAATGTTTGAGAATGTATTTATAATCAGATGAACCATGAACATATGTAGAATATTTACAGCCAATTACTTTTGTTTTTGGATTGGCAGATTTTATTGTGTCGCGAACATCTGCAGCAGCGGATATTCCATTGCATGTCAACCCTGCCCAAAAATTGATGCTTCCTAAAGCAGCTAAAAGTGCGTGGGCAGTGATTTTATCAATGGCTTTGCCAAGCCGTATATTTTGTTTGCCACTCGCAAGAAAGCTGGAATATGAACTGCTTTTTAAGTTTTTGTATGGTTTAAACTTTTTATATGTGCTTTTCCAACTTTTGTTTGCTAATGTAGCGTTGCGCTGATCGGATGCTTCAGTTTCTACAGTTACTTTGTTTCCATCAAGCAAAACTTCTCCCTTATTGGTATAAATAACTTCGTTACATAAAGTCCCTTCTTTAAATGTGTAATGAATATCGTTATTAGGAAGTTTTTCGACCGAAACACTCGCTTTTTTTGGGATTTCTGTCGTTGTTATTTCGTAAATGAAAAGACCATCTTTTTTCGTGATGTTCTTTATGTCATTTTGAGGTATACCACAAGATGACAGCAACTGAAAGTCTTCTATTATTCGCGTGAGTTCATCTTCAGAAAGATTATGTGCATATATTTTTTTGACAAGAATATAATCTTCCGAGTTGTTTGTACTTGTATTTGCGTTAACAAAAGAAAAATTACTTGTAAACATTAAGACAAGAATCAAAAATGATGTTACGAACGATTTAACTTTTTTAGTCATAGCCAATGTCTCCTATAGATTTAAAAACAGTAACTTCTGATGAATTAACCTCCTTTCGACAATCCGCACGATAACATATATATATTTATCCTCAATGGTTTTTCTGAATGTAATTCTATCATATTTGCATTACCTTTTCAATTGTTTTGTTTGACTATTTATAATTTTCAATGCAACTTTACAATGCTTATTATTCAGTTTTATTCTACGCGACAAATGAATAGCGATAACAATATTCCTGCGCGTTTTTTCCATACCATACTCGCCTTCCCCTTTCCTTAATATATGCGTAGTAAGATTTCTTGCCCTCTTATTTTCTCAACTCTTTTTTAAAATATAACGGCTAATCTCGTTTGAAATTTGCAAAAAAGTCATAAGCTGCGCAATGGCCTCCACATCAAATCTTTCAATGGTGATTTTAAATCTCGCATTCTTATTTTCCCTGTACAGCAGCTCCTGTCTTTCCTTCACAAGATGGCTCAATGTACCTTCCATACTTGCTCCCGGAAAAATCGGCGTTATAACATCTAAATTTTCTTCCTCACAGAAAAGATGAGTTTGGGATGCTCCTTTCCTTGTGGCCGTAAGTTCTCCCGGAGCATATACGGCTTTTGAATTGATCCCCAGTTTTCTGTGCAAAGCACAAATCCAGTTTGCAATTCCGGAAAATTCTCTTTGCCAAAAAATTATATCCTCACACCTTCCGTGTTTTTTTGCAGCCTCTGCTAAAAATAGGCTGTATCTGTCGCCGTCTAAGTCCCACATTGTGCTTGTAAGAATTTCTTTAAAGTTCCTCAAGAAAACTGTCGGATTTATGCCTGCTGCAGCAATTGGAAAGATGAGCATCTCTGTGCTTATTGCGGTATCTTCTTCGGCATCCTCAGAAAGAAGCCGAAGCTTTGAGGTCCCCTCAGATGCAATCTGCGGCAGAAAAACACCATTTTTTCCGGTTATAATCACAATTCTCTTTTCAAACTCCTGCATACCGTACAGGTTTTTGATAATATCTCTGGCTATTGAAAATGCTGCAATCTGTTCCACCGGTTCTTCTTTACATGAAATTGCTATCATTCCCAAGCTGAACCCTTTAACGGTCTTTATAATCTCTCCGTATTCTGCCGGCGAAATGGAATCTCCCAAAAAAATTATTCTTCCGTCATTTTCGCAGCTTCCCAAAACCGCCTTAACCGAAGCCAGTATGCAGCCGCCTGCTGCCACAAAGATTTTTTCGCACGAAAATCTGAGAGTATCAGCTGCTTTTCTCAGTTCCTCCGCTCCATCCTCAAAATTCGGCATTATCCCTTCTTTCACCCAATGTGTAGTCCACAGATAATCAAGGGCTTTGCTGCTGTAACCTCTGTATTTTTCAACCATAGTCTTTTCATCAATGAAAGAGCCGTCCAATTTAATGTTCATAGTAATCACCTTTCAAAATATCATCAGCTTCTGCAAATAGCTTTCAAAATATCATCAACCTCTGCCATATCTCCTTGGTTACACAGAACAGTAAGCTTATCTCCGCCTTTTAACACAGTCTTTCCCCGAGGTACAATTTCTTTTTTCCCGCGATTTACAGCCACTACCAGAGCGCCGGCAGGCAGGTTCATGCTTTCTATTTTCTCGCCGTCCATAAAGCTGGATATATACACATCGCTGTATATTAAGACCTTGTTTGTGCAAAGGTTTTCATCCATGCCGTAATCCTGACCTGTAGATAAAATCCTTTTAAGAAGCTGTTCATAGATAGGAAGGCTTCCCATCAAATCAGCTGCTACATACGCTGTAAATGCCACTATGCTCAAAGACAAAAAATTTCTGAAATCCCCCACCATCTCTGTAATTAAAATTATTCCGGTTACGGGAGAGCGAACTATTGCTGCAAAATAGCCAACCATTCCATAGATTACAAAATTAGCGGCAAAAGTCTCTTCAATGCCCATAATGTTATGAAATGCGGAAAAGAATAAACCTCCTGAAAGGCCTCCGATTACGAGAAGGGGCATGAATATTCCGCCCGGCGCCCCGGCTCCGAAGCTGAATATGGAAAATCCGAATTTCAGTATCACTAAAACCCCCAGCGCTCCGAGGGCAAATTTTCCGTTTGCCGCCTGAGAAACCAGCTCATAGCCTCCACCCAGAACGGAAGGATAATATACGGCAAAAACTACGGCAAGAAAAAAAGGTATTGCAAGCCTGACGGTTTTATTGGAAAGCTTTCCGTATATGTTTTGCGAAAAATCAACGGTTTTTACATATATGACTCCAAAAATCCCAAGGAATATTCCCAAGAGAAAAAGGCTTCCGTAATGCTGCAGAGGCAGTGACTCGTGCAGGCTTACGGCAAACACCGGATCAAGTCCGAATATGTAATACGCCACAAAATTGGCAGACATGGATGCTGCCATTGCCCCTAAAAGAAGGTCTGTGGAGAAATTATTGTGCAGTTCTTCAAGGGTGAATATTACTCCTGCAAGAGGTGCGCCGAAAGCCGAGGAAAGTCCTGCCGCAGCTCCGCAGCTCATCAGCAGTTTTTCTTCGGTGGCAAGTTTACCTGTCATTTGTGCGAAGCCTTTTCCCACCATTGCACCAAGCTGAATACTGGGGCCTTCTCTTCCAAGAGAAAGTCCTGCACAAATTGCAGAGGTTGCACCCACAAATTTCGTTACGATTACTTTCCACCAGTTCTGAAAAATCTTTCCTTTAAGTTCGCCCATAACCTGAGGGATTCCCGAGCCTGCACATAGGGGTTCAATTTTTAGGCAGATTCGGGTAACAAAAAAGCAGACCAATAAGCCCAATAAGACCAATATCAAAGTCTCATTGTCTGCCGGGGCGCCCCGAAGGGTGGCACCCCTAAAGCCTTCGGCTTTAGACAGGATTGCGCGGAACATCGACACCAGCAATCCTGCCGGGGCGCCGATAATCATGCCGTGCAAAATCATACGGTACTTTATCTTAGATATTGTCCTAATGCTTTGTTCTGCTTTACTCTTCATTTTCTCCTAATTCATGTACAGATTAGTTGTAACATATTCCGGATCGCATGTAACGTCTATTCCCAGCGCCCTTAGCGTTTGCTCGTCCTGGTCGCTTAAAATTGCGGTACAATGCGCTCTGCAGCCTCTCAGCAGCTTTAACTTGCCTGCCGCAAGTTCTGCATCCCTGTCCCCGCTCTTCGATACGGCAAGGGCAATCAATATTTCCTCACAGTTCAAAATTGATCTGTCCGATTTTAAAATATCCGTTTTAAGTCTCTGGGTTGCCTCCAAAATTTCCTGTTCCACCAGAAGAACCTCATCAGGCTGATTTGCAAGATGTTTAATCGCATTCAAAATCATTGCCGCTGCCGCAACCATGAGTCTGGAACTCTTCCCTGTTATAATCTCACCGCTTGGAAGCTCAAGCGCCATTGCAACTACATTTTCATCGCATTTTTCCGTTTTGCGCTTCTTATCCGCACAGGCCCTTGCAGATAAGACCACCTGCCTGTCCTCAACCTCAAGTCCTACTTCCTTCATAAGAAGCTTTGAACGCTCAAGGGAGCTTTCAGTTATCTTACCCTTCTTATAATCGCACTCCGCAATCAAATATCTTCTTATAATCTCCTGCTTTGCTGCATTGCGACATACTTCATCGTCAATTATTCCAAAGCCTGCACGGTTTACTCCCATATCTGTTGGAGACTGATACTCAGCCTCTCCTGTGATTTTTTCGATAATTCTTTTCACCACCGGAAAAACTTCCATATCTCTGTTATAGTTTACCGCCGTTTCGCCGTATGCCTCAAGGTGATATGAGTCAATCTGGTTCACATCCTTAAGATCCGCCGTTGCCGCTTCATATGCGATATTAACAGGATGCTTCAGCGGAAGACTCCAGATTGGGAAAGTTTCAAACTTCGCGTAGCGAACCTTTACACCTCTTTTGTAATCATGATACAGCTGGGAAAGACATGTGGCGAGCTTTCCGCTTCCTCCTCCGGGACCTGTAACCACCACCAAAGGTTTTGTGACTTCAATATACGGATTTGCACCGTAACCCTCGTCGCTTACAATGGTCTCCACATCTGTAGGGTATCCTTTAGTAAAATAGTGCTTATAAGTTCTTATGCCGCGGCGCTGTAATTTGTTTATAAACATGTTCACTGCCGGCGCATCTTCATACCTGGTAACCACAACACTGTTAATCTTCAGGTTATAAGTACGGAAGGTGTCTATGAGTCTCAGAACTTCAAGGTCATAGGTTATTCCGAAATCATGTCTTGTCTTGTTGGTAGTAATATCCCCTGAGTATATACAAATTATTATCTCCGCCTCATCCTTGAGTTTCTGCAGCAGCTCTATCTTGGCGTTCTCATCAAACCCCGGAAGAACCCTTGCCGCATGCTTATCCTGAACCAGCTTTCCGCCAAACTCCAGATAAAGCCTTTCGCTGTTGCCTCTGTTGATTCTCTCCTTAATATATTTCGACTGTTCCTCTATATATTTCTCTGCACTAAAGCCTATTTCCATACCCATCTACTCCTACGCCATAGCCTGTAAAGCCCACATCACACTTGTACCAACCATTGTAACCGCAACGACAATTACGATTATCCTTGCAATTTTGCGTTTCTTTTCGTCGTTCATATTATCCTCCTATCACTTCTATATTTAATTCATTTCTTCCTTCTGCCATTCCACCCAGGCTGACCTGATATTTAACACCTATCTTTCCATATCCTTCAGGTGATAAATCATTTGTTACACTGTCTGTAAGAACTTCCATTCCTATCATGCCGTACGGGGTTTCGTACTGACCGGAAAAGCGTTCACCCTCTTTAAATTCAATTTCCATTCCATATTCCCTGCCTTCTCCGATACGCTTAAGTCTTATGGTTTTATCCTTCAATTTCAAGCTGGTCTTACAACCGGGAAATCCTGAAAATTCACTTTCATCATATATCAAGTAGGTTGCCCCGTTTCTTTCATAAAGCTTACCTTCCGTAACAAACTCCATCTGTTCCTCTGCTTCATCTCCGGCAAATTGCTTACCAATTATTTTCAACATGATGTCTTTCATATCCAAACCTCACAATCCTTTCAATAATCTCGGTAAAGTCTATTCCCTGCTGCTTCCAGAGCATAGGGAACATGCTGTACTTTGTACAGCCCGGAATAGTGTTAAACTCACTTAGAAAAATTTCATCGCTGTCTTTGTCAATCAGAAAATCCGCTCTTGCAAAGCCTGCGCAATCAAGGGCTCTATAGGCTCTCTCCGCATAGGCTCTTATTCTCTCCACAAGAGACTCCTCAATATCAGCGGGAATATGTATCTCCGTTCCCGACTCATCTGTATATTTCGCTTCGTAATCATAGAAATCGTGGGCTGCCGAAATTTCTCCGACTCCCGAAGTGACGGGCTGATCATTTCCTATAATAGCACACTCTATTTCTCTGGCATTAATCCCCTGCTCCACCAGCACTCTCCTGTCGTACTGAGCCGCAAGCCTTAACGCCGCTTTAAGCTGAAACTTGTCGCCTGCCTTGGATATTCCCAAGCTGGAGCCCAGATTTGCAGGCTTTACAAATACAGGGTAGCTGAATCTGTCCTGACATCTCCTGACAACAAGCTCCATATCCTCATCTATAAGCCTTTTAGTGACGAGAAGAGAATCCACCGTAGGAATACCGTTCTGTAAAAATATTTCCTTTGCAAAAGCTTTATCCATGCAAAGCGCCGAACTCATAACCCCGCTCCCCGCATAGGGAATATTCATGGTTTCAAAAAGCCCTTGAATCCTGCCGTCTTCACCAAAGGGACCATGCAAAACCGGAAAAGCGAAATCAATCATTTCGCAGGCTTCGTTAACAGAAATCGGCTTTCCTTTTTCTTCCCAGCTTCCATCTGCAACATCACCGGAATTTCCGTCAAAAAACTTCCATTGCCCTTCCCTTGTTATACCGATAAGAACAACTTGGTGTTTCTCCTTGTCAATAGCATTTATAACCGCCTCTGCAGAAAGAAGAGAAATCTCATGCTCACTGGATTTTCCACCGAAAAAAATGCCTACTCTATCAATTTTTTTGTTTAATTTCTTTTCCATAGTCCTCCATTACTTTCAAGTCAACATTTTACCATAAATCCTCAAACTTTTAAACTATATAGCCCTCTATTTTTAAGTTATATAAATATCAAGCATCAGTTATAAATATATCTGCAAAGGCTCGGATAAAAAGAAGTAATGTGAAAATGAGCATATACCAAGATTCAGGATTAATCCACTGAAAAAGCACTCCGGGCATTTCTGCTGAAGTGCTTTAATTCTATCTGTACCTGCACAATGGTTTAGAGTTTTTGAAAAATCTCACCTGCACGGCAATTTAGGGTCCACTTTTTCAAAACCACAGAATAATTTGGACTACCTTTTAGATATATAATTTTGCCTGTTTTAGCGTCCTAATTCTATTTGTCGATCTGTTTGCTCGGCAAGGCTCATATCATGAGTCACGATCAATATAGTTTTCCCAAAACTATTTCGCAAATCCTTTAGCATTGCAAACACCGTATCGCCCATTTTAGGATCAAGCGAGCCTGTCGGCTCATCTGCAAGCACAATATCACCTGGCTTTAAGATACATCTTGCCAGTGCCACGCGTTGCTGCTCTCCTCCCGACAAAGTGTTGCACTGCATTTTTTTCAAATTAAAAATTCCAAGTTTTTTAAGTACTTCGTTTATGCGTTCTTTCTTTTCCTTTTTAGAAATATTTACATAGTGCATTGCAATAAGCAGGTTTTTCTCTACTGTTTCGTTTGATATAAGTGCAAAAGACTGGAATAAATAGTTTATTTTATTTCTTCTGAGTTGTGTTGCTTTTTTGCTATTTATCTTTGGAAGTTCCTGACCATCTATCAATATTTTCCCTCCATCTATTGTCTCCAACATTCCAAGCATATTTAAAAGCGTAGATTTACCACTGCCGGACGGTCCTATAATGGATATTATTTCTTTTTCCTTAGCTGAAAAACTAAATCCCTTAATAATATTCCTATGACCATAATTCTTACTTACATTTATAAATTCAATTTTATTCATACTTCCACCCTATTTTTACGATTTTAAAAAACTGATTATGCGTTTATACGCACCTTTTTCAATGGCTATATAAAATAATATGATTTCTAATATGCCTACAATAATCACAAATACATTGCTAATCTTACATTTAAGCAAAATACTCGCTGCAAAATCTAAAAGCAGCACTATAATGCATAATTTTATAATAGGAGAATATATATTTGCCCTGTTGTACCCCATGAATCTTTTTATTATTATTTCCTCTTCAAAGGTTACTTTATACAAAGAAATAATTATTGCGAGGAAAATTAAAATACAAATCATTAGTACTATAATACCAAAAGCAAACATTTGTATGGTCTCAGATAATTTTTTTTGAATCCCGTCAACATGTTCGCTGACAGCCTTAAATGTCAGCCTATTGTCCAGTAAATCGTATTTTTTCAAGTCGTTATCATTTATATACTTCTGTTTTGCCTCTTTCGTAAATTTCAAATATGAGTTCCCCAGTCCTGATGCAAACAAACTTTCTCTTTCCATGAATATCATATTATTTGGTGTTGTTAAAAGTACCACCGCTTTATCTGTATAATTTTCATAATCTGCATCCGTATTCCATGTAAAGATTTTTTTCTTAAATGTGTATTCTACAAATTCTGTTTCTTTGGGATTTTCTCTGTCCAAATCATCTTCTTGGAGACTCTTTTTGATAATTTCTCTGTCATATTTATTTATGCTGCTTGAAATAAGATAAACTCTCGTTCCTTTATTTGCCTTTTCTATCAATGACAAATCTACATTGATACCTATATTCTTTAGATAATTGGGAGACATCTTATATTCACAATAAGGCTCTTTCGGCACATACCTCACATCTTCAGATTTTCTGTTTTGTGCCAAAGTTTTCTTATCATATATATTTGCATTAACTACATATACACCATCCTTGCCTGCAATTGACTTATACCAGCTGTACATATCTTTATCCACTTTATTAGAATTCCCTTGCATAGATAATTCATCATCTCCCTGCTCTGTTTCGGAAAGAATAAAGATATCTTTCACATCTTCCCACGCTCTTCGGATTTTCTCATTTTCAGATACCTTTTTCATGGGACCGTCTATAACAACTCCTGCTCCTACAAGTCCTGCATTACCGAGTAAAAATAAAACGATCATTGCTGCCATCACACCTTTTTTAGAAACTCGATTGCGTATAGCATCTATAGGTGATATTGTAAAAATAAATATTGATGCGATTGAGACAATGACGCAAGTCAATATAAAATCTAATATTCCTATAAAAAGCATATTACTGAAAAACATAGGTGTAATAAAAGACCCCTCTGTAAAGATAAGCCCATACCCTACAAACAAAAATATAGAGATAAAACTTGCCGCCAAAACAGGTGAATATGTTTTAAATGCAAAGTCTTTCCTCGACCATCCTTGTAAAAGCAAATTGCCCATCTTGTTCAACTCTTTCACAGTAAGTAAGCTGACTACAATCAACAAAAGAATTTCAAAAATGGCAATCAAAGCCGGAAAAGCTACTTCATTGCCCCAATTAGTAGAGTATTCTTTTTTCCAATCTGACAGCACTTCCTTGTCAATCCCCGTTACCTTCGTTAATTCATCAAGAAATACACGCTTTTCTTTATCATTTTTCAATCCGAGTACTATATATTTACCCTCTATATTTTCCTTATCTTTTAAAACTGTTGTCAATTTATTTACGACAACCTTGCCGCCATATCTAAAATGTGGCAGGTTCTCTATCATATTTACAGTTCCCTTATCCAGTCCCAATGTTGCATCGTCATTAGTACTTTTCAATAATTTTTGCAGTTCTCCGATATCAAATATCTTTTTTCCAAAGAGACTATATCCAAAACTATTACTATTGCCTTGTATGTCCCCATATATTGATACCTGTACGCCTCTGTTGTTTGAAAGTGAGGATATCCTTAAAATGGCTAAGTTATTTTTGTCTATAAGAGAAAACAACTTAGATTTAATCATTTCTTTTTTTTGTTCCGGTATTTTTGCTATTGTAATTTTTTGACCTTTCTCAAATGCAATTTCCTCCACTTCTGCCGTATATGATTGCGCTTGCCTCGACATATATGCGAAGGAAAACAATAACCCTTGTGATAAAACAAGGGCTATTATAACCATAATAAAAAGATTTTTACCTAAAAAGTTTTTCATATCTATTTAATCTCAGCCTCATCTCAATAATCAATTATTTACAGTCCCAATAACATCTGGCGGTGCTTATTAAACCGATATATTTTTCAACATAGGCATCGGGCTGTTTAGCTTTCTTCCAACCGGAAGATGCACCATTTGCTCTCGCTCTTTTTGCAAATCGATGTGTTCCTACTTGCCCTAAAATACATTCGCAATTTACCAAATTCACAGAAAGTTTATCATTTTTTGCACATATTGTCAATACTTTACATACAATAGGGCGGTGTCAAGTTTTTGGTTGACAGGTGATTGCCGCCCTTGAACCGGTTTTTCCGTAATGTAATTATTAGTGTGTTGTAAACAACATAAAACCTATATAAATATTTCAAAAACGGGTATTAATATAACATTACAGATTCTATAAGTGACCTTTCACATGAGATTGTGTCATGAAAATATTATATAAGGAGATTGATTATGGATAATAAAAACTTGCCTCCTGAACAACCTTGGCAATCAAACGACAATGAACCGGATAAAAAAACGGAATATGTCAACGGATTTGTTTTAGTAAATAACGATTCCGACGATTCTGCAGAAAGTAACGGGGAGTTCTTCGGCTCTGAGTTCGATTACGGCACTTACAACGACTACGGTCCCAAGGGGAAAGCTCATTTTCGCTCTGCCTGCGGCGACAGAGGAGTATCAAAAAGCACTTTTATAATTTCACTTATAATCGCAATGCTCCTGACTTCTACACTGACTGTGGGCGGTATGATTATCTACGAAAATCATTTTTCAAACGGAAGCGATCAGGCTACAAACTACACTCTGGTAAAAGATACAAAGCAGCTATCTTCCGACACCATAGTCAAAAAAACTAATCCAAGCGTGGTTTCAATCGTTACGGAATCCGTCTCCACGGACAGCTGGGCGCAGAATTATGTCAAAAAAGGAGCGGGCAGCGGTGTAATAATACAAAAAAACGGATATATCCTGACCTGTAATCATGTGATAGAAGGTGCGAGCAAAATAAAAGTCACTTTGAGCAACAATAAAAGCTACGATGCAAAGCTCATAGGCACAAGCCCTGATGACGATCTTGCCGTTTTGAAAATTAATGCCATGGGATTAAGTCCTGCCACCTATGGTGACAGTTCCACTCTGGAAGTCGGCGATAATGTTGTGGCAATCGGAAATCCTCTGGGACAGCTTAGCAACACTGCTTCGACCGGAATTATCAGCGCACTGAATCGCAAATTAACGATAGATAATAAGCAGCTAAACTTATTACAAACAGACGCATCCATAAATCCGGGAAATTCAGGAGGAGCCTTGTTCAACGGTTCCGGCAATCTAATAGGAATCGTTGTTGCAAAATCTGCAGGGTCCGATGTGGAAGGCTTGGGCTTTGCAATACCGATTAACCATGCCGCAAAGGTTGCAAAGACCATAATCAAAAGCGGTAACATAAAGTCAAAGACAGACTCTTCCAAAACAAAGGGCGCGCTTATAGGCGTTACCATAGATGAAATTTCAAAGGAAGAAGCCCTTAGAAGCGGCTATGACAAAGGAGGCGTGTTCATCGTTTCCGTAACCAGCCCGTATGCAAAAAATGCAGGTCTAAAGTCCGGTGACAGAATTTCTTCTTTCGACGGAAAAGAGATTACGGGAGCAGATGCTCTTCGTTCTCTTCTCTCAGAGCATAAAGCCGGCGATAAAGTGAAAATTGAAATAGTTAGAAATAAAAAGGTCATTAAGACTACTGTAACTCTGATTTCAGGAGAACAGAAATAAAATCCGAAAAGACACCCCCGCTCCCGGCAAAATATGCCGGAAGCGGGGTCTTATTTTTAGAATTTACATAACTTGTAACTTAAGTATTCGTGTTAAAGTAATCGGCATCCCTCAGCAGCTTTCCTCATACAAGTTATCTTACAATCCTATAATATATATTTGAGGTAAGTTTGAAAATTATCAGGTAAATTAGTGCAAAGGCTCCGGTTATCATAACCATCTTACCAAAATATTGACTGTACGAGTCAAGTCCAAAAAGACCGAGAAGCTGATAAACAATCTTTGATGCAACGGTGGAATGCAGCATGGCGACAATCAGCGGTATAAAGAACATCCAGATGATTTGTGATGCGGAGGTCTTTTTAATCAGTTCATCCGGAAGCCCCACTTTCTTCATTATCTGATAGTTCTCTCTATCCTCATACCCTTCGGAAATCTGCTTATAGTATGTTATCAGAATTGTTCCGATTAAAAATATGAAGCCGATAACCAAACCTAAGAATAGAAAACCGCCGTTCAGCTCGTATACAAATTTTTCGATTTCCCTTTTCGTCTGAAGTGCATATCCCTCTTTTCCGGACTCTTTCTTCAGTTTTGAAAAATAATCTTTTGAATCATTAGAAACATTCCATTCCGCATTTAAAGATATTTTCGGGCTTTCTGCCTTTCCGCTTTGCACATTCTTTACTTTATAAAACTTTGCCATAGCCACAAGCTCTTTATAATCTGCAACCACTACAGAATACACATCTGCGGCAATATTTCCCTTGGTATTATCTTTCACCTTTATGATGCTCCTCTTCCTGCCTGCCAAGGTTATGGAATTAATTTTCATCATTTTCTTTCGATTTGAGGTGATCAGCACCTGATTTTTCTTCAGAGTATAGCTTGTCCCTTCATCTTTGTTGTATGCATCAAGGGTTGAAACTTGAAGAAACATATCATTTCCACTCTTTTTATCTAAGGAAGATCTTATAACCTCGCCATCCTTTTTAACATATATGAGGAATCCCTCTTTTACGAAAAATTTCTCAATTTTTTCGTTGGAGATTATAGAATTTTCCACAAATGCCTTCAAGTTTTTCTCCCCTTCTAAGATATCTTTATGTGAACTGTTTACAGAAAAATCTTTTTTATAGTCAAGGCTGTAGTCATTTTTCATCGCTTTGGAAACTACGGTTTTCATGGAATCATTGATCGTCAAAGTCGCCGAGATCGTAATGATAACGCCTGTGCAAAGCACCGCTATACTGGCAAGCCCCAAAGCGTTGCTTTTCATCCTGTACATCATGCCCGACACGGACAGGAAATTCTTGTCCTTATAATAATATCTCTTGTTCCTCTTCATCATCTTAAGAATCGCAATGGAAAAGGAAGTAAATAGAAGATATGTTCCTATTGCAACCAGTATCGCCGCAACGAAAAAGTAAAGCATGCTTTCTACGCTTCCGCTTACATACAAGGCCAGAGCATAACCTGCTCCCAGTGACAAAAAACCGAAAAGCAATGGGATAAGCTTAAATTTAGGTTCTTTTTCTGCCGACTTGCTCTGAGACATAAGCTCAACAGCGGAAACTTTCCTCAAATTCCATACACTGTCTATGAAGAGAAGTACGAAAATCCCTAAAATGTATAGAGCCGTAATAACGACGGCATTTAGTGACAGGGGATAGTTCATCAGCGCCACATTCATATCGTTCATCGCTCTGTTCAACATTATGAAAAGGAACTTTCCAAATACATACCCTAAAACTATGCTGAGCACCGAAACAGTTACCATGTTAATCAGGTATTCTATGAGAACTATCCGTCTGATATGCTTCTTCTCCAGTCCCAAAACCGTATATAGAGCGTACTCTTTGCTCCTTCGCTTTGAGAGGAATCTCCCTGCATACATTACAAATACAGCGGAAAACAGTCCCACGATTACCGCTCCGAACACAATTACATTGGGAAGCATCTCATGTCTTGTCTTTACATAATCGTTATCCAAAAGGCTTATCATTATATTGAAAAGTCCTATCATTATCCCTCCGGACAGGATAAAGGGTATGTACAAAATCTTATTTGCCTTCACATTGCGAAAGGCAAAGGCAGTCGCTATCTTCGTAGTCATATTACAGCTCCTTCCTGTTTAACATGGATTGAGCTGCACTGATTCTTTCCATAAACGCTTGAGAGCTCTCCGCTCCCTTGAAAATCTCGTGGTATACCACTCCGTCCTTTATAAAAAGTACTCTGCTTGCATAGGATGCGCTTCTCAGTGAATGTGTAACCATCAAAACAGTCTGCCCCATTTGGTTTATCTCGGAAAACAGCTTCATTATGTTTTCTGACGAGCTCGAATCCAACGCTCCCGTAGGTTCATCCGCCAATATAAGATGGGGTCTTGTAATCAGCGCTCTGGCAATGGCAACCCTCTGCTTCTGCCCACCGGATATCTCATAGGGATATTTATCCACTATTTCTTCAATTCCCAAACTCCTTGAAATCGGAAAAAGCCTCTTTGCCATTTCTTTATGATTTACACTGGACAGCACCAAGGGAAGATATATGTTATCTCTGTTGGTAAATGAATCCAGAAGGTTGAAATCCTGAAAGACAAAACCGAGCTCGTTTCTTCTGAAGCCGGCTATCTCGCTGTCTTTAAGCTCTCCCACATCCTTTCCTCCTATTACAACCCTTCCGCCGGTTGCCTTGTCAAGAGTTGCGATAATATTCAGGAGAGTGGTTTTTCCGCTTCCCGATTCTCCCATAATCGCAATAAATTCCCCCTTTTCCACTGAAAAACTCACATTTGACAGCGCTTCCACACAAAACCGTCCGCCTGTACCTCCATAAATTTTTCTTACATTTTCTACATCTAATATTTTCATACGCTTACGCCTCCTCCTGATACATGAAGTATAGCGGTCAGTTCCCAAAAGGTCATTGGGAGCCGGACCTTTATTATGAGGCTATCTTAGCAAATCTTCAGAGCCTGTGCATTTATTTAATATTACAATCACAAGCTCAAACCTTACAGAATTGAAAGAAACAGGCAAAGCTCAGCAAGGTTCTGTCTTAAACTTCGTTTTTACATCCCTGCCCATTGAATATAATAAAAAAACTGCTTCCTTTGCCTACCTCAGACTTCACATCTATCTTTATCAGAAGTTTGCGTGCGATTTGTTTTGCCAAGTAGAGCCCAATTCCGCTGGATTTCTGATTTAATCTCCCGTTAAAACCGGAATACCCTTTGTCAAATATCTTAGGCATATCTTCACTTCGTATCCCTATCCCCTCATCTATGACTGCAAGACTGTTCTCATTTTCATCAAATTTTATCTGAATCATGCCGTTTTTCGTGTACTTCACCGCATTTGAGATTATCTGCTCCAGCAAAACCGAAAACCACTTTGCATCGGTTATCACCTCATCACCTTTATCTTCATATATGAGCCTTATGTGATTGTCGATAAACAGTCTGGAATATTTTTTCAATATCGGCTTTATGATACCGCCAAGCTTCACCGAGGCGATGTCCATATCTCTCTCGTGATTGATAAGCTTGAGATAGCTTAGTGCCATGTCTGCATAATTTTCTATATAAAGCATCTCTTTTTTCAGCGCTTCAGTTCCCTCTGCATCTTCCATCTCCTCCAAAAGAAGCTTTGAAACGGTAATCGGTGTTTTTATCTGGTGAACCCATGTCAAAAAATACTCCTGCAAATCTTTTCGCTCAGAGGCTTTTTCAATCCTGAGTTTCTTATTTTCCTTCCTGAGTTTGGACAGTTTCTCCTTTAAACTCAGTTTTCTCTCATATAAGACATATCCCACTATAATATAGAGAATTAAAAAAACTACCACAAGTTCCGCCGCCATCCCGAAATATTCCATTTTCAAGTTTGCAATGTAAAATGTGACTCCAAATGTGAATACGCACAGACCTGCGCAAAGCACCACCGGAAAAACACTCTTAACATATCCGAAAAGCTTATTATCCTTTTCCATGTTCCTATCCCCCTTGTAAGCTCTTTCATTACCAAAGCTCTCTTAATTATTGAGAAGAATAAATTCACCTGCACTCAAATTTCCCTCTCAAGAAAATAGCCCCTTCCTTTCTTAGTCTTAATAAGACCTTCAAGTCCTATAGTCTGAAGTTTTTTTCGCAAACGGGTCATGTTTACCGCCAGCGTGTTATCATCTATGAAATTGTCACCTTGCCAGCATCTTTCCATAATCTCCTCACGCCCTGAAACCGCTCCCTGTTTCCTGAACAAAGCATCCAAAATCAAAAGTTCCGTTTTGGTAAGTTCAACGCTCAAGCCTGCGCATTCCACCCTGTTCTCAGAAAGATAAAGCTGTATATCCCCGAATTTCAGATACTCGATTTCATTTACAAAATTATAACTTCTTCTAAGCATCGCCTGTACCTTTGCAATCAAAACATTCATATTCAAAGGTTTTGTTATATAGTCATCCCCTCCGGACTGCATGCCCATCACTATGTCCATATCCTCTGATTTTGATGATATGAAAATAATCGGAACTGTGGAAACCTTCCGGATTTCTCCGCTCCAGTAATAACCGTTGAAAAACGGCAGTACTATATCAAGAAGCACAAGCTGGGGCTTAAACCTGTGAAATGTTTCCATTATATTATTGAAATCCTTCGCTGCACACACCTGATAACCCCATTTTTCCAAATTACTGCTCAATATCCTTGCAATGTTTTCATCATCTTCTATAATCAAAATTTTCATATTCTCCCCTTATTCTGTAATCCCGATATATCTCTCTACTCATGCCCGCAATTTTTCCAAATCACAAACTCATGTCTGATGAATTATAGCATAAATTCATGAAAAATGAAAAAGCCCTCATCATTTTTATAAGAAAAAAAGCACCTGCAAAATTTCAATTGCTGATGCTTTCAATTATGAATTTTTTACTCATTCGCTGCGAGAGTTGAACGCCGACTCTCCTTCGTTCACAACGAAGTCTTTCAACTTTTTCACATGGTTGTCCGAAACTATCCTCGCCGCATCGCTGTCACCGGATCTGATAGCTTCCAGAATTTCCTTGTGTTCCACAGGCATATTCTCATATCTTGTAAAATCTTCGTAATAAAGATACCTGAAACGAAGAGATAGTTCTTGAACTGATGAAAAAAGCTGTATTAAGGCTTTGTTTCCGGAAAGCGCAACAATTCTGTGGTGGAAACTTTCATCGGCGCGGATAATCTGCTCCATATCACCGGAGGCTATTGCCTCTGAATAATCTGTAACCTTTTTTTCCAGTCCTTCCAGCTCTTCCTTCGTTATTCTCTTTGCTGCCAAAGATGCCGCCAGTGCCTCCAAGTCTTCACGAACCACCAAGGTATCTACCATCTCCTTTACAGAAATATCGGAAACATATGCTCCTCGTCTGGGCTCGATTACAACCAGGGCTTCCTTCTCCAGCTTCCTGATTGCTTCTCTGACAGGAGTACGGCTGACGCCAAGATCCTCTGCCAGTTCAACCTCCATCATCCTCGTTCCGGGAGCAATTCTGCCGGTCAAAATCTGAAGCTTAAGCTGCTCGTAAACGATTTCCCGCAAAGGCCTGTGATTTTGTAATTCAAAATTTAACATTTTTCCTCTTTTTCTTTCTACCTTGTAGTATAAGTCCAATAGGACTCATATCCTTCTTTTCTCAAAGAATCCGACAGCATCATGGCATCGTTTATATCGTCAAAGATGGCAAACACCGTCGGTCCGCTGCCGCTCATAAGAGCGACTTTCGGTTTATGTTTTTCTATTTTAGATTTCAATACATCCACCGCAGGATATGCTTTCAGCGTATAATTTTCCAAAACATTGATAAATTCTTCATACATTTCAGAAGACTTTTCGTTCAGCAACAGCTCAAGTCTGTTGTTATCCGGTCTTCTGTTCACCTGCTCATCGTCTATATTTGCATAGACCTGTGCTGTGGATACGCTGAAATTAGGCTTTGCAACTACTACCGCCTTATTTATGCCCCGAACTTTCTTCATCTCCGTGCCTCTTCCGGTGGCGCGAATACAGCTTGCCGCCATATTATCATTTCTGACTGCAGCAGGAAGTTTTTTATTCATCTTCGCCTGCCCCAATGCACAGAAAGGCACATCAGATCCAAGCTCCTCACACAGGGTACAAATCTCAGAAAGAGACAGCTTAAGATTCCAAAGGGCGTTTATTCCGTGTATAACCGCAGCTCCGTTGCCCGAACCTCCTGCCATCCCTGCTCCGACGGGGATTCTCTTAAAAATTCCGATTCTGATTTTGCCGCCTTTCTTTTTCATCCCGAAACGGTTTACCATCAACTCAGCTGCTCTATATGCCAAGTTTCTTTCATCTGTCGGCAGATAATCCCGATTCGTAGAAAGTTCAATAAGAAAATCGTCCTTAGAATCGGAAGTGTCAGCAGCAGGTTCAAAGGTTATCTCCACATCATCATGAAATGCAATCTGCTGCATAATCATATCCACATCGTGAAATCCATCCGGCTTTGTTTTCCCCACATCTATGGAAAAATTTATCTTGGCATAAGACTGAACGGTAATTTTCTTCATACTATCTCTTCTTTATATTTCAAACGCCAGCTCAGCTGTCTTCTGCTATTTTCTGCGTTTTTTACTTTTAGCTGCTGCCTTTGCTTTTTTAGGTGCTTTGGCATAATTGTTCGCCTTAAGCTCTCTTTTTCTCTCTTCTTCGGCAGCTTTCTTCGCCTCTGCGATGGCTTTTCTTCCTGTTTTATATGTGCTTCCCGCAGCTGAGACAGGTTTAGGTCCACGAACTCTGTAAGCTCCCGGAATATGTTTCTCTTCCTTAACTTCCGGTTTCGGAACTTTACCGGCCTTTTTCTTTGCAACTTCCTTCTGATGTTTTTCAATCACTTCTTCAACGGACTTTCCTGTTCTCTTAGCTTCCTTATAAGGATTGAACGCCGCTTCTTTTTCCTTATCGTCATCCTCATGAGCTTTCTTCGACTGTCTTATGCTGAATATAATCATACCGCCGAAGATAAGAGTCATCATAATCATGTAGATCATAGTATTTCTGCTCTGATTTATAGTCTTGAATGTAATCTTCTCATCTTTGCCGAGAGCATTTCCGTCATTGTCCACAAAGTCCTTGGAAATAGTACATGTATATTTCGTATCATCTTCAAGCACATACTTGCCGCTTCCTGTTGTGGCAACCTTTGTGGTATCTATCAAGATTAAAGCATATTTAGGATTTTTCTTGTCATATGCAATTATCGAAGGAAATTCCTTTCCCGAAGGATCTGTGATTTTGAAGGCATCTTTGTTGGCTTTCACGGACGCTTTATTTCCAACTTCATTGTTAAAGAAAACCTTTACACACATATTGTCTTTAATGGTATTCTCCGTTCCGTCTTTCGGAAATGTCTTTTCTATCTTGAAGTTCCCCGATCCAAAACTCATTACGCCTGTCATCATCACTATTAATAGGATGGCACTTAAAGCTGCGCCAATTCTTTTCATATTCTACTCCTCCGATTCTCTTTTCTGTCTTTCCTCAGCTCTGCAAAAAACTCTTTCAGTATACGGGAACATTCTCCTTCTAATATTCCCGCCTCCACCGATATATTATGGTTGAATTTTTCTTCCCGAACGATATTCAGAACGGAACCGCATGCGCCTGCCTTCGGATCCATAGTTCCTATGTACAGCCTTTCGATCCTGCTCCATATCAGAGCTCCTGCACACATAGAACAAGGCTCACAGGTTACATACATTTCGCAACCGGAAAGCCTCCAACCGCCTATTTTCTTTGCAGCCCTTCTAATGGCAATCATTTCCGCATGAGCTGTCGGATCCTTGGAAGTCTCCGTAAGGTTATGACCTTTTGCGATTATCTCTCCATTTTTTGCTATTACCGCACCTATCGGAACCTCGCCCAGCTCACCTGCACAAGCTGCCTCTCGTAAAGCCTCTTTCATAAATTCGTACTTATTCATACATCAACGATTATACAATAGATTGCAAATGGGTTCAAGTCTTTTGAAGGGTTTTTGTACCAAATTGAATACAAAATACAAAATTATCTTCTTTCACCAAAACTATTGACACTCCTCCGGGTTTATGGTATAAAATTAAAGATTTAAGTTTTTTTATGTTTTGAAAGGAAATTCCATGGCACTTTTATTAAAAAATGCTACCGTTTATCTGAACAAGCTCTTTCAAAGGGCGGATATACTCGTTACCGCAGATAAGCTTTTTGTTTTTGATAAATCGGCGAACTATAACGAACCCATAGAATCTGTTATTGATTTAGAAAATAAATTTATATTACCCGGCTTTGCGGATGTACATGTACACTTTCGCGAACCCGGGTTTTCTTATAAGGGGACAATAAGAACCGGCAGTTTGGCAGCTGCAAAAGGAGGATATACCCATGTGTGCACGATGCCGAATCTGAACCCTCCGCCTTCAACTATGGAGAATTTACAAAAGCAGCTTGACATAATAGAAAGAGATTCCTGCATAAATATCACTCCTTACGGGACAATCACCATGAAACAGGACGGACAGAGTACGCTATCCGATATGGAAAAATTAGCTCCCTATGTGTGCGCTTTCAGCGACGACGGCAGAGGTGTTCAGACAAAGGCTCTAATGGAAGATGCGATGAAAACTGCCAAATCCCTCGGCAAACTTATCGTCGCCCACTGCGAGGACGAAACCCTGCTCGGCGGAAGCGCCATACACGACGGAAAGCTTGCAAAACTCATGGGAATCAGGGGAATTTCCTCAGAGAGCGAATGGAGACAGGTGGAAAGAGATGTTGAACTGGCTGCCAAAACAGGCTGCGGTTACCATGTTTGCCATGTATCCACCAAGGAAACTGTGGAAATCATCAGGCAGGCAAAGAAAAGCGGTGTAGATGTGACCTGCGAAACGGCTCCTCACTACCTTCTTATGTGCGATATGGATTTAGAAGATTTAGGAAGGTTTAAGATGAACCCTCCTATCAGAGATTCTTCAGACAAAGAAGCTCTTCGCGAAGGAATCTGCGACGGGACTGTTGACATGATAGCAACAGACCACGCACCTCACAGTGAAGCGGAAAAATCAAAGGGGCTTCTCAAGAGCGCCTTCGGAATTGTAGGGCTTGAAACCGCATTCCCCCTGCTATACACAAATCTCGTGAAAAATGACAAGATAATAACGCTTGAAAAGCTCATTCAGCTCATGGCGGAAAACCCGAGAAAACGCTTCGGCATACCCGGAGGAGAAATCCGACAGGGGGCGCCTTCCCAGCTTTCGGTATGGGATTTGAACGCTGTATGCACCATAGACTCAAATGACTTTGCAGATCTTGGAAAAGCAACACCTTTTGAGGGATGGACAGTCTCAGGGAAGCTCCGAATGACCGTATCGAATGGAAAAACAGCATATGTGGAGAAAGGACTTATATAATTGAAAGAACAAATTTTAACAATCTCGTCGATAGAAAAATTACAGGATGATATTTTCAAAACGGTTCTCATCGGAGACTGCTCCGAGATTTCCGCACCGGGGCAGTTCATAAACATCAAACTCAACGGGTTCTTTTTGAGAAGACCTGTTTCAATCGCCGATTATACTGAAAATTCCCTTACAATTATATATAAAACTGTGGGAAAAGGCACAAAGTATATGTCGACATTGCCTGTAGGTAAGTCCCTACAAGTTTTGATGCCCCTTGGAAACGGCTTCAGCTTGGAAAAAATAGAAAAGGCGCTCTCCCACTCTCTTTCGGATGCCGCCGCACCTGTTTTGATAGGCGGAGGAATCGGACTTCCTCCCATCTTTTCACTGGCTAAGGGACTTATGAAAAGAGGAATTACACCTGTAGTAATTGCCGGTTTCAACTCGAAATCGGATGTAATCTTAGAAAATGAATTTAAAGCAATAGGAATTTCTCCGATAATTACCACAGTGGACGGAACATACGGAAAAAAAGGACTTGTTACAGAACCTTTCTCGGAGCTGCTGCTCAAATTGCACAGGGCTTATGTCTGTACCTGCGGTCCTGAGCCTATGCTGAAAGCGATTCACCAATTAGCAGCAGACGGGCAGTTCAGTTTTGAAGCCAGAATGGCGTGCGGTTTCGGAGCCTGTATGGGATGCAGCTGCAAAACAAAATACGGAAACAAGCGAATATGCACCGACGGCCCTATTCTGGAGAAGGAGGAAATCATATGGTAAATTTATCAGCTATGGAAAAGGAGTCTCAAACTATGTCTTTTCAACCTTCCTATGCTAATCAAAATTCTTCACCTGATAAAAGAATTTTCGATACGAGGGTAAACCTGTGCGGTCTTACTCTCGACAATCCTGTAATTCCCGCCAGCGGAACATTCGGCTACGGACAGGAATTTGCAAAGCTCTACGATATAAACATCCTCGGCTCCATATCTTTTAAGGGGACTACTCCAAATGAAAGATTTGGAAATCCTCTTCCGAGGATAGCCGAATGTCCGCAGGGCATGCTGAACTCTGTCGGGCTTCAAAATCCCGGCGTTGAGGTGGTAACTGCCCGGGAGCTTCCGGAGCTTGCGAAGATATATTCAAAGCCCGTTATTGCAAATATCAGCGGATTTTCAATCGAGGATTATGTGACCTGTGCAAAGGCAATGGATAAAGAAAATCAAGTGGGAATAATCGAGGTGAATATCAGCTGTCCAAATGTCCACAACGGCGGCATGGCCTTCGGCACTTCTGCCCGGGAAGCCGCAGAAGTGACCGAGGCCGTAATGTCAGTTACATCAAAACCCGTTTTCATGAAGCTGAGCCCGAATGTAACTGACGTCGCCGGCATCGCGAAAGCCTGCGAGGATGCCGGTGCCGCCGGAATATCACTGATAAATACCTTGCTTGGAATGAGAATCGATATAAACAGAAGAAAGCCTGTTTTGGCAAACAAAATGGGAGGATTCTCAGGACCTGCCATTTTCCCTGTGGCACTTCGCATGGTATATCAGGTTTCTCAAGCTGTTGATATTCCAATCATAGGAATGGGCGGAGTCTCATCGGCAGATGATGTTATCGAGATGATGATGGCAGGTGCCACAGCGGTTCAAATCGGTGCGGCAAACCTCGTAAATCCATATATCTGCAAAGAAATAATTGAAGAACTTCCGGAAAAAATGAAAGCTCTGGGAATACAAAATATAAACGAAATCATAGGAGTAATTGAGTAATGGGAAAAGATGTAATAATCGCTTGTGATTTTCCAAGCAAAGAAGACACCCTGAAATTTTTAGACAAATTCACAGACTGCAAGCCCTTTGTAAAAATCGGCATGGAACTTTTCTATTCAGAGGGTCCTGCAATCGTAAAAGAAATAAAAGCCCGGGAACATAAGATTTTTCTGGATTTAAAACTTCACGACATTCCAAATACGGTGGAAAAAGCTATGGTATCTCTTTCAACGCTCGGTGTCGATATGACAAATGTCCACGCCTCCGGAACTATAGAGATGATGAAAGCCGCAAGACGAGGTCTAACCCGCAGTGACGGAACAAGTCCTGTTTTGATTGCCGTAACACAGCTGACATCCACAGCTCAGGAGCAGATGCAAAGGGATTTGCTAATTCCCCACAATCTTGAGGATGTTGTCATCGCCTATGCGAAGAATACGAAAGCAGCAGGACTTGACGGTGTTGTATGTTCACCGCTGGAAGCAGCGGCAATCCACAAAAACTGCGGAAAAGATTTCATGACAGTAACTCCCGGCATCCGTTTCTCAGGTAATTCTGCAGATGACCAGACCAGGATTACGACTCCGGAAAGGGCAAGGGAAATCGGTTCAGACTACATCGTGGTAGGCCGCCCCATAGCCAAAGCTGATGATCCCGTGGAAGCTTACAAACGCTGCATCAGGGAATTTTGCAACTGAGATAACTAAGTCAAGAAATCTCGCAGTTTAAATAACTAAAGCCGCATCAAGAAATTTTGTAACCAATGTAACTAAAAAAAAGAATATCGCAGGTGCAGTGGCTAAAATACAAAAACCCCTGTGCGGCTTTCATCCATAACTTTCAGTTCTATAATAAAAAGGAGTTCTATAATGATAAACAAAGAAATTGCAAAAGACTTACTATCCATCGAAGCCGTTTTCTTAAGACCTGAGGATCCTTTCACATGGGCAAGCGGAATCAAAAGTCCAATCTACTGTGACAACAGACTTACTCTGACATCACCTGCCGTAAGAACCCGCATTGAAGAAGCTCTGGCAAAGACTATCGGCAACTTTTATCCCGCAGCTGAGGTTCTAATGGGAACCAGCACTGCAGGTATTGCCCATGCCGCCATAGTAGGTCATATTATGAATTTACCTATGGGCTATGTTCGCGGAAGCAAAAAGGATCACGGAAGAACAAACCGGATTGAAGGGAAACTGATTCCGGGGCAGAAGGTTGTAGTCATAGAGGATCTCATTTCCACCGCAGGCTCCTGCTGCGAAACCGCAGAAGTATTGAGAGAGGCAGGTGCCAATGTCCTTGGAGTTGCAAGCATATTTACCTATGGCATGAAAAAGGGCTTTGAACGCCTTGC
Organism: uncultured Clostridia bacterium; assembly: GCA_945830395.1. Lineage (GTDB taxonomy): Bacteria > Bacillota > Clostridia > Peptostreptococcales > Anaerovoracaceae > Aminicella. The sequence continues at coordinate 26,136 of CALZYE010000012.1, forward strand.
AGAAAAAAACATCGAAAATCACAGTTTAAGTGACTTGGACACTTTGGTTGAAGTAGCCGCCGAATCCGGTTATATAAAACCTGAAGATAAAATTAAAATTTTAAAGTTTAGAGAAAATCCGTCCGATACCGGCTGGATGGAATAGGAGGTACAAACATGAATAAAATTCGCAATCTCATCAACATCACAGACTTCACGGTGGAAGAAATCAATCATCTGATTGAAATTGCAGACGACATCATAGCAAATCCCGAAAAATATCAGGATATCTGCGCCCATAAGAAACTGGCAACTCTGTTCTTTGAGCCCAGTACAAGAACCAGACTCAGCTTTACTGCTGCAATGATGGAGCTTGGCGGAAATGTTCTGGGCTTTGACGATGCAAGTACAAGTTCAACCAAAAAAGGGGAAAGCGTCAGCGACACGGTAATAATGGCAGGATGCTACGCCGACATCATAGCAATGCGCCATCCTAAAGAGGGAGCTCCGGTTATCGCAAGCACAAAGACCACCGTTCCCATCATAAATGCCGGCGACGGCGGACACTTCCATCCGACGCAAACCCTTACAGACCTTCTTACCATCAGCCGAAAAAAAGGCGGACTTGGCAACTGCACCATCGGTTTATGCGGAGACCTTAAGTTCGGGCGCACCGTTCATTCCCTGATTGAGGCTATGCTCCGTTACGAAAATGTAAAATTTGCTTTGATTTCACCTGCGGAGCTGAGAATTCCCGATTATGTAAAGGAAACCATGGACCGAGCAGGTGCGAAGTGGGTTGAATACGAAAAGCTTGAAGATGCCATTCCTGAGCTTGATATCCTCTATATGACTCGAGTTCAGAAAGAGCGTTTCTTCAACGAAGAAGATTATATCAGGCTGAAGGACAGCTTCATTCTAAACCTTGACCTCTTGGAACCTGCAAAAAAAGATTTGATAATCCTTCATCCTCTGCCAAGAGTTAATGAAATCTCCGTTGAGGTGGACGATGATTCCAGAGCTTGCTACTTCTATCAGGCACTATGCGGAAAATACATTCGTATGGCACTGATACTGTATTTATTAGGCATAAAATAAAAGAGTTCTTCAAGTAAATACAGACATAGTAAATCGTAAGGATTCAACTCATTACACACTGCAATACATTCAATTTAATGCAATCATGTGATTTTACCAAAAATCACCATTGATTCAAAATAAGAATTAAAGGAAAGAGAGGAAAATTTATGAATATAGACGGAGTACACACAGGAGTAGTTTTAGATCACATTCAGGCGGGAAAAAGTATGCGTATATACGAGCTCCTCGGCCTCGGGAAGCTGAAATGCTGTGTAGCTATCATACAGAATGCCGACAGCGAGAAATACGGCAAAAAAGATATTATAAAAGTTGACGGCGACATAGACCTTGACTTCGACATTTTAGGCTACATCGACAGCAATATAACCGTTAACATAGTGAGAGAGGGAAAGCTTGAAAAGAAAGTGCACCTTGATTTACCTGAATCTCTATCAAATGTAATTAAGTGCAAAAATCCGAGATGCATAACTTCCATTGAGCAGGAAATACCTCACAAGTTTAAACTCGTAAACAAGGAAAAGAAAGTTTATCGCTGCATATACTGCGATGCTGAATTCACCGAATAAAAATTGAATGTAACCTCAATATATAAGTTGAATGCAATCTCAATTTATAAGGTACATCTTCAATACATAAGCCCCCACTCATCAGATTCTTCTTTCTAACGGGTGGGGGGTGCCTTTGTACAAGTCTTTAATCAAGTCATTTTATCCCAATTAAGCGATTTTTATCAACTCTTTTCCCCCTATAAGCTGAAACACCCGTTCCATGGCCTTACAAAAAAAGAAAACCACTTTTTAAGCGGCTTTCAAATTCCAAAATTGTTGAGGACATATTTTGGTGTTATTATGGGCATTTTTATAAACTATCTACTAATTAGATAGGATGTTGAAGGACCAAAACTGGAACTTGAACTTGGATTCTTCAACCTTACGAAGCTCTCTCTGAGCATATTCAATGATTTCCGCATTTGAATATTTCCCCTTTAGCTGACTTTTCATAACATTAACAATGATTTTTTCCTTCATGTCCTCTGCCTGAACAGTCGTAACTAATGCGTAAGCGTGGTTGTAAGCTTTTCTCAAATCCTTTTCATTCTTCATTTTAACCCTCCATTTATATGAATAGCTGTATTATCATTTACACCTATATATAAAGCAATCCTCGTGCCAACTTTCATCAAAAAGCTTGATTTTATTTGCTTCCAAAAGACAGCTTTCATTCATAATTTAATAATTATCAGTATTTGCAACTATTACAGCCATTTCTATTCTTCTTGCAAAAACATTTTCAAATGGCAAAAAACTTAAATTAGCAAATAAAAACAGTTTTTGCTTTAATTTCTCTCTTTCTTTTCACCGATAAAATTAATATTTGGGGTTATACGATGTCGTTTTGAGTCATATTTGAGTCACTCCTGTGAACCGTTTGACCCATATTTGAATCAAGCATCGTGAAAACTGCCGATTGCTCCCACGCAAAAAGCATCCTGACAAACAGGATGCTTTATAATGGAGCTCCCGAGCGGGATCGAACCGCTGACCTGCGCGTTACGAATGCGCTGCTCTACCAACTGAGCCACGGAAGCAAATTGCAAAGAACATATCTCGTACCAAATTAGTTTAGCACGAGTAAGAACTCTTTGCAAGAAATTTATTTTTTTATATAGTTGTATCCGCAGCCGCGAAAGCCCAAATCAAAGCGGCAAATCCCCTTGAAGCTGCAATAATCGCAGGCGGCATTATCTTTCCTTCTCATAGGGAAAATATCTATATCCCCTTCCTCCATAGATTTTACGAGTTTTTTAACCTTTTCAATTACCCTTTCCTGCAGGTTTTCAAAGTCATCTTCCGAAATCAGCGCCTTTCCTTTAAGCTCACCGCTTTTATTGATTTTTACATCCACTATATCGGAATTTTTTTCAAACGCTCCGGCAATAGCCTCCACAGTATCCGAATCATGGATTATTATGCCTTCGAGTTTAAAATTCTTATTTATCTCCGCCCTAATCATCTCATCAAGGTTCTGCGAATTTTCACCGTAAAAATCTTTCAGCTTCGGGCTGTGAATGTGAAAATAAAACATCCCTGCAGGTTTTCTTTCTTCTCCTTGAGCTGCTTTCATATATAACATCAGCTGCAGTCTGTATCCTTTTTCAATCTCGTCAAGATTAAGTTTTAAGTCTCCCGACTTATAGTCTATAACTTTGACTCTGTCGTTTTCCAAATAATCCAGTCTGTCTATGATGCCTTCTATATATATCGTTTCTCCCGACGAAGTTTGAACCGTAATTGGGTCAATACTTTTCCCCTTGCCGAAGGAGGCTTCAAACTTACTGTCTTTTACCTTACCCTCTCTCACATGATATATGAGGATTTGCAGAGATTTCATACAGGTCTCTCGTATACGCTTTTTCTTATAGCTTTCCTCCCTTCCAAACTCAAAGAGTCCTCCTCTGTATCCTGCGGTTTCAATTTCAATAGCCTTATCCAGAAGTTCTCTACACTCCTCTTCTGAAATGTCCTGCCACAAATTATCCTCAGTCAACTTTGCAGTCACGCGCATTATGCTTGCATGGTAAATATCTCCGATTTCTCTGCTTGCCACCTGAAACTTCCTGAGTTCGTCGGGTTTTAAACCATATGTAACATAGTAGGAAAAAGGACAATGAGAATATTTTTCCAACCTTGAGGGAGATAAAATTTTGCTGCCTGTATAGTCCTTTTTAAAAAATAAATCCGTAAAATGTCTTTCAAGAGGTTTTACTCTGTTATCGAAGTTAAGACCGTCTTTGATAACCTGCAGCTTTGCACTTTCATTTTTTTCGTACCAGCTTTGCGCGCTTTTCCAGATTGGAGAAAGGCAAGAACTTACCCTGCTGTTATCAATTCGCAAAGCATCGGATAAATATTTCAGAGTACTTTGTCTGCTACCTATCAGCTTAAGCTCGTCATCTGCATTCAGAATATCTTTTTTCACTTCCATACTCGGGAATATATTCAAAATTGTGTCCACTACATCTGAGCGCCTTATCTCCCTGCCTTCTTCATCTCCTGTGGAGTAACTTATCCATAGATGTTCAGAGGGCTTTGACAGATTCCTGTATATGGCCATGCGCTCTTCCTGAATCCTGATTCTATCCAGTTTCCCCAGCACATAGCCCTGTCCTGCCAGCATCTCCAGTTCTTCCGCTGCAAAAAGTCCTTCATTTGATGAGTTTGCAGGCAAAATTCCTTCATTTGCACCCACTATTATCAATGCCTTTGCGCTTCCCGTTCTTGTTCTCTGCATAGTTCCCAGCATCAGATCATCCACAGAAGAAGGCAGCCGTCCGACTTCAACCGCTGAAAGTCCCACCTTGAACAAATCCAAGAATTCTTCAAGCTCAAACTTTTCTTCTCCTATTATCTCCACAATCTGGTTGAGAATGCCCACAGCCATGGAAAAAATCTGTCTCGTCTCCTCAACATAATCTTCTCCTGCGTGTTCGTACTGAAAGTTCATGAAGTTTTTCAAATTCTCCCGAACCGACACCCTTTCCATCAGGAATATATAATATCTCTCTACAAAGTCCTTTACTGTTTCGCTTTCTTTCCCTATACTTTCAAGCTCCGTGAGCAGACTTGATATCCTTTCCCTATATCCGTTTATCCGCTCAAGACCTTCTTCACCATACTCAAAATCACCGTATTTGAAAGGAACTTTCCACATATTTCCCTTTATTCTGTACTTCAAGGTGTAGTTTTCAAGTTCCTCTGTCTCATCCACGGAAAATGAAGTCAATCCGCTTTTTAAAACTCTAAATATATCTGTGGTTCTGAATTTATTTGCCACTGCCTCAAGCATGGAAATCAGATAAATCACGGGATTGGCATTTATTATCTTTCGTTTTTCATCGTGAAACAACGGCAGCTCGTACTCCTCAAATACCCTTGATAAGATATTCCCTCTGCCGGTTTGGTCATTACAAATAAGCACAATGTCTCTGTACCTGTAATTTTCTTTGCGGAGCAAATCCCTTATATATGCGGCAGCAGATTCAGCTTCATTGTACAGGTTTGCCGCTTCACAAATCGTAACGGAATCAGATACGGCATCATCTTCATCCTCTGCATCCAAAGGCATTGGAACGGGGGCGTAGAGTTCCCTCTCAATATGCCTCAGAGCTTCCGCCCCGGAAGTGTTTTCATATCTGCTTTCTATCTGCCCAACCGACAGATTTTCTTCCCCGAAAAGCTCTCTGAACTCATCTATTATTCCCATAGGCAATGAAAACAATTCCTCATCTCTGCATCCGTAATCGCAAGTCAAAACAAGATTCAGTTCCTTGGATTTTACTGCGAGTTCCTGTATCACCCGAATATTCTTCGGGGAAAAAGAATCAAATCCGTAAATCCAAATTTCGACTTCCCGAATTTTCTCAGACCTTCCTATTCCTTCTTTGAACATATCCAGAAAGGTCTCTGAATCAAGATATTTTCCCTCTATTTTTTTCTCATATTCATCATAGATTATCGAAAGGTCTGACAGTTTTTTGCCGAGAAGCTCATTTCCTGCCATATCGGCACATAAACTTCTGAATTTCTCCAAAGTAATATTATACTGTTTCAGTTCGGAGATAAAATCATTGGTCATCTCGGTAAATGCGCTTTTTTGCATATTGCCTTTGTACACCTGCAGATTTTCCTCCTGTTCCTTTGCTATTTTTCGGAGCAACATGTGCCTGCCGTACTTGTCGATAAATGTCTGATTATTTCCAAACACCTCTCCAACGATATTATGGCCCAGGCGAGAAAAACTATATACATCAATGCCAATCAGGCTCTTTGAGTCCAAAAACTCAAAAGCTCTGCGCTCTGCTTCCAGCGTATACTGGTCCGGAACTATAACCCAAACAGGCTTTTCGACACCGTAGCCCTTCCTCTTTATTTCTTCAAATATGAACTTTTCCTTATTTACAGACTCTCTTCCATAATGAATATTCAGCATATCCTTATCCTCTGTTAAAAAATCATGCTTAGGGCAACCTTCTTCTTTTCCTTATCTACGCTGATGATTTTCACCTTAACTGTATCCCCCACCGAAACTACATCCATGGGGTGAGCCACATATTTCTTGCTGAGCTTTGAGATATGAACAAGCCCGTCCTGTTTCACACCTATGTCAACAAAGGCTCCGAAGTCCACAACATTTCTGACAGTCCCTGTCAGTTCCATGTCCGGCTTCAAATCTTCAAAATCTCGAACATCATTTCTGAATATAACCTCAGGAGCACTGTCACGAGGGTCTCGCGCCGGCTTCTTCAGTTCGGAAATAATATCAATAACGGTGGGTTTTCCCACCTGCACATCAAGGCTCTGTGACAAATCAGAAACCAGCTTGTCTATGCTGCCCGACAGCCTCTTAGCCGGATATTTTTCCCCAAGCTTTGTATCTAAGGAGTCTCCCACTCCGCCTGACAATATGTCGCGTGCCGAAATCCCAAGTCTAAGCATCATCTCCTTTGCAGGCTTATACGACTCCGGGTGAACGGAGGTGCTGTCTAAAGGTTCTTCAATGAAGTTTGACTTGTCTTTGGCTTTTGAGGAAGCGCCCTCCGTAATTCTGAGAAACCCCGCACTTTGCTCAAAGGCTTTTGCTCCCAGTTTCGGAACCTTAAGAAGCTGTTTGCGATTTTCAAATCTGCCGTTTTCTTCGCGCCAAGCCACAATATTCTTTGCGATGGACATATTGATTCCCGCAACATAGGAGAGAAGTGAAGGAGATGCTGTGTTAAGGTCAACACCCACTCTGTTTACGCAATTTTCCACAACACCTGTCAGCGCACTTTCGAGCATCTTCCGGTTTATATCGTGCTGATATTGTCCTACCCCGATGTGCTTTGGATCTATCTTCACAAGCTCCGCCAAAGGGTCCTGAAGGCGGCGGCCCAAGGACATCGCTCCTCTGGTTGTAACATCCAAATCCGGATATTCCTCAGCAGCGAGCTTTGATGCGGAATAAACCGAGGCTCCCGCTTCATTTACGATAGTATATTGAATTGCATACTGATTTTTATTCAGAAAGTTTCCTATAACTTCCTCCGTCTCTCTTGAAGCCGTTCCGTTTCCTATGACGATTACATCGCAGCCGTATTTTTCAATCAAAGTCTTTAGAGTTTTTTCCGTTCCTGCGATATCGTTCTTCGGCTGTGTCGGATATATGGTAGTATATGCCTTCAGCTTTCCCGTTCCGTCCAGCACCGCAACCTTGCACCCCGTGCGGTAACCCGGGTCTATACTTATTACTTTTTTATTCTTTACAGGAGGTGCCATCAGAAGATTCTCCGTGTTTTTGGCAAAAACCTTTACGGCCTCCGCCTCCGCCCTTTCTGTCAAAGTCTTTCGCATCTCTCTTTCTACAGACGGTGCAATCAGTCGTTTGTAGGAATCTGCTATGGTGGTTTTCATAATTTCGACAAAGATTGACTTCTTGTTTCGTATGAGTTTCTTTTCAAGGAGAGCTTGAAACTGCTCAGAATCTGTGAGAACTTTCACTTTCAGTTTCTTTTCCTTTTCTCCTCTGTTTATAGCCAGAACTCTGTGGTTTGGAATCTTTGATATGCCTTCGCTGCTTCCGTAATACATGTCATATGCCGTTTTTTCTTCCGGGTCTGTAGCTTCCGTGGAAATCATCCCGAAGCCGTAAGTTTTTTTCCTTATTTCCGCAACGATATCTGCGTCCTCGGAAATCATTTCCGCAATTATATCCTGCGCACCCTGTAAGGCATCTTCCGCCGTTGCAACTTCTTTATCATCGTCCACAAACTCCGCCGCAAAATCCAAGGGATTTCCCGATTCCTTTTGACCTGCAAAAATAATCATGGCAAGGGGTTCAAGACCCTTTGCCTTGGCCCTCGATGCTCTTGTCGCTTTCTTCTGCTTATACGGTTTGTATAAATCCTCTACTCTCTGCAAAATTTCGGCTTTAGAAATATCCGAGGCAAGTTCTTCTGTCAGTTTGCCCTGTTCCTCAATGAGACGCAAAACTTCTTCTTTCCTCGCTTCAAGTCCTTTGAGGTACTGCAGCCTTTCCTCCAAAGCTCTCAGAGTTATGTCTGTAAGCCCTCCTGTAGCTTCCTTTCTGTATCTTGCTATGAAAGGAACGGTGTTACCCTCGTCTATGAGGCAAACCGTTGTTTCCACTTGACTCTGTCTAATTTGAAATTCTTCTGCCAGCTTTTTTAAAATATCCATCTGTAAAATCTCCTGCTTGCACTCCGCTAATTGTCTCAGTATCAGCCTCTGCCGCCTGCTTACTTCTCATTTTTCTTACGCAATAAAGCTTGCATCACCTGTCAAAAGTGCGCAAGCTTTTCGTTATTTTATAACTGCTTCAATTCTTCATTGATGAAATGATCCAAGTCCCCATCCATAACAGCCCCCACATTTCCCACTTCAGCGCCGGTTCTATGGTCCTTGACCATAGTATACGGCTGAAAAACATAGGATCTTATCTGAGAACCCCATGTAATCTGCGAAAAATCTCCCTTGATTTCCGCCAAGTCCTCCTTGTGCTGCTGCTCTGCAAGATCAAGAAGCTTAGACATGAGAATCTTCATGGCAACTTCCCTGTTCTGATGCTGACTTCTCTCGTTCTGACATGTAACTACGATATTTGTAGGAAGGTGCGTAATCCTTATTGCAGAGTCGGTTTTGTTTACATGCTGTCCGCCTGCGCCGCTGCTTCTAAATGTATCTATGCGAATATCCTCAGGATTTATCTCCACGGTAAGTTCATCGTCAATTTCCGGCATAACCTCAAGGGCCGCGAAGGAGGTCATTCTCTTCCCTGCCGAATTGAAAGGTGAAATTCTCACTAATCTGTGAACACCCTTTTCGTGTTTCAAATAACCGTAAGCATTTTCTCCCTCTATCATCACTGTGGCGCTCTTTATCCCCGCTTCCGTATCGTCCTGAATATCAACGAGTCTTACATCGTAGCCCTTGCTGTCGGCCCATCTTGTATACATCCTCAAAAGCATCTCAGCCCAGTCCATAGCTTCCACACCGCCTGCTCCGGCGTGGAGAGAGATAACCGCACTGTTGTGGTCGTATTTTCCATGTAGGAGAGTTTCTAATTTGAAGCTTTCCAGTTCCTCCGAAAGTTCTTTATACATTGCGATTACACTGTCAGCTTCCTCTTCATCTTCCATTTCTTCAGCAAGGCTCATAAGTTCCTCCACATCGGAAAGTCCTCTTTTAAGTTTTTCATAGGCATTGACCTTATTTTCCAGGGTGCTTTTCTTTTTCAGCAGCTTTTGCGCTTCTTCCGGATCGTCCCAGAAGTCCTCTTTCATCGCCATACCGTTCAGCTCTTCAGCCTTTTTTTTCAGCTCAGATAACCCTAATGATTCGCCTATTCCAAGGAGAGCCTTTTTCTTCTCCGGCAACTCCTGTCTAATCGGATCCAGTTTAAGCATCCATATTCTCTCTTTCAATTTCCATATCTTTTCTCATGCAGCAATTTTTATACTTCTTTCCGCTTCCGCAAGGACAAGGATCATTTCTTCCAATCTTAGGTTGGCTTCTCTTTACTGTATCCTGCTTATGCTCTCTTTCCGGAACTTGTGTATCCTCCGAAGCTCCTCCCTGCATAGCCATGAGAAGTCTGTCATCCACATCATCGGCTTTCATCTCACCGCCGATTTCAATTACCGAATGACGCTGCGTATCCGTCTCCATAGTTACGCTGTAGCAATAGCCTACGGTCTCCTCCTTGATTTCACTTATCATGGAATCAAACATGTCGAAACCCTCCTGTGCATAGGCTGCAACCGGGTCCTGCTGTCCGAGGGCACGAAGTCCGATCCCCTCTCTCAGCTGATCCATGGCATCAATCTGATCCATCCACAGATTGTCCACAACTCTCAGGAGAATCATGCGCTCAACTTCACGCATCTGTTCTTTTCCGATTTCTCTTTCCTTTGCCTCATACATTTTTTCAAATTCAGCAAAAATCTCTTCTTTCAAGGAGTCCGGTGTCATTACGGCAAGTTCATCTGTGCTGTATTCCGTTTTCCCCTTATATTCTCTGTTCAGACGGCGAAGATTCTTATTCAGGGTTTCAAAATCCCATTCTTCAGGATATTTTGAAGCGAGAACGATAGGGTCAATCATATGACTCACAAGATCCTGCATCATATTCATGATGTAATCTCTCAAATCCTCTCCAAACAGGACTTTGCGGCGTTCATCGTATATGATTTCTCTCTGCTTATTCATAACATTGTCATACTGCAGAACATATTTACGAATTCCGAAGTTCCTGCCCTCAACCTTCTTCTGTGCTCCCTCAATGGATCTGCTCAGCATTCCGGCTTCTATGGCCTCATCCTCTTCAAGCCCCATCTTCTTAACAAGGTTCTGCATTCTCTCTCCGCCGAACAGGCGCATGAGTTCATCGTCCAAGGATATGAAGAACTGTGTTGTGCCGGGATCTCCCTGTCTTCCCGCACGACCGCGGAGCTGATTGTCTATACGCCTTGATTCATGGCGCTCCGTGCCTATGATATATAATCCTCCCAGCTCAACCACCTTATCGTGTTCCTTGTCTCTCTCCACCTTAAAACTGTCATACAGGTCATGATAAACTTCTCTGGCTTCATTTAATTTTTCGTCATCGGACTTTGCAAATCCGGTGGCAAAGCTTATCTCTTCATCGGAATAACCCTTCTTTCTCATTTCTTTGCGAGCCTCAAAGTCGGGATTACCTCCCAGCAGAATATCGGTACCTCGACCTGCCATATTCGTAGCGATGGTGACCATTCCCAGTCTCCCCGCCTCTGCCACGATTTCCGCTTCTTTTTCGTGCTGTTTAGCGTTCAAAACATTGTGAGAAATTCCCTTTTTCTTAAGAAGGTCACTGATCAGCTCGGATTTTTCGATGGAAATAGTACCTACAAGAACAGGCTGACCCGTTGCATGAACTTCCTCCACCTTTTCCGCAATAGCCTTGAATTTACTTTTTTCTTTCTGATAGACAGCATCCTGCATATCGTTACGAATTACATCTTTGTTTGTCGGTATAACTACAACATCCATGTTATAGATCTCACGGAACTCATCTTCCTCAGTCTTTGCCGTACCTGTCATACCTGCAAGTTTATTGTACATCCTAAACAGGTTCTGCAAAGTAACCGTGGCAAGAGTCTTTGATTCCGAACGAACCTTAAGCCTTTCCTTGGCTTCAATCGCCTGGTGAAGACCGTTGCTGTAACGGCGTCCAAACATAAGGCGTCCCGTAAATTCATCTACTATTACAATTTCTCCCTCCTTTACTATGTAATCAACATCCTTTTCCATCATATTGTGGGCTTTCAGCGCCTGCTGAACATGATGGTTGATTTCCATATTTTCCGGATCTCCGAAATTCTCAAGGTCAAAATAATCCTCCGCCTTTTCGATACCGCTTTCTGTGAGGGAAATCTGTTCATCCTTCTCTTCAATTTCAAAATCCGTACCCTTGGCAAGACCTTTTACAAAGGAGTTCGCCTTATTGTACAGATCCGTAGACTTTGTTCCCTGACCTGAAATGATAAGAGGAGTTCTGGCTTCATCCACCAAGATGGAGTCCACCTCATCCACGATGGCGAAATTGAGCTCCCTCTGCATCAGCTCTTCCTCATATGTGACCATGTTATCTCTCAGATAGTCAAATCCGAATTCATTGTTGGTTCCGTATGTAATGTCCGCCTCATAGGCCGCTCTGCGTTCTTCCTCGGTAATTCCGTGAATGACGCAGCCTACGCTGAGTCCCATATAGGAATAGACTTTCCCCATCCACTCCGAGTCACGCTTTGCCAGGTAATCATTAACGGTAACTACATGCACGCCTTTTCCTGAAAGAGCGTTGAGATAAACCGGAAGTGTTGCCATCAAGGTCTTACCTTCACCGGTCTTCATCTCTGCAATTCTCCCCTGATGCAAAACCACTCCGCCTATCAGCTGCACGCGGAAAGGTTTCATCCCGACACTTCTCCATGCTGCTTCACGGCATGCTGCAAAAGCTTCCGGGAGAATATCATCTAATGTTTCACCATTTGCAAGCCTTTCTTTGAATTCAGGCGTTTTCGCCTTCAGTTCCTCGTCAGACAACTCTGCCATAGTTTCCTCAAGGATTACTATTTTATCTACAATCTTGTTTACTTTTTTTACTTCTCTCTTGTTCAAATCTCCGAAGATTTTTTCTATAAAGCTCATCAGTTAATACCCCTTTCTGCCTTTTGCAGTTCATCTTCCTGCTTTTCTTCCACTTTCAAATTTATTTCCAAAGCTTTTCTTGAATCAGCCTTTGTTACCTTTCCTCTAAAAATTTTGCCGCCTGCATCATATTCAAATTCATCCCCTGCCTCCGGCAGTTTATCTATCTGTAAAATCAGCCAGCCGTTTACAGTGGTGGCATTCATGTCTATTTCCTCGTCAAAATAATCGAAGATTTTCTCAACATTGGCATTCCCCAAAACTCGAAAACTTCCATCTCGAAGAGGAATGATTCCCTCCGTTTCAACTGCGTCATGTTCGTCGTATATCTCACCCACCAACTCTTCTATTATGTCCTCCATTGTGACCAAGCCTTCTGTACCGCCGTACTCGTCCACAACTATGGCAATCTGAGTTTTATTCGCCTGCAGTTTTCTCAGAAGATCGGCACACTTCATGGAGCCTGCCACAAATACCACCGGTTTAACATAATCTGCAATAGTCTTTCTCGTTCCGGAGATAAAATTGTGAAAATCCTTTTGATTAAGCACTCCCAAAATATTATCCAGATCGTCCTCGTACACCGGCATCCTCGAGAAACCGGTATCCTTGAAAAGCGCCCCCACATCTTTTTTCGTATCGTCGATTTCTATTGCCTTGATGTCAACCCTCGGCGTCAGAACATCCCAAGCCTCAAGTTCATTGAAATCTATGGCATTTTGGATAAGCTCCTCCTGCTCCGACATTATGCTCCCCTCTGTTGCCGCCTCTTCCACCAGAGTTCTAATCTCCTCCTCGGTAATTCCTCTATCTGCATCAACTTTGAAAATCAGCCGCAGAAGCTTCTTCCACTGCGCAAAAATCCAGTTTATCGGTGTGAACACCACCATGAGAAAATGTATAAAAGGAGCCGAAAACATGGCAAACCTTTCCGGGTATTCCTTGGCCAAACTCTTTGGGGAAATTTCTCCGAAGATTAGAACTATCAAGGTTATCACCACTGTGGAAATGGTAGGTCCGTATTTTCCGCAGAGGTTTACGAAAAAAACGGTGGCAATAGCTGTAGTGGCAATGTTTGCTATATTGTTGCCCACCAAAATTGTGGAAAGGAGAGTATCGTATTGCTCTTCTAAAAGCAGTACCCTCCTGGCCTTCCGGTTTCCGTCCCCTGCCATATTCTTCAGCCTTATCCTGTTAATAGAGGTGAAAGCCGTCTCCGTCGCCGAAAAATACGCCGACAATATTATAAGAACCGCCATACCTCCGATATAAACCCCAAGTTCTCGGGTTTCCATATATTTTCCTCCGCAATTATCCCATCTTTGACGATATTTCAGCCTCGTATACGAAGCTTTGCAAACGCGTATTTATACGGAATAATAGTACCATAAAATCAGAAGGTTTAAAAGTCTTAAACCTCTTTATTCATCATATCAACATATATATTTTTAATTGCAGGTGCAACTCATATATATAAAACACAAAGCAGGTCAAAAAATCTAAGACCCTGAACTTTATAAGTGTCCGTAAAAGTGGCAAGTCTGTTTATATGAAAAATTTCCGTGTTTTTTGGCTTATACTAAAAAAATATGTTATAATTCTTATGAAAAAATAACATAAATATTATGAGGATTATGTTGCGATTCATTGATTGCATCTCCGTTTTTCAGATTAAATTTGGTAAGTAAACATGAATTTGAAACATCATTACATAAAAAAAGGCAAAGGTGAACCACTGATACTTCTTCATGGGAACAACGAAGATTCTTCCTACTTCGACAGCCAAATACAGGAATTTTCTAAGAATTACCAAGTCATTGCCCTTGACACCCGCGGTCACGGCAAAACCGGACGAGGCAAAACTCCGTTCACCATAAGACAGTTTGCAGAGGACTTAAAACACTTCATGGACAAAAAAAGAATTAAGAAAGCACATATTCTGGGGTTTTCGGATGGCGCAAATATAGCCATGTGTTTTGCCGGCAAATATCCCGATATGGTGGACAGACTGATACTTTACAGCGGGAATCTCAACTCTGACGGAGTACATCCTGTTGTGCAAATTCCGGTGGAAATCGAACATAAGATCAGAAAATTCCTCTATAAGTATCTGCCCTTCAAAGGGATAAGAAAGTTCATCAAGCGCCGTGGAGAATTTCTGAGCCTAATGATAAATCAGCCCAACATCACTTTGGATGAACTGCACCGTATAAAGGCTTTTACCCTTGTTATTGCGGGAACCTGCGATATGATTAAGGAAAGCCATACCAGATTTATACACAAGCACATCAAAAATTCCAGGCTGATTTTCATAAAGGGGGATCATTTTGTTTCTAAGAAGAATCCCGGAGCATTCAACGCCGCAGTGCGAAAATTTATGAAAGGGAAAAATGCAAAGGTCCTATAAACTCCTTTTGCTGAAGCAAGTATGACTACAAAAGAAAAGTTATTTGAATTATTATCTCTGAGTGAAGGTAAATTCGTTTCAGGTCAATCCATAGCAGATACGCTGAATCTATCCAGAAATTCAATTTGGAAGGGAATCACCGCCTTGAAAAAGGACGGATACCTGATCGAAAGTAAAACAAATAAAGGCTATCGCCTGCTTGGAGAAGGTAATATACTGTCACATGAAATCATCTCAAAAGACCTGAATGTGCCCTGCGATGTAGAGGTTTATGATGCCGTAACCTCCACCAACGATATGGCAAAACACAAGAGCATGAGCCACCGACCTATAATTCTAATCGCAAACAGACAATCAGAAGGACGCGGCAGACTCGGCAGAACTTTTGAATCTCCCGGCGGCACCGGTCTTTATCTTACTATAGCCCTAAAACCCGGCTTTTCACTTGATAAATCTCTCTATGTCACCATGGCTGCAGCAACATCCGTCTGCAGAGCAATCGAAAAAGTGTGCAGAGAAGAAGCTGAGATAAAGTGGGTAAATGATATTTTCATAAGAAATAAAAAAGTCTGCGGAATTCTTACAGAAGCACAGACTAATTTTGAGACGGGACAGATAGACAGCCTGATAATCGGAATCGGCATAAACTGTTTCCCCGGAAATTTTCCTGATGATCTAAAGGAAATAGCCGGTTCGATTTCCGAAGAAACAGGCAGTTTCTCGCGAAACAGTCTCGCTGCGGAAATAATTAATGAAACCGTAGTTTCCCTTGACAAAATAGAAGACAGAAGTTTCCTCAGAGAATATAAATCCCGTTGCTTAGTTTTGGGAAAAGAGGTTAAAGTCCACCCAAAATATGACGAAAGCGGCATTCTTGCCAAAGCTCTTGACATAGCAGAGGACGGAGGGCTTATTGTGCAGTATCTTGAGGGTGCGAAAAAAGATAAAACCGAAACCCTCCACACAGGAGAAATCTCCATCAGGCTCTCTGAATGAAATTCTGAATAAAACACACAAAAAGAAGCCGCAAAATCTTGTATGTTCTCGGCTTCGATTTTTTTACCTGCCGGCAATTTGCCGCTCTTTTTTTACCTCTATTTTGCTGTAGCCTGCTACTTCGCCTTCCTTAAAATTTATCACATATCCAAGCCCCGGCTCCGGAATCCAATCCCACATGGTGTGATTCTCATCCGGGAAAAGCTCCTGCATTATGGATGATATAACACCGCCATGACAAACCGTTACCGTAACTGCATCTTCTCCTCCGTGCCTGTGGGACCATTCTTTCAGGCGATGCAAACCTATAAGCTCTTTCAATCCGGTCTTTACCCTAAAGACAAATTCCTTTCTGCTTTCTCCTCCGGGAGTGCGTACATTTTCCGTTTCATCGTAAACCCACCGGCGAAAATCCTGTTTTTTTTCAACTTCCTCAAAACTGTGACATTCAAAATCGCCGAAGTTCATTTCCTGTAAATTCGGAATTTCCGTCCATTCCCCCGAACCGAAAAGAATCTCCATAGTCTCCTTCGTTCTCGTAAGTCCTGAAACTATCTTCTGAGCATCTTTTGGAATTTCCGGATAAACTCCCTGCTCCCTGTAATGAAAAAGCATGTCTTTTCCCTTTTCCAGAAGCGGTAAATCTGTTTTTCCGTAAAACCATTTTTTTTCATTACCTTCCGTTATTCCATGCCGGATAAGTATTAATTTCGATACCATTTTCACCTCTAAAATCCATTACCTTTATTTAATCCATTGCCCTTAATACTTGCCGCTGCCCTTAATTTCATAAGGAATTCCGCAAAATACCCTAATAACCTTTTCCGCCTCTTTCCCTAAAATTACGAGACTCCTGCCTGTTTCTTCGCGCCACGCCCGCTCAAGTTTGTCCATAGGAACAACCCCTTGAGTTACATCATCTGCCAGTATTATTTTATCCTTAAGTTCTTCTAAGCTTGCCTCTACATGACCTGCCGCTTCGATACCTTCTCTGGTACACGCCAAAATATACCTTTCAAAATGGTTAAAAGCCTTTGCTTTTAAATCTATAGACGGCCAATCCCCGTTATCGTTTGCCTCGGCACAGTCAAATATCTCATCATCCTTCAATCCGTATGTTTCCTTCGCATAATCAAGTTTTCCCTGATATGCTCCTCCAATTATTAAAATCATCTCTGCTCCTTATAGGTAAACTGCCATCGCCATCAAGAGTACACCGAAAATTTCACTGCAGCAAATCTCGTATCCTGCAATATCACCGCTCATGCCTCCAAGCTGCCACCTTCCATAAGCTCCGCTTATTCCGCCCATTAACGCTCCGGCAAAAATCGCTGAAATCATTGGAAGTACAACCCTTAGTGCAGACCCCAATGTTAACACAAGTGCGATTAAAACAAAATACACGGCAAGATACATTTTACATTGTTGTCTCTCCTTTTTTGCATCGTAATTCTCCGCATATTGACTGTGTCCTATAGGCTTATAGTCTAAAATATCGTTGCCTGCAATCAGCCTGCTCAAAACAGGAAGTATAAAAAACGCTCTTAAGGGAGCCTTATCCCATATCACAATCATAGCCGCATACCATGCCATGAGCAAAAATCCAAGCATTACAACGGCAAACGCACCGACGGTGGGATCCTTCAAAATCCTTTGCCTGTCCTCAAGGGGTCTTCTCGACAAAATAGCGTCATTGCAGTCCATGAACCCGTCAAGATGAATGAAACCACAGACAGCAAATATATAAAAAGTAGAAACTAAGGCAGCTATAGAATCGGGTATTCCGTATTTCATATCAAGGAGCCTCAATACCCAGATTACAGCCATCCACAAAAGTCCGATTATGGCGCCCACCAATGGCACAAACACCATCATTAAGTTTTTTAATTTTCCGTCCCATCTCTTATATGGACAAGGCAAAGTGAGAAAATTTCCCCATGCCATGAAAAAAGCAGTTACATATCTCATCATTTATACTTCCTATACTTTCTATATTCTGTTTCTCTTACTTCTATACTTTATACAGTTTACTCAATTTCACTAATTTCCTTGACTCTTTCGGTTTGTTCAGCTATTGCCTCGGCTTCTTTAATTCCCTGAATGTTCCGAAGCAGGTCTCTATAACGCTGTCACAAATTTTTGCCGTTTCTCTGTCGCAATGCGCCAAACTTCTCCTGTAGTTTTCCGTCCAATCATCGTAATCTCTCGCATCAGAATAAATATAGTCAGAAACAAACACTGTATTTCCCGTTGCCTTCCCAAATCTTATCAAGTCCTCCGCTACCTTAAAGCCTGCCTCTTCATTATAACTTCCGTCAATTCCAAACATCTCATTTTGCAGAAGCGCCGTTATGCTGTCCATGAGAAAAGCTCCCTCCAAATTAACATCATCCCTCTTCAAAATGCCGCAAAGATTCTTAGGCTGCTCAAGGGTCACAAATCCCCATCCTTCTCTGTCCTTTATATGCCTTTTTATCCTGAGGTCATCCTCAGGACCTGTAGAAATCATGGTAGCGATGTAATACATCGGGATGTCTTTTCGCCTTGCCATATCCCTCACCAGCTCCTGCGCGTGATATGACTTACCGTTCTTACATCCTCCGCTGATAAAAATATTCATGATTAAAAGAAATTTCCCTTTCTTATTTCATCCAAGTACGCGTCATCTATGGCTCCTTCCGCCAAGGTTTTCATTATATCCATGGCTGCACAAGCTGCCTCCATAGCCTTAAATGCCACCGGGCATCCGCTTCCCTCTCCCAATCTCATATCCAACTCAAACATAGGGTGAAGCCCCAAGCGCTCCATAGCCGTCACATACCCAATCTCCTTGGACTTATGAGAAGCGAACATATAATCTCTCGCCAAAGGATTAAACTCGCTTGCTATCACCGCTGCCACCATGGAAATAAAGCCGTCTATAACTACAGGCATTCTGTTTCGTGCCGCACCTAAGAAGCAGCCTGCCATGGCACAGATGTCAAAACCTCCCACTGCAGCTAATTTATCCAGAGTGTCCTTATCCCTGCAGGCATCTGCCGAATCCCTTACAATTAAGATTTTTTTCGCAAGCCCCTCATCATTAAGGCCTCCGCCTCGTCCCACAAGCTCCTCCGCAGAAGTTCCCGTAACAGCTCTTAAAAGGCAGGAGCTGGTAGTGGTATTTCCAATTCCCATCTCTCCTATTCCGCAAAGCTCAATTCCCGCAGCTTTCATCGCATCTGCCGCCTCAAAACCCGTAAGCATGGCATCTACAGCTTGCCTCCTCGTCATTGCATTTTCTTTTGCAAGGTTTTTCGTTCCTTTCTCTATCTTTCTGTATACGATTTTCTTGGAGATTTCCCCCTCTTCATTTATCATGTCGTCTGTGTACAATTCTTTAGGAATTTCCTCTGCAACACCCATATCTATATCCAAAATATCAATTCCAAAATACTTTGCCTGTGAACTGACACCTGTTATTCTTCTGGTAAAATTTATAGTTTGCGCCATAGTCACAGATTGCGGAGCAGAAGCTACTCCCTCAAAAACCACCCCGTTATCGGAACAAAACAGGGCAATGCACTGTTTTTTCAGAGAATTACCCGTCACCTTTCCGGTGATTCCCGCCATCCTTATCGAAATATCCTCAAGTCTTCCGAGGCTGCCCGGAACCTTTGCAAGGGAATCTTGGCGCAGCTTGGCCTCATCCATAGCAGACATGTTAAGTTCAGCGATTTCTCCGATAAGCGTCAATAATTTTTCTTCGTGATTCATCCTTCTTTCTCCTGTTCGCCATTCAATGCCGTGATAATTTCCGTTGACATTTTAATTACTATTTTAATTCATATTATCACATTTTTCATTGCATTAGAACCTGTATTTTAATATAATCAAGTCAGAGTTAAATTTCAAAATCGGAGAGAAAATTATGAGTAAGAGAATGAAAAGTGATTTGTTATTACTGTTAACCGCCTTCATTTGGGGTTCTGCTTTCGTTGCACAGAAGGTCGGAGCGGATATCGGAACTTTCACATTTAACGGTGTCAGAACCTTTATCGGGGGACTTTCCCTAATTCCCGTAATTCTCGTTCTTGGCGCGATGTCCAAAAATAAAACTTCCAAAGAGGATATAAGCGCCGAAGAAAAAGCAAAAGAAAGAAATACACTTATACTTGGAGGTGTATGCTGCGGAATTGCGCTTTTCGCAGCTTCCACCGTGCAACAATACGGTGTAGCCTTTACAACGGCAGGCAAGTCGGGATTTATCACATCCCTGTACTGTATCATCGTGCCTATTATCTCTATTTTCTTGGGGAAAAGGGTCAGAAAAATCATCTGGTTATGCGCCCTTATAGGAATCTTCGGTCTTTACCTTCTTACCATGAAGCCTGACGAGGGATTCCACATACAGAAAGGGGATTTCTTCGTACTTCTATGTGCCTTTGCATTTGCAATCCACATCATGATAATCGATTACTTCTCACCTAAGACTGACGGCGTAAAACTTTCCTGCATTCAGTTTCTTGTATCGGGAGGCATCGGAATTGTATGTATGTTTATATTTGAGACACCGCATCTTGCATCTATTCTTGCAAGCTGGTTCCCGATTCTTTATGCAGGGGTATTATCCTGTGGTATAGCCTATACGCTTCAGATTGTGGCGCAGGCCGACGCAGATCCTTCCGAAGCCTCCCTCATTCTATGTTTGGAATCAGTATTTTCAGTGATAACAGGCGCTATAATGTTGGGTGAAAGCATGTCCGTAAGAGGATACATAGGCTGCATCCTAATCTTCGGAGCGGTGGTTATGTCCCAGTTGCCCTCCAAGGAAGAAAGGCTGTCAGGGAAAAACAAGAAATAAAGATCTTCCAAAGTGCAGCGTCTATACCATATAGGCTGCATGAAACATATAAAAACACGATTTTTTACGAGCTGTATTGAGATATAGTTCGTTTTTTATTTGTAAAAGCCTGTAATTTTCCTGCAATATTCCTTTTTTTAATGGCAAAATCGGATTTTTTTCTTGAAGATTGTGTGAAAATCTGTATATAATAGAAGTGAATTTGTAATTATATTATTTACTTAAAGGAGAATTTTATGGAAAAGTTTTTTAAACTTAAAGAGCACGGGACAGATGTTCGTACAGAAGTAACTGCGGGAATTACCACATTTTTGGCAATGGTATACATTCTTGCAGTCAACCCAAACATTTTATCAGCGGCGGGCATGGATAGTGCGGCTGTATTCACTGCAACTGCAATCTCGGCAGCCTTTGCTACATTGATTATGGCTTTTTATGCCAATTACCCTGTTGCACTTGCTTCCGGAATGGGTCTAAATGCATACTTTGCCTTCAGCGTATGTATCCCCATGGCAAAAGCAGGAATCCAGGATCCATGGAAAATTGCACTTGCTGCGGTTCTTTGTGAAGGTATCATATTTATTCTGCTTTCATTCACCAACTTCCGCGAGAAACTTGTAAATGATA
Organism: uncultured Clostridia bacterium; assembly: GCA_945830395.1. Lineage (GTDB taxonomy): Bacteria > Bacillota > Clostridia > Peptostreptococcales > Anaerovoracaceae > Aminicella. The sequence continues at coordinate 47,329 of CALZYE010000012.1, forward strand.
TTCCCGAAAATCTAAAATACGGAATTACTGCAGGTATCGGTTTATTCATAGCAATCGTCGGACTTAAGGGTGCAGGAATCGTTATAGGAGATCCTTCCACACTTGTTACTTTAGGAAACTTCGGTTCGCCCCAGTTTGTGCTGGCGCTTATCGGACTTATGATTATTGCAATCTTAAATCACTATAAGGTTAGAGGAGATATCCTGATTGGAATTTTAGCAACATGGGTTCTGGGAATTATTGCTCAGGAAGCCGGTTGGTATCATGTAGACCCTGCAAACGGTGTATTCTCTTTGATTCCAAGTTTTAAGGGAAGCTTTCTTCCAACTAAGATGAATATCTTTGCCTTCGATTTTGACTGGATTGGAAGTCATATAATAGATTTTGCTATAATCGTATTCTCCTTCTTGTTCGTCGATATTTTCGATACGGTCGGAACCCTTATCGGTGTAGCGGCAAAGGGTAATTTACTTGATGAAAACGGAGATCTTCCCCGTGCAAAACATGCTCTGCTTGCCGATGCTCTCGGAACTGTTGCCGGAGCTTGTATCGGAACTTCAACAGTTACTTCATATGTTGAATCCAGTGCAGGTGTAGCCGCAGGTGGAAGAACAGGTCTCACATCCTTAGTTACGGCAGGTTTGTTCCTGCTGTCTCTGTTCTTATCCCCAATCTTCCTTGCAATCCCCGGATTTGCAACAACTCCGGCTCTACTTTGGGTGGGACTTCTCATGGTCAGCGCTATCAAGAACATGAAGTTCGATGGAGACCTTGCAGAAATAGTTTCAGGCTTCCTTGCAATTATAATGATGCCTTTCACATATTCTATCGCAAACGGAATCATGTTCGGAATGCTTTCATGGGTAGTAATCAAAGTATTCACCGGAAAGCTAAAAGACATCAACATCATCATGTGGATCTGCTTTGTACTCTTTGCCCTGAGAATATGGTCACTGTTATAAACTCATAAAACAATGAATTGAGTATTACAAAAGCCCAAAGTCTAAATTTAAAGACTTCGGGGAGCCTGTGAAAAAATCTCTGTAAATTAAACAATACAAAGGTCTTCTATGATAAA
>CALZYE010000013.1 GCA_945830395.1 uncultured Clostridia bacterium
ATATTAGAATGGGTCTATTATTAAAAGAATATAAATTAAGAATGTAAGGGAGAGAAAAATTATGGATCGTTTAGACAGAAAGTTAACCACAAAAGAGTATGTCTTTTTGGCATCAATGTTATTCGGAATGTTTTTCGGAGCGGGGAATGTAATATTTCCGGTTCACATGGGTCAGCTGGCAGGAGGAAACCTATGGCCTGCGGCAATCGGTTTTTGCATTACAGGTGCAGGTTTGCCTTTGTTAGGCGTTGCAGCTATGGGAGTCTCGAAGAGTGAAGGTTTGTTTGATATGAGTTCAAAGGTAGGAAAGGCCTTCGGCTATTTCTTCACATGCGCCTTATATCTGACAATAGGACCTCTGTTTGCTATTCCAAGAACAGCAACGGTTTCATATCAGGTTGGCGTTGCATCATTTGTACCCGAAGATAAGCAGAGCTTGATATTGTTCCTGTTTTCACTGCTGTTCTTCTGTGCGGTATTGTTCTTTGCACTTAGACCGTCCAACATCTTGACTTGGATAGGAAAGATTCTCAACCCTATTTTCTTAATTTTCTTAGGTATACTTCTTGTAGCCATTATTGTTAAACCGATGGGACCTGTAACAGGTCTGGCTCCAACGGGAGATTATGCGACAAAGAGCTTTGCAACAGGTCTTTTAGAGGGATATAACACCATGGACGGGCTGGCAGCTTTGGCTTTCGGCATCATATTGATTGAGCAGATAAGACGCATGGGGGTCAAAAGCCCTACAGGTCTGACATCTACAACTATTAAGGCGGGAGTATTGAGTGTTGTTCTCATGGCTGTTATCTATGGTCTTTTGACATATGCAGGCGCACAGTCTATAAATGTTATGGCGCCTACTGAAGAAGGCGGAAGCGCATTTAACGCAATCGCAAGGCATTACTTCGGAACCTTTGGCTCAGTGCTTATGGGAATGATGATTACATTTGCCTGCCTTAAAACAGCAATCGGGCTTGTACAGTCCTGTGGGGAAACATTCTCGGAGATGTTTCCGGGTACTTTGAAGTATAAGCCATATGCAATCGGATTCACCGTATTTTCATTTGCACTTGCAAATATGGGACTGGAGAGAATAATAACATTTGCGGTACCTGTGCTGGTTCTTCTGTACCCAATGAGTTTCGTATTGGTAATTCTCTGCCTGGCAGGTAGAACATTCGGCTACGAGAAAAAAGTTTTTGCAACGGCTATGGCGTTTACAGCGGTTTCAGCGGTATGTGACATGGTTCGCGCGCTTCCTGCAGATGTTCAGGAAATACTTCCCGGGTGGAATACGGTAAATGAACTTTACGCAATGATTCCTCTGTCATCTTTCGGCATGGGCTGGATGATTCCTGCAGCAGTGGGAACCGCAGCAGGCCTTGTATGGCTCGCTTTGGCAGGCGGAAGGAGCGTAAAGCAGGCATAGAAACTGAGCGTAGAAATTACGGCTTTCAGCAGTACAATAGATAATATTTTGATTTTAGGCGGGTCGGTCTGATTTTAATTCTGTAATTAATTTCAAGCCGCCCTGTTTTTATTAGAAATTTTTTATTGATAAATTAAATCTCATGCAATAGAATAGACTAAACATTTATTTGACGATTGGAGGATAATTATGGGCCGTCTGTTTGAGTATAAAGAGGAAACTTTGCCGCTGTCAATATTTGAGGATATATCCAAAATTCCGAGAAGATCGGGAAATGAGGATGAAATCAGCAGATATCTTGCAGGCAGAGCAAGAAAACTGGGTTTGGATGTTAAGATAGATGATGTGAAAAATGTAATAATCAAGAAACCGGGAACTGCGGGCTACGAGAACTGCGCTCCAATAATTCTACAGGCGCACATGGACATGGTGTGCGAAAAATTACATAGCAGCAATCACGATTTTGAAAATGATCCTATAGAACTTATAGTCGATGAAGATTTGCTCAGGGCAAAGGACACAACGCTTGGTGCCGATGACGGTATCGGTGTTGCTCTGGCTATGGCGGTTTTGGAGTCGGAGGACATCTCTCATCCGCCTCTGGAAATTCTGTTTACGGTTGAGGAGGAAACCACATTTAAAGGCGCTGAGTCGATAGACAGTGCGGATTTTAAAGGAAATATGCTTATAAACCTTGATAATTCCATAGAAAATAAGGTAATCGCAGGCAGCTGCGGCGGTACAGGCATGAAAGTCAGGCTTCTGATACAGAAAGAACCTATCGTAAGAGAAAACGGCAAGGCTTGGGAGATTTCCATTACAGGAATGCCGGGAGGACATTCGGGAGAAGACATAGATAAAGGTTACGGCAGTGCCATACAACTTATGACAAGAGTGCTCAGACAGCTTCTTCGTCAGTTCGATATAGGTCTTGTAAGGCTCAAAGGAGGAAGCTCAAGAACCGCTTTAGCAAGGGAGTGCAAAGCGGTGGTTTTGACATATGCAGACCTTCTTCCAACCCTCAAGAAGATGAAACAGATATTTGAAAATGAGTATGGCAGTGTTGCCCCTGAACTTGACATTGCAGTGAAGCAGGTTGAACCCGGAGAAATGAAGTATTCAGGAGATGCTTTCGACAGGATAATGACACTGCTCACCCTGTTTCCGGATGGAATTATGCAGATGAACGGAGCTTTTCCGCAAGTGGTGGGAAGTTCCATAAATCTTGGAATAGTCGATGAGAGAGAAGGTCAGTTTTACATAGAAGCCGAAATAAGAGGAGATCACGGAAGCACTATTTTGGATATAGCGGAAAAAGTTTCGCATCTGGTTGAGGTAAAGGGCGGTACATGGGAAAAGTTCGGAAGCTATGCCCCTTGGCAGTATAATCCCGAGTCGAAACTTTGTAAAAAGGCCATTGAGGTCTATGAAGATGAATTCGGTGAGAAAATGACTCCGGCAGTTCTGCACGCAGGGCTGGAGTGCGGTATATTGGGAGATACCATTGCAAACATGGATGCCATAGCCATAGGACCTGACAGCCGTAACTTCCATTCTCCCAGCGAATGTCTGTCAATATCATCGACTGTGAAGGTCTGGAAATATCTTAAGGCGCTTTTAAGAGAACTTAATTGAAATGCAAGAGAATTGTCATAAAAACCTAATAACAAGTAGAATTACGAAAATGATTTGTCAAAAAACACTAAAAAATAAATAAAAAATTGTTAAAAATACTATCATTTTTGATTTTCTGTGATATAATACATTCCATCGTGCAGTAAGCTAAAGGTACACGATGGATTTTTTGTAACTATTTTTATTTGAAAGGAGACTAAATATGCATAAGTATGCGACGCTGAATAATATTTCAGCTCAGGGAACCTCAAGATTCGGAGAGGGCTTTGAGAAAACCGACAGCCTGGAAGACGCCGGCGGCATTATTGTAAGAAGTGCCAAGATGCATGATATGGTTTTTTCGGACAATCTGCTTGCAATAGCAAGAGCGGGAGCGGGAGTTAATAATATTCCCGTAAAGAGATGTACAGAAGAGGGGATCGTTGTGTTCAATACCCCGGGAGCAAACGCCAATGGAGTTAAAGAACTTGTAATAACAGCAATGCTTCTTGCATCGAGGGATATTATAGGCGGAGTAAATTGGGTTGTTGAGAATGCAGGCAATAAAGAGATTGCTGCCATGACCGAAAAGGAGAAAAAGAAGTTTGCAGGTACGGAGCTTTCAGGAAAGAAGATAGGAATCATAGGATTAGGCGCCATAGGTGTCAGGGTTGCCAATGCTGCAGTGCATCTGGGCATGGAAGTTTACGGATATGATCCTTATCTGAGAGTGGACAGTGCATGGAATATGTCCAGTAAAGTTACATATATAAAGGATATTGAGAGGATATACAGAAAGTGCGACTTTATTACCATACATGTTCCCGCTATGGAGTCTACAAGGCATTATATTGATGAGAAGGCGATAGATATGATGAGACATGGAGTTGTGGTTATTAACATGGCAAGGGATATGCTTGTGGATGAAGATGCGATGGCTCGGGCATTGGCTGACGGTAAGGTCAGAAAATATGTATCAGATTTCCCAAATCCGGCGATTGCAGGACACAAGGGGTGCATAACAATTCCACATCTTGGGGCATCTACCAGGGAAGCCGAGACAAACTGCGCCGTTATGGCTGTTGAACAGATGAAAACATTTTTAAATACAGGCTCAATCGTAAATAGCGTAAACTTCCCGAATTGCAGTTTGGAAAAGTGGGCTGAAGGACAGAGGATTACCATATATCACAAAAATATAAATAATATGATTAACAGCTTCACAAATATAATCAGCGAAGCAGGAATAAATATTTCGGCCATGGCAAACAAATCCAGAGAAGATTATGCCTATACCGCACTGGATTTAGATTCACCTGTCAGCGATGATGTGACTGCAGAATTTGAAAAAATCAGCGGCGTTATACGAGTGAGGGTGATTTAGCATAAACAGCAGAATGTGAAGCTATGCTGAGATTTGGAGAAGTTTTCTTCAGCATAAAGAGCGTATATTTTACAGGAATTGTAATTATAAGAAAGACAGAAAAACGAGGCTGCGTGAGAGCCTCGTTTTTCAAATATTGTGAGAGTGTGAGCTTTTTTCTGTAAGTTAGCCTTCTGCGGCATTTTTATTTTACCATAGAAAGCTTAATTTTAATTTACAGGCTTTTGTCCGCACCCCTCTTGTTTAGTTATTTACTTACAATTCTAAAATCTATTACACGACGCCCTGCAACATCATAGCCTCGGCAACTCTTTCAAATCCGGCAATGTTAGCACCTTTGACAAGGTCATAGCCGAGCTTATATCTTTCGCATGCATCGGCAGCCAGCTTGTGAATGTTAACCATGATTCCCTCAAGTTCCGCATAAACTCTGTCTTCTGACCAGATCAGGTGTTCTGCATTCTGAGCCATCTCCATGCAGGAACAAGCCACACCGCCTGCATTTGCAGCTTTAGCAGGTCCGATTACTACGCCGTTTTCCTGCAAGAAAGCGATAGCCTCGTTTGTCGTAGGCATATTAGCTCCTTCGCAGAGATATTTACATCCGTTGGCAACCATAAGCTTTGCGTCTTCAAGATGAATCTCATTCTGAGTAGCACAAGGTATATACAGGTCTGCCTTAACTTCCCAAGGTTTCTTTCCTGCGAAAAACTTCGCTTTCGGGAATTTGTCTGCATAAGGTGCACAGATATTCTTTCCGCTTGCTCTGAGTTCAAGCATGAAGTCTTCTTTTTCGCCTGTGATGCCATCTTCATCGTAGATGTATCCGTCAGGTCCGGAAATTGTGATAACCTTGGCACCAAGCTGGTTCAGTTTCTGGACTGTTCCCCAGGAAACATTTCCGAATCCCGATATAGCAACAGTCTTTCCTTTTAGTTCTTCTCCACAGTGTTTCAGCATTTCGCGAGCAAAAAATACGATTCCGTATCCGGTAGCTTCAGTTCTTCCTGCAAGTCCGCCGTTAAGAGTTCCTTTTCCTGTCCAAGTTCCATCGTAAGCGTTAGTAATTCTCTTATACTGACCCATCATGAAACCTATTTCTCTTCCGCCAACGCCAAGGTCTCCGGCAGGAACATCAGTGTTTGGTCCAATGTGACGATATAGTTCAGTTATGAAAGACTGACAGAATCTCATGATTTCGCCGTCAGACTTTCCGTTAGGATCGAAGTCTGCTCCACCTTTTCCTCCCCCGATTGGAAGACCGGTCAGGCTATTTTTGAAAATCTGTTCAAAACCTAAGAATTTAAGGATTCCCGGGTATACATTAGGCGCAAAACGCATTCCGCCTTTGTAAGGTCCAAGGGCACTGTTAAATTCGAAACGGTAACCTCTGTTCACCCTTACCTTGCCGTTGTCATCAACCCAAGGCACACGGAACATTATGCCTCTTTCAGGTTCAATCAATCTCTCGATGATACCTGCTTCAACATACTCAGGATGTGCTTCCAAAACCGGTTCGATAGAAGTCAGAACTTCTTCAACTGTCTGTAGGAATTCAGGTTCGCCTGGATTCTTTTCTTTAGCAATATCTATATATTGCTGTACTAGATTTCCCATTTTGATTTCCTCTCTCTTTAAATAATTTTAAAAATACGTATAAACGCTATTGGACAATTCAAATATAACACTTTGTTTTTTTTTAGTCAATATACTTGCACTTAAGATTTGTGGCAAAGGGATGTATTTATTGCAATACAAGGATTTTAGGGCTTATTTTGTTGATATATGGTTCTTTTTAGAGTATAATTACCGTGTATATTTGTGCAGATTTGACATGGGCTATCTCTGCAAATAATTAATTTCAACTGATTTTTGTGGGAGGAGGGGAAATATGGACGAAAAAGAACGCGAATTTGAAGAATCCCTTGAGAAAGTGATGGAACTGCTTTTAGAAAAAAAATATTTCCGCGCCCGAGATGAACTTCTTAAGTTCAATGAAGTTGATATTGCCGAAATGTTTGAGGAAATTTTGGATGACAATGACATTCAGATGGCAGTTATTCTATTCAGGCTGCTGCCTAAGGATACATCGGTTTTGGTTTTCTCCTATCTTCCGTCCAATGACCAGCTTGACATAATAAATGAGATTACCGATAAAGAAATTTCATATATTATCAGAGAGCTCGACTTTGACGATAAAATTGACATCTTGGAAGAACTTCCGGCAAATATAGTCGATAAGATTTTAGAAAAAACGCCGAAAAATGAACGAAAACAGATAAATACTTTTCTTAACTATCCTGAGCATAGCGCAGGAAGTCTTATGACTCCGTCCTATATATCTCTTATGAAGGACTGGACTACGGCAGAAGCCTTGGAGTACATAAGAAAAGAAGGCTTGGAAGCGGAAACCATATATACATGCTATGTAAAAGACGCAGGAAGAAAACTTATAGGCATAGTTTCTCTTGCGACCCTTGTGGTCTCGGATAAGGAAACTAAGATTATGGATTTAATGATTACAGATTATGTCTATGAGCATGTGGATGATGACCAGGAGGAGGTATCTGAGGACTTTAAAAAATACGGCTATCTTGCGATACCGGTGGTTGACAGCGAACACAGACTGGTAGGCATAATCACATTTGACGATATTTTGGATGTCATGGAAGATGAGGCAACAGAGGATATTGAGCGTATGAATGGTGTCATAGATTTTGACGATTCGGATAGAGACTACCTTGATACGCCTGTTATGCGCCACGCCATGAACAGACTTCCCTGGCTGGTAATTCTCATGATAGCGTATATATTTACCGGAAGAATTATTACAGGTTTTGAGGCATCTTTATCAAAGGTTATCGAACTGGTGGCGTTTATGCCTATGTTGATGGGCACAGGCGGAAACTCAGGCTCCCAAGCGGCAACTTTAGTTATACGCGGACTTGCAACTGATGAAGTAGACACCGATGATGCCCTGAAAATTCTGTGGAAGGAGTTCAGAATCGGAATAATAATAGGCGGACTTCTGAGCATTTTAAACTATTTGAGAATTTACTTCATCGACGGCATACATAGCCCGGGAATAGCCCTTACGGTGTGTGTTTCCATGATTTTTATCGTGATGTTTGCCAAGATAATAGGTAGCATGATTCCGATATTCGTCAAAAAAATAAATTTGGACCCTGCACTGATTGCAAATCCCGCTATTTCATCGGTTTCTGATGCGGTTGCCCTCAGCATATACTTTACGATGGCAACTATATTTTTGAACATTTGATTTGAAAGTTTTACCGGCGACGAAAAAACGAAAAACATAGGATTTGGAGATATTATGAACAAAATAACAGAAGCTTTTGTAAAAGAAGGCATTAAGAAGAGAAGTTTAAACACTCATAAAGGCGATTACGGGAAAGTTCTCGTGGTGGCAGGGATAAATGATATGCCGGGGGCAGCTTACTTTGCTTCACTGGCAGCTCTCAGGACAGGTTCGGGACTTGTATATGTATGTACTTGCAGAAATAATTTTGCGGCGATACAGACATTGATTCCTGAAGCTATCTGTATAGATTATGAAAGGCTTTCGGCAAATAAGTCGGGTTCTGACGCCGGGGCCTTGGATATTAACAGCTATGATGCAGTTGCATTCGGTCCGGGGATGGGGACTTCTGAGGCTGCGAAACATTTACTCAGAGAGATCTTGGACAGAGCGAAGATTCCTCTCATAATTGATGCTGACGGTCTCAATATGATTTCAATTATGAATTTTTCCGAGCAGGTTAAGAAGTGCGCTTCGCAGATTATAATTACTCCGCATATCGGAGAGGCAAGGCGTCTGCTCGGCGGTGAAATTGACGATTACAGCAGAAATATTATAGCTATGAAACTTCAGAAAAAATATGGCTGTACAGTAGTCCTAAAAGGAAATAAAACTTTGACATGCAGTGGTCAGGAATGGGATGATACCTATACAAATACAACGGGAAATCCGGGAATGGCAACGGCAGGGGCAGGTGATGTTCTTACAGGAATTATTGCATCTCTTGCAGGTCAGGGGATTGATCCTATCTATGCAACACGAATGGCGGTTTTTATACACGGTCTTGCAGGTGATTTAGCTGCGGCAGATAAGGGAGAGCATGGGATGATTGCAAGAGACATACTGGAGAAAATACCTTTTGCGATCAGGTCTATTGTTGAATAGTGATAATCATTGTGAAAAATGAAATAAACGGGAGAAGGACATGATAAGAGAAAAGATTGAGTACTATGAAAAAATAGCACAAAGTGTAAGAATTGATGTGATAAAGGCCGTGTATAATGCAGGTTCGGGACATCCGGGAGGTTCGCTTTCTGCAGCGGATTTATTGACAGCCCTGTATTTCGGCGAAATGAATATAGATCCTGAAAACCCTGATATGGAAGGCAGAGACAAATTTGTTCTTTCAAAGGGACATGCTGTGCCGGGGCAGTATGCCGTTCTTGCAGAGAGAGGCTATTATCCTGTTGAAGATATGATGAGCCTGAGAAAGTTGGGAAGCCCATTTCAGGGACATGGAAACTGCCATAAGGTTTCCGGAATAGAAATGTCTACAGGTTCTTTAGGACAAGGTGTTTCCGTTGCCGTGGGAATGGCAATTGCAAACAAGCTTGACAAAAGCGACTCCAGAATCTATACACTTTTAGGTGACGGGGAACTTCAGGAAGGTTTGGTTTGGGAAGCTGCAATGGCGGCATCACACAATAAACTGGACAATTTCTGTGCCATGATAGACTGGAACGGACTTCAGATAGACGGAAAGAACGAAGATGTAATGAGGGTTGCGCCTATTGCAGAAAAATTTGAAGCCTTCGGATTTCATACAGTGGAAATTGACGGACATAATTTTGAAGAAATTTTTGGCGCTTTGGATGAAGCAAGGGCAACAAAAGGCAGACCTACTGCAATTATAGCCAAAACTATAAAGGGAAAAGGCGTTTCCTTCATGGAGGACCGGGCAGGATGGCACGGAAAGGCGCCTGATATGAAACAGGCTAAGGAAGCGGTTGAAGAACTTGGAGGTGAATGGTAATGGCTAATAAGGTTGCAACGAGAGAGGCATACGGTGAATTTTTAGTGACAGAAGGTGCAGTTAACGAGAATCTGGTTGTTCTGGATGCTGACCTTTCAGGTTCCACCAAGACCAACGGATTTGCAAAAGCATTTCCGGACAGGTTTTTTAATGCAGGTATTGCAGAGCAGAACTTAATTGGGATGGCAACAGGTCTTGCCATGTCGGGGAAAACGGTTTGTGCATCTACATTTGCAATGTTTGCAAGTGGAAGAGCCTTTGAGATTATAAGAAACTCAGTGGGATACACAGGGGCAAATGTGAAGGTTTGCGCAACCCATGCCGGAATCACGGTGGGCGAGGACGGAGCAAGTCATCAGACATTTGAGGACATTGCGCTTATGAGAACAATTCCCGGTATGACAGTAGTTTCCCCTTGCGACAGCGAAAGTGCAAAGCTGCTTTTGAAACAGGTAGTTGATATGAACGGTCCTGCATATGTGAGACTTGGAAGAGCCGCAGTTCCGGTATTTTATGACGAGACGGCAAAACTTGAACTTGGAAAGGGTCACCAGCTTCGTCCGGGTAAAGATATTACAGTGATTGCAAACGGAATTATGGTGCCGTCGGCAATGGAAGCCGCTTCTGAAATGGCTGAGCAGGGAATAGATGTAAGGGTAATCGACATGCACACGATTAAGCCTATTGATGAAGAAATAATAATAAAAGCGGCGAAGGAAACGGGGAAAATTGTTACGGCCGAGGAACATTCCGTAATAGGTGGGCTTGGAAGCGCCGTTTCTGAGGTGGTAACAAGAGAGTATCCTGTTAAGATTAAAATGGTAGGCCAGCACGACACATTCGGTGAATCGGGAAAACCTGATGAACTTCGTGAGAAGTATGGAATGACGGCAAAAGACATAGTGAAGGCTGTCAAAGAGTTGTATTAGAGTATATAGTCGGGGCATGTTGGATTCGATTTAATCCGATAAAGTATTTTCTGATAACCCTTACATTTTTTGTGAATATGGTGTATAATGTACATGGAATGTTATATAAAGTGCTTGGAGAGGAGTAACTTAATGTATAAAGTAGACGACCTGATTATGTATGGAACAACGGGAGTCTGCAGAATTGAAGCGATTTCCAGGGAAGAGTTCAGCCCTGATAATGTCCAGCTGTACTATGTGCTGCAGCCGCTGTATCAAAGCGGCACAATTTATGCCCCGGTTGATAATCAGAAGGTGTACACGAGGCCTATTATCTCAAAGGATGTGGCAAATTCATTGATTGATGAAATTCCGTCCGTTGAAGTGGAGGCGGTGAAATGCAGCAGCATTCAACAGTTATCTAAGTATTATCAAGGTATTATCGATACTCATGACTGCAGAGATCTCGTTAAGCTTGCAAAATCCATACATGTCAAGGAAGAAGCTGCTAATAAGCAGAATAGGCATTTGGGACAGATTGACAAGAAATTTATGAAAAAGGCGCGGGACTTGCTCTTTGGAGAGATAGCGGCAGCTCTTGAGATTTCTATAGAAGATGTTGCAGGTTATATTAACAAAAGAGTAGATGAAGAAATAATTCGAGAAGCTGAATAGTTTTTTAAGAGGCGCAAGGCAACGCCTCTTTTTATATATTGTCGGTTTATAACCATAGTAAAGATATTTCAGGGTGATTTAGAATGAAACTGAAACTCAGCACCAAAATTTCATACGGAATAGGTGGAATCGCTGATGAAACCATGTATACTGCTGCCGGAACTTTTCTGCTGTTTTATCTGACTTCCGTTGTAGGAATTGCTCCTGCGGCGGCGGGAACGATTGTAGCATTCGGTTCTGTTTGGGAAGCTGTTTGCGGACCTGTGGTAGGTTTTATGTCTGACAGTATAGACACAAGGTATGGGAAAAGGAAGCCTTTTTTGGTTGTGGCGGCAATCCCTGTTGCTTTGATTACCGGTCTTTTATTTACCACGGTAAATGTAAGCTACGGCGTTAAAATAATTTACTATTTTACTATGACTCTTCTTTACTGGCAGTCTTTTGCCACCTATTTTGTGCCGTATTTGTCATGGGGGTCCGACTTGACTCAAGATTATAATGAAAGAACGGTTCTGAGAACATTTGCCTATGTTTTCAACCAGATTGGAATGGCAATAGGTCTGATATTACCTACGGCATTTGTGGACTACCTGATGAACATGGGAGCAAGCAGAGAAACAGGTTGGATGCTGACAGGCTTTACTATCGGTCTTATCTGCGCAGCAGCCCTTTTGATTTGCGGACTTACAATCCGTGATACAGATAAGAAAGATCCTTGTGAAAATGTGGCAGCGGCAAACGGCAAGAAGAAAAAGAAAAAGAAAATTACGGGCAACATAAAAATAATGCTTTTGGAATACAGGGAAATAGTAAAACTTAAACCGATACGGTATATAATCGGCGCCAGTCTTTTGTATCTGATAGCAAATACATTTTTCTTGTCAGACAGAGTGTACTTCTTTACATATAACCAGAAATTGGAAGCAGGTGAAGTTACTTTTATAATGATTTTACTCACAGCGGCAGGAATAGGATTAAGCCCGTTCATCGCAAGTCTTTCCAAGAGATTTGACAAGAAGAATGTATTTATGTGGGGTGTGTTTTTTTCGGGAATATGTCTCATTACGGCAAAATTTATTTCGGTAACAAGTTTTGCAGGAAGCTGTATAATTTCGTGCCTTTATTGCATTGGAAATACTTCGTATTGGCAGCTCATGCCCTCTATGATATATGATGTTTGTGAAGCGGAGGAACTTTTCTCAGGGAAGAAGCATTCAGGACAGGTAATTTCTCTTCAAGCACTTTCGGAATCACTTTCCATTGCCATAGGCTCACAGCTTCTGGGCTTACTTCTTCAGATGGTGGGCTTTGACAGCAGCCTCAAAGAGCAAAGCAGGATTACCCTTTGGTGGATAGACAGCTGCTTTTCCTTAATACCCGGATTTTGCATGATTCTTGTGGCTCTGATTGTTTATCGTTATCCAATAGACAGGTCAAGGTTCAAAGATATACTCGATGCTCTGGAAAAAAGAAAGAGCGGCGTAATGATTAATTTGGAAGAATTTGATGACATTTATAGATAACAGGTGATATAATAAAAAGTGCAAATTTTTATTATTGGGAGGTACCCTTTGAAATATTATCAGATAGATATTGAGACCACTCCCTGCGGGATTGAGATAGTGATAGGAAAACTGATGGCTGTAGGCATTGAAAATACAGCAGTTACAGACCCTAATGATATAGCGGCTTTTATGAACAAGAAGGAATCCTATGTATGGGATTATATGGAACCGTCAGTTGCTGATAAAATGAACGAAAGCCCTAAAATAACTTTATACTCGGAGGAATATTCTGATGTGGAGAAGGTCATGAGGGCGCTGCATGAACTGTCGTTAGAGGTGAGAGACGGTGTTTACGGAGAAAATGCGGACTTTGGCTCGCTGAGACCCACTATAAATATAAGAGACGATTCGGAGTGGAAGGATAAATGGAAGGACTATTTCAAAACCTTCAGAGTTTCTGAACGCATAGTGGTTAAACCCACATGGGAGAAAAATGTGGAAATAAAGCCTGCCGATATTGTGATTGAAATTGATCCGGGCATGGCATTCGGAACAGGTACCCACGAAACTACAGCTATGTGTATTGAACTTCTGGACAAGTATTTGGAGAAGGACGATCTGGTGCTGGATGCCGGCTGCGGCTCGGGAATTCTAAGCATAGCGGCGGCTAAGCTGGGGGCAAAAAAAGTTCTTGGCGTTGACATTGATGAGACGGCAGTTGAAGTTGCCGATGAGAACATTACCTTAAACGAGGTGGAGGATATAGCATCTTCTCAGTACGGAGATGTAACTAAGGGAATTGATATAACCACAGATTTGGTTGTGGCCAATCTGATGGCGGAGCTGATTGTGATGATTACCCCGGATATACCTGAGCATCTGAGAGAAAAAGGATTATATATCACTTCGGGAATTCTTATAGAAAAGAAAGAAATGGTTATTGATGCTCTTGAAGCTTCCGGTTTTGAAATCATGGAAATCGCGGAAAAAGGCGAATGGTGTGCTATTGCGTCAAGAAAAGGCGGCAAAGAATGAAGGTAGCTTTCCACACACTGGGATGTAAGGTCAATCAATACGAAACAGAAGCTATCCGGCATCAGTTTGCTAATGCAGGTCATGAAATTGTAAAAGAGGATGATTTTGCAAATGTATATATCATCAATACCTGCACCGTTACAAATTTGGCAGACAGAAAATCGAGGCAGTTCATACGGAAATCCAAGAAAATAAATCCCGAAGCCATCGTTGCGGTTACGGGATGCTATGCCCAGATGAAACCTTGGGAAGTGGCGGAAATCGACGGAGTAGAAATTGTAATCGGAACGGATGAGAAGAACAATCTGTTGAAGAAAGTGGAAGAATACTTTGAAACGGGAGATAAAGCTTCAGTTATTAAGGACTACAGTCAACTTACAGAATACGAAGACCTTGGCGTTATAGAGGCGATGGAATCCAAATCGAGAGCCTTCGTGAAAATTCAGGAGGGTTGCAACAGATTTTGTTCATACTGTATAATTCCGTATGCAAGGGGAAAGGTAAGGAGCAGAGATCGGAAAGATATCCTTGAAGAAGCCAGGCTTTTAGTCGGCAAAGGGCATAAAGAAATAGTTCTTACAGGAATAAATACAGCTCTCTACGGCGAGGAGAAAGGTGACCTGAAGATAGTTGAATTATTAAAGGAGCTTGACGAAATTCCGGGGGACTTCAGAGTCAGGCTCAGTTCCCTTGAACCCACCGTAATAGATGCGAAATATGTAAAGAAACTGTTTGGATGCAGGAGACTTTGCCATCATCTGCACCTGTCTGTTCAAAGCGGCTCCGATAAAGTTTTAGCGGAGATGAACAGAGGGTACAGCCGAAAGGACTATTTGGAGATAGTGGAGGTGCTCAGAGAACATGACTTCTTATACGGAATAACCACCGATATAATAGTAGGCTTTCCGGGAGAAACGGAGGAGGATTTTTCAGATAGCTTAGATATAGTCGAGAAGGCAGGCTTCAGCAAGGTTCATGCATTTAAATACTCAAGGAGAACGGGAACTTTGGCGGCATCAAGAGATGACCAGATCTCCGGGGTTATAAAAAATGACAGAGTGCATCAGCTGATGAACATGGCGGAGAAGGCAAGGGAGGAATTCAATGCAAAAAGTATAGGTAAGTCAACAAGAGCTTTGATAGAACAGATTGAAAACGGATTTGCAGCAGGATATACCGATAATTATACAAAGGTGTATATAGATTGTGAGGAAAAAAATTTTAAACTCAACGAATTTTACTCTGTAAAACTCATTGGGAACTATAAGGACGGAATGATGGCAGAGGTGGAGAAATAGAAAGGAGAAAGAAATGGCAGACTGCATTTTTTGTGCAATAGCAAATGGCGACATACCCTCAAACCTTGTTTACGAAGATGAGAAGATAATGTGCTTCCATGACCTTGAGCCGCAGGCTCCGGTTCATGTTTTGGTTATTCCAAAGAAACATTTGACATCCCTTGACGAAGTTAAGGAAGAGGATATGGAGCTTATGGGGCACATAATGTTTAAAATTCATGAAATTGCCGCTGCTCTTGAACTGGAGAAGGGATACAGGGTAGTCGTAAATACCGGTGAGGACGCTTTTCAGACGGTTAAGCACCTTCACTTTCATATACTGGGTAAAAGAAAACTTACATGGCCGCCGGGTTGATAATACAGAAAGGGTAAGTTAATGGAAAAAAATAAAAATATATTCCACGGGAAGATGAAATGGCTTGTTGTAGTTGGAATTGCAGTCGTAGTTATAGCTGCAGTTTTATTAATCTTTGCCATGATGGATGAAGCAAAGGTTAAGGTTGACAAGAAAGTTGTCAAACTTGATGTGGGACAGAGCAGGGATATAGAAATTAAGGCTGTAGAAAAGAACAAAGCCCTGCCGAAAATGGAGTATTCGTCGAGCAACAATTCGGTGGCAACGGTAAATGAAAAAGGAGAAATTTTTTCTAAAAGAGGAGGGGAATGCACCATATCGGCTAAGACCCCGCGAGGACAGAAACTGAAAGTTAAGGTTCTGGTGAAAGCTCCAAAAGAGAAAAAAGTAATGTATCTCACATTTGACGACGGACCGAGTTCCGCCGTTACCGGAAAGGTGCTGGATGTGCTGGATAAATATAAAGCAAAGGCGACTTTCTTTGTTATCGGAAAAAGTGCAGAGGAGGTGCCCGATACGCTTTCGGATATAATATCCAAGGGGCATACTGTCGGTATCCACAGCTATTCACAGGATTACAACAAGATATACAAGACGGCAAAATCCTATATCGACGACTTCGATAAGACAGAAAAGATTATAAAGAAAGCCGGATATGAACCTAAGTATTGGAGATTTCCGGGGGGCGGAAGCAATGATTTTGTATTGGAAGAGGCACAGGCAAAGATCATGGATGAGCTTCATAAGAGAGGATATACGGAAATGGATTGGAATTCCAATATAAGCGATGGCTCAGGAAACGCTTATGACGCTAAAAAACTTTTTGAACTCGGCGTTCGCTCCATAAATGCGACGATTCTTACGGGCGACAGTCCGGTAGTCCTCTTGCATGACTCAAATATGCAGCCTTATACGGCAAAAGCGCTGGACAGTTTATTAAAGTATTATAAAAAGAAAGGCTATAAATTTAAGGGACTGAATGAGTACTCAGGGCCTGAACTGAGCTTTGGTAAAAACTAATGCTTGCGTTATAACGAAAACGATAGTATAATTAACTCGTTATAGGCTGGATTGTCCATGGCCACATTTCATTACGTCAGGAGGTGAAACGGAATATGGCACAGGTAATCGTAAGAGAAAACGAAAGCTTGGAGAGTGCTCTTAAGAGATTCAAAAGATCATGCGCAAGGGATGGCGTTATGGCAGAAGTAAGAAAAAGAGAGCATTACGAAAAACCCAGCGTTAAGAGAAAGAAAAAGTCTGAAGCTGCAAGAAAAAAGGCTAAGAAATATTAGTTTTAGGCCGATTTCATACGAATCGAGGTGAAATAGATGGGCTTAAAAGAACAACTGATGAACGACTTTAAAGAAGCTATGAAAGCTCGTAACGAGGTCAGTAAGAACACGATAAATTTAGCTCGTGCCGCAATTAAGCAGTATGAGGTAGACAACAGAGAAGAACTGGACGATGAAGGTGTAATTTCAATCTTACAGAAACAGGTTAAGATGAGAAAAGACGCCCTCGCTGATTTTGAAAAGGCCGGAAGGGAAGATCTGATGAAAGCCTATAATGAAGAAATCGCTGTTCTTAAGAAGTATATTCCGAAGCAGTTATCCAAGGAGGAAATCATGGATGTTGTAGAGGAAACCGCTGCGAAACTTGGAATAGAAAAGGGCAGGCATAACATGGGTAAACTCATGGGACCGGTTATGGGAATGATGAAAGGCAAAGCCGATGGTGGCGATGTCAGAGAAGTCGTTATGAAATATCTTTCAGAGTAACAAACAAAGGATTATTGCAATGGCAATAGTCCTTTTTTTGTGGAAAAAACAGCGGCTTTGAGGTATAATGATACCAAATAACATATCGGAGGGAAATTATTGAAAGAGCAGGATTTTATTAAGATTCCAATAGATGAAGATGTGGATATAAACCTTCTTTTCGGAAATCTTGATTGTAATTTGGATATGATAAGAGAAGCTACAGGAGTAGAGGTATTTCAGCGAGAAAACCATATTTTGCTGAAAGGTGAAAATTCGGAACTCGCCAAGGACATATTCATGGAATTTATCTCGATTTTAAAGAGAGGACAGAGTCTTGAAAATCAGAAAGCTGCATATATAATATCACTGAAACAGGACGGTATATCTTATGAAAAGGAGAATGTAGACAGTGACATTATTTGCTTTACAACCAGGGGAAAGCCCATCAAAGCAAAGACCTTGGGTCAGAAAAAATACATCGACAGTATCCGTGAAAAGGATGTGGTTTTTGCCATAGGTCCTGCAGGTACCGGAAAAACATATCTTGCCGTTGCAATGGCAATTACTGCGTATAAGAACAAAGAGGTTCAGAAAATAATTTTGGCAAGACCCGCAGTTGAAGCCGGAGAAAACCTCGGTTTCCTGCCGGGAGATTTGCAGGAAAAGGTTGATCCGTACTTGAGACCGCTTTACGACGGTCTGTTCGATATAATGGGTAAGGAAACTGCTGCAAGACTTAAGGAGAAAGAGGTTATAGAAGTGGTTCCTCTTGCGTACATGAGAGGAAGAACTTTGGACGAGGCATTTATAATACTGGACGAGGCGCAGAACACAACGCAGGAACAGATGAAGATGTTTTTAACAAGAATGGGATTCGGATCGAAAGTTGTAATCACAGGCGATGTTACGCAGGTCGATCTTCCGAAGGGCAAAAAAAGCGGACTGATAGAGGCTTCAAAGATTTTGAAGAATGTCAAGGGCGTGGAATTTTGCAATCTCAAGGAGCTTGATGTCGTGCGTCATGAAATGGTCAAGCGCATAATCAAGGCATACGATAATTACTATAAAAGACGAGGGAAAGAATGATAATCTACTTTGCAGATGAAAGTGTATGTTCCGAAGATATAATCGAAATTATGAGGAAAGCGGCGGAATACTGCATAGGTCTTGAAGGCGTTGACAGAGATGTTTGCCAGGTAAGCGTGAGCTTTGTCGATAAAGAAGAAATACGAGCGTTAAATAAAGAATACAGAGGTATTGACAAGATTACCGATGTGCTTTCCTTTCCCCAGTACGAGTCAGGGGAAGATATGAAAGGACCGCTCATTGAACTGGGAGATGTGGTAATATGTAAGGAAAGAGCGGAGAAGCAAGCCCGCGACTTTGGACACAGTCCGGAAAGAGAACTGATATATCTCTTTGTTCACAGCATGCTCCATCTTCTGGGATATGACCATATGAACAGTGAAGAAAAAAAGAACATGAGAGCTCAAGAGGAGAGGGTAATGGAATATCTTGGGCTTGGGAGGCAGAGATATGGAGGATAAAGAACTTTTTCAGATGGCGGAGTCGGTATTGGAAAATGCCTATGCTCCATACTCGAAGTTTAAGGTAGGGGCGGCGCTTCTCTCCGAGGACGGAAGAATTTTTACAGGAGTAAATGTGGAAAACGCTTCATACGGAGGAACTATTTGTGCAGAGCGTACGGCATGCGTTAAGGCGGTATCTGAGGGAGCTGTGAATTTCAGGTCTATTGCTGTAGTTTCCAATAAGGGAAAAGTGTGCATGTGTGGAATTTGCAGACAATTTATTTCCGAGTTTTCCATGGACATCGAGGTTATTACAGGAGAGGATTCGGAGCATTTGCAAAGTGTAAAGCTGAGAGATTTGCTCCCGGATTCATTTACTTTACAGGATAATGTTGAAGAGGGAAGGAAAAAATAAATGAAATCAGGTTTTATAGGAATTGTTGGAAGGCCTAATGTGGGAAAATCTACACTCCTAAATCAAATTTTGGGCGAAAAAATAGCCATTACCAGCAATAAGCCCCAGACGACGAGAAACAGCATAAGAGGAATATATACCATACAGGAGACCGAAAACTGTGAAGGTATACAGATGGTGTTCATAGATACTCCCGGAATACACAAAGGAAGAAATAAACTTGGCAATGCTATGACGGATATGGCGGTAAATACGCTGAAAGAAGTGGATTTGGTGTTGTTTTTAGTAGACGGACCGCAGTCAAAGGGACCTGGGGATAAGTATATTCTGGAGATGATGAAAGCCGTAGATACACCTAAAATTCTGGTAGTGAACAAGATGGATACCATGCAGCCTGAGGACTATCTGGAAATATACAATGAATACAAGGAAACCGGAATATTTCAGGATATTTACGGAACTTCAGCTTTGAACGGAACCAATGTAAAAGAACTTGTGGAGACGATAAAATCCTATATGGAAGAAGGTCCTATGTACTTTCCTGAGGATATGATTACTGATTATCCTGAAAGATTTTTAGTAAGTGAAGTTATCAGGGAAAAGATGCTGATGTACTTGGAAGAAGAGGTTCCGCACGGCGTTGCGGTTGAGATTGAATCGTTTAAAGAAGAAGAAAGGCTCACAAGAATCAGTGCAGTCATATACTGTGAAAAAAAGTCCCATAAAGGAATAATCATAGGGAAACAAGGGAAAAAGCTTAAAGGAATCGGAAAGGCGGCGAGAATTGAACTTGAGGCACTTTTGGGAACTAAGATTTTCCTTGAAATGTTTGTTAAAATCAAGGAAGGCTGGAGAGACAGGGACTTTGATTTAAGTAATTTCGGATATAAGGAAAAGAACTGATGTATATAGATTCCCGTGGAATAGTTTTACGGCAGATAAAAACGCAGGACACCAGAACCATGCTGCTGGTTTTCACAGAGAAATACGGAAAGCTGAGTGTGGGAACAGGGCTTACAGGCAAGGGAAAAAATAAGTCATCTCTTGCGCTCAGACCCTTCACTTTCGGAATGTATCATATCTTTAAAGGAAGGAATTATTATAACCTGGACAGAGCGGAAACTTTGCACAGCTTCTATAGTATTGGGGAGGATATAGATAAGTATATGGAAGCTTCATATATCCTGGAGTTGACAGAAAAGGTTATTCCGGAGGATGTTCCGCAGCCCGGAATTTTCAGCCTGCTTATGAATTTTATAAAGGCTTTGGAGAAGCGAAAGACACATCATCTTACGCTTAAACTTGCATACGAAGTCAAGCTGCTTAAGCTTTTGGGAATATTTCCGGAGCTGAAGCGCTGTGCAATATGCGGAAGCACAGAGGGCAAAGAATATTTTTCAATAGAAAGCGGCGGTTTGATGTGCTCAGGATGCTGCGAAAAAATCAAATCGGAATCTACAGAATCGTTGATTTTTCCGACAACTTTTGATATAGTAAAAGTATTAAATTATTTTGCCTCAAACTCGTTGGAAACTTTTGAGAAGATTGCCCTGGAAGATAAAACGGCAAAATATCTTCAAAGGATAATCAGAAGCTATATTTCATATCACCTGGACATAAAAAAGCTGAAGAGTGAAAGTGTCTTTGATGTTGAAATTTAGCGAGAAAAGGTATAGTAATGGAGGAAATTATGGAAATTACATTAGAAAAAATTGAATTGGTAAAAGACAGAACCGGCGTTACCTATAAAGAAGCTAAAGGGGCTTTGGAAAAAGCGGATGGGAATGTTGTTGATGCCATTATCCTGCTTGAAAATGAGGTGGATGATACTTCTTCTCAGAAAATCGGCGCAAGAGGAGAGCATATAATCTCAAGGATTAAAGAAGTGATTAAACGGGGGAATATTGCTAAAATTGTAATCAGAAGAAATGATGAAGTCATTTTAAATGTTCCTCTTAATATAGGTGTTTTAGGAGCCGTTATTGCACCGTGGGGAATGCTCATCGGCGTTCTTGCGGCGTTCAGCTTCAAATGTCAGATTGAGCTTTTAACCGATAGAGGAGATATTATAGACATTACGGATAAAGCAGGGAATCTTTATGATGAAGCCGTTACAAGAGGCACGGAATTTTACGATGACATAAAAGAAAAGGCTCCCGCAGTCTACGAAACCGTGAAGGAGAAAAGCGAAGATGCGGTAAATAAAGCCAAAGAAGTTGCAAAATCCGGTGCGGAAATGATTATTCCCAAAGCTGCCGAGGAGGGCAAGGATGACGAACTTGAGGATGATCATCTTTTTCAGGATATAGGAAGCACAGAAGCTGTTACCCAAGAGTTTGCAGAAGAGGCAAAAGAATCTGCCGAGGCGGTTTCCGAGGGAACAAAGGAAGCTTCACATGATGCGAATTATAAGGTGAAGAGCGCGCTTGATATTGCCGAAGAAAAGGCAAAGGAAGCGTCTGAAGAGGCGCAGGAGGCCCTTAAATCCGAAACTACTGAAGCGAAAGACTCTAAGGAAAATGATGAAAATGAGTTGAAGCGTTTTAAATTTTTCTAAAGAAAGTTGGTTGGCAAGTTATTATGAGTAATGAAGTTACGATGGAAAAAGTTGTTGCATTGGCAAAGGGAAGGGGTTTTGTATATCCGGGTTCCGAAATTTACGGCGGACTTGCGAATACTTGGGACTACGGACCTTTAGGCGTGGAATTCAAAAACAATGTGAAGAAGGCTTGGTGGAAGAAGTTTGTTCAGGAATCCAAGTATAATGTTGGAGTGGATGCTGCGATTCTGATGAACCCAAGGACATGGGAAGCCTCCGGTCATATCGGCGGATTTTCGGATCCGCTCATCGACTGCAAGGAGTGTCATTCCAGATTCAGAGCTGATAAACTTATTGAGGATTATATAGCAGAAAGCGGTTTGGAAGCTCTGACTGTTGACGGCTGGTCAAATGAGAAGATGGAAAGCTATATACAGAAGCATGGAATTAAGTGTCCGGACTGCGGTAAACACAATTTTACGGGAATAAGACAGTTTAACCTGATGTTCAAAACTTTCCAGGGAGTCACGGAAGACAGCAGGGCTCAGATTTATTTGAGACCTGAAACTGCACAGGGAATTTTCGTAAACTTTAAAAATGTGGCGAGAACCTCAAGAAAGAAGATTCCTTTCGGTATAGCCCAGATAGGAAAGTCATTCAGAAACGAAATAACACCGGGTAACTTTACATTTAGAACCAGAGAGTTTGAGCAGATGGAACTTGAATTTTTCTGTAAACCCGGAACAGAGCTTCAGTGGTTTGATTACTGGAAAGAATATTGCAGAAAGTTCTTGGAGTCTCTCGGAATGAACATGGATAATGTTCGCCTGAGGGATCATGGTCAGGAAGAACTTTCCCACTATAGCAATGCGACAACGGATTTTGAGTA
Organism: uncultured Clostridia bacterium; assembly: GCA_945830395.1. Lineage (GTDB taxonomy): Bacteria > Bacillota > Clostridia > Peptostreptococcales > Anaerovoracaceae > Aminicella. The sequence continues at coordinate 22,414 of CALZYE010000013.1, forward strand.
CAGATTCCCGTTCGGCTGGGGAGAGCTGTGGGGAGTTGCGTCCCGTACAGACTTTGATCTCAGAAAACATACAGAATTCTCAGGTGAGGAAATGACTTTTACAGAGGGCGAGGGTAAGGATAAGGAAACATATATTCCTTACTGCATTGAGCCTTCACTGGGAGCAGATAGAGTAGCATTGGCATTTCTTGTAGATGCCTATGACGAAGAGACTGTAACTGATGCAAAGGGTAAGGAGGACATCAGAATCGTTATGCGGTTTCATCCTGCTCTTGCACCGTTTAAGGCTGCTGTTTTGCCACTTGCAAAGAAACTTGCAGACAAGGCGGAGCCTATATATGAGGAGTTGTCCAAGTATTTTAATGTGGACTACGATGTTACAGGTTCAATCGGGAAGCGCTACCGCAGAGAAGATGAAATCGGTACCCCGTATTGTATTTGTGTCGACTTTGATACAGAGGTCGACGGATGTGTTACAATCAGAGACCGTGATACGATGGAGCAAGTTCGTATACCGGTGAAAGATGTAAAGGCCTATATTGAAGAAAGGCTGATGTTCTAAGGAGAAAAGAGGAAATATCAATGGAGAAAATGGAGAAGAAATTTGTTTATTCCTTTAATGAAGGATCAAAGGACATGAAGATGACTCTCGGCGGAAAGGGAGCTAACCTTGCCGAGATGACAAAAATTGGGTTGCCGGTACCTTTCGGCTTTACCGTGACTACAGATGCTTGTAAAAAGTATTATGAAGACGGCGGAAAAATTGAAGACAGCATAGTGGAGGAAATAAAGGAAAAACTGGCAGAACTTGAGAAAGTAATGGGGAAAAAGCTTGGAGATCCTAAAGATCCGCTTTTGGTTTCAGTGCGTTCAGGTGCGCCTATTTCCATGCCGGGTATGATGGATACGGTTCTCAACTTGGGTTTGAACGATGAAACCGTAGTTGCTATGGGCGAGCTGACAAATAACGATAGATTTGCATACGACAGTTACAGAAGATTCATTCAGATGTTCGGTGATGTGGTTATGGAAGTCCCAATGAAAAGGTTCAATGAGATTTTTGACGGCAAGAAAGCCGAGATGAATGTGGAATTCGATGTGGACTTAAAGACAGAAGACCTAAAAGAAATTATCAAACAATACAAAGCGCTTTATGAAGAGGTTTTAGGCCGTCCTTTCCCACAGGATCCAAAGGAACAGTTAATGGAGGCTATAAAAGCTGTTTTTCGCTCATGGGGGAACGAAAGAGCTATTCTATACAGAAAGCTGAATGATATTTCAGAAGACCTTGGTACTGCGGTAAATGTGCAGTCAATGGTATTCGGAAATAAGGGAAATGATTCCGGTACAGGTGTTGCTTTTACAAGGGACCCTGCTACAGGTGAGAATGTACTTTATGGTGAGTTTCTGGTCAACGCTCAGGGAGAAGATGTCGTTGCAGGTATAAGAACACCTAAGAAGATTTCCGAGATGAAAGAGTCATTTCCGGAGGCATACAAGTCATTTGAGCACATTGCCGAGCTTTTAGAAAAACACTATAAAGATATGCAGGACATGGAATTTACCGTTGAGAACGGTAAACTGTTCATGCTGCAGACCAGAAACGGAAAGAGGACTGCGGAAGCTGCGGTTAATATTGCAGTTGACATGGTTAACGAAGGTTTGATAGATAAAAAAACGGCAGTTCTTAGAATTGAACCTGATTTTGTTGAACACCTTCTGCACCCGAGATTTGACGAAGCTGAGGAAAAGGCAGCGACACCTGTCGCTCACGGTCTAAACGCTTCACCGGGAGCGGCCTGCGGAAAAATCTGCTTCACGGCAGAAGCTGCATCAAAGCTTGCAGAGGCAGGTGAAAAGGCGATTCTGGTTCGTACGGAAACCTCACCTGAGGATCTTGCAGGAATGGTTGCCGCACAGGGAATTCTTACGGCACACGGCGGAGCTACATCTCACGCGGCGGTAGTTGCAAGAGGTATGGGTAAATGCTGCGTTACAGGCTGTGCAGGGCTAAAGATCAATGAGGATGAAAAAACGCTTGAAGTAGGTGGAAAAGTCTATACAGACAGAGATTATATTTCGGTTGACGGAAGTACAGGTGATGTCTTTGAAGGTATGCTGAAGCTTGTGCCGGTTGATATTTCGGGAAGTTTCAATACTATTATGGGATGGGCAGACGAAATCAGAACCATGAAGGTGCGAACCAATGCGGATACGCCAAGGGATGCAAAGCAGGCCATCGAATTTGGAGCTGAAGGAATCGGACTTTGCAGAACGGAGCACATGTTCTTTGAAGAGGAGAGAATACCTGCAATCAGAGAAATGATTGTGGCAGACTCGGAAGAGGCGAGAAGAAAGGCTCTGGCTAAATTATTGCCGTTTCAGAAGAGTGACTTCAAAGCCATGTATAAGACTCTCGGTGAGAGACCTATGACGGTAAGACTTCTGGATCCGCCTTTACATGAATTCCTGCCTAAGACTGAAGAGGAGATGAAACAGTTATCTGAGACTTCGGGAGTTTCAATAGAAAAGCTGCGAAGCGAGGCGGCAAAACTGAAGGAATTTAACCCTATGCTGGGACACAGAGGTTGCAGACTTGCCGTTACCTATCCTGAAATTGCTGAAATGCAGGCTGAAGCAATAATTACGGCCGCACTGGAAGCCTCCGAAGAAGAAGGGCTGGAGATTGTTCCTGAAATTATGATTCCGCTTGTCGGAACTGATAAAGAACTTCTCAATGTTAAGAAGACTGTTGTTTCCACAGTAGAAAGATGCATGGAAGAAGCGGGCAGAAGACTTGAATACATGGTAGGAACCATGATTGAGATTCCAAGAGCTGCACTTACAGCTGATCAGGTTGCCGAAGAAGCTGAATTCTTCTCCTTCGGAACAAATGATTTGACTCAGATGACTTATGGATTCTCAAGAGACGATACCGCCGAAATTATTCGTCAGTATGTGGATAAGGGTATTTTGGAAGCAGATCCGTTCAAGACTCTTGATCAGGTTGGAGTTGGCAAGCTTGTTGAAACCGCAGTATTGCTGGGTAAGAAGACTCGCCCGAACATCAAGCTTGGTATTTGCGGAGAACATGGAGGAGATCCGAAATCCGTAGAATTCTGTCAGAAAATCGGACTGCAGTATGTATCCTGTTCGCCGTACAGAGTTCCTATAGCAAGACTTGCTGCCGCTCAGGCTGCAATAAAACAAGAAAAATAGTGTTCTTAAGTCGAAGGATATTTAGTCAACAGACGGAGGGTGGCAGGAGCCACCCTTTATATATTTTTTAATTGGGAAGAACCGCCGTTTTATGTAAATAATGAAAGATTTAGGATGATAAGAGGTTAAATGGTTAATTATGGTTAAACAGCAATATCCGAGATTGGAAGTAAATCTGAAGGCTTTGAAAGAGAATGTTGAGAGTATGGTAAATCTGTGCAAGACGCAGGGCGTTGAAATTGCAGGTGTAACCAAGGGTACTACAGGTCTTGCAAGATGTGCGAAGATGTTTGAACTGGGAGGCTGTAAAATGATTGCATCTTCCAGACTTGAACAGATTGAGGAGGCAAGGGATTATGGCATAGAACTTCCGTATATGCTTTTAAGGGTTCCTATGATTAGTGAGATTCCCGAGGTTATCCGTCTCACCGATATATCCTTAAACAGTGAGCTGTCTGTTTTACAGGCATTAAACGAGGAAGCGGGCTTGCAGTCAAAGACTCATGAAGTAATTCTCATGGCGGATTTAGGAGATCTTCGAGAAGGTTTTTGGGATAAAGAAGAAATGCTTGAAGTTGCCTTAGAAGTTGAAAACAACATGGAAAATCTGATTCTTTCAGGGGTTGGGACCAATTTGGGCTGTTACGGCTCCGTTTTGGCAACTGAGGAAAAATTGGCAGAGCTTGTTGTGATTGCAGAGAGAATAGAAAAAGCGACAGGACATGAGCTGAAATATATATCGGGAGGTGCAACCAGCAGCCTGATGAGGGTATTGGACGGAGATTTGCCCAAGAGAGTAAACCTTTTGAGGTGCGGAGAGGGAATTCTTCTTGCAAGAGATCTGGATATTTTCTATGGATATGATATGAGCTTTATGCGCCAAGATGTATACAATCTGAAGGCTGAGATAATTGAAGTGAAGGACAAGCCTACACATCCTGTAGGAGAACTTGCCGTCGATGCATTTGGAAAGAGACCTGAGTATTTAGACAGAGGGATTAGAAAGCGAGCCCTTATAGGAATCGGAAAAGTGGACTATGGCAGCATGGAAGAAATTTTTCCAAAGACCTGTGGAGTCAATATAATAGGCGCTTCCAGTGACCATACAATACTGGACATAGAAGACTGCTGTGAGGACTTAAAACCGGGTGATATTCTTGAGTTTGCAGTTAACTATGCATCTTTGGTATATTTAACCAACTGCAAAAATGTTCAGATAGAATATATAGAAGATTGAATGAAATAGTCAGTGACGGGGGTTTCTTATCTGTTTGATAAGAAATCGAGAAGAAAGAGAGGAAATTATTGTAATGGGGGATTTGATTTTATATTTGGGAATCACCTTCATTGGTTATATTATAGGTGACAAGGTAAAAAAAAGAGGAATTCAGCTTGCATGGACAGGCAAGATTCAGACATTCGCCATATCAGCTTTAGTGTTTGCTATGGGTGTCAGGATAGGCTGCAATGACGATGTTGTGAGTAAGCTTGATTCTATAGGATTGTACGCTGTTATTTTTACATTTGTGGTTATGCTCTTTAGCATTTTTTCTATAACAATTGCCAGAAAAATGTTGGGAATAAACAGATACGGTCTCAGAGGCGAGGATACGGAAGAATACACAAGCAAAAAAAGCATGGAAGCAGGTGAGAATAAGGGCAGTGGCAATTTCAAGCCGGACCCTATGACAGTATTGATTGTATTTTTCGTTGCTTTGGGCATTGCGGCAGGCTATTTTGTCATCGGGAAATATATGCCGAATTTAGACATATTCAATGAGTTTCTGGGGCTTGCAATTAAAATCGGACTTTGCACACTGCTGGTATTTGTAGGCATGGATATAGGTATTGAAGGAAAGGTCATTGCCCAGTTTAAAAGTGTAGGCATAAGGATACTGGCGATTCCCGCTGCAATAGTAGCAGGCACTTTCATAGGAGCTGCGGTTTGTAGCATTATTTTGCCCATATCCCTTAAGGAATCTCTCGCTATAGGCGCCGGATTTGGATGGTATTCTCTTGCTCCGGGAATAATTATGGATAAAGGTCTTGTGATAGCAGGCGCGATTTCTTTTATGCACAATGTAATGAGAGAGATTTTTGCAATAGTTCTTATACCGATGGTGGCTCATCACATCGGTTATGTGGAAACTGTGGGTATGCCGGGAGCTGCCGCTATGGATGTATGTCTTCCCATCGTAGAAAGGTCAACATCAAGTGCAACCGCCATATATTCCTTTGTAAGCGGCGTGTTTTTATCAATAGCGGTACCGATCTTAGTCCCTTTTATCTTAAATGTATTTTAGATATGAGAAGGCTTGAAAAGTAGGGCAAGCAGCGCTAAAACCATCCCTTTTACAAGGAGTAAGAGGGGGATTTTGTACCATAGAAGTGTAAGTAACAAGTAGCAATACTTGAAAGCTTGCACTTATTTTTTTTGGAAGCGATTTCTATAAAAACTATTTATTTTACTTATATTTTACAATAGCCGTATTTCTGATTTTACACTTCTGTAATAACCTGTGTATAAAGAAAATACATATGAAAGTTTTGAGGTGAAAATAATACATGAAAAAAATAATAATTTTAATTGCCGCATCCATAGCATGCGTGATGATATTTATGACATCATGTGAAAATTCAAAACCGGCATTGTCGAAAGTATCCACAGACGGATCTACATCCATGGAAAAGATGATGGGATTCTTAGGGGAGGGCTTTGAAAATGAAAATCCCAATATTTCTTTCACATATAACGCCACCGGATCCAGTGCAGGTATATCGGGGGTTTTGGAGGACAGATGTGATATTGGACTTGCCAGCAGAGCCATAAAGCCTGAGGAGAAGAAAAAAGGCTTGATTGGGAAAACAGTAGCTTATGATTCCATTGTAGTAGTGGTAAATAGAGATAACCCGATAAAAAATCTGTCCATGAAAGAAATAAGAGATATATTTACCGGCAAGATAAAAAACTGGAAAGAAGTCGGAGGAAAAAATCTCGAAATAGTTTTAATCGGCAGAGAGGCGGGAAGCGGAACCAGAGATGGGTTTGAATCTGTTACAGGTATAGGTGAAAAGAGCAAATACAGACAGGAGCTTACTTCAGCAGGCGATGTAATTACTACAGTTTCAGGAAATGAAAGCAGCGTGGGATATGTATCATTGTCCTCCGTAAAGGACAGTATCAAGATGATATCAGTCGACGGTGTAAAACCTTCGGAAGAATCTGTCAGAACGGGAAAATATGCCGTTAGAAGACCTTTTGTCTTTGTGCTGAGAAAAGATAAAAAGGTATCAGATGCTGCGAAAACTTTTTTGGATTTCGTTGAAACAAAGCGAGCACAGGAGCTTATCTCAAGATCCGGACAAGTGCCATTAGGAGAAAAAGATGAACAGAAATAAAGCGTTGGAAAAAATTATACATGGAATATTTCTCTTTTTAGGATTGATAACGGTGGGTTTTGTCATAATAATAACGGTTTATTTAATTATGGCAGGCATTCCGGCTATAAGACAGATAGGGCTGATAAACTTTTTAACCGGTACGGAATGGAAATCCACAGGAGAGCATCCATCATTCGGTATACTGCCATTTATACTTACAAGCGTTTACGGAACCTTCGGAGCCATAATAGCAGGTGTTCCGATTGGAATTTTCACTGCGGTATATCTATCGAAGATGGCGCCTAAGAGAGTAAAATCATTTATGGAAATTGTGATAGGACTTTTGGCAGGCATACCTTCGGTGGTCTACGGACTGGTTGGAATGTTGGTGCTTGTTCCGGCAGTAAAGACCATATTTCATCTATCAGATGGAGCGAGCCTTTTTTCAGCCATGGTAGTACTTGCCATAATGATTCTGCCTTCCATAATAAAGGTTTCAATTTCGGCATTGGAAGCGGTTCCAAAGGAATACGAAGACGGTTCTTTAGCTTTGGGAGCAACACCTGTGGAAACATATTTCAAAATTTCCGTTCCGGCAGCAAAAAGCGGGATTGCAGCTTCCGTGGTGTTAGGAGCAGGAAGAGCATTGGGCGAAGCCATGGCGGTTATGATGGTTTCCGGAAATGTGGCAAATATGCCGTCAATATTCCAAAGCGTAAGATTTCTCACTACTGCGGTGGCAAGCGAAATGTCTTACTCCTCGGGGATGCAGAGACAGGCTCTTTTTTCTATCGCGTTGGTACTCTTTGTGTTCATCATGATAATAAATGTTTTACTGAATTTCTTTTTTAAGAGGGAGAGAAAATGAATAAAAGCCATTCAATAAGCAAAAAAAGAAAACTATATATTTACATAATGAAAGCGGTTATGACAGTAAGTGTTTCGCTGACAGTTTCCCTGGTGGCATTTCTGATTGTGTATGTTCTGTATAAGGGTATCCCAAATGTAACATGGACGCTGCTTGGAACAGAACCCAGCTACCTTAAAGGAACTGTCGGAATACTTCCGGACATAATAAATACGGTATATCTGGTTTTCACGACCTTAATAATAGTGGTGCCGATAGGCGTCGGCGCGGCTATATACTTAAATGAATACGCTTCAAATAAAAAAATAGTGAAACTCATAGAATATGCATCGGAAACTCTTTCGGGGATTCCATCCATAATATACGGTCTTGTCGGAATGTTGGTGTTTTCAAGATATATGGGACTTCAAACCTCCATATTGGCAGGGAGTCTGACACTGGTAATCATGAATCTGCCTACGATAATGAGAACAACGCAGGAGAGCCTTAAAACAGTTCCGCAAAGCTATAGAGACGGCGCCTTTGGCCTTGGAGCAGGAAAGTGGAGAGTTATAAGGACAGTAGTTTTACCGGGCTGCATAGATGGAGTTATTACAGGATGTATTTTATCAATAGGACGAATTATAGGAGAATCTGCAGCATTACTCTTCACAGCAGGCTTCGCCCATTCTATAAATAATTACATTATCGGCTTATCATCGCCGGGTGCATCTCTTACGGTTTCTCTCTATGTATATGCAAAAGAGCATGGGGACTTTCAGGTGGCATTTGCCATAGCCTCAATACTTATGATTTTGGCCTTGTGCATAAATATAGCGGCAATAGGTGTAAGTGGATATTATAAGAAAAGGAGAGTATAATGGAATCAATTTTAAATGTGAAGAACTTAAATCTTTGGTATGATAAGAATCAAGCGTTGAAAAATATAAATATAGATATAGAAAAGAACAGCATTACCGCGTTTATAGGTCCTTCCGGATGTGGAAAATCAACATTTCTAAAGAGCCTGAACAGAATGAACGACCTGATTACAGATGTTAGAATCACGGGGGAAATCAAATATAGAGGTAAAGATATCTACAGTGCAGATGTAGATGTAAATGAGCTTAGGAGAGATATAGGAATGGTTTTTCAGAAACCGAACCCGTTTCCTATGAGCATTTATGATAATATTGCCTATGGACCCAGAACACACGGAATAAAAAGTAAGGGAAAGCTTGATCAGATTGTAGAGGAGTCTTTGAAAAAAGCGGCGCTGTGGAATGAGGTGAAGGACAGGCTAAGGAAGTCCGCCCTCGGATTATCGGGCGGACAGCAGCAGAGAATGTGCATTGCGAGAGCTTTGGCTGTGGAACCTGAGATAATATTGATGGATGAGCCTACCAGCGCCCTTGACCCCATATCTACACTTAAAATTGAGGAACTTGCAACCGAGCTGAAAGAAAAATATACCATCGTGATGGTTACCCACAATATGCAGCAAGCAGTGAGAATATCAGATAACACAGCGTTTTTCCTTATGGGAGAGCTTGTGGAATATGGAAATACGGAGAAGCTTTTTGAGCAGCCAAAAGACAAGAGAACAGAGGATTATATTACGGGGAGGTTTGGATAATGAGAAGCAGATTTGATGAACAGCTTATTACTTTGAACAGTGAGCTGACGAGGATGGGAGCAATGTGCGAGAGCGTTATATCAATAGCGGCAAAATCACTTGTAACAGGAGATGTTGAACTTGCAAAAAAGATAATTCCGATAGATAATGAAATTGATCAGAAGGAAAGAGACATTGAGTCACTGGGGCTAAAAATCTTGCTTCAGCAGCAGCCGGTTGCAAGAGATTTAAGGCAGATCTCGGCAGCTCTTAAAATGATTACAGATATGGAGCGGATAGGAGATCAGGCAGCAGATATTTCTGAAATCATACAGTTTATAAACGGCAGAGTGGACAAGGACTGTGAAGTTATCAACCTGATGGCGGAAGCTACAATGAAGATGGTTACGGAAAGCGTTGAAGCCTTTGTAAAAAGAGATGTTGAGCTGGCGAGGCTGAATATAAAGCATGATGACATAGTGGATAATTATTTTAAGAAAGTGAAGGAATCCTTGATCAAGGTTATTGCGGAAAATCCTAATGACGGAGAATATGCTCTTGACTTGCTGATGATCGCAAAGTATTTTGAAAGAATAGGAGATCACGCTACTAATATTGCAGAATGGGTGGTATTTTCAGTTACCGGAACTCATTAGAGGAAACAGTATGATTTGGTGTATAGAAGACGATAATAATATCAGAGAAATAGAAGTATATACTTTGAATAACACGGGATTTACGGCGGAAGGGTTTTGCGACGGCAAATCCCTTTGGGCTGCTTTGGAAAAAGAGATTCCGGAGCTTATTTTGCTTGATATAATGCTGCCCGATGATGACGGCATAGAAATCCTGAAGAGGCTGAAGGAGGACGACAGAACTTGCAACATTCCCGTCATTATGGCTACGGCAAAGGGAGAAGAGTACGATAAAATCCGTGGTCTGGATTTAGGTGCGGATGACTATCTGGCCAAACCTTTCGGCATGATGGAAATGGTATCGAGAGTCAAAGCTGTTTTGAGAAGGTACAAACCCGATGAGGAAAGAGAAAGCATTATAAGATTTGAGAATTTATGTCTCAATATTAAGGAACACCGGGTTTATATAGAAGATATTCCGGTGGATTTTACGCACAAAGAGTTTGAGATTTTAAGACTGTTTTTAAATAACCGGGGAAGAGTTTTTTCAAGGGAAAAATTGTTTTATCTGGTGTGGGGCGAAGATTACATAGGCGAGTCGAGAACTGTGGATATGCATATAAAGACATTGAGAAAGAAGCTTGGCAAATACGGTGACTATATAAAGACTGTCAGAAGCGTAGGATACAGAATGGAGAAACAAAAATGACCAAAAGAATTTTCCGGGCAATTATATCGGTGGCAATTCTTATTCTCATTTCAAGTTTCATACTTATAATGGGGGTGATGTTCGGGTATTTCGGCTCTCTTCAAGAAAATCAGTTGAAAACGGAGTTGCAGCTTGCAACTCATTCTGTGGAAAGGGAAGGAACAGGCTATCTTAAGAAGATAAAATCCGGTAATGAGAGATTTACATACATAAGTTCAAATGGTAAGGTCCTTTACGACTCTGTGGCATCGACAGACAGAATGGGAAACCACAGTAACAGAGAAGAATTCAAAAATGCCTTGAAAAACGGAATGGGAAAAAGCACAAGGTATTCTGAAACTATGACAGAAAAGACAATTTATTATGCGGCAAGGCTTTCCAACGGAGATGTACTCAGAGTTTCTGTAAGCAGGGTGACGGCAATTCCGCTGATTTTAGGAATGATGCAGCCGATTTTGCTTGTGCTTCTGATTGCTTTTCTATTGTCCCTTTTCATTGCAAGGCGTATGGCAGACAAAATAATAAGACCTTTAAATGAAATTGACTTGGATTGTCCGTTAGAAAATGACATATACGAGGAGTTATCCCCACTTCTGCTGCATATAGAAAGCCAAAAAGCAAAACTGAAATCACAGGAAAAAATGCTCATTGAAAAAAAGAGCGAATTCAGTCATGTCATAGAAAATATGGAGGAAGGTCTGGTTCTTCTGGATAAGGACGATAATGTAATCAGTATGAACCGTGCCGCAAATACTTTCTTTGACATTGAAAATAATTGTAAGGGTAAAAACTTCATATACTTAGAACGGAATATGGAGATAAATAAATTTATCGATGATGTAAGATGCCGTGGCAAAGGTGAGATGCAAAAAGTTAAATGTGGATCGGTATATCAGCTCAACGCAGGCAGAATAAGCGACGGCACGGGAAAATTCGGTATTGTTCTTCTGATAGTGGATATTACGGAAAAATACTTTGCAGAGAGAAATAGAAGAGAATTTACTGCAAATGTATCTCATGAGCTTAAAACTCCCATCCACTCCATAATGGGAAGTGCAGAATTGATTGAAGCCGGACTTATTAAGGGGGAAGAACTTCCGGAATTTGCAAAAAGAATATTAGAAGACGCATCGAGATTGAATTTTATAGTTGAAGACATAATGGAACTTTCAAAACTGGAAGAAAGCAATTATTTTGAGGAGGAAGAGATAGACATCATTGAGTTTCTTAGGGAGGAAGTTAAGCTTTTAGAAGGAGTTTCCAAGATGCGAGATGTTGATGTGCTGATTTCAGGGAAAAGTATAAGATACAGAACATCGAGAAAGCTTTTGCACCAGTGCATGTATAATTTGATTGAAAACGGAATAAAGTATAATAGTTCACCGGGAAAACTTCATATAAATCTTCTGGAGGATAATGGAAAAGTCCTGATAGAAGTGGAGGACACCGGAATAGGAATTGAAAAAGAACATTTGTCCAGGATCTTTGAGCGCTTTTACAGAGTAGACAAAGGAAGAACAAAGGAACTTGGCGGAACGGGTCTTGGACTTTCAATAGTAAAACATTCTGCAGAAAAGCTTGGCGGAAAGATACTGGTGGAAAGCAAATTCGGATTCGGAACAAAATTTACCCTCGTACTGTGAGCTGTACGAGGGTCGTAAGTTTCCAAAATAAGTCTGCAATAAAAGCGCGCATGTGCCTTTTTAGTGTTCAGTTGAAATACCTGAACACTCCTTTAACCTTTCCTCGGATACTGACATCCCTCACAATTATAGGGCTCATGGAATCATTTTCAGGCTGAAGCCGGATGTGATCCTTTTCCTTATAAAAAGTTTTAACGGTTGCTTCACTTTCAAAACCATCTATCATGGCAACCACTATATCACCGTTCCCTGCGGTGTTTTGCTGCTCCACAAGTATCAAATCTCCATCCATTATTCCTACATTTATCATGGATTCACCTTTCACCCTGAGCATAAAAGACTGCCCTTTAACATACTGAGAAGGCACGGGGAAAGTTCCTTCTATATTTTCTTCGGCTGTAATCGGAGTCCCGGCAGCAACACGCCCAACTATTGGGATATCGACGACGCTTTCGGATTCAGATTGTGATGTGGCTGAAGCGGAAATATTATTCTCAACTTTGCCAGCTGTTGATTCTGTATTTTCATCTTGCGGAACCAACATGAGAGCACGGGGTTTAGCAGGATCTTTCCTAAGAAAACCTTCTTTCACCAAAAGAGCGATAGACTTATGAGCAGTTGATGTGGATTTAATTCCGATGGCGGAACATATTTCTCTCACGGTGGGAGGATAACCCTTGCTCTCTACCTCGCTGCGCATGAAATCCAATATAGCCTGTTCTCTTTTCTTTAATTTACCCATAAAAAACCTCCGAACCCATCTGTAAGAAATACAAATAAAAAGATTGTGTTATATTGCTTCCAGTATAACACAATCTCATATAGCTGTAAACACTTGTTCGCGAACAAAAATATTTCTAATTTTTTTCTCGGTCAAAGATAATTGAAAGTATCACAAAGACCAAAAGCAGAAACTGATAAAAGAGGAATGGCATAATGGACAGACTTGTTATTTTAGCAAGCCCTGAAGCAATTAAAAGCTGAGCGCCGTAAGGTATTATTCCCTGGCAAATGCAGGAGAACACATCTAATATCGAGGCTGTTTTTTTAGGTGAAATTTTATATTCTTCGCTTATATCCTTTGCAATAGGTCCTGCCATAACGATTGCCACGGTGTTATTTGCAGTGGCCACATCCATCAAAGATGTTAAGATTCCTATACCGAACATACCTCCGCGTCTGCCGCGAAATCCCTTTTTTATAGTTTGAAGAATCCATTCAAAACCGCCATACTCTTTCATCAGTGCACCCATAGATGCTACCAAAATAGTAACTACCATGGTTTCAAACATTCCGTTTACACCCTCTCCCATTGAACTGAAAGCAGATGATATCGTAAGGGAATGTGTCGCTATGCCCACGATTCCGGACAGAATACTCCCGCATCCCAAAACCACAAACACATTGATTCCGCATATTGAAGCAATAAGTACGAGGAAGTATGGGACAGCCTGCAGAACATTGTAGTCCTTATTGACAAATTGTGCGGCATTTCCACGCATAGCCATTATAAATAAGATTACAAGTGTAGCTATGGCCGCAGGAAGGGCGATGAGAAAGTTCACCTTAAACTTATCTCTCATATCTACACCCTGAGTCTTGGTAGCGGCAATGGTTGTATCGGAAATAAATGAAAGGTTGTCTCCAAACATAGCTCCTCCCACAACAGTTCCTATGCAAAACGGAAGGCTTAAGCCAGCACTTGCGGCAACCTGAGCTGCAATAGGAACCAAAACTGTAATCGTTCCGACGCTTGTGCCCATCGCCATGGAAATGAGACAGGCGATTAAGAACAGACATGGAATAGCGAAATTTGCGGGAATCACATCCAAAAGAAGATATGCCGTACTTGTTGCACCGCCTGATGCCTTGGCAATTCCGCTGAAGGCACCTGCCATAAGGAATATGAACAGCATTATAGTTATATTGTCATCACCGATTCCCTTTGCGCATACATGAATCTTTTTTTCAAAGGAAAGGGAAGGATTTTGGATGAATGCAACGATCAGTGCAATCATGAATGCCACCACAACGGACATGACATAGAAACCCATTTGTCCCTCTTTAGGGTTTATGTACTCAAAATATACTCCGCTTCCCAGATAGAACAAAAGAAAGACCAGAATCGGCGCCAATGCTTTAGCGTTAGGTTTTTTCTCACTCATAATAATATGTAACTCCTTAAAATAAAATTAAGGCTAATTATATCAAAATAACTGCCTTTTTTCAATTACAAAAATGGCTAAGCCTGTGAAAAGACGGGCTTATTTACAGCAATACATTTTTATAGCGATACATTCTCTATGTTTTTTAAACAGAATTTACATTGCTGATAAATCAGGATGTTCCGTTTTATATGCCGGTTATTCAGTTTCGTATAACGAAGCAAATGTTATATCGAGACCTTTTGCAACAGCGGCTGCATACTCATCGATATTCTCATCAAACAGTTTATTATCTTCCTTATCACTTATAAAGCCGAATTCAATTAAGACAGAAGGCATATTGGTGTATTTATTTTCCTCATAGTCTTCTTTAGGCTTATAGAGGACTCCGGAATGGATGCCTCTATCTTGGCTTACACCAACCTTTTTGATTTCAGACATTATATTCCTGCTCAAAAGCTTCTCGTTGGCATTGTCCTTAGAAACATTATAGGAAGGAATCCACATTTCGACACCTTTTCCTTCAAGAGCTTTATTTCTGTGCAGTGAAACAAAGAGCTGCGCTTTGACTTCGTTTGCCATCTCGGCCCGTTCCTTCCTGTCCACATATTCATCGGAAGTTCGTGACATTGAAACTTTGAAGCCTTTCTTTTCGAGATGAGTTTTAATCAATAGACCTATGCGAAGGGTATCGTCCTTTTCCCTCCTGCCTGAGCTTTCAGCTCCGGGGTCATTTCCGCCGTGACCGGGATCTACGAAAATTATTCCTCGCTTTTGGGCGCCTTTTTCAGAGAAAAAAAACTTATTTATACCGAATGTAATCAATGAAACCATAAGTATGAAAGATAAAAAAATAACGCCCAAACGGGTTGCAACTTTAATCTTTTGCTTTCTTCTTCTCCTTTGGCGTATTATACGCCTGATTTGTAAATCAGTCAGCTCGTGGCGGTTATAATCTCTTTTCCCCATTCCTCGTTCTCCAATACACACTTATCTCGTTAAATATGACGGTTTAAACATGTCTATAGAGTAACATATACATGCTGTTTTTTCAATGATTTGAAGGGTAAAATAGCAATTTAAAAATTAAAAGTTAAAAATTTATCAACTGTAAGCGTTGAATATACTTGTTTATAAGCAAATCTAATGGCAAACATTACAAAAAGTGCGCACCCTATGCCATAAAGTGGGTTATAATGTATTCGGAGTTTTATTGTACCTTAATTAAATGAAAGAGGAGTTATTATGAAAGGTATTATCAAATTTGTACCTGTAGTTGTTCTTGCCGTTTTGATGGCGAGACTGAAACAGGACGCTTTGATTGCAGCTCCCATTGCTACAATCACTGCAGTTGTAATCGCTCGTTTGACTGAAGGAATTAAGTTTCAGGAATGTATCGAAGCATCTGTAGACAGCGTAAAAAATATTCTTATCGCACTATTTATTCTTATGTTTGCCTATGCTATGGCAAGCGCATTTATGACAACCGGTGTTGGAGCATCCGTAATTAATATAGCTCTTAAGGCCGGTATCACAGCTAAGACTGTAGCTGTTGTAGGTATCGCCGTTACTGCCGTGCTTTCAGTTGCGACAGGTACATCATGGGGAACATTTGCTGCTTGTGCTCCTATCTTCCTGTGGTTGTGCCACATCGTTGACCCTAACGCTGCAAAAGACGGTTGCCTTCTGCTGACAACATGTGCTATCGCAGGTGGTGCGTGCTTTGGAGATAACATCGGACTTATTTCAGACACAACTATCGTATCATCAGGTATCCAGGGCGTAGAAGTAGTAGACAGAGTAAGATCACAGGGTGTTTGGTCTGTTTCCTGCTTAATACTTGCGATTATTGCATTCTTCATTGCAGGTATCTTTATGGGTCTTCCGTCTACACAGGTTGATACATCAGGTATCCTACAGACAATTCCAAAGAGTGCTATTGATTATCTGACAGAAGCCAGACCTCAGGCTGTTGACCTATTGAATCAGGTAGGTTCAAACGCTAAGGTAGAAGTTCCTGCTTACATGATTCTACCGTTAATCCTTGTAATCGGGCTTGCTATCACAGGTGTTAACACATTTGCTTGTATCGGTTCGGGAATCGTATCGGCTTACCTTCTGGGTCTTGTTGCAGGAACAACATCATTCTCAGGCGGCGGATTCCAGAAATATCTGAATATGGTTATGCAGGGATTTGCAGATGCAGGTTCATGGGTAGTAGTAATGATGATGTGGGTTGCGGCCTTCGGTGGTATTATGGGCAGGATGAAAGCCTTCCACCCACTTGCAAGGGGAATCGTATCGATTTCGAGAAATGTCAGACAGCTGATGTTCTGGAACGGTGTTCTTTGTATCGGCGGTAATGTCGTACTTTCCGATGAAATGGCACAGATTGTTACAATCGGACCTATCATCAAGGACATCGCTGAAGAGAACATTGAAGGTAGCGAAGAAGATATGTACAAGATTAAACTTAGAAATGCTACATTCGGAGATGCTATGGGAGTATTCGGTTCCCAGCTTATCCCATGGCATGTATATCTGGGATTCTATGTAGGTATCGCTGCAAATGTATATCCGCTATACAAGTTTGCTAACACAGACTTCATTAAGTACAATTTCATGGCAATGATTGCAGTAGCATCGCTGTTGATTCTGACATTCACAGGACTGGATCGTTTAATACCTCTGTTCCGTCTACCGTCGGAGCCGGATGTTCGTCTAAAGAAAAACTAAGAAATAATATTACAATATAAGCTCCGTAGCCCCGATTGTTCGGGGCTATTTTTACGGGTTATATGTCAAATGCGGTTTTAGGCTTATAGGAGGCTTATAGGACAAAAAGTGTTGGTAAAACCGCTGTGCACATTAAAATTTCAATGTGTATGGCGGTTTTATAATGACTCTATGTTAGCCTTGTTTGTGGAATGAAAAAAACTGCGAAATCTTCGCAGTTTTTTCGCTGTAGTATCACCGAACGATTGATACAATGCACCCTCTGATATGATATAGGGTGCAAATTGATTTAACCCTCTCCATAATACCTAACAAATTTTAATGGTCCAAAATGGTATACAATCCAAGTGTTTAGTGGTGCTTGTGTAGCCTCCTCTATAGGTGCATTTTTTGTTATAACGCAAAGATCTTTTCCTTCATTTTTAATATTCTTCTCTTTATATTCCATTGTTATCGCACTTTTCGGCGAATATATGAATACAGTCGCCCTGAACATAAATTCCCTGGAACACATTGCAAGCAGTACCAGAACTGTAAAAACGATCATCACTGTTGTTATTTTTTTCTTAATCATACTCTAACCTCATAACTATACTAAAACTTCAACGCCCTATATGAGACGGAACTGCTTATGTTCTTTACTGGCTCATCTAATCTATTTGAACTATGTCCACAATACTTTCTTGCGCCTTTAGAACCTCCAGTAGTAATAATAGAGTGGAACCATTTCCCGCTTCCGTTTTTTAATTGAATTACATCTCCTATTGCTGCACCGTTCTGAAGCTTTGATTTGATAGAATAACTTGCAGTTTTTATCCCCTTATTCTTCCAGTACATGTAAAAATCAGATACTCGAATGAAAGATGTGCTTTCTTTCCATCTATGTATGTAATGATTTGCATGCCAATCTTCGTAACGCACACTATACCAATACTTTGTAGTATTCTTAACTCCCGTTGGAGTAGGTGAAGGTTTATACATGGATTTACCACCGGCTTTTACGCACTGAGAAACAAAATTGGTGCAATCGGCACTGTAGGAGTTATACAAAGAATTTCGCGACTTTGCCCATTTTATAGCATAATTTATTGCTCTTGAGTCGCTATATCCTTTTTGATTCATGATTGCATTAGAAACAATTTTATTTTTTTCTTCTGCAATCACTTCTTCCTCAGCTTCCTTTTTTATTAAATCAATAGTTTTACCTTGCTCGTTTGCATTTAGATATATTTTTTTATCTTTCTCCACAATCGCATTATTATTATTCAAGTTACTCAGATATTCACTCGCATAAATTTTGATATCTTCATATTGAGAGATTCTTTTTAGACATTCATCATTTTCAAACATCAGCAGTTCAGTCAAATAGTCCACATACTCAGGACTGCCAATTTCAATTTTAATATTGTTTATTAAAAATTAGAAGATAAAAAACATATATCCTCACATGCCGTTCAAACAGGTAAAAGAAGAGTGCGGAAGTACTATCATATCGAAGATACCGGTGTAGAAAGGCTCAATCAACTTTTGTCTGAATATCGCATAATTGCCGATAGCATTGAACTGATTTTATCTGCAAAACTTTTGGAGGAGAAGGTGGATTAGTAATGAATACTAAATCAGAAGTTAAAAAATATATACAATAAATACGATTCCTTATTCCTGCCTTCAACAAAGCTGAAAGATTGTTTGTGCAGGATTTATCAGAACAAGTATATGACTATTTGGATGATAATCCAGATGCTGAAATGAAAGATATTGAGAATCAATTTGGCACCCCTCTTGAAATATCTCAAAGCTATATTGCCTCATTGGATACAGACGAATTACTCGAACGAATATCAGCAAGACAGCTTTTGCACCGCATTCTCATCACAATCACAATTTGCCTAATCATAGGGCTTGTCGTTTTTAGTGCTTTTATATATAAAGCCTATCTGTACTACAAAGATACCGTAATTACAGAAATCAAAACTGAAACAGTTATAGATAATGATTAATACCAAAATCAAGAATGGAGAACAACACTATGAAACGAATTATTTTCATTGTCACACTATGCTCAATTTTTTTCTGCTGGAAACGGAACTTCAAAATGCACCATATCTTCAGTAACTGCCGAATCTAAAAACAGTGCATGGAAAGTTTCTAACAAATCATAGAGTCTGTGAAAAATAGCCTGTCCTGGCAAAAATCAGCCTATGAAGACCACAATCTATGATGACGGCAGAGAGCGTTTGCAGCCTCTGCTTTTTTCGTTCCTCTATTTACAAGACTTTTCATGGCATAAAAAAACGATACGGCAACTGATCAATTGTATCAATTACCGTATCTGTTATGGTATCGCCTAGGGGAGTCGAACCCCTGATTCAGCCGTGAGAGGGCTGCGTCTTGACCACTTGACCAAGGCGACATATTAAATTGTGTGTTGAAAACTTACATCTGTTATTATATACTAATGTTTAACTAATGTCTATAAAAAATTTATTTAACAGGAGTATTTCTATGATGAAATATGTAAGTACGCGAGGATATAAAGAAGAGCTTACGGGTGCACAGGCGATAATTCAGGGAATTGCACCGGACAAAGGGCTGTATGTACCGAAGGAAATTCCTAAGTTGCCCTTTAAGGCAGAGGATATGATTGGCAGGAGCTATAAAGAAATTGCAAAACCTGTTATAGGAGCTTTTTTCGACGATTTTACAGATGAAGAACTCAGTTATTGTGTAGATGAGGCTTATGATGAGAAGTTTGAAGCGCAGGAAATAGTTCCGCTTAGAAAGGTGAACGGAGCCTTCTTTTTAGAATTATTCCACGGCAAGACAGCTGCTTTTAAGGATATGGCGCTTTCTATTTTGCCTTATTTACTCACAACATCGGTGAAAAAAGAAAGGGAAGATAAGAAGATCTGCATTTTGACTGCAACTTCAGGAGACACGGGAAAGGCTGCACTGGAAGGTTTTGCTGATGTTGAGGGGACGGAAATCATAGTTTTCTATCCGGACAGGGGTGTAAGCGAGGTTCAGAAGCGGCAGATGATAACTCAGGAAGGTAAGAACACCCATGTGTTTGCCATTAAAGGGAATTTCGATGATGCTCAAAACGGCGTAAAGAAAATATTTAACGATTCGGATTTTGGAAATGAACTTAGAGCATCAGGAGTAAAACTTTCGTCGGCAAATTCCATTAACATTGGAAGGCTTGTACCGCAGGTTGCCTACTATGTTTACGGGTACATTAAGCTCCTTGAAAATAAAGAAATAGAGCAGGGAGAGCATATAAATGTTGTGGTTCCCACAGGAAACTTTGGAAATATACTGGCAGCGTTTTATGCCAAAAAGATGGGTATTCCTATAGACAGGTTTATTTGTGCTTCAAATGAGAACAGAGTTCTCACAGACTTCTTTAATACAGGGGAGTACGATATAAACAGAGAATTTTATCTGACAAATTCTCCATCGATGGATATACTTATTTCCAGCAACTTAGAGAGGTTCCTTTACGAAATATATGAAGGCGATACGAAAGCGGTAAAGGGGCTTATGGAGGATTTGGAAAGCAAGGGTAGGTATTGCCTCGCAGATCATGTAAAAATGCGTCTGAAAAGTTTTTACGGCGGGTGTGCAGATGCTTCCGAAACCGTAGAAAGTATCGGAAGCATGTATAAAGACAGTGGATATCTGATGGATACTCATACTGCAGTTGCATACAAAGTGTATAACGAATACAAAGAAAAAACAGGAGATAAAAAGGCTGCACTCATCGCATCTACCGCAAGCGCATACAAATTTGCAGAAAGTGTTGCACAGGCTATAGGGCTTGAGGAAGAAAGCAGCGGATTTGAATATGTTGAGAAGATAAGGGAAAAAACAGGAGTGGATATTCCAAGGGGATTGAAAAATCTGGATAAAAAAGAAATTTTGCACAAGGGTGTTATCGAAATATCTCAAATGAAAGATACAGTGAAGACATCTGTAAAATAGAATTATATGGAAGGCAATTTCGGGCTTTTAAGCTATTGAACTCATAGTCAATAGTCCTTGGTGTGGCTGAAATTGCCTTTTTTTATTAATTACTGTCAGTTTTGAAAAATTACTTTTATATGGAAGCAAGAATAAAAAAAGAAAATATTTTGACTGAACAGGGTTTTTTCGGTATAGTATTAACAGATGGTAATTAATGCAAGTTTATTTTGGAGGGAGTATGGCAGCAAAAATAGCGGCAATAATCTTGTTTGTGTCTATGTTCGCACTTATGATAGGCGGGAGGATCGAGAGACATAAAATTACTTTGGCTACAGGCGGTGTAATGTTGGTTCTCGTGCAGGGAATAATCATGAAAAGCGGTAAGGCAATCATGGATGTGCTGGCGGTAAAAGACCTTTTTCTTCCGGGCTTTTGGTTCAGCAAGGCAGGTTCTTCAGGTGGAGAGATGGGAATAAATTGGGCTACCATAATCTTTATAGCAGGTATGATGATCATGGTTGAGGGACTTGGCAGAGCAGGTTTTTTCAAGTGGCTGTGCAGAAATATTGCAAAATGGGCGAATTTCAACCCAAAGAAGATACTCATACTTTTTATGGTTCTTTCGGCAGCTCTTGCTATGTTTATAGACAGCATCACAGTAATTCTTTTTCTTGCCACTGCAACCATTGAACTTGCAAAAATTTTAAGATTCAATCCCGTTCCCATGCTTATTTCGGAAATTTTTTGCGCGAATCTGGGAGGTGCAGCCACCATGTGCGGCGATCCGCCAAATATTATTGTGGGAACGGCCCTGAACTATTCTTTTTTCGATTTCTTAAGAAATACAGGTGTAATCGCCCTTGTAGGAATGTTCGTTGCGGTTGCCTTTTTATACTGGAGATGCGGAAAGAACCTGGATTCCAAGGAAATAGATATAAAGGAACTTAGAAAATCTATGAATCCTGTGGAAGCTATAAGAAATAAAAGGGAATTTTGCATAAGCAGTTTTATTTTCGGACTATCGGTGGTGCTGCTGGTCAGCCATGAGTATACGGGACTTACGGTGGCCTCAATCGGAGTTATCATTGGAGCCGTTTCTCTCATTTTGTCTCGTGAAAGAAAAGCCTTGATTCATGATATTGACGGTAAGACATTACTGTTTTTTATAGGACTCTTTGTAGTGGTTGGAGGATTGGAAAGCACCCATGTACTGGAATTTATTGCAGAGTCGGTTTCAAAGCTGGGGACGGGAAATGACTATTTGTGCATCATAATGATTATGGCAGTATCTGCAGGTGCAAGTGCAATAATAGATAATATACCTTTTGCCGCAGTTATGATTCCGATAATTAAGCATATAAGCCTTGCAAGGGGAATTCCTCTGGATGTAATAGCCTGGTCTTTATCAATAGGAACCGATATTGGAGGAAGCGCAACGCCTATAGGCGCCTCTGCCAATGTTGTCGGGATTTCTGTTGCGGGGAAGCACGGAAGATATATAGGATGGGGAAGATATTGCAGAGATTCAGTACCTGCCACCGTTCTTGTGCTTCTATCTGCTGCAGCTGTTATTTATATAAGGTACTTTGCTATATAGTGTCTAAATTTGCTATACAGTATTTAAAATAGAACATAGAATTTCATATTTATCTGAAGTTATCCCGGTAAATGTTGAATAATACATTCGTGAAAGGGGAGGAAGCGTATGAATAAAAACAGGATTTTAATAAGTATAAGCAGGGAATTTGGCAGTGGCGGCCATGAGATAGGTAAAATTATAGGAAATAAGTTGGGAATACCTGTCTACGATGCGGACCTTCTGAGAAAGGTTTGCGAGGAATACGGATATGACTACGATGAATGGAAGAACTTTGAGGAAACACCCAGAAGTTTGTTTCTGACCAGAGCCTTTGGAGAATTTTCAAGTGTACCGCAGGATCATATAGCGGAGATGGAGTTCAGGTACATAGGAAAGAAAATAGAAGAGGGAAAATCCTTTGTAATAGTCGGAAGATGCGGTTCCAAGATGATTAAGGAGCATGCTCCGGCAGTCAGAGCCTTTGTGTGGGCAGATGAGGATTTTAAAATAAAAAGAATAATGAAAAGGCACAATGTTGAAAATGATGAAGCCTTTCAGATGATGAAAAAGAAGGATAGGGGAAGGCGCATGTACACAGAGAGATTTTCTGAGGGAAGGTGGGATGACCCGAAGAATTACGATGTGTATATAAACAGCGGCAAATTAGGAATACATGCCACAGCAGAGCTGCTGCTGGAATATGTGGAGCTTGGATAGACATCTAATATAAAATACAATAGTGAATTAGGGGGATGATTTTATGAAGAAAAAAGATTTTAGGATTTACAATATAATTTTACCGATTTGGTTTTTGTTGTGGTTTCCCACACCGCTGTGGCTGATAGTTATTCCTGCAAATTATATCTTGGACTTCTTGGTTTTATGGTTAAGCATTAGAAAGGAGGATAACGGCAAGGCAATTGCGTGGCAAAACTCCGTAAAAGTTTGTATGGCAGGCTTTTTATCGGACTTTGTAGGTGTAGCCCTTCTTTTTTCTGCATATATAGGGTTGGAAAGTATAGAATCGCTTAGAAAATTCAATGAAGCACTGGTATTTAATCCTTTCAGACACATAGGTGCAGCCTCCTTAATCATAGTTTCCATTGTACTGTCCGGAATATGTATATATAAACTGGACAAGAGGATTTTGAGAAAAAATTCTGCATTGAGTGAAGAACTTATACATAAGACAGCTTTAAGATTGGCTGTCTTTACAGCGCCATATTTCTACATTCTGCCCGTTGAGTGGTTTTACAACGGATAAAGTTGCCGTAATATTACGCTCAATTTGGTTTTGTTGCGGTTTCCTACACCTCAAATATTGCTACTTTATATTGTATTCCTTTCGCAAATTGCAATAACAAGTTGAACATTTACAGTTGAATAGTCCATCATGCAG
>CALZYE010000014.1 GCA_945830395.1 uncultured Clostridia bacterium
CTCCTGTGCGTCCATGTAGAGTTCTTTACACTTAAGATTATGCACTCCATCTTGCCGAGCCATACTCTTTCCCCTGTCTAAACTTTTTCGCATTTTTACCTTTTGTATAGACAATGAATTTGATTAAAGCAGCTATACCAATTCCTGTGAGTATATCTACCGGATGAATACTTGGAATAAAGCTCATTGTGTTAAGCTCCAATATCCCTTGAAAGATTTTGTCAATAATATCGCCACCTACATAGGCTCTTACATGATGTGAAAAGATATTGCCTACATAGAAAAATGCAAGATAGGGAATGTTCTGCTTTAGAAACTTTACCTTATCTTGCACCTTACATAAGCCTTTGATGTCCTTTAGTATCTTATCTATCATAGGCTCTGCTCCTTTTGTTTATTCTTGATTTTATCTTTAGAAATAGTATTCTTAGCCATCTCCTTGAACTTCTCAATATTCTTATGGATAGATTCTTTCCTTTCCGTTTTCTTTTCCGATTCTGACAGGGCGTGCTTAAAGGCTTTATTCATCACTTTCATATCTTTGGCTTGAAAGAATACGGAGTATTTACCTGTTTCCTTATCTTTCATCACTGAAAACTTAACACCATACCGATTAAGTTCCTTTTTTAGTTCTTTAAGTTCTGCTTCTTCAACCGGAATTTCTTCAAGCTGCCCCTTTTTAACCATATCTTTGAGCTTCACTTCACTGCCTTCAGCTTTAATTAATTTTCCTAAGCCTCCATATTGCTTTGAACGTTGATGTAATTTATTGATATTATTTAATATCTCCTGATAGGTTGCTTTTAAAACATTTATTTCAATATTTACTACTCTATTTGCAATTTCCTCATTTATCATCAAAGTCCTCCTTCCCTCATATCATAACTAACAAGTGCAGTATAATAGGCATCCATATTACTTGGTGCATTATACGCTGCTGTTAAAATAAATGCTCTAACATTTCTTATTTTAGCTTCATTCTCTGATAAAGCATTTACAAGATACTCCATGTGTGATGAATCTAAACTCCTAAATCTCTCTTGAACTATATATGCGGGTAACTTTGTTTGATTGATAGTAACTGTATCATCTGCATTTAATATCATTACATCAGCTAAAACTCTAATAATTTCATCATATGTTCGTGCAATAATCTTATTTCCTAACTCCATATGTTCATTATATCCTGTACTTTCTCTAAGTTCTTCTAAACAGGATTGATATGATTTTATTTTTTTATTACCTCCCTCCAATCCACCCATCGTATATAAACCTTTATCTTCATGGGCGGGTAGGTGGAAAGAATTCTCTGAAGAAATATATGAAATATTCTTTGATGAATTCTTTGTAGTAATCTCTGGTAATGGTTCATGCAAGCTGCCATAATGCATTGGTAGATTTTCATCAAATGCATCGGTGCTATATGCGTCATTGCATTGGTGTATTTTGCACTCTTCCATTAGTGCATTTTGTCCTAATGCATTGTGCATAGTATTTCGACTTTCTTTCTCTAAAATTTTTCTTTCATGCTCCAGTTTTTTCTTATTCAACTCAAGATATAGTTCTTCCAATTTTTCATCATTTATCGTGTACCATTTTGTTTTATCTCTTGGATCTTTATTATAGTTTCCTATCAAAAGATACCCCGCCTTTTCGAGCTTAGCAAAAGTTCTTTTTACTGTATCAACACTCATATAGTCGAAGTCTTTTTCTTGCCATGCTCTTATAGAATTGTATGTCCAATATTTCTCGTCATGATAGTTTTTACCAGACTTCTTATTTATCTCAATCCAATAGTTTATCTGTTGCAATACTAAGGCTTCATTTAACCCTAATGCTCTTGCCAATGCTTTATTTGCGATAATAGGCTGTTCATCAAATAAATACATACTCACATCATCTTCCTCCTTTCTTTTTTGATTTTTGGCATGAAAAAAGGCGATAGTATTTTATCTATCACCTCATTAGTTTCTTTATATTTCTTTCAATCTATCTCTTGCAAATTCAATGTATGCTGTAACCCATAATGCAATTTTAGGTAGTCCATAGGGACTTATCAAAAATGCTATTACCAGTGCTTGAATAAAGGTAGTTGCGTCTTTTTGTATAAGTGCTGCAAGTGAACCTAATACCACTAAGAACGATAATATTCCTAAAATCATTCCACTAACACTGATTATGAATTTTAGAAAAGAAATTAGTATTGATAGAAGTAATATTATTGGAAATAAAATTATCTTTAATATCCACCTCATATAATACATCTCCTTTCTCTTAAATCATTTTAAAATGTCTTAACGCATCCATGATAGCTTCTTCTTTCTCAGGTGTACACTGTGGAATAACTTGTTTTTCTTTTTTTGACTTATTATAATTTTCTCTCAACTCTATTCCACATTTCTTTTTAATCTGGGCAATATAGAGTGCTGAAACTTTCAAACCAAATTTTTCTAATATATACTCCTTAATCTGAGCATAAGTAGCTTTGCTCTCCGCACTTGTCAAATCAAGTTCATCCAACTCTACTTCAACACTTATATGCTTATCGACATTAAGTTTGGACAATAATGCTACCGTCTCGACGGTATTACCATTTTCCCACAAAAGATTTTTAACCTTTTTACCGTCTCTATATATAGGAAAATTAAACTCTATTGACTTTAGTATACCCCTTGAATCATCCTTCGGATAAATTTGAATTTCTTTTACCAAATATGATATGCACCTCTTTTTTTCTTCGTCATTCATTATATCATATAATTTATTGAACTCCTTCATGATCTGACATATGTTCTCGATTGTAATATTTTCCATTTCAACGGATTTCCGCCTAAGGGTCGCATCCTCAATTTTTTCCTCCAGTTCAACTATTGTGTTATACAAATTATCTAAACGAATTGTCATGTCATGAATTTTTCTCTCCCTGTATTTTATTTCAATAGGTAAATTGTCAATCTGATTTTCTAATCTTGCTTTGTTTTGATCAATTTCCCTGAGCTTATCTTCATAATTTTTTATTTCTCTATCAATTTTGCTTGTATCAATTTGTTCTCCTACTCGATTTTTAATTTCCTTGAAAAAATACTCATCTTTAACTAATTCTTTTATTCCTTCTATAACCAAAGGTTCGATATCTGTTTTTCTAAGTGACGCCTTATAACTACAAAAATGCCCTCTTTCCAACCTGTTCCTACCACAAATATAATAATAAACCTCTCGGTAGGTTCCATCTTTATTTGTCCATGCATGCTTATTTGTATACATAGGTCCACCACATTTAGGACATCTCAAGATTCCGGTTAGTAAATGAGCTCTATCCTTTCCTATTCTTGATGGGGGCTTAATACCTGTTCTAATGCGTTTTTCATGTGCTTTGTCCCACAGTTCCTGTGTTACAATTGCTTCATGTTCTCCATCAACCAAAATATAATCATCTGTATGCACCTGGCGATATTCTGACTTCGACCCTTTAATCTTTTCTTTTATTCTTCTTCCATATGCTATTTTCCCACAATACACCGGATTGTCTAAAACCATACGAACAAAATGACCACTCCAAGTACTTAGCGTCCCATTTTGTCTTTGAACCTTTTTTATACCTTGTAAGTTCATATATTTAGCTACCTTGCCATATCCAATATCAGCACTTGTAAATTTCTCAAATATAACGCGAATAGCTTCTGCTTCCTGTTCTTCAATTACAAGTTTATTATCTTTTAAAGCATATCCATATGGTGCAAATCCACCGTTCCATTTTCCTTGCCTTGCTTTTTCTCTCCTTCCGTTCATTGTTTGCTCAATAATATTTTCACGCTCAATTTCAGAAACGGCAGATAAAACCGAAATAAGGAGTTTTCCACTGGTTTGTGAAGAATCAATTCCTTCCTCTATACATATAAGGTTAATTCCGTATGATTGAATATACTCTAACGAATTCAGAATATCGGCAGCATTTCTCCCAAAACGTGAGAGCTTATATACAAGAACATATTCTATTTCCAATCCATTTTTTATATCCTGCAGCATTCTCTTAAACTCCGGTCTTCCATCAATAGACTTACCCGATTTTCCTGCTTCTTCATAGACATCAAGAACCTGCATTCCCTCTCTATCTGCAAATCGCATCAAACTTCTTTTTTGACCATCTAAACTAAAGCCTTCCACTTGCATTTCTGTGCTTACTCTTGGATACAACACACACTTTTTACCTTCACGATTCATATTGCACCTCCTGAACATATGTAATACTGCATATTTCTATGCAGTGCGGTCAGTTTGTTCCAAAATGCCTTTACCATACTTAGTAACCAATTGTGCCATCATTTGGAAAAATCTATCAAAGTTTTCCCTTTCCTCTTCTTCCATATTTAAAGCATCCGTACCACTAACCATAATCTCTTGCTTTTTCATTGGTATACCTCCGCTGTAACGGCTGTATCTCCTTTGTTCAATTATAGAAGATGCCATTTTTAATTACCAATGTGCGAATTAAGTGCTTAATCATAAAACATACATTTGAAATTTTCATTTTTGTTTCCTTTTAACCAAATAGTCATATCCAGCTCTTTTATTGCAATAAGTACAAGCCTCCGTTATTTCTTGCATTGGATTTTTTCTTTGCAAAATATATGTCCCTGTATTTCTAAAATTGTCAGCACATCGCTTACATAAGCACAATTTCATGGTCACCTCACCCCTTACCTTCAGATTCACACTGATTGCAAGTGCCATATTAAGAGCATCTAAGTATTTGTTTTCTAAATGACCGATATACCCCTTGATTCGGCTCTTGTCTATCGTTCTTACTTGTTCCAATAAAACAATAGATGGAGCATCTAATCCACCGCTGCATCCGATGTAGCAGTGTGTTGGTAGTTCTTTGTTACTCATCGGTTTGCTTGAAATAGCGGCAACAATAACCGTCGGACTATATTTATTTCCAATATCGTTTTGGATAATAACCACAGGTCTGCAGCCTTTCTGTTCTGAGCCAAGCCCATCACCCAAATCAGCATAATAAATATCTCCCCGAAAATATGACGCCCTGCCCATACAAATCCCTCCTTCGATCATATAACCCGGTACTATTATCGTTCCATTTCTCTGTTCTTTTTCCTTTTATCAATAGAAAGCCCTCTCTCCTCAAGTGCTTTAACAAGGTTTTTCATTTTATTTTCTGTAAGTGTAAGCCCCCTACTCATATGGGTATGCTCTTCGTTCCACTCTCTAATATCATATTTTGCTGCACCGTCATTCCAAGAAACAATATTCAGTTCTTTCTTCCATCCTGATTGGTTTTGGTTTATGACTGCAATCTTTTCTTTTATCTCAAATTTAATTTCATTATTTGACATTTACATTACCTCCCTAAAAAATCATCTTTCCCATTCCATCGAATTTCTGCTGTTATCCATAAGCCCTTCCGCCTTAAAGCTAATTATCTCTCCGGTTTCTCCTGCAACAATAACATGATCCATCATATTGATATTTAAAAGTCTTCCGCACTCCTGAAGGCGTTTGGTAACAATCTTATCTTCAACACTCGGCTGGGGATTACCACTTGGATGATTGTGAACTGCAATAAAAGCCGCAGCATTTGACAGTATACTGCTTTTGAATACCTCTCTCGGACTTACCATAGATTCACTTAAAGTGCCTACACTACAGATATTTAAGTTAATCGGCTTTCCGTTCGTTTTAAGGTTCAGTATTGCAAAAACTTCCCGGTCGTAAGTTTTCAATTCTTCCGCTAAAACTTTTAGAACATCATCAGGTGAATGGACCGGCTCTGTGCTATACAGTGACGGTTCCTTGACAAGGCGAATATTTACCACTTTTATTTCATTTTCTTCCTTCCTTGGCACAAGCCATCACCTCCTCAACTTTAAGTGAAATCACCGTCTTTTCAGGAAGCTTATCCACTAACTCCTTTAAAGAATTAAGCCCACTTACCGTAATTTCTATTTGTTTCTTCTCCATTAATCTATCCCTCCTTTCAAAGCTACCTTTATGTAAATCCGAAGACAAAAACAGGATGCAGTTGATTGCAAACTATTCTTGCCTTCGGTACTATGTTTAATTATCCTATTTGCCCTCGGCACCCCGGAATGTATGCATCTTGCATACTGGGAAATCATCAAATGGCTGACAGTTACTCAGCGCCACGGGAATCTCACCCCTTTGCCGGTCTGACAAAGCCGCCCTCATTGCCTGCGGTGTATCCATAGCCTAAGCGATAAGCTACACTCGGACTGTGACTGGACGGGAGTATCATTATGCCCTTTGGAGGTCATCGCACATGACGGTAACTATTCCGCATTTATAGACCGGTATTTATCGCTCATATCGTGGCGTACTTTCTAACGGTGCTTTAAGCTCATGCTATGCCAAAGGGAATGTATCTGATGAATGTATATTTACTTGTCAAGGTTCATAGAGAATAAAAGCTCATCTTGTACTTACTTAATTTCAATTACTGCAAGATGATTTTTAGCTCTCTATAACATAGGCAGTGAGAACAGCAAAAATATTAGTCACTTAAGAATCTTTTTTATTTTTTTCCTGATTACCTCTATTCTCTTTTGTACGGCAAAGTGGGATATGCCAAAGTTCTCTGCGATTTCCTTCTGTGTTAAACCTTCAAAGGCATAAAGCCATATAATATATCTTTGCTCATCACTTAAGCTCATGATGGCTAAATAAAGGGAAATATTTTCAATCGCCTCATGCCAGTTATCCATTCTTAAATAGATTTCATCCTCTATGGTAATGCTTCCAAACTCCTCATATTCCCGAATATATCTGTTATGCAAGCAGTGGTTTCTCTGCTCTTTGTATCGATCCCAGTCATAGAGAAATATTTCATCAATCTTTTCATCGCTCATTCCCGCCTTCCTGTATTCCTTTCTCATCTTTTCATGCTCCGATATGAATTTCTTCCGCTCATATCCATCGTTAAATTTCATACTTCACCTCCCGAATTTGAAAAAATATGTAACTTCAAAACCGGAAAGGTTATGGATATTTGGCTATATAGCATTCCCAGCGCATAAAAAGCCCCCTACCTGGCCTTTCTACGCAAAGGCATAGGCAAGGGTGCCATATGAAAAAGCCTGACAAAACATATATCCCTTTGGATTACCTTTGTTTCGTCAGGCTCTTTTACTTCTGCTCATCCTTTAGATTGCAGGTAATAAGAAGTATCGCTTAAGGGATTTATACCTTACATGTGAATTCTTCTTACGCTCAGTTATTCTGTTGTCTCTTGTGGATTTCCCGTTAACTTTTTCCTTCCCAGCTCCTTAATATTGCAGGTAACATAAAACTCCTTGTCCTTAAAGCTCACATCATAAATCAACGGATTTTTCTCTTCCCAATCCTTATCATCACTACTAAGTCTTTTCCATCTTTCAAAAGCCTTGCAAAATCCCTCATGTAAAGTTTCCTCAGCATATTTTCTTATCTCCAATGCTTCCTGCAGGCTTTCATATGTCCCCAGGTTATAGTGTTTTCCTCTAAACCCTATATGAGCTCTATAGCGACCACTTTTCCTTAATGTTATTCCAAGATGTCCACTTGAGTTATCTACTCTCGGCTTCTTTCTGAATTTCAATATGGTATAGCTTGTCCCATCATAGAGGCTCACATTATTAAATACCTGCTCCTGCACCTCTGCCTTCTTACAACCGCAACTTGTTGTGTTGCCTCTTACAAGGGCGTCTTCCGTCACAAGAAGGATTTTTCCGCAATCACATCTGCACTTCCATTTAACGGAACCTTTCTTATCTCTCTTAAGCGTAGGATGCAAGGTAACAAGTCTTCCGAACCTCTCTCCTCCAATGTCCTTATACCGTATATTCTTCATTTTCTTCATGCAGCCGCAGCTCTTTGCATCCCCGTTTTTTAAGTCTCTTGCAATGCAAAGAGTTTCATTTCCGCAGTCACATTTGCAGTACCAGCTCACTCTTCCGTTTATGTTTTCCCCTCGCCTCATTACAACAAGCATTCCGAAGCGTCTTCCTTTAAGGTCTTCTGCAATGTTTCCTCTGTCGGCAGTCTTCTTGGGCTCACAGCCGCAGTTTGTAACTGTTCCTCTCTTAAGATGCTTTGTACTTGCTATAATCTCTCCTCCGCAGTCACATCTGCACTTCCATTTTGCATAACCCTTTTCTCCATCCTCTATTCTGTATATTGCAGTTAGTTTTCCAAACCTCTTTCCCTTCAAGTCAAGAAATCCTGTCATAGCATTTTCCCTTGTTTGTTCTACTTAATTAAAAGTGCAATAATATTTATTGCAACGGCAAATGCAATTATTATCCCCATCATAAGAAAGGCGGCTATTGCCCAATTCTTTTTGTTCACATTGGTCTTATCTGATACAGCCCATGTAATCAACATCACAATATTTACAATCGGAATTACGGTGATTAAATAGGTGATA
Source organism: uncultured Clostridia bacterium (assembly GCA_945830395.1). Taxonomy (GTDB): domain Bacteria; phylum Bacillota; class Clostridia; order Peptostreptococcales; family Anaerovoracaceae; genus Aminicella. The sequence continues at coordinate 8,441 of CALZYE010000014.1, forward strand.
AGCCAGTCTTTAACCCTCATAGGCTCATTTCTGCTATCTCTTTGGAATTCTTTCTGTCTGTTTATTTCATTGTTCATCTTATCCTCCAAATCGCATTCTTCTAAATTGCAATTGTCTCAAATACAGAAAAGGCAGCAGGAAATGGTATCCCACTCCTTGCTGCCTCTGCATATTTACTTACCCCTTTTGATTATCATTAACAGCTATCACTTACTGTCTCTTTCTTCTCATGTAAGCAGCACTTCCAAGTGCTCCTCCTGATGCAAGAAGTAACATTAGCATAAGCATGATGTTGCTGTTATCACCTGTACTTGGTCCATGTGGGTTATCCGGATTGTTTGGTTTCTTTGGAACTTTTGGAGTTGGATTCTTTACCGTATTGGTATCTGAATCGTTTATTCCGTCGTTAACTCTTGCCGTATTGGTAAGGGTCTGTCCATTAACATCCTTATCTACCTTTACTGTAAATTTAACCTTAAAGGTTTCTCCCTTTGCTACCTTATTCGTCCAGGTAACCTTTCCAGCCTCATATTTACCGCCATTATCTGCAGATACAAAGGTTGTATGTGCAGGAATCTTATCTGTGATGGTTACATCACGCTCTTCCCCTGTGGTGTTCTTGTATGTAATAGCGTAAGTCAGTTTCTGACCCGGCTTTACTCTTACACCGTCAATATTAGTCGTTGTACCTCCGGTGAAGACTTCCTTCTTTGGCTCAGTCGGTGTCGGATTATGGGTTTCATTTGTGTTGTAATCATTTACTCCGTCATTTACCTTAGCCTGATTGTCTATAGGTGCTCCGTTTACATCTTTATCGACCTTTACTGTAAACTTAACTGTGATGCTCTTGCCGTCTTTCACATTGGCTTTCCATGTAACTACTCCGCCGGATAATGTTCCGCCGTTATCTGCTGATACGAATTTGGTATGAGCAGGAAGCTTATCTGTGATAGTTGTCTCTACATCTTCTCCTGTAGTGTTCCTATAGGTAATAGCATAGGTCAGTTCATCGCCTCCCTTAACTACCTTTCCATCAATCTTTGTTGTTGTACTTCCTTCAAATACTTCCTTTTCAGGTCTTGTCGGAGTAGGATTGACTACTTCATTGGTATCATAATCGTTGTTACCGTCATTTGCCTTAGCCTTATTTTTGATAGGCTCTCCGTTTACATCATCATCAACCTGAACAGTGAACCTGGCAACAAAACTGTCTCCCTTAGCTACTTTCTTTTTCCAGGTAACTACTCCGCCTTCTTCTTTTCCGCCGTTTTCTGCTGATACGAACTTAGTATGAGCAGGAAGCTTATCTGTGATAGTAGCATCTGCATCTTTACCGGTAGTGTTCCTATAGGTAATGGTATATGTAATCTTCTGACCTGCTTTTACTCTCTTACCGTCTATCTTTGTAGTTGTTCCGAATTCCAATGCTTCCTTAACAGGATCTGTTGGTGTCGGATTGGTTACTTCGTTGCTGTCTGCCTCGTTATTACCGTCATTAACCTTAGCCCGGTTATCTAAAGGAGCTCCGTTAACATCGTCATCAACCTTTACCTTAAACTTAACGGTAATGCTCTGTCCTTTTCCTACATTAGGCTTCCATGTAACCACTCCGCCTGCTTCCGTTCCTCCGTTTTCTGCTGAAATAAACTTGGTATGAGCAGGAATCTTATCTGTGATAGTAGCTGTTACATCTTTATCCGTTGTATTCTTATATGTAATTGCATAGGTAAGTTCCTGTCCCGGCTGCACCATTTCTCCATCTATATTGGTGGTGCTGCTTCCCGTAAACACTTCCTTCTTTGGAACGGTGTGTTTATTGGTTATTACAAATCCCTTTTTTGCATCCCCTGTCTTTGTGATTTCATAAAATGCAATATGCACTTCTGCTACATCATACTTGATTTCGCTTCCGTCTTTATTGTACTTAGGAAGATCCTTAAATGCTCCTTCCCAGCCTCCTGCTTTATTAAGGGTTAGGGTCTTTCCGGGAACCTCTTTTCCGTCTGCAAGAAGTTTTACGGTTACGGAGTCCTTTTCAGGTCCGTCCCAAACCTTATTTACCTTCACCTGTGTCTTTTCAATATTCTTATTGGTTATGGTAAAGCCTTTTTTGGCATCTCCCGTCTTCTTACTTTCGTAGCCGTCTATATTTACTTCCGCTACATCGTATTTGATTTCTCCGCCATTAACATTCAGTTTATCAAGGCCTGTGAACTTTCCTTCCCAGCCCCCTGCTTTATTTAGGGTCAGGGTCTTTCCGGGAACCTCTTTTCCGTCTGCAAGAAGTTTTACTGTTACGGAGTCCTTTTCAGGGCCTTCCCACTTCTTATTTACCTTGATTTCAACCTTTTCGCCCTTAGGCTCATTGTACATGGCAACTACTTCGCCGGTTCCCTGATTATCCAGCTCAATTACCTTGGAGTTAGATGCCTTTGGATTCTTTGTAGAATTCGGATTTGTTTTATCTTCTGCTACATTCTCATAACCTTCTGGATGTGCTGTTTCCACAAAGCGATATTTTCCTACGGCAAGCTTCTTGATTTGCACGATTCCTTTATCGTCCGGTACCAACTGACCATTATCCAGACTTCCCTTCTCAAGCATATCCGGTTTCACATCTACCTTGGTCCATGTAGCACCGTTATCCTTTGTGTTCTGAAGTTCAAACTTAAAGCCTTTTGACAGGGCTGCTCCTGTTTTTCTATCTGACTTAATCAGCTTTACAGATAGCGGGTCTGCAGGGGCATCTGCGATTCCTGCTGGTGGAGTGAGAGTACCTGTTGCCTTTTTCTCTACTTCACCAGTTTGTTTTGTCGTTATTTTGGCAATATTTGTTATTTGAGTTTTCTCCTTTACTGGTACATAAGCAGCACTAAAATAAAAATACAAGTTTTGTACTGCTTTCCCCTTGAAAGTCTCATTTGTTTTTTCAATCGTAGTTTGTTTTAAATTACCAAATATATCTGGTTGAGTTTTCTTTAACCAATTCCCAACTCCACCTGCTAATTTAATATCTGGAATTTTGTCATAAGTAAATCCATTTGAATCATTTAAATCAAACAACTTCATCATAAAGGTATATGAGCCATCGCCATTATTGTACATACAATATTCAGCATCCTTCATAGAAGCTTTTACCTCGGCCTTGGTTTTTGTACCCTGATTGATTTTTTTAAACAAATCCATTGGTAGTTTAATCGCATAACTACCCTCAAAAACCTTACCTTCATCATTTACTCCAGATATCCAAGTCGCACACGAAAAAAACTGTGGTTCTGAAACTATTCCATTGTCAAACGTATCTTCCACATAAACCTCTGTTAATGAATGTGGATTATATGCACCATCATGTTCTAACATGTACGGAGTATAATAACCTTTTGCTACACCATTTGTTTTTTCAAGAAAAAAATCATTTTCTATTGCAATTCTCCATGTTGCATACTGATCATTCGATAGGCTCAACAATTTTCCGAATGCTGGGTCAACAAGCTGGTTAATACTTTTAACAGTAATATATTTTTTTTCTTGTGAAACAACCAATTTGTTTCTTCCCAGCACACCATTCCAAATCGTTCTTTCTTTAGGAACTTGCGAATAACCCGCAGTTGAATTAAGATGCTTCATTTCTCCGGTCTCTAAAGAAGCTACAAACTCTTTCACTTGATTATTTTTGATATAATCACTACCAAATTTTATGATAAATGACGATGTGCTACCTTGAAAACGCCACGTTCCTATCTGATGTTTAGTCGCATCAAATAATGGTTGTTCTGCAAAAGAACGAATTTGATCCACAGCATTATACCCAGCAGGAATAGTTAGTGTATCACCTTCAATAATAGGCTTAGTTCCTTTATAATCTATATCTAGTTTAAATTTAATTCTACTCTCTTTTTGATTTTCGCAGATTGTATTAGAAAATTTTGAAGAATCTTTTTTAAATGTTGCATAATCAGAAGTATCACTTGTCCTGTAATCTATCTCTTTATTTCCGTTTGCAACATCAATAATCTTAAATGATTTTATAGTAACATTATCAAGACTAAGTGCTCCCGGACCTATAGAATTCTCTTTGTTCTTCTTTTCATATCCGGCAACTATTGTGCTGCCCATAACTTTTCCATAGATAGCAGCCTTTTCTCCATTTGTTCCGGTTCCTAATTTAGTATTGGAAAACTTTACAGCACCAGCGTTAAGTGTTGCTGTAACAGTCTGTCCCTCCAAATCCTTAGAAAATTCTATTTTAAATTTTCCGGAATTATAGATATAGCTTCCAATTTCCTTACCTGAACTATCTCTTAATGTGGTGTTCGGGAAAGAGGCTGCTGCAAATTCATCTCCAAGGCTTACAGGAATCTCAAGAGTATCTCCAGCTTTGATTTTACCTTTATAAGTAAAGTTAAATTTCAGAGACAGTTCAGATTCTTTCTGATCCTTTCCCACAGGCTGATTAAACTTTGATGGATTATTAAGATAATCGTTATAGCCTGAACCTCCCTGCGTCTTATAGTCAATCTTTGCACCGCCATGGGTACCGTCAATAATATCAAAAGAGTAAGTCTTTATATCAGTTGCACTTAACTTACTTCCTCCATTTTCAGCAAACGCTTGCATGCCGGGCATTGACGAGCCAAGCACCATCAATGCTGCTAACATCAGCGTTGCTAACTTCCTTCCTTTTTCCTTGAGATTTGCTCTCATCTCTTCTCCTCCTTTATAGATTTAAACTTTTTCTTTAATAACAATTATCGATTTTCTTTATGTAAAACAAATCAGACTTTGTATTACAGCTTGTGCTATACTGGAAAAAGCATAGAATATGGAGAAGTGTTGTGACTTTTAACCTGTATCAAAAAGTCTACTTTTTGATACAAATTTAACTATACTTTTTTTGGTTACATATGTTTTAACCATCTTGAAAAGGTGGAATGACTCACACCAAGAAGCATTGCACCTTCCCTAAGACTTATCTCTCCTTCCTTCCAGAGCCCTGCAACTTCCTCAAAATTATCAGGTTGTTCAATAGATTTTCTTCCGAAATGCACACCTTTCTTTTTCGCTTCCCTTATTCCCTCCATCTGCCTCTTATGAGTATTTTCCCTTTCGATTTGTGCTACATAGGACATAACCTGGAGCACAAGGTCGGCAATAAAAGTTCCGGTAAGACCGTTTACCTTTTTTCTTGTGTCAAGAAGCGGGAAGTCTATCACGATAATATCCGCCTTTTTCTTTTTGGTAATGACCTTCCACTGCTCTATAATTTCAGTATAATTTCTCCCAAGCCTATCAATGGACTTTATAAAAACCTCATCTCCCGGCTTTATTTTGCGTATCATCCTTTTGTATCCTTTCCTGTTAAAATTCTTTCCCGTAGCCTTGTCAATGAATATCGTCTCCTTGGCTACGCCATGCTCTTTCATTGCCGTCATTTGCCTGTCAATATTTTGTTCTTTGCTTGAAACTCTCACATATCCATATTTCATTTACATATTCCTCCTATTTTCTCTATTATGAAGAATATGCAGAAGATGATGGACATGTATGTTAATTACCTTGTGCTATGTATCAGAAAAGCAGGGGAAGCCCCCTGCCTTTCTGAGTTAACTACCTCTATGCCCTTTGCTGTTTAAAATTTAGGAATTCCGTAACCGTATATTACCCTTGAGCCTACGGAGTAGCTGTTTTGCTTACATTTATCACTGCTGTTTCCCTCGATGGTGTATACCGTTTTCCCATCGCATCTTTCTACAATACCCACATGATCCGGCATTCCGTCATTTCCCCAGTCAAAGAAAATTATATCGCCGGGAGCCGGTTTGTAGCTTCTCTTCTGCCACTGACCTTTTCCCTTAAACCAACTTATACCGTCACTTACAAGAGCAAACTTCGGCATAGTTCCGCTTTTTATATATCCTCCTTGTTCTGCACACCATGAGACAAAGCAGGCACACCAGTGCACATGACTTTTAAAACCATACCATCTCCAGAATTTTTCTCCGCCTACATTTCCCACCTGTTTCTTTGCAATCCCGACAATAACCGTATTCCCAATGCCGTAATTGTAACTGCCGTAAGGATAATACCTGAGTACATGGGAAACATACTGCTTGTCCCCATAACTTTTCCATCCATGCTTTTTCGCCTGTTCATCTGAAAAGGCAGAAGCATTGGCTACTGTATATCCTCCGTCTTTCTTAATCGCCCAGGAAATATATCCGTTTCCATAGTTATATCCTTGAAGTGCAAGCCTTATTCTATCCATATCAAGAGGATTTTTGCACTTTGCTTCTTTAAGGCAGGCGGCTATATTCTGCACTCCACAAGAAATAGAGTAATCCGGATCCGTTATACCGTTTGGTTTTTTCGGATATTTCTCGTTATATCCGCATTCCGATGCCTGCATCGGGTCTTTCCCCCTGCCACCCGATTCCTGCATCATCACCGCTTTGATAAGGTCTGTGTATTCCGAAATTCCATATTCTTTAGCATATTTAGATATGACAGGGGTATAGCTTTCCACTTCGGCACTTACAGGAGTGTAGTTTGCAGAGCTGCTGTCTCCAAAAAAGTAAAACGCCGCCCCAAACAGGCAGCAGATAACAATGATTATAACGGCAATCCATCCCATAGCCATAAGTGCGGAAACCAATACCTTTATCGTAGAAACCGCTCCTTTTACAGCCTTTGCGATTCCTTTGACTGTTTTCCTTCCGGTTTTAACAACTCCGCTTCCTTTTTTCTTTGCATTTCTTACAGACTTTATCGCATTTTTTCTTGCCCTTTCTTTTGCTACCTTGGACTGCCTGAAAGAAGAAACGGCTGCTCCCTTTCTTTTAGCATAACTTCCTGCGGTCTTTATCTTCCTGCTGCTTTCATAAAAACCATTTCCTTTTACTGTTATGTTTTGTATCTCTGTTTTTTTCTTTCTCATCTTAATGAGATTTTTCTTTGTTTCAGCCATACTTTTTCTTCCGATAAGTTCTGCTTTACCTGCGACTTTATCAAGCATAGCCTTTGAGCCTTTAGAAATATTATCAGAAGCATAGGTATGTGGTGAGTTACTGTCATTTCTTTCATAGCCTTGAGAAAATTCTCTTGTCTTGGTCTGCACATTTTTTATTTTCTCTGCCCCTACCGCCACCCGATCCAAAGTCTTTATTGTTCCCTTTTTAACCTCCCGTAATTTAATGTCTGCCATAGCCATATCCCTTTTCTAAAGATTTTCACCGGGCTTTGTTGACATGAGGCGGTATAGCTTCGTATTTTTAGGGAAGGTATTTGCAAAAGGAACAAGGCTTGAGCCAACCTTAATCAATCCATGTCCGGCATCCACATTAGTAATATATGAAAGCTGAAGATCCGATATATTAAGAAGCTTTGCAAGTTCCGCTCTATCTGTCGCAGCCTGATTGAGCATTAGGATGAACTCCGAATTTGAAAGCATGGTTCTTGCAGTGTGGGACTGAAGAAGATCATCCACATTCTGAGTAATGCCGGTGCAGTAAGCTCCGTACTTTCTTACCCTCTTCCACAGTTTAAAAAGAAACTGCGCAGAGTATTCGTGCATAAAAAGAAGGTATATTTCATCTATAAATATAAAAGTCTGCCTGCCTTTCATCCTGTTTGTGGTGATTCTGTTGATGATGCTGTCAAGGATGACAAGCATACCGATTGCCCTAAGCTGTTCACCAAGCTCCAAAATGTCATAGCACACAAGGCGGTTATCGGTATTAACATTGGTCTGTTTTGAGAAGGTATTTAGTGAGCCTCTTGTAAAAAGTTCAAGTTCAAGGGCAAGAGAATGGGCTTCCGGCTCCGCCTGTCTTAACAGTTCATCACGAAAGTCCGCCAGTGTAGGCGGCGTTCCCATATAGTTCCCCTGTTTATAGTACCTATATACATTTTCCGTACATCTATCAATGATGGACTGCTGCCCTTTTGCAAAGTGATGTCCTGATATAATCTGTTCACATAAAGACTGAATGAATTGAGACTTTTCTATAATAGGATCGACCTCTCCATAATCCTTACTCATATCCATCGCATTGATATGATTAGGAGAAGTTGCTGAAATCTCAATCACTTCTCCTCCCATTGCACGGACGAGAGGTGCATATTCCCTTTCCGGGTCTATTACAATAATATCCGCATCTGATGAAAGCATGAGATTTGTGATTTCATTCTTTCCGGCAAAGGATTTTCCGCTTCCCGATACACCAAGAATAAAAGAATTTCCGTTCAGAAGCTTTCTTCTATCAGCGATTATCATATTTTTTGAAATAACATTTTGTCCATAGTAAATGCCTCCTGCATCAGAGATTTCCTGCACCCTGAAAGGAATAAAGACAGCAAGGCTTTCTGTTGTAAGGGTTCTAAAAGCATCTATTTTTCTTGTTCCGAAGGGAAGGGATGTCTGAAGTCCGTCAAGCTGCTGGTATTTAAGAACAGAAAACTGACAAAGATGTTTTCTTGCTGTGGTTAATATTTCTTCCGTATCATTATCAAGCTGCTTTTTGGTATCTGCCGTATGCACCATGGTGATTACAGCAAACATCATTCTTTGGTCTCTTGTGGTAATGTCATCAAGAAACTCCTTTAGCTCTTTTCTCTGCTGCTCCATATCATAAGGAACGACAGCGGAAAAGTTATTGTTTTCATTCTGTTTTCTCTGCCAATTTGTAATATTTGTTTCCACACCAAGCAGTCTGTTTTCTGCTTCTCTTACAGCTTCATCTGTAGGTACCGGAACAATGTCGATACTCATCATCATATTTCTGTTAAGTTCTGTAAGCTTTGCTACCATATCGTCTCGAATGTATGAGGCGTATTCTCTAAAAAGAAGAACCCTTCCCCACCTTTCTCCAATCTTAAAGCAGTCTTTTTCATGCTCAAATACATCCGGGCAGATATAGTCTTTAAAGCTATGTCCTTTTTTCATCTTTTCTTTCAAGTCAAAATGAAAACTTGTTTCTTCCCCTGTTCTGAAAAAATCATAAATAATTCTCAGTCTTTCATTTATATCGAGTTCTGTGCATTTTGAACCAAGACGATTAAAATGGCTTTCAAGATCTGCGCCCACTCTGGCAAAATATATTCTGGCATCTTCAATATTTTTCTTTGTCACGGAAATGGTGACATATTTATCCTGCACAATCGAATTGGCGTGAGTAGCCTTTGCAAAGAGCATCCTGTTATATTCATCCCGATATACATCCATCCCATCTCCTCTAAGCGGAATCAAGATTTTTCTTCGAAAGTCCAAACTGTTCAGCCTTCTGTTATTAATAGTAAGCTTTGTCGTGGCTCCGCTATCAAGGGAGTTTAGAAGCTGGCAGTATTCTAAAAACATCCCCTGCTGATCATCTCCTGATGCAACAGCATAATTGATGTCTTCAAACTTATATGTTTTCGCATATTTGTTCTTTCCCACCCGGAAAATGCCATCACTATAAATTGCTTTCACCGGAATAATATCCTGCACCCCTTTGGGAACCACAAACTTTTCTTTATCCTGCTTAAAGAGCATTTTCATTGTTTTTATCATGTTTCTTTAATGCCTCCTTTTCCATCTCTTCAAAATATCCTTTCATCATTTCGTAATATACATTGGTATTACGAAAACAAAGCCTTTTCGGAATCAATATTTCCGATTTTATATATGCCCATATAAACTTCTCCGCAGTAAGCCCGTTATATTTAGCAAAGCCTATCACTGCAAAAGGAAACGCTGCTACAATGCAGAGCCAGCTTACGACTTCCGTTCCAAGCACTGCTTTCAGCAGAAAGTATGTTAAAACTGCAGCGCCGCATGCCAAGACAGAAAAAATGAACTGTCTAAGCGACAGTCCAAAAAACATACTTTCAGTATAGCTTCTTATTTCTCTGTTTACTTTTACTTCCATAGATACTCCTTCCTTTCAATACTTCTTGCCATAACTGTCTTCTCCTTTCATATATTTATAACCCCATCATTTCTCTTACGATTCTGTCCGCCATTTTCACTGCTCCAACAAGAACAAGCATATTAAATACAAGTTCACCCACATAGCTCCATACCATGGCGGCAGGTGCTGCATCCGCATTGACTGCAGGTGGAGATGCTGCAAACACAGAAAATATCACGCAAGCAAGAACGATTATGGCTCCTTCAAGACATACCGCAGCATAGGACTTGAGAAAACTTTTTCCTATCTGCTGCGTAGGCTCTCCTGCAAAAGTTGAAAGAGGAATCGGAGCAATCGCCGTATACATATATAGCTTAAAAAATCTTCCATATACGCTCATGATGATAATAAAGGAAAGCACTGTTATGAAAAGGCTTCCTATAAGAGTTACTGCCCATAGCGGAATACTCTCAAAGAAACCGCAGTCCTCAACCGCCTTAATCATCTCCTTTGGCAGAATTGTTTTACCAACCTTCCCAAGTCCTGCCATTTTCATAATTTTAGATACTACGCCCTGTGCTATATCAAAGAGTGCAAGCATAAGCTCAAGACCATATGTTACAACGCCCTTTGCAATTGCAAACCTCACAAAGAGCTTTAATGCATGCTCCGGCTTTTTCACCTCTGTAAAACTTCCACAGGTTTTAACAACTCCAACAACAAAAAATAGGACCAGCAACGCCAGTCCTATCGCTTGAAGCCCTCCATGAATATTTAATATAACATGCCATATGCCTCCGCCTTTAAAATCCTTTGGAGATTGAGTAAGAAGCTTCCATACCTCCGCCAGTTTCTCGTTCCAAGTGTTAAGTGCATTTTGCAGGTTTTGTACTACCCAGTTGTCTGACACAATGTTTCACCTCCTGTCGAAAATATTTTTATCAATATTATTTACCTCCTTACTTCTTATAAAGAAAAATCCAGCAGCTACATTTGTAGTTGCTGGGGTATAAATAAAACTTATATATTTATTTCTTGTCTTTCGGCGGACATGGATCATTACCATGACTATCAGAGCGTTGGATTCTTCCATCTTTACCATGAATAACTAATTCAGTTTTCTGGTTAATACTAATTTCACGAGCAATTTTTTCAGCTTCTGCTTTAGTATTTGTATGAGCACTTGCTCTTTGTCCGCCACTGCGCTTTACATCCCATCCTTTATTAGGATTAGGAACAACATGATGTTCTTTTCTTGACATAAATTATCCTTTCTACTAAATCTACTATATATTGATTATCTGTATATAGGTATTGTGGCTGGATCAATACCTATGTAAATTCATATTATTTATTTTTTCTTTTTTGAATCAACATTGAAACAAAAACAACGCTTTCCATAATCCTTAGCATATACTCTTGTTCCATCTTTTTTTGTATAATACGTGCAAAAGATCAGCACCACTTATCACCTCCCACTGCGATTAAACTTCTTGCAAAAGTATAAATCCCATGTTACAATTTTTCTGTTAAAATGAAATGCTAGCCATAGGGCAATACTTTGGCAAAAGAACCAAGCTATCCTGTGCTTGGTTTTTATATATAAGGTATTTCTACCATATATAACTTATGTATCACTTTCTCCTTCATCTTTAATAATACTCTCTACTATCTTCCCGATATTGCTTGTTAATCTGCCTTTACAGCATTCTATATCTTGATTAATTAATTTTTCCTGCTTTATTGCTATAAAAATATTGTTGGCTAATTCTCCAATTTTAGGATTTTTTCTGGAATTCATCTTCGTTTTTTTAAATAATTTTTGATAAACATACCCCTTTTTACTTAAATTTTCTTCTTTAAGATATTCCTCCTCATTTCCTAATATATCTTGTTCAAAAGAACCATCGAAATGTAGTAGTAAAAAAAGTTCAAAAGATGGATTTGTAACTCCCAATATATTGCCGCTTGATTTACCTTTCTCAACGATTTCATCATAGCGATCGGACTTAAATTCAAAAATATCAGCATCAAATACTATAATCATTTTGTCACGTTTTTTATCAAAATCTATTTCTCGCTTTGATTTCAGTTTATTCGCATACTCGATTAAATTTAGAGGAAATGATATGCCACTATCTTCATTATCTTTCTCCAAGAGTCTCATATCAATAACCGGTTTAATCCCAAGAGTTTTCTTTATATCAATCAAATGCTTAAAATAATATTGTTCAGTATTAACACCTTCGCATATGAAAAAGTATTTTTTGTATGGTTCTTTTTGTTTTTCTTTATCTGAAGTTCGTCTATTCCAGTTAGTATATGTTCTGATTGCCATAACCCAAATCACCTACCTAAATTGAAATGACGTAAATACCGGAATCGCACCATACCTACCATCTAGATAAGCTTTACTGAGCTTTTTGTCGTATCTTTCCTTAAAATTATCTAAAGAATACAATTCACTTGAATTAAAACCATTTCTTTCCACAAACCAAATTTCATCTCGTCTAAACAAATCTATATCCATAATAGTATCTTCATGAGTTGAAAAAAGTAACTGTACTTTTCTATCGGAATGTTTTTCCATAAATAGTTTTAAAAAATGAGCAGTTAACTTTGGATGCAAACTTCTTTCAAGCTCATCTACTACATATAAAATATCATCCCTATTAGATAAAATCATATCAATAAGTCCAAAGATTCGCCTTGTTCCATCTGATTCATCTTCAAAATCAAAGTCATAAAATGATCTTCCATGTTTTAAGCATATAGTAGATATCTCTGGTTCTTCATTATCTTTTGCAATTATATTAAAGAAGTTATCATTTATACGCATGGACATGCGAACTTTCCCTTTTTTCTTTAAATGGTTCTCTACATCTTCCTTGAATTCCTTGTATATTTCTTTAGGAATCTTCTCTGAAAACTCCTCAATATTAATTCTCTTAATACTTATTTCACTTATTCCTGTATCAAAACTTGCTAAAAGTTTGTTAATTTCCTGCATTGATTGATCATCATAATAATACTCAAAATTCGTCAAACTTCTATTTGGTGTTAAAACAATAATATTATTAGTAAGCCATTCAAAAACCTCCTTGAAAAAGAACAATTTTGAATCATCTTCTATCTTTTTATTTCTATTCATTTCAGATAGAAATAGCTGACTCTCATTGCCAACAAAATCTTCTTCATAAACTTTGAATCTATTTTTTTCAAAATCAGTCATTCCTTTTTCTTCAAGCTCAATGCTGCAGTCTTCATATCGCTCAAAAAGTTTTTTTGCACTTCCATCCTGTTTTAATTCAAATAACCATTCGGATGTAATCTTTCTTTCAGAAAGTATTGCTTTATAACCATAAGCATAGAATTTATCATTTACAGTAAATGATAGTTCAAATTCCGTTTCTTTAAACTTATTTTCTTCTTTATTTCGGCAAAATAAATTTGATGCATCAATAGGCATACCGTTACGTAGCGTCCAACTAAAAAAGTCAAAGAACCCTACTAAATTTGATTTTCCAGCCGCATTAGCACCATAGATAACTCCATTTTTCAATATTGAAGTCTGTTTGATTTTAACCTTATGATCTTTATGAGAACGAATCTTACTGGATGAAATCATATTTATTTCTACTAAATCATCAAATGATTTGAAATTTTTTATAGCTGCCTTTATTAACATTTTCATATACCTCCTTGATAATATTATGCAATTAGACAGCATTATTGTCAAGTAAAAATTGCTTATTTAGAGTTTTTTTCTCTAAATAAGCAATCTATTTTTCTAACCCGCAATCAAATTTAATATTTCTTTTGCAAAGGTTATGATAACACCTCCTGCCAATGTTAAAAATCCGTTTGCTCTTTGCGATGGGTCATGAGATTTTAGTGACAGTCCAATCTGAACGATTCCAAATCCTAAAAGTATCATTCCGATAGTCCTTATCAAACTGAAAATAAATTTAGACAAGTTATTAACTACAGTTATGGGATCGCCTGCAGCAAAAGCCTCCATGCCTCCAAGTTGCAGAAAAAGTACACATATAGAATATGCAATTAGAAGCCGCCTTTCCTTTTTGCCTAAAGTAATCAGCCACTTTCTCTCACCCTTTATATCTTCCAACTTATGCTTTTCCATTTTACATATCTCTCCTTTCAATCTATTTTGTTACTGCTCTAAAAGTTCCATTACATCTTCTTCAGAGAAAAGCTCATACGATGTGGCAATCGGAACGAGTCTTACCGCATTATCCGGGATTTCTCTTTGGAACTGAATTTCTGCCTTTACTTTCTTTGCTTCACCATGCATATATGCCCTTGCTCCGCCGTCTGTTATAAACTTTATATTAGGATGCTTTAGTAGATCGTATTTCAAATCCATTACAGGTCTTTCTCCCCGTATAAATAAAAGTGCATAGCGGTTATCAAGCATTCTGACTTCATCAGGCATCAAAAGCTCTCTTCCTGATATTTGATAATTGGTTGAATAATTTCCGGATCTTCCAAAACTTTTTCCGTAGGTATTTGTATCTATCGTTTCCTTGCCAAGAAGCTCGGATACATATTTATGAGTGCTTTGCTCATTCCCTCCAAGATACAGAAATTCGTCACAATTTCCTGTAATGCTTTCCCACTGCTTTTCAAACAATGCCTTTAATTGAGCGAGGTTTTGTAAAATGATAGATACGGATATTCCTCTTGACCTCATAACGGAAAGAATCTTATCAAAATCGTCGGGAAGAGATACATTGCTGAATTCATCCATCAGAAAATGACAGTGCATCGGAAGACTACCGCCATACTTATTATCCGCAAGATAAAAAAGCTGCTGAAAAAGCTGGGTATATAAAATGGATACAAGGAAATTAAAACTGGTGTCGTTATCCGGAATCAGTGCAAATAGCGCTACCTTCTTTTCCCCCAGCTCCGGCAATCTAAGTTCATCTGTCATCGTAAGCCCCGCAAGACTTTCGAGATTGAATTTTTCAAGCCTTGAGGCAAGGGTAATTTGAATGCTCTTTAAGGTTTTGCCCGAACCGGAATGATAATCTCTGTAATACTTAAGAGCGATGTGCTCCGGATTTACCGTTTCAAGTCTATCGAAGAGTTCATCAAGGGGACTTGCATAGGTATCATCCTCTTCTCTTACTTCTCCTGCACGAAGCATTTCCATTACCATAGAAAAATTTTGTTCTTCCGGCGGTGCTTCATGTTTCAAATAAAAGATAAGGGCAAGGAGAAGCATGCTTGCAGCAGTATCCCAGAAAGGATCCTGAGACTGTGCTCCCTTTGGTGTAGTCGCCTTAAAAAGATTCGTCACAAGTCTTTGTACATCATTGTCCGATCTCAGATATACAAAAGGGTTATAACAGTGACTTTTTTCCATATTGATTAAATCCAGTACCCTCACTTCATAGCCTTTTATCTCAAGAAGCCCTCCAACATCTCGAAGAATCTCCCCTTTCGGATCAAGTACAACAAAGGATGTATTGCACTGCATAGCATTAGGCTTTGCAAAAAACCTTGTTTTTCCGCTGCCGCTTCCGCCGCATACTATTGTGTTTAAATTTCTTCTGTGCTTTTTTCCGTCAAGTCCTATCCTTACCTGCTGCGTTAATATCTTGTTTAGCGCAGGGTCTTTATCTTTGTATTTTCTGTTGAGTTTTCCGGGGATGCCCCATTTTGCAGAGCCATGTTCTTCTCTTTTTCTGTAATTCTTGTGTGTTGACATATATATTCCTATCCAAAACCCATATGTTATTAAAAAAATAAGGACAGTTTTTACGCTGTCCTTACATATACTTACTTTCCATGGATTTTTGAATATATTATCAAGGTTTTCCAGTATTAACGGAAGCCCGCCCTTAATACTTGGAGATACAAGAAGTGCAATCCAAATGACAGGAATAACACCTAAAGCAAAGAGAATAAGCTCTGCAAGTTTTGACTCACCTTTCCGCATCTGCTCTGCAGGTCATATTCCTGCCTTTTCTCAAAGGGGCTTCCGATATCTTTAGGATTAATTCATTGATGGGATCTGCAGGACGCTCTTCTGAAAGCTGTTTACTCCTGAGTTCATTTAGGGCATTGATTAAAATGCTTTTATCATATCTGTCCATTTCAAGATAATATTTTTCTTCTTTCATAATTTGCATGCCTTTTTACCTTTCCTGCTCCCTGTTTTTCACCGGTGCATTTTTCCCAAGGCTTCTGTACATTTCCGTTTGGATTTCCGCAAAGACATCCCTTATCTTTCCCAGTTCACTTTTAAGTGACTGCGGCTCAAGACCGTCAAAGACTTCCGGAGCCTTATCAAAATTAAAATCCCCTGTATCTATTCCGTACTTTGAGGTGGTCATAAAAGCTACGCAGTAAGCCTTAAAATTTGAAGCTTCTCTATCTTCATTAAACCTTACGTGATAGATTGCTGCGGAAATCTCCTTTGTTACCGCTTTGAAAAGCTGCTCTTCCGAAAGACCTGTCTTTACAAAGATGATTTGCTTTTCCTTATCATAAAAGGCAGGGGCATCCAAATCATCCACAGGCTGAAAATCTGCCGGGCTTGCATCAATCAGTGCTGAAATGAGCCGCCTCATGTTGTATGTTTTTTCATTTCCTGCCTTTTTCTTTGCAGATGTCTCGGAAATGTCATAGACCACCTTTGCGTTATATGAAACAGCCTGAGTTCCGTTATCCCTGATGTATTCCTTTCCCGGTTCAAATATAGTAACCTTGTTTGCTCCCTTATCAACATAAATTCTATCGGCTCTCCACTTCTTATATTCCTTTAGCTTTGTTGCTTCCGGCATCTGAGCGGAAACCAGTATAGCATTTGTGACAGAGTAGCGGTCAAATCTTCCCTGCACTTTCAAATAGTCCTTTAAGACTTCCCCATCTGAAAGCATTTTCTCACAGGTACTTTCCACCATTTCATAGGCATCTTGCCTTTGCTTCTGTTTTTTCCTCGCCCATTCCTCTTTGTTGAAAGTGTTGTTTTCTGTCTCTTTTTCATTTTTATAAAATACATCGTAAATACTCATTTCTATCTTCCTTTCTCCTTTATTTTTTTCTTTGGAATTTTATCCTTTTGCGTTTTTGCATTTTCTTTACTCTTGCTCGGCTCTTTCTCTTTTGACAAGGTGGCAGCCTTTTCCTTTCTTTCTTCCTTGATTTCTTCAAGCTGCTTTTTTACAGAAGGCTTTGCCTTATTAGAACTCTCCCCTTCTATACTTCTTTGCCTCTCTGATATATTCTTTGACGGAGGGGACTTTTCCGTCTTCGCCAAAAAAGGGTTCATTGCGTTTTCCTCTTTCTTAGCCGCCTTTCCAAGCAGGCTGTCCATAAGCTTTTCCTTTTCCGAATCCTTTTTGCCTGAAAGTTCAGGTGCCGAAATAGTATCCTTTTCTGTTTTTCTCTTTTGAGCTTCTGTTACAATCTTTGCTGTATCCACCGATGCCAAATTAAAGCGTTCTACAATTCTGCTTATCTTGGGAGCATCTTCCGCCCGTGCAATAACATCAATTTCCGCATATGGACTTTTATTTTTCCTGTCCGCAAGAACGCAGTACAAAACACCATACTTTTTCGCTTCCTTTGTGAATTTAGCAAGGTCTTCCTGCTTTACGGTAAAGACCTTTAGCTCCTTTCCTGAACGAAGCATAGAAGAAAGCCTTGCCTTTCCCATCGTCTTTCGTTCTTCCTTTAGTATGGAGTAAAGCAGCACCGCTATATTCTTTGATCCGGCTCCCGTAATCTTAGCAGCAACTTCAAATCCTTCCAGACTCATCCGAACGATTTGCTCTGCTGCATCTCCGCCTGTGTTCATGCTCTTTTTGCTCCTTTCCTCTTTGTTCTTCATGAATTACCTTTAAATTTTCCTTTATGGAATCACTTCTTTTCTCAATTCCCCGGCAAAGTCTCACCTCCTCCTTTATTTCCTTAAGACGCTTTGTAATGTCTGAAAGTCTTTCCTTTTCCTTTTTGCTTTTATCCTTTGATTTACGAAGCATGGTGTAGATGTCCTTTCTCTCTGAAAGGAGTATTTCCTTCTCATCTAAAAGCGTCTTCCTATATGAAAAAAGCTGCTCCTTGGTGTCAATCCCCTGCCGGCAGAGCAGTCTTGTTTCCTTTGTAATGGCATCCATCTTTAGAAGGTCATCCTTAAGAAGATAATGAAGTCTTGCATAGTTCACTTTCCTCTTCTTTGGCAAAATTCCAAGACAAAAGCAGTAATAAAGATATAGCCCTCTAAGCCCTCCTATTTTCTTCAGACGATTTTTCATTCCTTTAACTTGAAAAGTTCTTTTTTCTCCTTTATCTTCAAACTTTGAAAATTTCACGCTGTAGCTATTTTGCTTTAGCCTTTCCAATATCTTTTCATTGGTATAGTCATCACCGAGCCTATATAGCCTTTTCGGTCTTTGCCATCCCTTTCCCTGAATAGTCCAGTATTTTCTTTTTGAATCAAAACAACATATATACCCCATATCTAAAAGTGCCTTGTGAAAATCCTTTAGCGTATACGAGATAGCGATTGCTTCATCAATTGCTTTCCTTGCTACACTGTCTCTTGTGGGAAGTCCGTTCTTTTCCGCCTGATAAAGGGCGTATGATTTTTTCCTTCCTTCAGGATTTATAACTACTGACAGTCCATATTCCATGCAAAGCTCATCGGAAAGTTTTCTTAATTTCTTTAGATTTTCTTTGTTGTCGTGATAGTGCTTGCCATCTTTAAAGGAGACAGAATTGACAACATAATGATTATGAAATCACTTTTGTAAAGGGAATTTTGTAAATTCCCCCGAAAAAATTATCTTTCCCATGAATCGCGCTCCTTTACTGTACGGTTTTTCTCTGGAGCTCTGCACTTAGCAATAAATTCCTTGATAGAGTCCAGCATATTCTTTCTTGCTTTCGGCTCAGCAAAGTAGAATTGTTTAGCACAGTTACGAGCTGTCGCAGCTGCTCTAAGAACAATCTGTCTGAATGCAGAGCGATCACTTTCAGGTGTTGCTATTGATTCTTTGATTGGCTCGATGATTTCTGTTTCCTTCATGACCTTCATGGATTCCTCTGTCATGCCGTACTTCAGATTCACATTCACTTGCTTGTTCCATTCATCACGAACCATATTGTCCTCACGAATTTCTTTCTCGTGTGGATTGTGCTTGCCAATCTTCTTGGTTGCCAGATACGGGCCATCAGGATTAAATACCTTAAGCTGCTCATTTGGTCTAGCGAGCTGGTTCATGATTTCGGTGTAGTGATGTTTGACCTCTCTTACAAAAGCTCTGCTCTTGAAGTAATCATTCTTGTTGCTGAACATATGCTGTTCATAGACTTCGCCTTTGGGAACGATGCGACAGCCGGGCAGAAGATTGCCAGCTTCATCGAGAATGTCTTTCTTAGCTCTTACTTTCTTTCCGTCTACATTGAAGAAGAGATTTCTTCCAGCAACTTTCTTCATTGGATCATCAAGCAGAGTTCTTTCAGAGTAGATCAGATGAATGTGATAGTTCGTCTTTCGAGGATTGTGGTGCAGGGCAGATGAGCATTCAACTCCATACTGCTTCTTGAACTCCTCTGTGAAATACTTCAGCAGCTCGTTCGGATTAAACTGCTGAAGACTTTTCGGCAATGCGATTACAAGTTCTCTTGCTTCGATGCATTTGCCGTGAGCACCTGACTTCTTGAACTCTTTCTGACACTCACGAGCGAGATCCTCCCAGAATGGTTCTGGGTTCGTTTCGTAAGTGGCATAAAGGTGCTCCTGCTCCTCGTGGCTGCTGATATAGCGAACTCGACCGCAGACATCGTGGAGCTTAGTCTGTCTGACAAAAGTGAAACCTCTCATTTTTCCTCCTTTCACTTTGGAAGCAGACTTGCCCCGCAGGGCCTTCGGAGAACGAAATACTCTTGTCATAAACCGCAAGGTTTGTGCAAGGGGTGTATTTCGCTCTCAAGCGCCGAGGGCTTATCTGCTGCTATAGTAGTAACGGTTGCGCTTGAACCTGCTTCTTATCTGACAGATACAAGGGCAATAAAAAAGCACTTATTTGGTACGTATTTCCCAAAAAAGTGCTAGCTAGCTTATGGTTTTTTCTTCGATGTCATCTTCATCGATATATTTGTCGACCTTGGGTCTTTTGCCCGCTCTATACGGAAATAAAGGGCATTCTCGCATAGTGCAGAGCTTGATTTCCTTGGCCTGTCCACAGCAACAATCCATGCATTTGGCTCTGATTGCTTTTAATGGTGTCAAGATTTTCTGTGACATTTTGCCGTCCTCCTTCCTTAAAAAACAAATTCAAGTCTTAATTTTCATACTGTGACAGTATTAGTTTTAATACTTGAAAACGCTCGAAAAATCAGCTTACAGTATTAATTTTGATACTTGTTAGCCGTGTTTTTCATACTCCTATCAGTATTAATATTGCGACTCCTTATATATTTACCAGGCATAGGGCGATTACTTATCGCCATATGTCTGGCATAACTCTTGGCGCTTATCCTTCTCCCATTGGACTTGTTTCCTGACTTCTTTAACTATCTGCTTGGCAGTTTTTATATCACTGATTTCTTTCCACTTATCCGAGAAATGATAGATAGATGCTTCTCTCATCAGTGTGCCTTCTTCCATGACAATAAAACCTAATGCTTCAAGTATCCTCAAATTAGGTCTAATAGTATTTCGACTAATACCATGTGCCACTATGGTGTCATAGGTGCAGACAATCTTGTTCCCCGTATAGTTTCCTCTGTACTCATTCTTAAGAATCAGGTATAGCCTTACTGAGTTTGCTGGGAGAGAGATGAATGCAGGAGATTCATACATACTTTCGAAGATTCTCACAAAGCGTTCATGTTCGCTCCTAGATTCCCATTTCTCTGGCGGATCTCGTTTCTTATTCTTTCTCGACATAACTTCTCCTTTCTGGGCATAAAAAAACCACCAGACCTTCAAAGTTGAAAGCCTAGTGGCAATGTACATTTTATCTACGCCCGTATATTTCTTTTATATCATCCCATCTTGGGAAATCAATGTCTTCTCCATAATGATTGCGGTAACTTCTTCGGAATCTGTTTTTCCATTGGGCACCTTGCGTTCTTGTTTCAGGATTCTGATAAATAGTTTCTTCAAAGGCGGCTAAGTAATGTTCCTTTGACTCAAACATGTGCGTGTTACCTCGTGTAGTATACCAATTACCAGGTCTCATTTTTTGGAGAATATTATTCTTATATTGGACGGTGATTGGCCATGAATCCATAGTTTTTGTAATCTCCCAGATTTTTTTGAGCCATAAATCCTTTACTATTACATCTCCCGTTTCCTCATCCATGACATAGCCAAAAATAAGGTAATCAATATCAAGATGATAAGGCTTTTCGATTAGTTCATTCACAAAAGCTTTGAAATCTGCAATATCAAATGCGGGGGAAGCTTCTCTGTTGAATGCTTTTACTTCCATCAAATTCTTTGTGTGATCATCTGGATCTAGGAATACATCTGGTGGCATTTGCGTATTAGGGTTTGGATCAAATTCAATATCTCTTGCTTCCAACCAACCTTCGAGCCATTCCTGAAGGATATTACCAACGACATCTTTTCTCTTTACAATGATACTAACATCACCTAAGTGAAAACGTATCTGTCCCGCTATAGTTTTTATTCTATCTTCATTTAGAAGTTTATCGTATATTTCTTGTGCTGTTAATTTCATTTACTTCACCTTGGTCAGATAAATATCCAACACTCTGTCTGCGACAGCCTTTATGACGGGAACAACTACCGTATTACCTAATAGATCATACCCATCTTCTTTAGATACATTAAACTTATAATCATCAGGATAACCAAATAGTCGCAAGCCCTCTCTCAATGACAAAGCTCTTATTCCATTACCATCAGGGACATATAAATGTTGCATATCCATTGCAACTAGGGTAGGGGCAATCCCCTTTGGATCCAAAACCTTATTAACCTCAAATGACATTTTACCCGCTACAATATTATATCCTAGAGGTAATGAATCATCTTGAACTCTTCTATTTCCATCTTTCTTTTTAGGATGTTCCTTGACAAGATATCTCTTTTCAGCAAGGTCTTCTAACATTTCTTCAAGATTTTTATCGTCAAAGAATGTTCTTATCTGGTCGAGAGTGAGCGGCATACCATCCATCCAATCAATCCCGAATTCTTCTGCCCATTTTCTCTTGCGTCTTTCTTTAAGAAGTCGATTCATTAATTCTCTTTGCTTCTCCGAGATAGGGCCCTTGAGTTCAATATCCCAACTATGGATGTTGTTGATTCCACCTCTCTTATCCTTTATGGATTTTCCGCACAATTGCTCTACACTATAATGTGAAAGAAGCAACTTAGTAAAATTTGTTTCCGCTGTTTCAAGACCATGCTCAAGAACTTCATTAAGAACAGTTTCCTTTATTTCAAAGCCGTTCATATCAGGTTTATCCGTCTTGGTTCCAATAATATATATCCTTTTTCGTTCCTGCGGAACACCAAAGTACTTTGCGTTAAGAACTTTCCAATTGACTTTATACCCCAATGCTTCAATATGCTCAAGAATAGTGCTCAATGTTCTTCCAATTGGATCTCTTGGATTATCTCTATCATGATTCACTAATCCTTCAACATTTTCTAAGACAAAACCGAATGGCTGTTTTTCCTTAAGAATTCTCTCAACATCAAAGAAAAGTGTTCCTCTTGTATCTTGAAATCCTAAACGTTTTCCTGCCGATGAAAATGCTTGACAAGGAAATCCTGCCAACAAGAAATCAAAATCCGGAATTTCTTCTGCGTTTACTTTTGTTATATCGCCACATATATCTTCATGCGGGTGATTCTGCTTTAGAACATCTATTGCATACGGCTTAATCTCTGAAGTAAAAACACAATCAGGAGAAAGCCCTCTTTCAATACATGCTTGTTCAAAACCTTTTCTGATTCCGCCTATCCCCGCAAATAAATCAATAAACCTTACGGTAGTCATAATTTCCTCCATTAAATGCTGTAGAAACATAGATTTCTACAAAATAACATTATATCACCACTTCTTAGATCTGTATATAACTAGTTGAATAGTTTAGTCAGCAATTCATCCACCGCATCCGTATATCTATTCTCGGATATAAGCTGATTCCTCAGCTCAACCAAAGCCCTGATAATAATATTTACCTCATAATCATCAAACTTAAATCTTCTTTTCATAATCAACCTCCATGTATATGCCACCTTGTAATTGGTGGCATTTCAATTATCATTCAGCAACGGTTTATGGAAAGATAGGCATATTCTCAAGACCTTCCGAAGCAACCAACTTATCAAACTCTTTAATCATCTGTTCTCTTTCCTCTTGTAATTTAGCGTCTATAATTTCATTCTCTGCAGCAATCACTTTCTTTCTACGTGCGGATTCACGCTCCTTTGAACGCTGGTATTTATCTCTCCAATACTCATCAATTTTTTCTTGTTCAAGTTCTTCTAGAGTCTTTTCTGGCTCTGGAAAGTCGACCATTCCCACGAAGTTTAGATATATTTCTACTTTCTGAACTCGTCTTCCATCAATCTTTTCTGCCTTGTGAACCAGAACCTTATCAACGAATTCATTCAACATAGTAGGTGTTAATTTCTCGAATGAAGTATATCTATCAACAAGAGCATAGAAACTATTAAGGTCATTATTAGTTTGCTTCTGAACAGCAATAGTTTCCTCATAGATCTGGACTTGTTCTTTTATTTCCTTCTGTTCATCCTCGTATGATGCTGACAACATTTTGAATCTATCTTCATTTATGATTCCTAAGGCATAAGACTCGTATAAGTTCTTAAAGATTCTATCTAGCTCTGAAAGTCTTTGCACATCTTCAGAATATCTCTGTTCATCTCGCTTACTTATAAATTCACTCTCAGCTTTTATCTGCTCTTTAACTTTAGCAACAAACGATTCACGGTCCTCAATAGCATACCTGCAAACATTCTTAATCGTATAGAGAATCACTTCCTCAAGTGCCTTGGTGCTTATGTGATGTGACTTACATTTAGGTTTTGAAGTTCCTCTAGCAGATAGTTTATATGTTGAGCAATCATACCCATTAAAGCCTGGTTGCTTTTTCCCATGTCTATCAACAAAAGCCTGAGCTCTGTGGTTATACATTTTCGCACCGCAATCAGCACAGAACACAAGTCCAGTTAACGGGTTTGCTTCTCCCAGCGAATCTTTTCTACGTCTTGTTGTAACAAGTCTTTGTACAAGCTGGTAAGAATATAAGTCTATTATCGGCTCTTGAGTTCCTTTGAAGATAGCCCACTTGTCTGGCGTATTCATGATATTTTTCTTTTCCTTGTATGACTTGCTTGTAGTTTTGAAATTTACAGTATACCCTAGGTATTCTGGTCTTGTTAGTATTCCTTTTACACTTCCAGAGTTCCACTTATATGGATCAAGAGAATCTATTTTGTATCTGTATCTTCCTTCGCCATGCTTCGCTGCGTAGTAGGCTGGTGTTTCAATCTTTCTCTCATGAAGTATTCTAGCTATCTGTGTAGTTCCATTTCCCTCGATGCACAACTGATAAATCAGCCTAACAACAGCTGCAGCTTCCTCATCAACAATCCACTTATGCTTATCGTTTGGATCCTTCCTATAACCAAATACCGGCTGAGCAGACAAATGAACTCCTGAGTTGCCAAGACTCTTTTTAGATGCTCGTATTTTCTTTGAACAATCTCTCAGATACCACTCATTCATGATGTTGAGGAATGGAGCAAACTCTGCTGTGCTTTGATCCGCACTATCAACATTATTTGAAACGGCAATGAAATGAATGTTTCTCTCTCCGAAGTAAATCTCTGTGTAGTAACCAACTTCCAGATAATTTCTTCCGATTCGGCTCATGTCTTTAGCAATTACAGTTGCAATCTCGCCTTCCTCAATATCACTAATCAGTTTCTTCCAGCCAGGGCGATCAAAGGAACCACCGCTATAACCATCGTCAGTATAGTGCCTGATGTTTTCATAGCCATGTTCCTTGGCATAGTTCTCAAGCATTTCCTTTTGATTTACAATCGATGTGCTATCACCGAACTGATCATCATCTCGGGATAATCTCTCGTATAAAGCTGTTATGGTACCTATCTTCTTAGCCATTATCATTCTCCTTCAAACTCATAGAATCAGTTGCAATCAATCGCACTAATATATCCTCTACTGAATCTTTGGCATCACCAGATTGTCTAACATTGATTTCATACATCGTCTTGTCAATCTTTCGATATAAGATGCGTTCTTTAATCTGTTTCATAATTGTCCTCCTTTCACTTCGTGCTTTATTCAGCACAGATGTAAAAGGCGGGAAGTTTTCATAACTTCCCTTAAATAATATGATTATGCAAGCAATTTGTATTAAGGTGGGTAGCAACAATTACCTGAAATCTATCTCCCCACATTTTTTCCGCAAGCTTTATCCCGATTTCATGAATCGTTTCAGGACTGCCCTCTCCTTCTCGAAAGCTTTGATAACCGTGGTAGCAGATAATTTTGCTCTCATCCATAAACTGTCCTTTTACAATTTGCATTTCATCCCTTGCACTATCCGGGCTGCAGTTAATGCCGGAGACAAAGTACTGCTTTTCCGTTTTACTTTCATTTGCCGCATATTTGATTACATCCGATAGTGCCTGAATCTCTTCATCTGTATATTTCGATTCTCCCTTGAGATTTTTTGTCTTTTCAGGATTTACCGCATAATCTATAGGATGATCCAGCCTTCCCCTAACATCCCAGATTTCACATACTGCCATCTTTCTTTTCCTTTATAGGAAGCAGAAATTTTCTTCTTATCTCAAGCTGAAAATCTCTCCACCTCTTTACCTCACTATTAAGCATGGGAACATCAATAAATCCAAGGGCATTTGCCTTTGCTGCAATCTGATTAACTCTTCCGCCTATTGCGGAAAGCTCTCTCATATATTTATAGAAGGATTCATCGGGTTTTTCACAAAGCCTATATCCTGAAATCATCGCTCTTAAAAAACTTTCTCTTGAATAACCGGACTTTTCTACAAGAAGAGATAAATGCTTTGCTTCATCTTCAGTCAATCTGAAAAGAATCTGTATATTTCGCTTTCTCATTTTCCGTTCTCCTTTTCTTTCGGGGGGCTTCAGGGGATACTCCCCTGACAAGAGAATTTGTTAGCATTTTGGCTAATCAAATTCAGTGCTTGGTAAGACCATGACAGCCTCCTCTATCCCCCTTCTTGATTTTTTTATATATGACTATGCCTGTTACTTTCCGAAAAAGGGATTTCATCGAAAGGGGAAGCATTATAAAAATCCATACCATTTTCTTCCTGTTTTTCTGTTATTTCCGCCTCCCCTCCCATGAAATTTTCATCTCCGAAGGTAATGGCATTGGTATCAAAAAGCAGGGTTTCCACTTTTTCTCTCGCTTCTTCCTCATTTTCGGCATACACAAAAAACTGTTTTTCATATTCTGTCCTAAGCAGCACATCATATTTTTTCATCGTTTTTTTCTCTCCTTTTTCTAAAATTTATTTTCTTTTTCATTGATTTTGGTAAAACATTTTCCTACCTTGAACGCTCCCTCGATGGCATTTTTTCTTTAGGATGTTTCCTTTTTCCAAGATAGTGCATTAAAAAATCGTTGACATCTTTTCCTATGGGGACCTTTCTGTCAACGACTTTTACTCTTTTTTCAAGCAAATGCATTAAGGCTTTAGTGCATAGTCTGCCTGTTTTATCGTTATCCAAATGAAGATATACCTTATTTATTTCCGGATGTTTTTCTAAAAACAGACCTAATGCAATGGGGATTTTACTATTTTCAATTTCCTTTTTCGGCTGGTACACACCTGCAAGAGAAATCAGATTCTCACCTCTATATTCCATTCCCGTATGCTTCCTATATGTGGCATATGACAGTAGATCAATGGCAGATTCAAAGAGATGAACGCTTTTGGATGGTTGTTCTGCCAAGAGCCGAAAGGAATACCTCTTATCACTTCCGTAGGCTTCACCTTTAAACTCTCCCAAAGTTCCCCTAACATTTGCATATCTTGCCTTTCCCTTTTCATCTTTTCCAATAAAGACGGCGTTATGATGCTCCCTGCTTTCATAAAGGATTCCATCCTTTATACAGCGTTCTATGATTGTTTCATCAATACCACGGTCTAAAAGATACCCTCTTACTATATTTTCGTCTCTATTTCTCTTGGGAAGCAGAAGTTCTTTTTCCTCTTTTTGTCCTTGGACTTTCATATCTTCCGGAATTTCCCCCAGAAGTATATTTGCTGCCTCCAGAAAAGTATGCCCTTTTACCTTGATGAGATAGTCAAGGGCAGATACTCCACCGATTCCTCTTGACCACCAGTACCACTTTCCGTTTGAGAGTTTTAGACTGTCATGCTCCCTTGTACAGTACACACCGCTTGAAACCTTCATAAGATTTTCAGGTTCAAATGTCTTTAGGTAACTTAAAAGGTCGATTCTCCTGATTTCAATGAGTTTCTCCGGATGAATATATGCCATTTTGCATCCTACCTTTCCATTTCTATATCCTGTTTTTGTCTTTCCATCAGGATATTTGCCCTGCTTTTTACCGTTTCCCATATATCTTCCATATGCCCGGTTTCTCTCTTTTCAAAGTCCTTGAACACATCTGAGAGCATATCTTCTGATTTTAACAATGCCTTTGCCTGACTATCTGTAAGGTCATTATATTCAAGAGAAAGTAAAATATCCTCTCGCAAAGTGTATTCATATGCGTGATGCAGGATTTCTTCCGGTGGTTGTGATAGCAGCCATCTTCTATATTTCTCCTGCTCTGCAAATGCTTTTTCATAGACTTTCGTGTTTAGCATTTCATTTTTCATTGACTTTTTCCTCCTTCTTTGCAATAGAAAAAGCCGAAGGGCTTTCGGAATTGAAAACCTTTCGGCTATGTAAATTTGTGCTTTTCACTATATTATTTTCTTATACCAACTAATTCAATTGAAAAATACTTCTCTAATTCATTGCATACAACGGACTCTCTATCATTCGTACATAAATTTCTTATTACAAATTTATTTTTCTCATTTGTCGGATATATGGTAAATATCTCTCTTTTATCAAGATTGAGTTCTTCCTCAAATTTATCATAGATTGCTTTTAAATAGTCTGTCACACATTGCAATATAACGCTATTTTCGCTACTAATCACAATAGGAAATGGAAAGAAAAAAATACGCAAATTGCAATAACAAGTTGAACATTTACAGTTGAATAGTCCATCATGCAGC
>CALZYE010000015.1 GCA_945830395.1 uncultured Clostridia bacterium
ACACTGCATATCGTCGGCAGCGTCAGATGTGTATAAGAGACAGGTATATATATTATATTAGGAATGTTTATAATTATGGCGGCTCTTATAGATGCGTTTAACTTTCTAATTGTTATGCTCATTGCTGTACTTATATCGGTTTTAATACCGAGTTTATACTCATTTATATTACATGTAAGAAAAGGATTATAAAGAGAGAAATAAATCTTATATAAATATACTATTAAGCTCAGAACAATCTGAGCTTTTTTTATGCCCATTTTTAGGAAAGGATGGATACAAGTGGCAAATAGAATAAAGGGAATTACCGTTGAAATCGGCGGAGATACTACCGGTCTTGATAAAGCCTTAAAAGGTGTAAATTCTACCATTAAAAATACGCAGTCACAGCTTCGTGATGTAAACAGGCTACTTAAACTTGATCCTTCCAATGCTAAGTTACTTGCACAAAAACAGCAGTTACTGCAAAAGGAAATTTCTGAAACTAAAAGCAAACTGGATGCATTAAAAGAGGCAGATAAGCAGGCAAAAGTACAGCTTGAAAATGGAGAGCTTGGTCAAGATAAATATGATGCCCTTCAAAGAGAAATCATTGAAACGGAAAACAACCTAAAAGCACTTGAAGAAGAGGCAAAAAAAGTCCCATCAGCACTATCTGTTTCCATGAAAGAGACAGGAGATAAAATTAAAGCAGTTGGGGAAAAGACTACTGAAGTTGGTAAAGGCCTATCTACTCATGTAACAGCACCTATTGTAGCAATGGGTGCTGCTTCACTTGCTGCCTTTAATGAAGTCGATAAGGGAATGGATATCATCACGCAAAAGACAGGTGCATCCGGCAAAGCCTTAAAGGAAATGCAAGATAGCATGAAAAACCTTGCCACTTCCATTCCTACAGACTTTGAAACAGCAGGCGCAGCTATAGGAGAAGTAAACACTAGATTTGGGCTTACAGGAAAGAAACTAGAGGAGCTATCCGGTAAATTCATAAAGTTTGCCCAGCTTAATAATACGGATGTATCTACTGCTATTGATAATACCCAGAAGGTCATATCAGCCTTTGGACTAAAAGCAGAAGATGCAGGAGCCTTACTTGATACTATGAATGCTGTTGGACAAAGAACCGGTATCAGCATGGATACTCTTGCAAAGAGTATGGTGACAAACTCAGCATCACTTCAACAACTAGGATTTTCCGCATCGGATGCTGCTAATTTCTTAGGCAATGTTGAAATGTCAGGAGCAGATACCTCACAAGTTATGACGGGTTTATCTAAGGCACTTTCTAATGCAACAGCAAACGGAAAGTCTATGAAAGAGGCACTAAAAGACATCCAAGACAGCATGGTGAATGCAAAATCAGATACAGAAGGACTAGATGCAGCAATTAGCCTATTTGGTAAAAAGGCAGGTCCTGCAATTTATCAGGCTTGTAAAAATGGTTCTCTTTCCTTTGAAGAACTTGGAACATCTCTAAAAGATAATCTTGGAAATGTTGATTCTACCTTTAATGAAACCTTAGATCCTATTGATAAGTTTAAGACCTCTATGAACAGTCTAAAGATTGTAGGTGCTGATGTAGGAAATTCTCTAATGACAGTCCTTCAGCCAATGCTTGAGAGATTTGCTGAAATAATGAAGTCTTTAAATGAAAAGTGGAATAGTCTATCTCCCAGTATGCAGCAGGCTATTGTAAAGATAGCACTTATTGCTGCAACGGTAGGACCGGTACTTATTGTAATTGGAAAAGTTATTACTGCAGTTGGAACTATTACCTCCGCTCTTGGAGGTCTTATTGGACTACTTGGAGGAACAGCAACAGCAACTACTGCAGTAGGTGTAGCAGGAGGAGCAAGTGCGGCAGGAACAGCAGCCGCAGGTACTGCAGCAGGAGGTGCAGCTGTAGGTTTTGGAGCACTTAATGTTTCCCTTCTTCCAATCATAGCCATTATTGCAGCTATTATTGCAGCAGTTGTGGCCATCATTGCCATTATAAAAAATTGGGGTGCTATTACAGAGTGGTTTAAGGGCTTATGGGAAACAGTATCGACAGCCATCATGAGTATTTGGCAGAGCATCTCAGATTTCTTTAAAAGAATATGGGAAAGCTTGGTTAATATATTTACTACAGTTTGGGAAACTATCAAAAATGTACTAACTGTAGCACTCATGTTTATCGTAGAGCTAATTAAAGGATACTTTGAACTGATTACTTTGCCATTTAGGTTTATTTGGGAAAACTGCAAAGAAACTATTACGGCGATTTGGGCTGCTATCAAAACTGTTATTATGACGGTTTTAAATGCCATCAGTACCTTTATTTCCACTGTTATGAATGCCATAAAAAATGTAATTACTACAGTGTGGAATGCCATTAGTACTACGATTTCTACCGTTCTTAATGCCATAAAAACAGTTATTACTACGATTTTTAATGCTGTAAAAACAGTTGTAACAAATATTTGGAATGCAATCAAAAATGTAATAGGAACCGTTGTTGACGGAATAAAAAATAAGGTGAGTTCAGTCTTTAATGCAGTATCAAGCACAGTAAGCTCGGTGTTTAATGGAATAAAGAGTACAGCCACATCTATTTGGAACGGTATTAAGAGTGCTATCGTTACACCGATTGAAGCAGCGAAGGACAAAGTGAAATCCATGATTGATGCCATTAAGGGATTTTTCTCAGGACTATCTTTAAAGCTTCCTCACATCAAACTGCCTCACTTTAGCATTAGTGGACACTTTTCACTGGCACCACCATCCATACCTCATCTATCCATTGATTGGTATAAGGAAGGCGGTATTATGAATGGTCCTACCTTGTTTGGAATGAACGGAAGTAGCCTAATGGCAGGAGGGGAAGCAGGACCTGAAGCAATTCTGCCACTAACAGGTTTTTATACACAGCTTGAAAGGATGCTTACGGAAAAGCTAAATACTTCTGTTATGGAAAAATATCTGGCGATTATTGCAGATAATTCATCAAAGGGGATTTATCTTGAAGATGGAACGCTGGTAGGGCATCTTCTTCCGGCAATTGATAGTGGACTTGGAGAGATGGCCAAAAGAAAGATAAGGGGGTGGTAGTTTGAAATGCAGCGTAAGATTTGGAGATAAGGATTCATATAAAGACTATGGGCTTGTGGCAACCTCAAAACTCGTTGTAAATCCACCATCGCCTATATTTGAGTTTTTAGAAGTTCCCGGAAAAAATGGACAGATAGATATGTCCGATGTTCTTACAGGAGAAATTATCTATAGCAATCGCGTGGGTGACTTTGATTTTGTTGTTACTAAAGGAAATTTCGAAGAAACCTACTTAAGAGTATTAAATGAACTTCATGGAAGGAAGATGATGATTGTACTTTCAGAGGATCCTACATTTTATTACGAAGGTAGAATCAGTATAAATAATGTTAAGACAGATAAGAACTACAACTACATTTCTATCTCATATAACCTGCAACCTTTTAAGTTCTATTTTTCAGAAGAGGGGCTTTTGGAAGAAAGTATCAGTGTAGTGGCTACAGGAATAGATAAGACGGTTGTGATTAAAGGAGAAAGTAAAAATGTGATTGTACCAAACATTGATGTAATTGAGATAGGAGAGATAGGTTTTGGTGTAAGGTTTGATGGAGTTTCTTTCTCGCTTTCAAAAGGAATAAACCGCTTTGTTGATATAAGGCTGCAAGGAAGTAACGCTACTTTGGTGTTTTACGGGAAAGGAAGAGCAACCATTAGGTATAGAAGGGGGATTATATAATGTATTTCATAAAACTGGATGATAACTACCTATATTATCCTGGAGATGATAAGGCAGTCCTTGTGGACCCTGTCCTTGAACTTAGACTTGATAGTGCAGGAAAATTATCCTTTATCTGTCCAAAAGAAAATCCCTTATATGACAAACTATATAACAGAAAATCAATGGTAAGTGTCTATAGGGATAAGAAAGAAATCTTTTATGGAGAGGTTAGAAATCAAGAGAAGGACTTTTCAGGCAATAAGAAGGTATTGGTTGCGGGCGTGTTAAGTTTTTTATCAGACAGCGTGCAAAACCAAAATGAATATCATGGACTAAGTCCAAGAGCCTTTTTAACAAAACTTATTGATGCACATAATCTGCAGGTAGAAGATAAGAAAAAATTTCATGTGGGAATCGTTACGGTAACAGATCCCAACGATTCTTTGTATCGCTTTACCAATTATGAAACGACTTATCAGGCAATTACAGAAAAATTAGTGGATAGACTAGGAGGATACCTACGTGTTCGTCATGAAAAAGAGAAACTTTATCTTGATTATCTAGCCCTTAAAGATATAGGAAAGCTAAGTAAACAAATCATATCCTTTGGACTTAATCTTCTAGATTATACGGAAAGTATATCAGCAGAAAACATAGCAACGGCAGTGATTCCACTGGGAGCAGAAATTCAATCTGAAGGAAATGACATCTTAAGAAAGTATGTAGATATTACATCTGTAAATGATAAAAAGAACTATCTTGTAAATACGGAGGCACAAAAAAACTTTGGCTGGGTTTGTAGTGTGGTGCGTTTTGAGGATGTGAAAGTGCCGGAAAACTTAATGCGAAAGGGAAGGCAGTGGCTTTTGGAAAATCAGTTTGAAGAGGTAGTGCTTGATTTAACAGCAGTTGATTTATCCCTTCTTGGCTCTGATTATGAAAGTATTGATGTAGGAGATAAAGTAAGATGTATTGCAAAGCCGTATGGAATGGATAAAGTCTTTTCTATATTTAAAAAGAGCATCCCCTTATCAAAACCGGCAAGTGCAAAACTTACACTTGGAGAAAAATCATCTTCCTCTTTTACTTCTCATACAGCAAATACCTATAAAAGTATTGAAAAAGAAGTGGAAAATGCTCGTAAAATCCAAAATGAAAATCTAAAGAATGCAGTAGATAATCTAACCGCACAGATGATGCAGGGACACCAAGGCGGATATAAGCTAACAGAGTATGATGAAAGTGGCAGATGGCTAAGAGACTTATATATGGACACCATGGATAAGAAGACAGCAACAAAAGTCCTGCAAGTGAATATGCAGGGAATCGGTGGAAGCTCTAATGGATATAAGGGACCATATAATGTGGGCATGACACTTGATGGTCAAATTTATGGAGATAGGATACTGGCAGGCTCTATTACATCAGAAAAGCTATCCGTTTCTTACACTTCCCAAGTGGAAAAACAAATTCTTGACTCTAAGACGGAGGCAATATCTGATACAGATAGAAAACTAAAAAGATACTATACCATCGGTGAAGTGAATACAAGGTTTTTAGCTACAGATAGAAAAATTGAAGCAAGTGTAGAAACTGTAAATCAGAGGTTAGAGCAAAAGAACGGAAATTACTATGGAACGTATGAACCAAACTACGCCAGAGCACCGACAAATAGCTGGAATTCGGACGAAATCAGAAAAAGTCATGTAGGAGATTTTTTCTATGATACCACTACCGGCTATGCCTATAGATACATTATGAAAAAACAAGGACTGGAGCTAAAGTTTAATGAAAGTTCAAGAACAGAAAGTGAGCGTTATGACTGGGTGGAAATCTTCTATGAATTTGGTGGAAAGATTTATGCACTTCCAAGATGTGGTGGAACAAGTATAGGAGGGCAAACCGTATTTATTCCGTCCGATAAGTTTTGGCTTTACTGGAGGTGCGATGGTTCAGGACATGATTACTATGGATTTAAGATTGACTACATTAAAAAAGCGGATTCATATCAGGAAATGGTAGGAAGTGTATCTAGCCTTCCAACTGATGCAGGGGAGGTTATTAACTTTTCTGGAAGTAATTATCCTGAATCAGAACACTCGCCATACAAAGATGGTACGAGAATGCTGTGGAAATATTCATCGTTAGAGAGTATCAGCTCCTCTATATCTTTTGACTGGGTGAGAGTAAAGGATAAGGACATACAGGCAGCTAAAGAAAAAGCAGAAACAGCCATCTCAAAAATATCTGTAGTGGAAGGCTCTATTTCATCAATGGTTAAAAAGGGTGAGTTTGGAACATATATGAGGCAAAACTACTATAGTTTTATCCTTGGGTTTAACGAGTCTAGTAATTATGTTCAAATAACATCAGGCGAAATAGGTTTATATAATGGGTCAATAAATAATTCTCAGAAAAGAGCAGTCTTTGATGAAAACGGAAACCACTTTTATCGTGACGGAAAGTATATAGGGAAAATCGGTACAAATGTATGGAAAGACAACGATTCACATAAGGGGCTTGTTTTTGATTTGGATGTAGATGGTAAGTATATGGCTTTTTCTCAACAAGAACATTCATCGCAGTCCAGCTATTCAACTATGCTTTGTTTTTCCAGAGCAGGAAGTATTTATAGCCAGTATGGTATTCATCTTGGCTGTAACTTATATGCTCATGGTTTTAAGATTATTGTTCCACAGTGGGAAACAGGATTTGGAGTGAATGCCACAATTAATTTTGTACAGGTACTTGATATGAATTCAGATGGAACAGTGGCCAGATGGGGTTCAAATGGTCGGATGACCTTTAAGGACGGAATACTAATGGACTTAAATTATTACGGATAGGAGAAAATAAAATGGCAGAACTAATTATCAACACGAATGAAGTCGTCATTAACGAAGGGACACTGAAAAAAGATGTAGTAAAAAAGCGGGAAGTAAAAGAAGATAAAAATACACTTCTTCTTGAAGAAATTAATCGAAAGCTGGATTTACTGCTTAAAGATAAGGAGGAAGAACATGGAGAAACCAACCATTAATTATGCTCTTGCCTATCAAAAGTTTAGGGGAGAATTAAACTCATATGTTGCAAACTTACAGCAGAAAATCCCCATTCCAACCTATATGGTAGAGGGGATACTCTCAAGTATACTTTCTGATGTGAGGTCTGCTACCATTACAGAAAATGCACTAGAATTGGATGCTTTTAGAGAAAGCCTGGATAAATACTATGAGGATCGAGAAAGAGAGTTTAATGATGAAATCCTAAAACTAAAGGCAAAAGATGAAGAAAAAGCATAGGGAGTGACCAATGCACAGAGGAACAACACCAATTCATATATTTCGGACAGATGTGGACTTAACAAATGCATCTGTCCTTTTTATTACCTACAAACAAAAGGGCAAGATCGTATTAGAAAAAAGCATCGAAGAAGTAACAATCCAAGGAGAGATAGTGACCGTAAGTTTATCACAAAAGGAAACACTCCTTTTTACTGAAGGGATTGTCACTATTCAGATAAGAGTAAAGTTTCCTGATGGCAGCACTATTGCCTCAAATCTAATACGAACAAGTGCTTATGAAATATTAAAGGAGGGTGAGATTTAATGGCAGAAATTAATGCAAGATTTAAAAGAGATGCACCGATGGAGGCGTCATTTGAAACCATTATTAGAGTGTCAGATGCATCAGCGTCTGATTACAATCGTCTAGTCAATCAGCCAAAGATAAATGAAGTAAAGCTGATTGGAAACAGAAGTCTTGAGGAACTCGGACTTAATTCAATTACAAATATTGAACTTGAAGAATTACTTAAATAACAGGAGGAAGAAAAATGGCAATAAAATATTTAGATAACAACGGACTT
This sequence comes from uncultured Clostridia bacterium, assembly GCA_945830395.1. Classification (GTDB taxonomy): domain Bacteria; phylum Bacillota; class Clostridia; order Peptostreptococcales; family Anaerovoracaceae; genus Aminicella. Next base: position 7,617 of record CALZYE010000015.1, read on the forward strand.
TTATATGTATGGAAGAAACTAAAGGATACCTTTGTAAAAAAGACAGAGCTTGATGAAGTAAAGACGGCTATTCCAAAGAATGTAACAGATCTATTAGATGCTGAAAACTATGCACTTAAATCAAGTGTTCCAAGTAAGGTAGAGAGCCTAGAAGATGCAGGTGATTATGCTAAGAAATCAGAAATTCCCCATAGAATTGATGGGTTGGAAGGTATTGAGGCTTATGCTAAAGTAGCGGCTATTCCTAAGAAAGTAGCAGAACTTGAGGACTATGCAGACTTTGTAAAAAAAGCAGAGCTTACTGAAGAAGTCAAAGGTCTTATTGGTAATGTAAAATCTATTGAGTTTTCTGTGGTAGAAGAACTTCCAGCTAGTGGTGAAAAGGCAACTATTTATCTTGTTTCAAATACTAAAGGCGATAATGATGCCTATGATGAATTTATCTGGCTGAATGATAAGTTTGAAAAGATTGGTACAACATCAGTAGATCTTAGTGGTTATCTTAAAGCGGTGGATATTAGTAGTATTACAAATGAAGAGATTGATGCTCTTTTTGTGTAGGTGTTCTGTATGGCTAAAAAGTTTTTAAGTAAGGAAGGGCTGGATAGGTTTTATGAAAAGATAAAGTCTAAATTTGCACTACTTGATAGTCCGGTATTCAAAGGAAGACCTATTGTAGAAACTCCGGAGTTTGAAAGAACAACGAAAAGTAAGGTTGTTGTGAATAAAGAGTACGTTTCAAAGATGTATGACCTTATCGTACAGTATATCGAATCGGAAAAGCCGGCATTTCACATACAGTTAAATATAAAGCCGAACGAATGGGAGAAATCAGAAGGTGTATTTAAGTGTAGTAGATTAAAAGAAAAAATGCAAAATGTCGAGCTTGATAAGGTATCTATATTTGTTCGTATAGATACTTTAAGGCTTGAGCCAAATAAATTAGCAGGCGTTCTAAAATATCCATTAGGTATAACAAATGAGCTAGTGATTTATACAACATCAGCACCGACTTATGAATTACCGATTATTATTGATTTATTTTTATCTACGGATATGACAATGTGGTTAGGAGGAAATTAACATGAAAGAATTTTGGAATATGATTCAGATTTTATTTACAGCTGTTGGAGGATGGCTGGGATATTTTTTAGGAGGGTGCGATGGACTAATCATTGCACTTCTTTTATTTGTAGCCATTGATTACATCACAGGTGTGATGTGTGCAGTAGCGGATAAAAAGTTATCCAGCGAAGTAGGTTTTAAGGGGATTTGCAGAAAGGTGCTTATCTTTATGATGGTAGGTATCTCCAATATCCTTGATACAAAGATTATAGGAAGCGGCAGCGTTCTAAGGAGTGCTGTCATTTTCTTTTATCTATCTAATGAAGGCATCAGCCTTTTAGAAAATGCAGGACACCTAGGGCTGCCAATTCCGGAAAAGCTAAAAGTGGTTTTAGAGCAGTTACATGATAAGGAAAGAGGGGGAAAGAATAATGAGTAACAGTAGTTTAGTAGATATGAGAATTCTTAGTCCAAACCATAGCGGGAGACGAAATCAGCCGATTACAAAAATTGCAATCCATCATACAGCAGGAGCGATTAGTGCAGCAACCATTGGTAATATTTTTAAACCTACATCAAGGCAGGCTTCTTGTAATTATGGTATAGGTAATGATAACAAGATAGTACTTTGTGTTGATGAAGCTAATCGTTCTTGGTGTACATCATCTTCGTGGTGTGATAATAGAGCGATTACCATTGAAGTCGCTAATTCAAGTAATGGTGGAAACTGGCCAGTAAGTGATAGAGTTCTTGCAAAATTGATTGACTTAGTCACTGACATTTGTAAGAGAAATGGAATCAAAAATTGCACCTATACCGGTGGCAAAGATGGTGTACTTCAAAAGCATGAATGGTATGCCAATACCAATTGTCCGGGACCATATCTAGGCAGTAAATTCTCATATATTGCAAGTGAGGTAAATAAAAGACTTTCTGGAAATAGTTCATCTTCTAGTGCAGCAAACACTTCTTCTTTATACAGGGTAAGAAAATCATGGGGTGATGCTAAGAGTCAAAAGGGTGCATTTAGAAGTTTTGAAAATGCAAAAAAATGTGCAAATGTAAATTCAGGATACAAAGTATTCGATGCAAAGGGAAATGAAGTATATCCAAGGAAAAGTACTTCATCAAAAAACATTGATGCCTTGGCCAGAGAAGTGATTGCAGGTAATTGGGGTAATGGAGGAGAAAGAGTAAACCGTCTTAAATCTGCAGGGTATGATTACAATGCTGTTCAAAATAGAGTCAATGAAATCTTATCCGGTAAAAGTAGTAGCTATGTTGGTGGAAAGTCTATTGATACACTGGCTCGTGAAGTTATACGAGGAGACTGGGGTAACGGACAAGATAGAAAAAACAGACTTGAAAGAGCCGGTTATGACTATAACGCTGTACAAAGAAGGGTAAATGAACTTTTATAACTGAATATCTAACTGTAAGCCTACTGGGGAGAAATCCTTGGTAGGCTTTATTTTTTTGCTTTTGGTTCTTAAACGAGGGATTTATGTCCGTTCACTATTAGAGAAGAAAAACTCAAGATGTGGAGGTGGATTTATGCAAGTAATAGAACTAAATGGTAAAAACATTGAAATTTCAAATCTGTCAAAACCTACAAATAAAGAACTTCAAAATGAATATAACTATATTTTTGCAGAAGAACTGACAAGAAAACTCTTTGATAAGGGATTTATTACAGATGAAGAATACGAGAAAATCATGATAAAAAACCGTCATGAATTTAAACCTTTTTTATCGAAGATTATGCCATAAATCACTTGATATATACAGCGGTTAGAGTGATATATGTAATACCGAAAAAGAAGGAGGTGAGACAATGAAATGGATAACAAAAATTGAACCGTCAAAGAAAACAGCAAATAAAAAACTAAAGGTGGCTGCTTATGCCAGAGTATCGACCAATAGAGATGACCAGCTTATCAGTCTGGATGCACAAAAAAATCATTATGAAAAATATATAAAAGCAAAACCGAATTGGGAGTATGCAGGACTTTATTTTGATGAAGGACTAAGCGGTACACATATGGAAAAGCGTAATGGTCTTTTGAAATTACTAGAAGATTGTGAAAGAGGAAAGATTGATTATATTATAGTAAAATCCATCAGTAGATTTTCCAGAAATACAATAGATAGCATTGAAACTATTAGAAGGCTTTGTGAAAAAGGTATTTATATCTTCTTTGAAAAGGAGAATATTGATACCGGGAAAATGGATAGTGAACTTTTACTTTCTATATTTTCCAGCCTTGCGGAAAGTGAATCAAAGTCTATTTCTGAAAATAACAAGTGGGGAATACAAAAAAGGTATCAAAATGGAACATTTAAAATAGGATATCCGCCATATGGATATCACAATATAGATGGTCAGATGGTAATAAATGAAAAAGAGGCTGAAATAGTAAAGTTGATTTTTTCAGAAGTGCTTTTAGGCAAAAGTCCGGGTCTTATTGCAAAAGAACTTAATGAAAAGAAGATTCCAACAAAACGAGGTAAGAACTGGAGCAGTGGTGTTATTCATGGAATGATCAGGAATGAAAAATATACCGGAGATGTAATTTTTCAAAAAACTTTTACGGATGAGAATTTTAATCGCCATATAAATTACGGAGAGCGTAATCAGTATTATGCCAAAGATCACCATGAACCTATCATAAGCCATGATACCTTTGAAAAGGCAAATAGTATAATCGAAAAAAATGGAATGGAAAAAGGAATTGTAAAATATGCAGGTAAATATAAGAACAGGTATGCCTTATCCGGAAAGATTATATGTGGCGAGTGTGGTGCGACATGGAAGAGAGTTAAACTAGGTGGTTACTTTGGATTTGCCTGTAACACTCATATTAAAAATAAAGAGTTGTGTAATATGAAGACGATACCGGAAGATTCAGTTAAATCAGCATTTACAACAATGATGAACAAGTTATCCATTGCTAGAGAGGTAATTTTAATACCATTTGAAAGGATGATGAAAAAAGGTAACTCACAAGAAAAATTGGAGAGATTAGATGAGCTCGAAATTTTACTTGAAAAAAATGATGAAAGAAGAAATCGAGTAATGGATTTTTTTACAAAAGGTTTGATTGATCCAGCCGTATATTCTGAAGAAACTATGAAGTTGAAGGAAGAAAAAGAAACTTTTATAAATGAACAAGCCTTGATTACAGAAAATCTAAACGGGAATTATGAAAAACAAAAGGCACTCGAGAATATTTTAAACTACACAGTAGGTAAAAAGATTATTACGAAATTTGATGATGATTTATTTACAGAATATGTTGACCATATATTAGTTTACAGTAGGACGGAAATAGGTTTTGTTATGAAATTTGGACCTATTTTTAGGGAAAGGATATGAGATGAAACACACACCATATGGCTATACTATTGTCGATGGTAAGGCAGTAGTAAATGAAAAAGAGGCTAAAACATTACAAAAAATTTGTGATAATTATATTTTAGGAATGTCACTTGTAGCATCTGCAAAAGCAGTTGGCCTTACAATGCAGCATTCCGGAGTGAAAAGACTGATGCGTAATAGAAGGTATCTGGGAGATGATTTTTATCCTGCAATTTTAACGGAAGAAATCATGGAGAAAGTAGAAAAAGAACGAATCCGTCGTGAAAAAGTCTTAGGCAGGGATAGGAAAAAGCAAGGAAAAATTGTTAAAGGGGTAGTGTATACGAAGTTTTATATTCCTAAAATAGATATGAAATATGAAAATCCTAAAAAGCAGACAGAATATGCCTATAGTTTAATTGAAACTGAGGGATGCAGTTTATGACTCTTGCGAAAAATATTACCATGATTCCTGCAAGAAGAATGGTGGGTACGCAAAAGCCTGCAGAAAAGACACAAAAATTAAGAGTCGCAGCCTATGCCAGAGTATCTACAGAGTTTGAAGAACAGGAATCAAGTTATGATGTACAGGTAGAGCACTACACCTCTTACATTAAGAGTAATCTGGAATGGGAACTGGTAGAGATTTACGCAGATGACGGAATCTCTGCAACCAGTACAACCAAAAGAGAAGCCTTTAACCGCATGATTCAAGATGCAAAAGACGGAAAAATCGATATGATATTAACCAAATCCATAAGCAGATTTTCAAGAAACACAGTGGATTGCTTAAAGTATACCAGAGAACTTAAAGCCCTTAATATTGCTGTATTTTTTGAAAAAGAAAACATCAATACTTTAGATGCCAAGGGTGAAGTATTGATGACTATCATGGCCGCACTTGCACAGCAGGAATCGGAATCTCTTTCAGCAAATGTGAGGCTTGGAATTCAGTTTCGTAATCAGCAGGGAAAGGTACAAATAAATCATAATCGGTTTCTTGGCTATACGAAGGATGAAGATGGCAATCTGGTCATAGCACCGGAAGAAGCGAAAATAGTAAGACGTATATACGCAGAGTATATGGATGGCAGTAGTTTTTTACAAATAAAACGAAGTTTGGAAAAGGATGGCATCTTAAATGGAGCAAAGCATACAAAATGGCACGAAAGCAATATAAGGCAGATTCTTACAAATGAAAAGTATATAGGTGATGCACTTCTACAAAAAACATTTACACTAAACACTTTGGAAAAGAAGAGAGTTATTAATAACGGTATCGCACCAAAATATTATGTGGAAGGCAGTCATGATGCAATCATTGATAGGGATGTATTTTTAAGAGTCCAGGCTGAAATTAGTAGAAGAGCAAATATATTAAACGGTGGTAAAAAGAGAGTTTACAGTTCAAAATATGCTTTATCCAGTATAGTTTTTTGTGGCCACTGCGGAGATATATTTCGCAGAATAAAATGGAATAACAGAGGGTGCAAATCAACGGTATGGAGGTGTGTGAGTAGGGTTTTGAAAAAAACGAGCGGAATTGATTGCCCTGCTAAGACTATCAGAGAAGAAGATTTACAGGCAGCAGTACTTACTGCTGTAAATGATGCATTTAACAAAAAAGAAGAAATCATCCCTATATTAATGGAGATTATTCAGGAAGTTGTAAATGAAGATTCGCAGGAAAGACTGGAAAAGTTAGATATGAAGATAAAGGATTTGCAGATAAGACTTCTTGAGGCAGGGAAGGAACAGAAAATAATTGATGAAATCGGAGATAAGATTATAACCCTTAGAAAAGAAAAACATGATATTATGACTAAGGCTGCCAAAAACATAGAACTTCAGGAAAGAATAAATGATATGTTTTCTTTTTTGGAAGAACAGACACAAGCCATTACAGAGTATTCAGATACTCTGGTTAGAAGACTTATTGAAAAAATAACCATATATGATAACAAGGCAGTTGTTGAATTCAAATCTGGAATTCAATCTGAAGTTGAGTTATAGAGGGAATATTTATTAGTCCGTAGGATAAAAACTACGGGCTTTTTTGTATTTCTATGATAAAATGTACATAATGATATTTTTCTTATTACTACTATAATTATAGATTTATTCCCACTTACAGTAGACATTCATAGTGGTGTCTCAAGACATGTGGAGACGGTTGTACTTCTTTCCCACAAAAAACCGGACAGCCAAATCAATGTAAAAGTGGAGTTCGGAGAGGAAAATGGTAAATTTCCAATAGAAAGTATTGCGGAAAAGGCAGAAGAATATAAGCCTAAAGAGAAAGTTACATATAAAATGATTCAATCATACATAAAAGAGAAATATAATCTTAAAATGCATACTGCGTATATAGCGGAAGTGAAACGCAATTTAGGAATACAAATGCAAATGGAAGTAAAAACAGAAGGGACTTCACAAAATAAAAAATCTCATCCATCTAAAGAAAAAGTTGAAATAATTAAAGATGCCCTTTTACATTTTAATCTTATATAAATGTATGGATTCGCACATTTGTATAATGTGGTTATCCATAGTAAGGTATATAAAAAATAGGAGGTGCAATCATGAGAGAACCTAAATATCGTTTATATATGGATAGTGATGAGCGAAGAATATTGTTAGAAAGTCTTGTGGAATTAAAAAACCAACTCATAAGGCAAGGCAGATATACAGACTGTTTGGATGAAATCATAATAAGATTAGTAGATGCGCCAATTAAAAAAATAAAAGTTAAATATATATAAGACAAGTAACGCCATATTTCTTTAAATAGGGTCATTTATTTTCTTACATAGCTATTTCCAAAAGGAGATAGCTTTTTTCTTTTGTAGAAAAACAGAAGGTCAGTATGTATGAAAGATAAAAAATAAGGATAGGGAGGTAAATAATTGTGACAGAAACAAAAGTAATCGCTATATGTAATCAAAAGGGAGGCGTTGGGAAAACAACCACGACGGTTAATCTTGGCGTTGGACTTGCGAAGGCAGGGAAAAAGGTTCTTCTCATTGACGCAGATCCGCAAGGAGATTTAACAACATGCTTTGGATGGCACGATAACGATGATTTAAAAGATACATTGGCATCACAAATAGCAAAAATGATTAGGGAAGAACCGGTAGATAAACGAATCGGAATTTTGAAACATGAGGAAGGCATCCACCTTATTCCTGCAAATCTTGAACTTTCAGGACTTGAAATGATGCTGGTTAATACCATGAGCAGAGAAACTGCGTTAAGAGAATATCTAAAAGATATAAAAGGCAGTTATGATTATATACTCATTGACTGCATGCCTTCCCTTGGGATGATAACCATAAATGCCCTTTCTGCAGCAGACAGCGTCCTTATTCCGGTTCAGGCACAGTATCTTCCGGCAAAAGGCATGACACAGCTTGTACAAACCATAAACAGAGTAAAGAAAATCAATCCTCACCTTAAGATAGACGGAATTGTTATGACCCTTGTGGACGGAAGAACAAATCTTGCAAAGACTGTATCGGAAACCCTGAAAAGAAACTATGGAAAAGTCATAAAAATTTATGATGCAAAGATACCTATTGCTGTAAAGGCAGCTGAAATGGCAACAAGAGGAGTAAGTATATATTCCTATGATAAAAACAGCCCTGCGGCAAGAGCATACAGGGATCTGACAAAGGAGGTTATAAAAGATGGCGAAAAAAGAAGAGATAAATCTAAATCTGCCCTCAGTAGATGACCTTTTCACTACGCAAAGGGAAAGAGATGAAGCAAACCTGAAAAAGATATATGATGTTCCTCTTGAAGAAATTGATGACTTTCCCAATCATCCATATAAAGTGAAAGATGATGAGGATATGATGAACCTTGTGGAAAGTATAAGACAGTACGGGGTTATTACCCCTGCTACACTTCGCAGTAAAGAAGACGGAAGATATGAGATTTTATCGGGACATAGAAGAAAAAGAGCGTGTGAGCTTGCGGGAATAAAAACATTAAGAGCCGAAATTGTAGAAATGAGTAGAGATGAAGCCATTATCTTTATGGTGGATTCTAATCTTCAAAGAACGACAATTCTTCCAAGTGAAAAAGCCTTTTCATATAAGATGAGGCTTGAAGCAATGAAAAGGCAGGCAGGACGACCAGTAAAGGAAAATGCGTCGCCAATGGCGACTAATTTATCTAAGGGTAGGGCTGATGTTGCATTAGGAAATTTAATGGGTGAAAGTAAAGACCAAATAAGAAGATATATTCGCCTCACAGAATTGATTCCGGAAATACTTTCTTTTGTAGATGAAGGAAAAATCGCATTAAGACCTGCTGTTGAAATATCATATTTCCCTAAAGACCTGCAAGGATGCTTACTTGAAAACATGGAACTTGAACAGTGCAGTCCATCCCATGCACAAACGCTTAAAATGAAAAGAATGTTTGAGGAAGGGAAATTAACAGCTGAGGTTATCGAATCCATCATGCAGGAAGAAAAGCCGAATCAGAAAGAAAAGATGGTGTTAAGGGACAAGAGGGTGCAGAATCTGTTCCCAAAGGATCTACCATACTCAAAGAGGGAAGAATATATTATAAAAGCAATGGAGCATTATGCGAAATTCAGAGAAAGGCAAAGAAAAGAAAAATCATACGAAAGGTAGAAAAATAGGTAAGGAAGAAGGCACAAAGATAATCTAAATAGCCTTCTTCCTTTTTTGTTTCAAATTTACATAGCAGATATATCCGTTGTCTGCAAAATCTTTAGAGAAGGAGGATAATTTGAAAAAGTACGGATAGAAGACCTTTTATGAGGTCATTTTTTAGTGAATTATTTTGAAAGGAGAAATTTATGATAGTGAGAAAGAAATGCAGGGCAATATCCTTATGCATAATCACCTTTATGCTTATTGGGTTGATGATTCCTATGGGAACAAAGGTAGTTCATGGGGCAGATAACATGAAAAAAATCACAATATCAGATGACCATAAGATAAAGTACGGAGAAGGGGCTGGAGGTTATACGCTCCTAAAAAAGACATCATTTGACGATGGCATCGGAGGGAACAGACCGGTGCTTTGTATGCAGCCATCAGAGATAAGCCCTCCCAATGGAACATACACAGTCTCAAAGGCGCTTGATGATGGTGAAAGTACAGGAAAATGGAATGCCATAAGAAACATCGTCTATTATACACCCGGCTATCCTGGATACAGTCTTGTAAAAGATACATGGTTTAAGGGATATACAAGAGATGAAGCAATCGGAATTATGCACCTTGCAGCAAGCTATTGTAATGCCGGAAGACCGAATAATCTAAATACCTTTGGCGGAACTACCACTGCAAGTCTTCCGGATAGAATCTGGAATAAGGCAAAATCCATAGGAAATGAGCTTTGGAAGGATGGAAGTTCGATAGATGAAAATGTTCCTGCAGGCTTTAGAGTGCTTTATGTAAAGATTGGAACATATCAGGATATGGTTTGCGGATACATGAATCTTGGAAAACTGAAACTTACCAAATCCTTTGAGGGTAGTTCCCTTACAGAAGGAAACCGCTGCTACTCAAAGGCGGGGATAACCTTTACTGTTTTTGATACGGATACCAATGCAAAAGTAGGAAGCTTTACAACAGATAAAGACGGAAAGGTAAGCCCTGCTGAAATAGAAGTGGACGAAGGAACATATAAGATAGTTGAGAGCCATTCAAAGATTGGTTACACAGGAAATGGTGATAGCAGAGTAATAAAAGTTGAAGCAGGTAAAACGGCTACTGTTACTTTTTCAGATAAGCCTATTGTAAATCCGGTAGGCTTACTTCTTCTTAAAGTAGATGATGGAACAGGTAAAGGCTATCCACAGGGAGCCGCTATACTTAAAGGTGCGGAATTTACCGTTAAATACTACGACGGATATTATTCTTCACGGGAAGAAGCGGAAAAAGGCGGTGCAGCCAAGAAAACATGGGTATTTAAGACAGATGATAAGGGCGAAGTTTATCTTGATAAAGAAGGATACAAGGTGTCAGGAGATGAGTTATATATTAATAACGGAAAAGTCGTATTTCCCCTTGGAACTGTAACAATTCAGGAAACAAAGGCTCCGGACGGATATCTTCTTGATAATACCGTTCATATCAGAAATATTACAGATTCATCAGATGGAAAAGCGGAAATCGTGCAGTCATATAAAGCGCCTACATCAAGAGAAACGGTGAAAAGAGGAGACCTTCTCTTTGTAAAATCGGCAGAAGGAAAAGCAAGGATGGCGAATATTCCTTTTAAGATTACTTCAAAGACCACAGGAGAAAGTCATATCGTAATTACAGATGAGAACGGGTATGTTAATACTTCCAGCAGCTGGAACCTTCATAGTAAAAACACCAATGCAGGAAAAACAGCTGATGACGGCATTTGGTTTGGAAAGGATAAGGAGGGAAATATTGCACCGGTAAATGATAAGCTTGGGGCTCTTCTTTATGACAGCTACACTATAGAAGAACAGAGGTGTAAGGAAAACAAAGGCTATGACCTTGTAACAGTAAATGTAACTATTAAAAAGGACATGGTAACTGTAAATCTTGGAACCATTGATGATCCGAAGAGTCTTGAGCCAAGAATAAGCACAACGGCAACAGATGAAAAGTCAAAGACCCATAATGCAAAGGCAGAGAGCAAAGTTACCATTATTGACAGGGTGGCATATAAAGACCTTGAAAAGGGAAAGGAATACACATTAAAAGGAAAACTAATCCTAAAAGATGAGAAGAATAAAGATATTTCCAAGCTAAAGGTTATATCAGCTTCCGAAATCAAGTTTAAAGCTAAAGAAAAAGATGGAGAAGCAGAAGTCAAGTTCACTTTTAACGGAAGGGAGCTTTCAGGAAGAGATGTGGTTGCCTTTGAATATCTTTACGATAAGGATATGGAGATTGCAAAACATGAAGATATAGAAGATAAAGGGCAAACCGTTCACTTTACTGAAGAAGAGGTACCGCCTAAAGAGACACCTAAAAAGCCGTCAGACAGTCCGAAAACAGGAGATCCTGTAAAGATTCTTCCCTGGATTATAGTAATGGTTCTTGCTGCAGGGGGAACCGTTTTTATGGCAATCAAAAGAAGAAAGAATAAGGATGATGATGCAGCCGGTATTTTAAGAAAAAAATAACTCATATGGCTGGGAAAAGAAAAGCGTAGGCATATTTTACGCCAAGGGGGAAGTCTGTCCATAGGGAAAAGTGGGCAGGCTTTTTCTTTCCCCCTCTCCACACCTCTCCCCCTTTAACTAATGGTTACTATCCGAAAAAGAAAAAATATATAGGCAAAGGAGAATGAAAAATGAGTATACGAGTTATTACAGAAATTGGACTTACTGCATTTATCATATGTACTGTTGTTTTTCTTCATAGCAGAAACAGAAAGAAGAGGTGATTTTAATGATGGTCAGCACAAAGATTGTGAAATTGCTAAATAAGCTTTTTCAAGCAGGTTTTACTGACGAAAAAGCCATTATATCTATGACCATGGACGATATTTTAGCCCTTTCCGGCATTAGCATATCTGATATTTCCCTGATCAATGAGCTTCAAAAGAGCATAAAAGCCGGAAGACTTATGAGTTTTCTGGGAGGAAATCAAGTGGAAAAAGAAGGATAGCAAGTAAAAGTTAGTTTAGAAGAATACTGTAGAAAGTATCCGGTCATAGAAAAAGGATACGAAAGATAGGAGTGTGACGGATGGCAAGAAGATATGAACTCATTACGGAGCTATATGAAAGAATCCAAAAGAGTGTTATAGCTCCTTCCAAATGGCAGGAATTTCTCGCATCAGCCTGTCAAAACTATAAGCTGCCCTTTGATGAGCAGCTTTTAATTTATGCCCAGCGTCCGGACGCAACCGCTGTCCTTGAAATTGAAAAATGGAATAGACTGTTTGGACGCTGGGTAAACAGAGGAGCGACGGGAATTGCTGTATTTAACAGGAGTCTTCCTAATGCAAATCGTCTAAAATATTACTTTGATATTTCAGATACTCATGAAAGTCGTCTCTCAAGAAAAGTTCCTATATGGGAAGTTGAAAAAGGAGATTATGAAGAAATTATAGAAGCACTGGAGAACAGTTTCGGAGAGATCTCTAAAAAAGAAGATTTTGCTTCTGCCCTTGTTCTTACAGCACAAAATGCTTGCAAAGACAATATAGATGACTATGTTTCAGAAATATATAAAATCCGTGAGAACAGTTTTTTAGAAGAACTGGATGAACTTAATGTTTCCGTGATATGCCAGACTCTCATTGAAAACAGTGTAGGGTATATGCTTCTTAAACGCTGCGGGCTTGACCCTGTAAAGTATTTTGATGATGAAGATTTTAAAGAAATCACCCAGTTTAATAACCGGGATATATTAAATGCCATAGGCATTGCAACAGGAGATATTTCACAGATGTGCCTTTCAGAAATATCGAAAACCGTTTTGCAAAAACGACGGGAAGCACAAAATCGCACAGTGGAAAGAAAGCATGAAATAAAGGATAATGCAGAAAAAAGAGAAAGAGAAATAAACGAAGGGAGAAAAGAAGATGAAAGACCTATCTTACAGCGAGCTGAATGGAATGAGAATACCGAATCTGCTTCCGGGCGAGATCGGGAACCTTCACCTTGGGAAATACGCACTACTCAGGCTGAACTATCTGAAAAAGGAAAAGAAAATCCTTTATACGAACCTATTGACCTCAGGGAAGCTTCAGGCTCATCTTCAGGAAATTCAGGATACAGCAACAAAGAGAATGCGGCTTCTAACAAAGAAGATGGCAAAAGAGGAGGGCCTTACGGAGAGCCTGAAAGAAAAGAACCACATGAAGTGGGCGGGCTTGATGACAAACATTCAAATGGTAGCAGAGGAGAGTATACTAAAGGAATTGATTTACAGTTAACGGACGAATCAGATAAGAAAGATAAGGACGCAGGTAGAAATGAACTTCCTGCGTTTTTAGATGAAACTCTCATCATGAAAGTCATTTCTAATGAGGACGATGACTTAAAGTATAGGAAGGAGCAGATTGAACTTTTCTTTGCTCTTCATAAGGATAGAGATGAGAGGGCGAAATATATAAAATCGGCATATCACGACCGCTATACAGAAATTCTCATAGGAAATAAAAGAGTAGGATATAGACCTCAGGAAGATGGGCTTTTAATGTGGGAAGGAAGTTACCTTTCCAGAAAAAGAGAATCTGTATTTTCGTGGCAGGTTACAAGCGAATGGATTGATCAGCTTATTCTGAAAAAAGAATATCTGAAAGAAAAAAATATAGGGCAGATTGGGACAGAGGATAGCAAACAGCTGTCTTTTTTTGATGTGGCAAATATGGGATTTGAGCAGAAAGTAGAAAATCCACATGAGAAGACCATACTAAGGCTACAACAAGCTATTATTGATGAAGTCCTATGCATCGGCTCCAACGATAAAAACAGCAGACTTATTATAACGGCATATTTTATGAAAGATAAAACCTTGAAAGAAAATGAGCTGTTTTTAAGAGAACTTTATGGAGAAAACGGAGCCGGCTTTTATTACCATGGCGAGAAGGTTTCCTTTTGGTATGACGAAAGGGGAATCAGGATAGGATATGGCGAAAGTGTAAGAAAAGAAGCGGTATATCTTTCATGGAATCAGGCTGCAAAACGGATAAGAGAGCTTTTGGATATAGGAAGATATATGCCGGAAAGGGAGCTTTTACAGGCATCTTCCTTTGAAAGAAAAAGTATTGCAGACTCATTGTGGAACCTGCGACAGGATTTTTCAGAAGAATCAAAGGGAAATTTTTTACCTATTATTGGCAGCATCTATGGGAAAAGACAAGGCTTTCCGGAGGAAAGCAGACAGATTGAAGAACTTCTTACTGATGAAAAAAGCTTAGATATCGTTATAGAAGAGCTTTCAGCTTTCAATAAAGCCTATGAGGAAAACCCGGAGATTCTTCGTTTTCATTTTCATCATCCAAAAGAGCTTCTTTTAAAGCTATCCGATTTAAGAAGAGAAGGCGTTATCTTTCAGGCAGAGAAAGACTTTAAGCCTCAAAGAGAATTTTTCATAACGAGAGATGAAGTTGAGAATCTTCTTCGAGGAGGTAAGAAAGACCATGATTACAGACTGGGGATATATGCCGAATATTTAAGGGAAAAGGATATAGCTTCTATTGAAAAGTTTTTGAAACGACATCACGGAGAGCACAGCGGCTATGCAGGGGGAAATGATCAGTACACCTATAGTGGAAAAGGAATATATTTTAGCCACGGGAATATAACTACGCCTTATGCAAAGATTCAGCTTTCATGGAAAAATACCTCAAAGATTATAGAAAAACAGATAGCAAGGGGAGATTTTCTATCGGAAGAAGATAAAAAAATTATCCCTTCATATGAAAGAAAGGAGCTTGCAAAGAGCATATATCACTTCTTTTCAGAAGAAGGAAAGGAAGTAGCAAAGCCATATCCTCAAGGATTTTCATTTTGGGATGGGGTTAAGGTTATTGAGATGCAGCTTCTTGAAAGGGAAAAAACGGAAAAAATCTATGAGATGATGATTTCCGTAATGGAGAATACCCCAAAAGGTGATAAGAAATATGACTTAAGAAAAAGCTGCTTGGAAGATATTTCAGCCTATACAGAGGGGCGCTTTACTCTTTTTGAAAGGCGTGAGGTGATTTTTCCTTTTACCGAAAACATAAGTGCAGATGAAAAGAGTGAGGATTTCTCCCTATCTGATGAGGTTGCAGGACACCTTCTTGATGCAGGCATTGCTGCATCAAATGAGGTTATAGAACAAGGCATCGAAGAATACAATATAGAGATTGGAAAAAATAGCGCCAAAGATATTGCTTCTCATATTAAAAATGAGCTTTTAAAAGAAGATGAAGAAAGCAAAGGGGAAGTAGAAACAGAGAAGCTGGGGCTTTCTCCTAAAACGAGAAAAAGAAAACCAGGGTTTGGGCTTATTCATCCTGAAGTGCCAAGAGATGAAAGAATTGATTTTCATATAGAAACCGAAGGGCTTCACTACGGCAATAAAAGTGAAAAGTATCAGGCAAATATAGCCGCTATTTCTACACTTAAAAAGATTGAAAGTGAAAACAGACTTGCAAATAGTGATGAACAAAAAATCCTTTCAAGGTATACAGGATGGGGAGGACTATCCGAATACTTTGATGAACGAAACGGAAAATACCTTGAGTTAAAGCAGCTTCTTTCAGAGGATGAATATATTTGTGCAAGGGCAAGCTCCCTTACATCCTTTTATACTGCACCTGAAGTCATTGAGGGCATTTATAAGGCTCTTTTGCAGATAGGATTTGAAAGGGGAAATATACTGGAGCCGTCTTGCGGGATAGGAAACTTTATAGGTATGCTTCCCAATTCTATGAAAGAAAGTAGAGTGTACGGCGTTGAAATTGACTCAGTAAGCGGCCGCATTGCAGGCCAGCTTTATCAAAACAGGCACATTTTAATTGACGGCTACGAAAATGCGAATATTCCGGACAGTTTCTTTGATATTGCTGTTGGGAATGTTCCCTTTGGAGATTTTAAGGTAACAGACAAAAAATATGATAAACATAACTTTCTTATCCATGATTATTTTTTCGGAAAGACCATAGATAAGGTTCGCCCGGGAGGAATTATTGCCTTTATCACAAGTAAAGGAACGATGGATAAGGAAAATTCTTCTGTAAGAAAGTATATTGCTCAAAGAGCAGAACTTATCGGTGCCATAAGGCTTCCCGACAATGCTTTTTTAAAAAATGCCGGAACTGAGGTTACAAGTGACATCATATTTCTTCAAAAGAGAGATTATATAACGGATATAGAACCGGAGTGGGTACATCTTGATACAGATGAGAACGGCATAAGGCAGAACTCATACTTTGTAAATAACCCGGATATGATTCTTGGGGATATGGTTATGAAGTCCGGAAGGTTCGGTATGGAAAGTACTTGCCGGGCATATGAGGATGCAGATTTATCAGATCTTTTATCAGAGGCGGTGCAAAACCTTCATGCAGAAATTTCTAAATTTGAAATAGATGTTATGGATGGTTTTGATGAAGATGATTTATCTATTCCTGCAGATCCTGATGTTCGTAATTTCAGCTACTGCATAAACTCAGGAGAAATATATTTTCGTGAGAATTCAAGGATGTATCCTGTTAAGCTTTCCGTTACGGCAGAAAATAGAGTAAGAGGCATGATTAAAATTAGAGATACCGTAAGGAAACTGATATCATATCAAAGTGAAGACTATCCGGAAAGCGACATACAAAGGGAGCAGGAAAATCTAAATACGCTATACGATAATTACACAAAAAGATACGGGCTTCTTTCAGGTCGTGGCAACAGCCTTGCATTTTCAGAGGATGCAAGTTACTGTCTTCTTTGTTCTCTTGAGATATTGGATGAGGAGGGGAAACTGAAAAGAAAGGCGGATATGTTCACGAAAAGAACTATTCGCCCTCATAAAGCTGTATCAAAGGTGGATACGGCAAGTGAGGCACTGGCGGTATCTATTTCTGAAAAGGCAAAGGTAGATATAGGATATATGGAGGAGCTTTCAGGAAAAAGCGAGGAAAAGCTTGAAGAAGAACTTTCAGGTGTAATCTTTAGAGATATCTCCTGCAGTGAAAAGGCAGAAGATATTCCTGATTCATATTTAGATATTACCCGATTTTCTTTTGTAACAGCAGATGAATATCTTTCCGGAAATGTGCGAAGAAAGCTTCGCATGGCAAAGGCATTAAAGGAAGCTTTACCACCCGAAAAGAAAGAATGGATAGATGTGAATATCAGTGCTTTAGAAAAGGTGCAGCCGGCAGAACTTACAGCAGCGGAAATAGGCGTAAGAATTGGAGCAAACTGGGTACCGATAGATGTCTATGAAGAATTCATATTTGAACTTCTTGGAACAAATAGTTACGCAAGGAGACGAATGAAAATTCTTTGCCCTTCTTGCAGCGGGCAGTGGAACATATCGGAAAAGCGAGCCGACAGAAGCAATGTAAAGGCGTTTACCACTTACGGTACAAAGCGAATGGATGCTTACAATATCTTTGAACAAACCCTGAACCAAAAGGATGTCAGGGTTTTTGATTATATATTAGATGAAAATGGGAACAAAAAAGCGGTGCTTAACAAAAAGGAGACTGCCATTGCACAAGACAGACAGGAACTTATAAAGTCAAAGTTTTCCGAATGGATATGGAAGGACATAGACAGAAGAGAAAGGCTTTGCAGGATATATAACGAAACCTTTAACGCTGTAAGACCAAGAGAGTATAGTGGGGAGCATATTAATTTCATCGGAATGAATCCAGAAATAACCCTTAGAAAACATCAGGTAAATGCCATTGCTCATATTATGTATGGAGGAAACACTCTTCTTGCTCATGAGGTTGGAGCAGGAAAAACTTATGAAATGGTGGCTGCTGCCATGGAGATGAAAAGACTTGGACTTTGTACCAAATCACTTGTCGTTGTACCGAACCATATTACAGAGCAGTGGGCAGCTGAATGGCTACAGCTGTACCCTTCTGCAAATATTTTGGTTGCAACCAAAAAAGACTTTGAAAAGAGAAATAGAAAGAAGTTTTGTGGCAGAATCTCAACAGGAGATTATGATGCCGTTATTATAGGGCACAGTCAGTTTGAAAAAATTCCCATGTCAGCTGAAAGGCAGATTACAATAATTCAAAGACAGATGGATGAAATTATGGAGGGAATAAAGGAAGCAAAGAATGCAAGAGCAGAGCGTTATACGGTAAAGCAGCTTGAAAAGACAAGAAAATCATTGGAGGTAAAACTTGCAAAGCTGAACGACCAAAGCAGAAAAGATGACCTCGTAACCTTTGAGGAGTTGGGTGTAGACAGAATTTTTATTGATGAAAGTCACTATTTTAAAAATCTCTTTTTAGCAACAAAGATGCGAAATGTTGGAGGAATCGCTCAGACTGAAGCACAGAAATCTTCTGACCTTTTCATGAAAAGTCAGTACATGGACGAGATTACCAACGGACATGGCATTATCTTTGCCACGGGTACTCCTATCTCTAATAGCATGGTGGAGTTATATACCATTCAAAGGTATCTTCAGTACGATACGCTTGCAGAATTGAATCTTCTTCATTTTGATGACTGGGCAAGTAATTTTGGGGAAACCATTACTGCCATAGAACTTTCTCCGGAAGGCACAGGCTACCGTGCGAAAACCCGATTTGCAAAATTCTATAATCTGCCGGAACTGATGGCAATCTTTAGGCAGGTTGCAGATATTCAAACTGCAGATATGTTAAAACTTCCGGTACCTAAAGCAAGTTTTCATACGGAGGTTATTTCCCCAACTGATATGCAAAAGAAGATGATAGAAGGACTTGCCGAAAGAGCTGAGAAAATTAGAAGCGGAAGTGTTGATCCCGCCATGGATAATATGCTGAAAATCACAAATGATGGAAGAAAACTTGCCCTTGATATGCGTCTTATCAATCCTCTTGCAGGAGATGATGAAAGTGGAAAAGTAGCTACCTGTGTAGATAACATTTATCGCATTTGGAAAGATTCAATGGAAAAGAAAAGCACCCAGCTTGTTTTCTGCGATCTTTCCACTCCGAAAAATGATGGGAACTTTAATGTGTATGATGATATCAAAAATAAGCTTATGGAAAAAGGCATACCGGAGGAGGAGATTGCATATATCCATACTGCAAATACGGAAACTAAAAAGAAAGAGCTTTTCTCAAAGGTGAGAATAGGTCAGGTCAGAATTCTTATGGGGAGCACGCAGAAGATGGGAGCAGGAACCAATGTACAGGACAGGCTTATTGGGCTTCATGATTTAGATTGTCCCTGGAGACCGTCAGACCTTGCTCAAAGGCTGGGAAGAATCGTAAGGCAGGGGAATGAAAATGATGAAGTTGAAATCTACCGTTATGTTACAGAAGGAACCTTTGATGCTTATCTTTATCAGCTTGTGGAAAACAAGCAAAAGTTCATATCTCAGATTATGACAGGAAAAGCTCCTATTAGAGCCATGGAAGATGTGGATGAAACGGCACTGAGCTTTGCGGAAATAAAGGCACTTGCTACCGGAAATCCTCTTATCATCGAAAAATGCAATCTCGATATGGAGGTTGGAAAGCTGAATATGCTAAAGGCGAGTTTTCTAAATCAAAAGTATGCGATGGAAGAACTTGTGTTTAGACGGTACCCGGAGACAATTAAAAAGCTAAAAGAGCGTATATGCGGTTATGAAAAAGACCTTGAAACTACAAGAAATAACCCGAAACCAAAGGAAGGTTTTGCCGGAATGATTCTGAACGGAAGGACTTATATGGATAAGGAAGAAGCAGGAAGGGAAATTTTAGAGCTTTGCACAAGGTTAACAAGGGACGAATCATCTCTAACCGGCGAGTACAGAGGTTTTGAACTCACACTTTCTTATGATAGCTTTTCCAATGAATATCGTATGAATATGAAGGGGGAGTTATCCCATATTGCGGTTCTTGGTTCTGATATTTATGGAAATATAACCCGTATGGATAATGTAATTGACGGTTTTTCTGAAAAGCTCCAGAAGGTAAAGGATGAACTTTCTGAAACAAAGATTCAGCTTGAAAACGCAAAGATTGAAATGAAAGCGCCCTTTACAAAGGAAGAAGAACTAAAAGAAAAGACAGATAGGCTTAAAGAACTTAATATTCTTCTTAATATGGATCAGAAAGATAAAAGCATTGTAGATATCGAACCTGAGGAAGAAGTGGCAGAAAAGAAGAAGGCAATAGAGCAGGAAAGATAAAGGGCGGCACTTAGCTGCCCTATACATATATATATGATTATGTGATTAGATTCGTCGGGAAAAGAATATAGTTTTTCCGACGAGATAATAAACATTCTGAGCAAATAATTGCTGCATTCACACTTATCACAGCATCTTTTTCAGGTGTAGTTGCAACAGAAAGGTTGGTTAAGAAAATATAAATTATAAAGCGAATACTGATATTCGTTTCAATAAATGTTATTAACTACAATTGTTCGGTTGAAAAATGCACAAAACGATGGAAAAAAGGATTGTTTCGTGCAAATATCAAAATAAACTTTTAAGAAAACATAATGAATTATGTGAGATATTTTGCATAAAATGTGCAAAATAAAAATATCGTGTTGATTATTTTCCTAAATATGGGTATACTATAAATAAGATTTTGCATAAATCTTGCAGAATGGAGGGGAATGATATGCTGTTAGAGTTTAAAGCAACTAATTATAAATCATTTAGAGAGGAACTGATTTTTTCAATGATACCGGCACCTAAACAAAAGGGGCTTGATTATAGTATTTTGAAGGAAAAGGTAGGTAAAGACACATATAAGGGATTAAGCTCGGCAATTATTTATGGATCAAATGCATCCGGAAAAACCAATATTATCGGAGCTATGGATACATTCAAAAATATAGTTCTCAGAGGACATATTCGTAACGATGAGAAAGACTCTCCAAATGCAGCTTCCGTTGCACTTGAGTTGATTCCAAACAATACATCCGAAGAGCCGGAACCTGTGGAGTTTTCTATAAAGTTTATTGAGCAAGAGATGCTTGTTGAGTATGCTTTTTCTATGAACATTGGAACATTTTTAGAGTTGGAATATGATAGAAAAGTTGTAAAAGAATCATTAAAAATCAATGAAAAGCTTCTGTTTAATAGGGAAGAAGAACTTGAAATTTGTTCTCTTGATTTAATTGAGGGGTATCTTTTAAATGAATTTGAAGAATATGCAGAAGGTATTATTGCAATTGCAAAAAACAATCTAAATGATGAAGAATTATTCTTGATGAATGGTTTTAGGAATATGTTTAGCATAAAAATTGCAAACATCGTATCGGACTGGCTAAGTAACAAATTCATGGTAATTTATCGTGCAGATTCCATGCAACTCATTCGTAAGTTCGCTGATCCAAAAAAGAAATCAGTATATATAGAGAAAACCATAAATGAAGCTGCAGAGTTATTTGGTATAAATTCAAATGCCCTTGGATATGTGATAGAAGATGAAAATGAGAAAGCAAGACTATCTTCTATATTTGAAACAAAAGAAAAGAGCACAGCAATACCGGCGGAGTTATTTGAATCTTATGGAACGATTCGCTTTGTTAATATGTTCCCACTTGTTGTAAATGCTCTACTGAATGGTGGAACATTGATTGTGGATGAGTTTGATGCCTCTATACATCCAATGGCACTGATGAATATAATAAATATTTTCCACAATGATGAGATAAATAGAAATCATGCACAATTGGTGTTTAACACACACAACCCTATTTTTCTGAATGCAAATATGTTTAGGCGTGATGAAATAAAGTTTGTTGAAAGAGATGATGATACTCATTGTAGTACACATTATTCGCTATCTGACTTTGGAACATCAGGGAAAAACGGTGTGCGTAAAAACGAAGATTATATGAAAAATTACTTTGTGGATCGCTATGGCGCAATCAAGGATATTGATTTTACACCGATTTTTGAAAATCTTTTAAAGGATAGAAAAGAGGTGTAATGATGAGAAAAGAAACGAGAAAATATTATTTTTCAGTAGAAGGAGAAACTGAAAAATGGTACCTTGACTGGCTTCAAAAGACAATAAATGCTACTCCAGAGTCAAAATATAATGTAAAATTGGATGCTAAAATACAAAAAGATCCTCTTGCACGAGTGAAGGGTATGACTCTTTTGGAGCAGACGGAAATAACCCATATCTTTGACAGAGAGAGTGAAGACTCCGTTCATACAAAGCAATTTCAAGAAACTTTAGATAGAATGAGTGATGCGGAAAAGCTTGGAAAAGATGTTAATTATAGGCTTGGATATAGCAATTTTACTTTTGAACTTTGGATAATTTTGCATAAGATAGATTGCAGCGGAGCGAAAACTAACCGTAGGCAATATCTATTTGACTTGAACAAGGCTTACAACGAAAAGTTTGAAGATTTGAAAGAATATAAGCGTGAAAACGATTTTAAGAGAGTCTTGAACCAACTTGCCATCAAAGATGTGATTTCTGCGGTGAGAAGGGCTAAATCAATTATGAAAAGAAATGAAGAAAGTGGATATACGCTTCAGCAGTATAAAGGGTATAGTTTCTATAAGGAAAATCCGTCGCTTTCAGTTTGGGAAATAGTGGATAAAATATTGAAAGATTGTAAGCTGTACTAATTGAAGGGAGAAGATATGAAAAAATATGCAACTTACTATAAATGTGCATTACAGGTTAACCCGTGCTCATATAGCAAGTATAGAGGGAATGAAGTTCTTGATGAAGACGCATATAATTCAGAAGTATTGAAGAAATGTAAAGAAAATAATATTGCTATTGTAGGCTTGGCGGATCATGGGTGTGTTGACTCATCTGAAAAATTAAGAGAAACACTTTCTTCCAATGGCATAATTGTTTTCCCTGGTTTTGAAATTACATCTGCAGAGAAAATGCACATGGTTTGTTTGTTTCCACCAGATAAAAGCAACTCAGAGTTGAATCAATTTATTGGTGCATTGGGACTTGGAGGGGCATCAGGTGGAACAGAGACAAGTGATCAAACTTGTTTAGATATTGCCGATAAAATTAAGAAACTGGGAGGATTTTGGTATGCTGCTCATATCACCGGAGACAGTGGAATTTTAAAAATTGGTAAATTAAATAGAATTTGGAAGAACGAAAATCTGATTGCAGCACAGATTCCAGATACAAAAGAAAATATTGATTCTAAATATATAAATATAATAAGAAATAAAGACCCACAATATAAACGAAAAAAACAAATCGCATATATTAATGCTTGTGATATAGCAAGACCATCTGATTTAGATAAAGAAACAGCCTCAACTTTAATAAAGATGACAGAACCTACATTTGAAAATTTTGTTTTGGCATTTAAAGATCCAGATTCAAGAATTAAGTTGAATTCAGAAAGAGAAAACAGTTATCAAAGTAGTATCAAAGAAATATATGTATCAGGTGGCTATTTAGATGAATTCAGGTGCGAATTTTCTGAAAATTTAACAAGCATAATTGGAGGTAGAGGTACGGGAAAATCAACAATTATCAATTTAATAAGGTATGCGTTGAATTTGGAAGTAGAGAAAAATCTTGAAAAAGATTTGAATAGCATGATAGATGCAAACCTTGGAAGTGCAGGAAGAGTTGAACTTAAAGTTATCTCAAACAAACATTTTGGCGAAGAATTTAAAATTATTAGAAGGTACAAGCAACTCCCGGTTATAAAAGACAGTGAAGATAACGTTTCTCCTTTGACAGTAAAGGATATATTACCAACTATAGAAATATATGGCCAGAATGAAATTCTTGATATTGTACAAGAGCCTTCTAAAATCAACAAAGTGATTAAGCGTTTGCTACCGTTGGATAGTAATTTGCAGGATGAAAAGAAAAGCGCATATGATAAGCTTGTGAAAAACGGGAAAAAGTTAAATAAACTTGAAGATGAAGAAGAAAAACAAGCAGAAAACTTATGTCGATTACCAGCAATAAAAGAACGGCTACAATATTATGATGATGCGGGGCTGGAAGATAAATTGGTTGCGGTAAAGCAATTAGCAACTGAAGAGGGGCAGTTTGAAGCATTTATAAAAAATTTTCCTGATGAAGAAGTTAATTTTGCTAGAATAAATATAATTGATTCTAAAAATCCTGAACTAAGTGAACTTATGAAGGCTTCTGAAAAGTTTAATTCTTTGGTGCAGAAACTTGAAGATGAATATGAAAATGCAATAAATGAACTAAGAACAATATATGATCAGGTCAGGAAAACATGGCAAGATAATAGAGAAAACTATGACAATGCATTAAAAGAATCCTTAAAAGAAATTGATGATATACAGGATAAAACTAGTGAACAAATTATTCAAGAATATAGTAAGCTTGTCAAGAGTGTTGAAGAAAGTATACCAGCAAAAAAGAAATATGATGAAATAGAAA
Organism: uncultured Clostridia bacterium; assembly: GCA_945830395.1. Taxonomy (GTDB): domain Bacteria; phylum Bacillota; class Clostridia; order Peptostreptococcales; family Anaerovoracaceae; genus Aminicella. The sequence continues at coordinate 32,049 of CALZYE010000015.1, forward strand.
AACAAAAGGATGATTTATTAGAGGAAAGAAAAAATCTTATTGAAAAGTATCGTGCCAGCTGTGACAAAACTGATTCTGCTATCAATAAATTAGTAAAGAAAATTAATTCAAAAAAGCTTAATGGAAAAGTTCGTCTTTCTATCAAATTCCGACAGCAAAAGAAATTGATTTTAGATAAATTGAAGTGTATTCCAAATGTTGGAGAAAAAGGGCTTTTGGGAATTAATGAATATGAAGATTTTGATGTTTTTTCTTTTGCTGATTGTGTGCGTAAAGGAGCAGACGAATTAAAGAATAAATATTCTTTAACACAGGGACTTGCAAATAAAGTATGTTCAAATCTTGATGAAAAAGACTTGAGGAGTATTGAACAACTTCAACCAGAAGATATTGTTTTGATAGAACTGAAAGTGAACGAGAGATTCAAACGGCTAAATGAATTGTCTAAAGGACAACAATGTACAGCGATTTTGGATATTCTTTTGTTAGATAATAAGGATCCTTTGATTGTTGATCAGCCAGAAGATAATCTGGATAATTCCTTTATTGCAGAGAATTTAGTTGACTCAATTAGAAAAAATAAAATTAAAAGGCAATATGTTTTTGCTACACATAATGCTAACATTCCAGTTTTTGGGGATGCAGAACTGATTGTGGCGATGGAAGAAAATAATTTACAAGGTAAAATTTCTGAAGATGGAATGGGATCTATTGATTCGGAGGGCGTAAGGAATAAAGTAATTCAAATTCTTGAAGGCGGTCCTGAAGCTTTTAAAATGCGTGAAGAAAAATATGGGATATAACAATGCATAAGGTACACTATGATAATGTTACATGAAATGAAAATATCTAAAAATTTTATAGAGCTGTTTCAAAATCAAAGATATGAGCAATATGTGTTTCATTTGATGAAAAAATCTCAAATTGTGTTTCCAGGTGAGTATGGAATTGTTGAAGCACAATCTCATGGGGAATGCGATTTCATAGAAAAAACTACGGGAGAAAAGTATGATGCGAAATTACCTTTTTTACCTGAACAGATAGAATTGTTAACAACTGGGAAAAAACATTCTCCCCAAATTAAGCAATGGATTAAAGAGATGCAAGAAGAAGCTTCGGATTTTGATATATTGGATATTAGGGAGAATAGATATGATATTACAAAAACAAAGCTGTTTTTAATTATGAAAAATGCAATTTTAAAAGATAAACCTGATGAAAATATTATTTTTTTCTTTCGCCGATTGTAAAATCAAGTTGAACATGTAAAGTAAAAAAGTCCATAAGGCACC
>CALZYE010000016.1 GCA_945830395.1 uncultured Clostridia bacterium
ATTTAAAAATCATAGAAGGCTATATAAGCTATTTACAGAGATTTCCTCACAGGCTCATTTTTAGGTCTTAAAGTTATGTGCTTTGTTTATTTCATATGATTATTCAGAAATACTCAAATCCGTAGATATCATTTTAATCAAAGTTTTATACGGATTTTACTCACTATCACATTTAATATCATCTAATACTTCTATATCGATTACAGTTTCATCATCCATCTTTTTATAGTATTCAACACTTGCTAATTCGCTAGATGCTAAATATTTCCTAAGTTTTTCTGACATGGGCTTAAAAGTAACAAAAGTCAACCCACCAGATACGGCAGCACCTAAAACAGGAACAACTTTTGCAACTCCTCTTGCAAAGATTTGCTTTGTCATTTGAACACCTAATATAGTAGCCACCTTTTTTACTATAGGATATATTACTCCTTTTGTTAGTGCTTTCTGTGGGAGTTTTTTTATAACCTGTTTTGCAACTTGAGCTGCTAATTTGTTTACGGTATTTACTGCTCCATTTACGCCAAACATTATGCCGACAAATAAAGTAAGTAAATTTTTTGTTTCCTCGTTCATTTCTTTAGAATCAAGACTTAAATCATGCCAACCATAAAGGTATATCAATTTTTGAAGTATACGGAGAATATGTCCAAAATATTGAGCTAAGTCAGCTGGAACTGTACCTATCATAATAAATCCACCCGGCAATCCCGCTGCTGCTGATAGAGCAGTTACCTTTGTCGTTTCTGCTGTTATACAACTTTTAGCAATTTTATTAATATCTTCTACACATATTCCAGCATATGCCGGATTATATTGAATCGCCTTCTCCACAGTCTCTTGACTATATCTATCTCGTAGTTCTTTCCTGAGAAATAATTCGCGGTCAATCTCAACCATTGGAAGCTTTGCACTCTCTACAAGTACTGCTTCAAATTTTATATTCTCCACTATATACTCACCTTTTTAACCTTTTCAATAATCTAAATTAAAATGCAGACTTTGAGAATAATCTATTTCATTGTGATTCACATCTAGTATCTTCTGAAATCCCATACTCAGATTCAACAACTCCCTTTTGAACCTACTTTTTGAGCGTTTTAATATCAAAATAGTATCACTCAAGAGGTTTTTGCACCGTTCAATCGCTAAAATCCGTTATTTTCAATGGTTTTATAGCAGTAACATATTTGCTTCTGTTACTCAAACTCAATCGTCCCGGGCGGTTTGCTGGTTAAATCATAAAACACTCTGTTGATTCCTTTTACCTCATTTATGATTCTGCTCATAACCCTGCTGAGAACTTCGTAAGGAATCTCCGCAGCTTCTGCTGTCATAAAATCCACCGTTGCAACACCGCGAAGAACTACGGCATAGTCATAGGTTCTTTCATCTCCCATCACTCCTACGGAGCGCATGTTGGTCAGCGCGGCAAAATACTGATTGATAGATTTGTCCAAACCTGCACGGGCAATCTCTTCACGGTAGATGGCATCTGCCTCCTGCACCATCTTAACTTTTTCCGCTGAAACCTCTCCGACTATGCGAATTCCCAGCCCCGGGCCCGGAAACGGCTGACGGAAAACCAAATATTCGGGAATCCCCAGTTCTAAACCTGCTTTGCGAACCTCATCTTTAAACAAGTTTCTCAGCGGCTCAATAATTTCTTTAAAATCCACATGGTCCGGAAGCCCTCCCACATTGTGATGTGACTTTATCACCGCAGACTCACCGCCCAAACCGGATTCTACAATATCGGGATATATCGTGCCCTGCACCAGATAGTCCACCACACCTATTTTTTCGGCTTCCTCCTCAAAAACGCGGATGAACTCTTCTCCTATTATCTTCCGCTTTTCTTCGGGATCGGAAACCCCTGACAAAGCCTTGTAAAAGCGTTCACGGGCATTTACTCGAATAAAATTCAAATCATAATTTCCGCCGGCGCCAAACACCGCTTCCACCTCATCCGCCTCATCTTTTCTCATCAGTCCATGATCCACAAATACACATGTAAGCTGCGAGCCTACCGCCTTAGACAGCATAACGGCAGCCACTGAGGAATCAACTCCTCCGGAAAGTGCGCACAAAACCTTTCCCTTTCCTACACGATTTCTGATTGTATCTATCATGCTTGTAACAAAGTCGTCAATTTTCCAGTCTCCACTGCAGCCGCAAACCTCGTAAACGAAATTTGACAACATCTTTGAGCCTTCCACTGTGTGAAGAACTTCCGGGTGGAACTGGATTCCATAAAGGTCTTTTTCTTCACACTCACAGGCTGCCACAGGACAATCCGCTGTGCGAGCTGTAATTTTAAAGCCCTCTCCTACTTCAGAAATATAGTCAAAATGGCTCATCCAACAGATCGTTGATCCGGTTATTCCTTTGAAAATTTTACTTGAAGTGTCAACATCGACTCTCGTTTTGCCGTACTCCCTTACAGGAGCTTTTTCAACTTCGCCGCCTAAAACATGCTGCATCAGCTGAGCCCCGTAGCAAAGCCCCAACACGGGAATTCCAAGATTGAAAAGTTCCGGGGAACAGGTTGCCGCACCCCCTTTGTAGCAGCTGTCAGGTCCTCCGGTGAGAATAATTCCCTTCGGATTCATTTCCTTAATCTCTTCTATTTCGGTTCTATAGGAATAAATCTCGCAGTAAACGCCGCTTTCTCGCACTCTCCTTGCAACAAGCTGATTGTACTGTCCTCCAAAGTCTATAACGATTATCTTTTCCCGTTCCATGTAATATTTCCTCCAAAATCTATCCGTAAAAAGCACATGCAGGCGGTCATAGCCTGCCTGCATGAACAAGTTTCTATCTAATTGCGTTCTGTGACGAATCTCTCAGGATTACATCGTGTGCTCCGCCTTCCACAATAGAAGTTGCCGAAACCAATGTAATCTTTGCGTTCTTCTGCAAGTCGCGAATGCTCATTGCTCCGCAGTTGCACATGGTGGACTTAACTTTGTTCAATGAAAGGTTAATATTGTCGTGCAGGGAGCCTGCATACGGAACATACGAGTCAACACCCTCTTCAAACTTCATCCTCGGATCACCCCCAAGGTCATAGCGCTGCCAGTTGCGGGCACGATTAGAACCCTCTCCCCAGTACTCTTTCACATAATTTCCGTTAACATTCAATTTATTGGTTGGGGATTCATCAAACCTTGCAAAATAGCGTCCCAGCATGATAAAATCCGAACCCATGGCAAGAGCAAGTGTCATGTGATAATCATATACAATGCCACCGTCGGAGCAGATAGGAATATATATTCCGGTCTTTTCATAGTACTCATCTCTTGCCGCCGCAACCTCAATTACCGCCGTGGCCTGGCCGCGTCCGATTCCCTTTTGCTCACGAGTTATGCAAATCGAACCTCCGCCGATACCGATTTTGATGAAGTCTGCGCCTGCATCCGCAAGGAAATCAAAGCCTTCCTTATCCACAACATTTCCTGCGCCGATTTTCACCTTATCGCCGTATTTTTCGTGAACCCAGTTCAGAGTTTCTTTCTGCCACTCAGAGTAGCCCTCTGAAGAATCTATGCAGAGAACATCGGCGCCCGCTTCAACCAGTTCCGGAATTCTCTCCTTGTAATCTCTGGTATTTACCCCTGCGCCTACGATGAAGCTTTTTTCATCGTCCAGAAGTTCGTTGGGATTTGACTTATGATTATCGTAATCTTTTCTGAAAACAAAGTATTTCAGTCTCTGCCCATCATCCACAACGGGAAGTGCATTGAGCTTATGCTCCCAGAGAATATCATTTGCCTCGCTGAGCGTACAGCCGTTTTTGGCATAAACCAGTTTTTCAAAGGGGGTCATAAAACTGCTGATTTTAGTATCTGCATCCATTCTGCTTACACGGTAATCCCTGCTGGTTACAAGCCCAACCATCTTGCCTTCCGCGGTGCCGTCCTCTGTTATGGCAATAGTTGAATGTCCCAGTCTTCTCTTAAGTTCAATCACATCCTGCATGGTCTGATCCGGTCTCAAATTACTGTCACTGGTAACAAAGCCTGCTTTATAAGCTTTCACCTTTCTAACCATTTCAGCCTGTTTTTCTATCGGCTGTGAGCAGAAAATAAAGGAAATCCCCCCCTCTTTGGCAAGGGCGACTGCCATATTATCGTCGGAAACGGCCTGCATCACCGCTGACACCAAAGGAATATTCGCCGATATTGCCGGTTTCTCACCTTTTTTAAATCTGACGATAGGCGTTTTTAGCGACACTTTTTCTACTGTCATGTCTTTAGTAGTGTACCCCGGTACCAATAAATATTCATTAAATGTTCTCGACGGGTCTTTAAAAAACTGGGCCATTTTCTCCTCCTGACGCTTCCAAAATTCAAAACCGATTTTCACTGTTCGTGCTAATATTTTAGCAATTATTTTACCCTATTTTGCTGCATAAATCAAGGAAAGAATCTACAAAATTCCTTCTTGAACCTCTGATATAGTATGTGTAAATCTTATCTTTTTCCACTTTCTTATCCACGAAAACAAGTTTCTTCCCTTTCGCCACATTTGCAACCACATGGAATCCATCCTCGCCTCTCTTGTAAACCTTGTAGCTCTCTGCGTTTTTCACAGGTTTCCACTGAATCTTAATTCTTCCCCCATCTGTGTATTGGACAGCCGTAAGCTCTGCCTGGCTCACGCCGAAGGCATCATTCAGCACTCTTATAGGCATTATGGCATTCCTTTTACCGTCCTTATATCCGAACTTCTCTTTAATAACTTCCTCCTCGTCCATGTATTTTCTTGTGTATTCCATCAGACTTACGGTATCCGGATAGCGTTTTTCCAGGTAATCTCCCATTACCACGGTTATAAAATTCTGACCTTTGTACGATGCCTTTTCTAAAAGAGATGCATTGCCGGCATCCCATGTTCCCGTTTTACCTGCCTCTATATTGTAATGGTCCATTGGATTTTCTATCTTTTTATATTTCTTAAAAAACGGATTTGTGCTTTTAATCTTCCGCTTCTTATAAAGGTTCGTAGGTGGCAATACAAATGTTTTCTTTTGACAAATTTCTCTTACAAGGGGGTATTTAAATGCTTCCTTGGCAATCAGTGCTATATCTCTTGCACTTGAGTAATTCCCCTTCTCAATCAGTCCGCTGGCGTTGGTAAAATATGTATTTGTGCATCCTACTGCTTTTGCTTCCTCATTCATCATGGCAGCAAAAGTCCTTTTATTCCCTGCGATATTGCTTCCCAGAACTGACGCCGCATCATTTGCCGACATTATCAAAGTAGCATGAATCAGGTTCTTAACCGTCATCTCTTCTCCCGGTTTCAAAGAAAGCTTACTCTCAATAACCTTTGTATCTTCTTTTTTTGCTGTAAAAACGGTGTCGAGAGTTATCTTACCTTCATCTATTTTTTTCATAGTCAAAAGTACTGTCATAACTTTCGTTGTACTCAGCGGATCCAACCTTTTGTCAACATCCTTTTCAAACAGAATCTTCCCGTCTCTTTCCGAATAAACAATTGCGCCTTCGGCATACACTTTCGGCTTTTCAATTTTGCTTTCGTATGTAGCCGCATTATAGTAATTTAAACAAAATCTGTCTATAGCTCCGTAAAGCAACAGAGGAATTATCAGGACGAGGGTTGAAAAGACTGCCTTTTTCTTCATGCCGCCTGCTTTCGCAAGGCTTTTCTTCCTATGCTTACGGCTGTGTTTTCCCACATATCTTTTGCTTCTTCTCATTAAATCCCCCTCTTATTATTAAAATTCATCGCGTTTGAGCACCCTGATATTATACCGTAGAAACACTTAACTGTCCATAAATCTACAAGGCCTTACCTTAAAATCCGCCGTAAACTTTGAACTTCCTTCCATATGTCAAGAATATTTATGTGATAACTTCAGCTCTCTCCTTAAAGTTTGATTTTTTTCACAAATTCCACAGATAAAATTGGTTGACAAAAACAATTTTAAGGAGTATAATTACGAATCATGTAAACCATTGAGGAAGAGTAAGTAGATTCATCCCTCTGCATTTGAGAGAGCAGCCGACGGTGAGATGGCGCATGTATGTGTGAATTGAATGGACTTCTGAGGGCGAGCCGAACCGAATGACGACCGATACTGTGCTGTCAGTTTTTTACCAAGCCGCAGCGCCGGTACTGATTTCAAAGTAGGTGAGACGGAGAATAAACTTCGTAATCAAATTCAGCATATGATGGTATGCGCAGAGAGGGCGTTTCACAAGCGTCAAGCCGGGTGGCACCGCAAGAGAATTCTACTCTTGTCCCAGCATAGGGACAGGAGTTTTTTTGTTCCTGCTGCAAATACATTAATGCACATTACCATGCAAGAGAAAAGGAGACAAAAATGGCAAAGGAAAAAAACACGATACCTTACAAAATCTATTTAACTGAGGAAGAACTGCCGACCAGATACTATGATGTCAGGGCGGATATGAAAACGAAACCTGCTCCACTTCTAAATCCCAAAACCTTAGAGCCGATGACGGCAGATGAACTTGAAACTGTATTCTGTAAAGAACTTGTCAAGCAGGAACTTAACACTTCGAAGCGGTACATCGACATCCCGACTGAAATAAGGGATTTTTATAAAATGTACAGACCGGCTCCGCTCGTTCGCGCATACTGTTTAGAAGAAAAGCTGGATACTCCTGCAAAAATTTACTACAAATTCGAGGGAAACAACACCAGCGGTTCTCACAAGCTGAATTCTGCCATTGCTCAGGCATATTATGCAAAAAAAGAGGGACTTAAGGGTGTTACTACCGAAACAGGAGCCGGGCAATGGGGCACGGCACTTTCGATGGCATGCTCATACTTCGATTTAGATTGCAATGTATACATGGTAAAGGTTTCTTATGAACAGAAACCTTTCAGAAGAGAAGTCATGAGAACATACGGTGCGAATGTAACTCCCTCACCCTCTATGACCACAGAAATAGGAAAAACCATTAATGCAAAATTTCCCCAAACCACAGGTTCCCTGGGCTGCGCCATCTCTGAGGCCGTTGAAGTTGCAACAAAGACAGCAGGGTATCGCTATGTGCTTGGCAGCGTTCTTAACCAGGTCGCTCTTCATCAAAGTATAATCGGTCTGGAAACGAAGAAAGCCTTGGAAAAATACGACATTGAGCCTGATATAATAATAGGCTGCGCCGGTGGAGGTTCTAACCTTGCAGGTCTTATCGCTCCTTTTGCCGGAGAAAAACTTCGTGGCGAGAAAAATTATAAGATTCTTGCCGTTGAACCTGCATCCTGCCCGTCTCTTACCCGCGGCAAATACGCTTATGACTACTGCGATACGGGAATGGTTTGTCCCCTGGCAAAAATGTACACTCTGGGAAGTCAGTTCATCCCATCTGCCAGTCACGCAGGAGGTTTGAGATTTCACGGTATGAGTCCTATCATATCGGAGCTTTACGAACAGGGCATAATCGATGCGGTAACTTACGAGCAGACGGAAATATTTGATGCTGCCGAAAAATTCGCAAGATGTGAAGGCATCCTTCCTGCGCCTGAAAGCAGCCACGCCATAAAAGCTGCCGCAGATGAAGCTCTCAGATGCAAAGAAACCGGCGAAGAAAAAACTATAGTATTCGGCCTGACGGGAACCGGCTATTTCGATCTTAAGGCCTACGAGCAGTTCAATAACGGAACCATGTCAGACTACATACCTACAGATGAAGAAATACAGAAAGGACTTGATGCTCTTCCCGTAGTTTAAACGCAAACATAAAAGTAAACATCCACATACACTTAAATTTAAATTTAACTTAACATTGAAAGAGGTGTCACCTGTTTTGATTCTCCACAAGGTCAGCTGATAAGCCTGCCGTAAATTAGCCTTGCCTTGGAGAATTCTCCGTAACACCTCTTTTTTGATAAATTTACTTTTTTATAAATTCGCTGTAAACAGCTTTTATGGCTTTTTCGTAGTTGCTGTCATCGACTCCGATTAAAGTGCTTATACCCTCAACGCCGTAATCTATCATCTTTACATTGATGTTCCTGTTTGCAAGAGCTGTGAAAACCTTTGCACCCAAGGCTAAAGACTTTGCCATATACCTGCTGACAACTGCAATCAGCGATATTCCCGTATTTGTGGTAACTCTGTCAGCTTCCACAACAGCTTTTATCTCCGCCTCAATTTCCCGAATTCTGCCCGCAACATTATCTGCACTTGTAAACACATTCAGCGAATCAATTCCGGAAATCACATTGTTTATAGCGATTCCCTCCTTAGAAAATACATCCATTACCTTGCTGCGAAGTTCAAGGTCGTCACTCAGTTTGTCCTTTTCAATGAGAAAACTTGCATAACCTTTTCCCCCTGAAATCCCTGAAATTTTCAAAATGCTCTCCCTCTCATCACCTATGTTTGCAATAAGGGTTCCCTGTTCATCCGGAGCATTGGTATTTTTTATGTTTATCGGAATCCCCATTTTTCTTACGGGAAACACCACATCCTCGTGCATAACCTGCGCTCCCATGGCAGAAAGCACTCTCAGCTCCTTATAGGTTATAAGCGGCACGGTCAGTGGACTATCCACAATTCGGGGATCTGCCAGAAGCATGCCGTTAACATCTGTCCAGTTCTCATACATACCCGCCTTTACTCCTGCTGCAGCCACTGCACCGGAAAGGTCTGAACCTCCTCTGGAAAAAGTCAGTATGTTCCCTGCCAAATCACTTCCGTAAAATCCCGGAATTACGGCATTTTCATGTTCAGAGAGAATATCGCCTGCCTTTCTCATCGAATCTTCCGGCAAGAATTTTCCCTTTGAATCAAATGTCACAAAATCCTTTGCATCCACAAAGTCGTATCCAAGAACCCTGGCTATAATCTTAGCCGATAAATATTCACCCCGGCTTATAAGATAATCCCGGCTCCTGTTCTTCGCAAATTCCCCCTTAATCACATCTATCTCTTTGTCAATGTCAAAGTCTTCAGCAATTTCTCCGAATCTCTCCCTTACAAGTTCAAGGTTCTCATCAAATTTATGTATATTCTCATAAGCCTCGATGAGAAGATCGGTGACCTTTGTATCACCCTCATTTCTCTTTCCCGGGGCTGATACTACTACAAATTTTCTGGAGTCATCCTCTTCAACTATATTCTTAACCTTCCTAATCTGCTGCAAGTCGGCAACGGAGCTTCCACCGAATTTCGCCACCTTCAGGGAAACGGATTCCGAAGTAAAAGGTTCCAGATCCTCATGGCTTATGGTGCTTATATCGTACGGCGTAGACTGGTATACGAAGTAATTCAGCCAATTGGAAAAAAGTAAATTTGCACAGGATCGCCACTTCACCAAAGGAGACTTTGTATCATCATCGTCCGGATAGTAGTTGTCGGGTACTTTAGGGTTAAGACCTGCTTCCTTATCCCTTAAATATTCTTTCTGCAAGGTATCCCAATCGTATTCAGAATGGCCCATTATAAAAATCCGGCGGCCTCCTTTGGATTTCACCGCAAAAACTCCGGGTTTGTCACCGCTTGACAGAATTTCCAGCTCAGGAATTTTTTCGATATCTTCTCTGATAACCGTAGTATTTCTGGAATGAGGCACATAAAAAGTGTCATCAAAGCCTCTGAACAACATGCCGTTCTTATGATCCAAAATATGCTCGTACACTCCGGACAGCTTTTCCTTGAGAACACGCTTTTTTATGCCATAATGATAATAGAGTCCTGCCTGGGCTCCCCAGCAAATGTGAAATGTACTGTGAACATGGCTCTTGGACCACTCCATTATCTCGCAAAGCTCCTCCCAGTATTCCACTTCCTCAAATTCCATAAGTTCCACAGGAGCTCCCGTTATAATCATTCCGTCATAAAAATTGTCTTTCACATACTCAAAGGTTTTATAAAATGCAAGCATGTGCTCTTTTGATGTATTCTTTGATTTGTGGGTGCTCGTCTGCAGAAGCTCCAGTTCTATCTGCAAAGGAGTATTTCCCAGAAGCCTTGTAATCTGCGTTTCCGTATCAATCTTTGTGGGCATGAGATTGAGCATCAGAATATGTAAAGGACGAATATCCTGAGTCATAGCTCTCTCGTCCGTCATCACAAATACATTTTCTTTAGTTAAGGTTTCTACCGCAGGCAGATTGCCCGGTACTTTAATTGGCACAGCTTCTTCCTCCTTTGTCCTTATTACTCTGAGCAAAATCAACTGCCGCAGTTTCTTTCACTGCCTGTCTTTCTCAGAGGTCGTGGTTATATTATAAAAACAAATCACCACATGTAAATGGTGATTTAAATATGGATAAATATATATTACCAAATATTTTCAGTTTGCAACTATATCTTTTCCTATTTTTTTCATTTTTTCCAGCTTAAGAGCCTGAATATAGTAAAATTCTCCTTGACTTGGCAGACTGCCTTTTCTCAGAATTCCGGTAACCTTTATCCAATCCTTTGCGTTCTTGAATTTCGAAAGATCTCCATCCCACAGAAACTCAAAACTGACATAGTCTCCGTTACAGTACGGGCAGCTCGGCCCGTATCGTCCCACAAAGTCGAAAGGTGCAAATTCATTGATGTAATATCCTTCAATCTCAACAACTTTCCCATCATACTTATTGAAATTCTGATACCAATCGTTTATTTGCGTTGCATAGTACTTGTCTCCCACAACTATATCGGGCTTTCCCTTGTACGCTTTTCTGTCAGCCTTAAAGTCACACTTATAGGTGGCATGATTTCTCTTGTAAATCTTCCCTTTTTGTCCCTTCAGAACATCATCCTTTTTCTGATTTTCTTCTCCCTTGCTTTCTTCCGTACTGGACTGTTTCTCTGCGTTCTTATCATTTCCCACAACTTTTTTATCTCCGCAGCTGCATAGCATCCCGGAGCAGATGATTAAAACTAAAATTAAAATCAGAGATTTTTTCATCATATCCTCGCTTTTGTCCTCAGACGCTCAATTAGTGCAAATATCATAAACACAACTATGTTAATTATTACGATGCTTGCACCTGTCGGCGTGGAATATATGTAAGATATTATTACCCCGAAACAGAAGCATACAACGGCTATAACAACTGATGCTATGACTACCCGGGAAAACCTCTTAAATATTCTCATGGCGGAAAGGGAGGGAAAGACTATCAAACTTGAAATCAGAAGTGTGCCCATCATTCTCATACCCAAAACCACAGTAACAGCCGTGAGCATTGCAATAATCATGTTGTACAGGTTGCTGTTCACTCCCGTAGCCTTTGCAAAATTCTCATCAAATGTTACTGCAAAAATCCTCGGATAAAATGCCACAAACATTATTATAACCACAATTGAAAGAACAACTGAAATGGCAACATCGGTGCTGCTCATTGCCAGAATGCTGCCAAACATGTAATTGCACACATCTGTATTCATTCCGGTGGTTAAGGAAATTGTCATCACACCTACGGCAAGTGCACCGCTGCACATCAGCGCAGTGGCCGCATCTCCTTTTATTTTACTATTTTCGTTCATCCTTAGCAACAAAAAAGCCGCAATTATGCAAATAGGTATGGATAATGTAATAGGTGCAAGTCCCATGGCATAGGCAATGGCAAGGGATGCAAAGCCCATGTGGGACAGCCCGTCCCCTATCATAGAATATCTTTTAAGCACCAAACTCGTTCCAAGAAGGGCAGAACACAGGGATACAAGTATTCCTACAATTAACGCCCGCTGTAAAAAAGGATAGGATAACATTTCCACAATAAGACTAAACATTTTTATCCCCCTTTACATACATGAAACTCCAGTCTTGCTCCTTATACTCCTGCATTGTACCGAAAAATTTCTGCCTGCCGTCCAAATGCAGCACATGACTGGCATGGTCCGCAACGCCTTTAACATCGTGAGACACCATTATGACGGTAATTCCCTGCTCCCTGTTCAGTCTCTGTATCATTTGATAGAATTCCTCCGCCGCAACGGGATCCAGTCCTGTAGTCGGCTCGTCCAACAAAAGCATTTTCTTAGTAGCACAGAGGGCTCTTGCCAATAGAACCCTCTGCTGCTGTCCCCCTGATAACTCTCTGTAGCACTTATTTTTCAGCGACAAAATACCTAACGCCTCCAGATTTGAAATTACGCGCTGTTTATGTTTCCTGCCATAAAAAAGTCGTTTCCCCATGCTGTTTAGGCAGCCTGAGAGCACAACTTCGTAAACACTGGCGGGAAAATCCCTCTGTATCTGAGTTTGCTGCGGCAAGTATCCGATTTCGCTGGGCTTCAGTCCGTCTCCTGTTATTATCTTACCCTTTGTAGGTTTGTTCAGGTGCAAAAGTCCCTTCATAAGGGTCGTTTTTCCACTTCCGTTTTCGCCTACAATGCACAGGTATTCTCCGTGCTCCAAGGTAAAATTCACACCTTCCAATACATCTTTTCCATCGTACGAAAAAGCTAAGTCTTGACAAGCAAGTACACTCATATGTTTTTAAGCCTCCTTCAGCTTAGTTAAGAGCCTCTTTAAGAACCTTAACATTCTCATTCATCAAATCGATGTATGTAATGCCGGATTCAAAATCTTTCTTTGTAATGTTATGCACAGCATTCAGCTGACGCTTCTTCGCTCCCGTAGCTTCACAAATAGATTTGCAAACCTTTCCGTTTGAAAGTTCAATATGGAAAACAACGGGAATCCCGTCTTTCTTCACCTTCTTCGTTAAGAAAGCAATGGTCTCCGCACTGGCTTCCGTATCATTTGAGCAGCCCGGAAATGCCGCATAATATTTAAGTTTATATGCATCTGCAAAGTAGCGGAACGGGAAGCGATCTCCAACAATAATTTCCTTACGCTTGCCCTTATTCACAACATTTTGGAACTTTGTGTCAAGCTTCTTGAGTTTCTTGATGTACGCCTTTGCATTTTTAGCATAATATTCTTTATTGTCTTTGTCCAATTCACCCAGCTGCTTTGCAAGGCTATTTACAATTTTAATTGCATTCTTTGGAGATGTCCAAACATGCTCGTCAAGTTCAGCGCCATGCTCGTGGTCATGGTCATCATCTGCCTCTTCACTCTCGTGATGCTCGTGCTCGTCATCCTTCTCCTTGTCCGCCTTATCATCGTCGTGATGCTTATCGTCCTTATCTTCATCGTGATCATGCTCATGTTCTTCGGTCATTCCCTCCACCGTTTCTTCCTTAACGGTTTTAACCATATCCATAAGCTTTACAGCCTTCTGCTTCTTATTATCAACAGATTTCAGAATCTTTGAGACCCATTCGTCAGAATCGCCGCCCACATATACAAAAAGATTGGCTTCGTTCACCTTCTTTATGTCCTTAGGGGTAGGCTCAAAGCTGTGTGTCTCCGCCCCCGGAGTTACCAGCATTGAAAGGTCTATCTTATCTCCACCTATCTGACGGAGAAAATCGTATTGCGGAAAAATCGTCGCTACTACCTTGAGTTTCCCGCTGTCTGCAGTTTCTTTCTTCTCTTCCTTGCCGCATCCTGCTAAAAATGCCGCCATCATTATCACCGTGATTGCTACTATAACCAGTTTACCTTTCTTCATTATTCCCTCCAAACTGTTTAAGTTGATACCCTCTTGAGAGGTTTACTTACACTTGTCACAAATTCCGTAAAACATTATCTTCTCCGAAGCGATCTGTACCTTGTGTTCTTCTCTGAGATGCTCGTATAGATGCTCAAGCTCCGGACACTGAATTTTAACAACTCGTCCGCATTCTTCACACTTCAAAGGGAAGGAATCACTTTCATCGTTTTCTGCAATGTATCTGTAGCATTTGCCCTTTATGCCCTCTATAGATACACTTGCGATTTTGCCCTCTGAAATCAGCTTATCAATGGTACGATAAATCGTGGTAAGACCTACCTTAATATTCTCACCCTCAAGATACCGGGCAATCTGCTTAATAGTCACATATTCGCCCTTCTGAGCCTTGATACACTGAAAGACCGTTTCCCTCTGTCTTGTGTTATAATGTTTTCCGTTATTCACATAAACCTCTTTCTACGATTTGAAAATCATTTTCATTTTACTCTAAATTCGCATAGCAGTCAAGTACTTGCAGTGGGTTATGACAGTAAGTAGAAATTGACAAACTAAACTCAAATATTATATACTATTGGCAATAGTATATACTTTTGGGAGAAAGGAACTAATTATGAAATATCGTATTGAAGGCGAAACACTTCCTGTAGTAATCTGCGGAGTGGACGAAAACGAAACTCTTATCACTGAAAAAGGTGCCATGAGCTGGATGTCACCTAATATGAAGATGTCTACCAATGCTACAGGCGGCTTGGGCAAATCCTTGGGAAGAATGTTTTCAGGGGAGTCTATTTTCCAAAATCGCTATACTGCAATGGGAGGTCCCGGAGAAATTGCATTTGCTTCTTCCTTCCCGGGCAGCATCAAAGCCGTGGAAATCGCACCGGGCAAAGAGCTTATCGTTCAGAAATCCGCCTTTTTAGCCAGTCAAAGCAGCGTGGAACTATCCGTCTTTTTCAATAAAAAAATCGGCGCGGGTTTATTCGGCGGAGAGGGATTTATAATGCAGAGGCTTTCCGGAAGCGGACTTGCTTTTCTTGAATTTGACGGACATGTTTGCTCTTATGAGCTTCAGCCGGGACAACAGCTCATTGTCGATACCGGATACATTGCAGCTATGGATGCCACCTGCTCTATGGATATTAAAAGCGTTCCCGGAATGAAAAACATGCTTCTTGGAGGAGAGGGTCTGTTTAACACCGTCATTTCAGGTCCCGGCAAAGTTTGGCTTCAGACTATGCCGATTAATGCTGTGGCAGGAGCACTTTCACCATATCTTATGACAAATAAGTAAAATACATCCGTTAAAAACTATAGTATAATATAAAATCCCCTTCAGCACATTTCAGGTAACTTCAGAGATTAAGCCTCTAATCCCTGCGAACAGAAATGTGACCGTGCATGGAGGGGATTTTTCGTTTTCGCTCCGGCATTTGCCTTGCAAGAGAAAGGCGACCCTTTGTGAGCCGCCTTCGGATATGATTTAAACAATTAATTGTAAAGATAAATCTTATCAATAATCCTGCTTCATAGATTCGATTAAGCTGTCAGCCAAACCGTCAAGTTCTCTGTCTGTCATCTTTGTAACAGAGGAAAGGACTGAAACCTGTTCATTTAAGACAGTCATCTGCTTCATCTCGTCAAATGATTTTGCCATCAAATCAAGCGCCTGTGGAGCCCATGATCCGTTTTCTACGATGCCGATTACTCTCTTCTGAAGGTTTAGACGCTTCATATCATCAATGAAGTTCTGCATTGCAGGGAAAACATTCAGGTTGTATGTCACGGAAAACAATGCTAAATGGCTGTATTTGAAAGCTTCGCTGATTAAGAAGGAAACATGAGTTTCCGATACATCGTACATCTTAACATTGTGGAAACCTTTTTCATGAAGTTTGCTTGCCAAAATATGGGCAGCTGACATGGTGTTGCCGTACATCGAGGCATAGGCAATCACGATGCCCTTTTCTTCCGGTGTATATGTTGCCCAGTGAACATATTTGTCGATAATCCAAGGAATATCCTTCCTCCAAACAGGTCCGTGCAGCGGGCAGATGCATTTGATGTCCAGTGTTGAAGCTTTCTTAAGAAGCGCCATAACCTGAGGCCCATATTTACCTACGATATTTGTGTAGTAGCGGCGGGCTTCGTCAATCCATTCGCCCTTGAAATCAACCTCGTCAGCAAACAATGCTCCGTCTAAAGACTTGAATGAGCCGAATGCATCGGCGCTGAACAAAATTCCGTCAGTAGTATCAAAACTTACCATTACCTCAGGCCAGTGAACCATAGGAGCTGCAACAAATGCAATGTTGTGCTTACCGAAAGACATCGAATCGCCTTCCTTGACCTCTACAAATTTTTCTTCATCAATTCGGAACTGGAACTGGTTCATGAGAAGCCATGCTTTTTCAGTGGAAACAACCTTTACCTCAGGATAACGCAAAACGATTTCTCCTATAGATGCCGCATGGTCAGGTTCCAAGTGATTTATCACAAGATAGTCAAGCTTTCTTCCGTCCAAGACATATTCCACATTCTCAAGGAACTGTTTTCCCACCGACCAGTCTGCCGTATCAAACAGGGCTGTTTTCTCATCTAAAAGAAGATACGAGTTGTAAGATACACCGCCTTCGATTGGATGAGCACTTTCAAACAGGTGCAATCTCTTGTCATTGGCACCGACCCAATATAAATCTTCTGTTACTTTTCTTGTGCACTGCATTACTTCTCCTCCTTACTGGAATATTTTTCAACTTCTACAAATGCGGTCTTTTCTTCGCCGCAAACCGGGCAGATCCATTCTTCCGGCAGCGCCTCAAATGTAGTACCTATACTGATTCCGCCTTCTTCATCGCCTGCAGCCGGGTCATATTCGTACCCGCATCCGTCACAAACATATGTCGTCCAGTGAGATGGCTCCTTAAGCACTGTAGCCTTTCTCATCTTAACTCTTTCGGGAGCAGGCTTCTTCGGCTGTCCGTTGTCCAGAGCCTTAGTCAGAAGCGGTAAAATTTCCATTACATCTCCAACAATTCCGTAGTCGGCATTTTTGAAAATAGGAGCGTTCTTGTTCTTGTTGACAGCAACAATCGTTGTAGCTTCACGAATTCCCTTAAGGTGCTGCCCTGCGCCTGAAATTCCACAAGCGATATAAAGATTTCCGCTGAACTTCTGTCCTGACATTCCCACATATCTGTCTAAAGGAACATATTTCATCGTCTCTGCAACAGGTCTGGAAGACCCTACCGCTGCACCTGCCTGTTTAGCAAGCTCTTCAACGAGTTTCATGTTTTCCTTTGCTCCGATTCCCTTACCTGCCGAAACTACTCTGTCGGCATCGACAATCGGTGTCATCGGATCGATACCTACCGTAAAGTCGAATCCGTCACCTTTAAGCGCCTCTACAAGCTGATCAACCCTTTCCTTCGCAGTTCCCTTTGCATAAATTATTTTCTTGCGAACACCTGTAATAGGTCCTTTATCCTTAGCGCCTGCAACCGTTGTCTTAGGGGCTTTCCCAAGAATATGCGATGCAATAACAACCCTCTGAATTTCATTAGTTCCCTCATAGATCGTTGTAATCTTTGCATCTCTATACGCTCTTTCAACTTCCATGCCCTTCAGGTATCCGTTTCCGCCGTAAATCTGAAGAGCATCGTTACATACCTCAAGAGCAATATCCGAGGCGTATGCCTTAGCCATTGCAGAGTCCATTCCATAAGGAACATGAGCCTGCTTCTTCTCAGCTGCCGTATATATTAGATTTCTTGCGTTTGTAAGTTTAATAGCCATGTCGGCAAACTTGAACTGGTTAATCTGCTGAAATGCAATAGGCATATCGAACTGAACCCTCTCAAGAGCGTATTCCTTTGCATTATCAAAGGCACCCTGCGCAATTCCAAGAGCCTGTGATGCGATTCCGATTCTTCCTCCGTCAAGAGTTGCCATGGCAATCTTAAAGCCCTGCCCTTCTTTTCCAAGCAAGTTTTCTTTAGGAACCTTAACATCATTGAAAATAAGTTCGGCTGTCGAAGATGATCTGATACCCATCTTATCGTAATGATCTCCGAACTCAAAGCCTTCCCATCCCTTTTCCACGATAAAAGCACTGATTCCATGGGTTCCGATATTAGGTGTCGTTACCGCAAAAATAACATAAGTGTCAGCTACAGGAGCATTTGTGATGAAAATCTTTCCGCCGTTCAGAACATAGTGGTCTCCCTCAAGCACAGCAACCGTTTCTGTGCCTCCCGCATCTGAGCCTGCATTAGGTTCAGTAAGACCGAAAGCTCCAAGTTTCTCTCCTTTTGCAAGGGGAACCAGATATTTCTTCTTCTGTTCTTCCGTACCGAATGCCGCGATCGGATAGGTTCCCAAAGATGTATGTGCCGAAAGGATAACTCCCACACCTCCGTCAACTCTGGAAAGTTCTTCAACTGCGATTGCATAGCTTAAAACATCGGACTCTGCACCGCCGTATTTCTTCTCGTACGGGATTCCCATAATCCCCAGTTTCGCCATTTTTTTCACTACATCATAGGGGAATTCATTTTCCTGGTCAAGTTTGAATGCAATAGGCTTCACTTCCTCCTCTGCAAATTTCCTTACCTTTGCCCTAAATTCTTCATGGGCCTCTGTTGTACTAAAAAGCATACTTACCTCCTACTATATCCTTATATTATTTTCAGAATATTTGTTTACCTGTATTTTACTTCCTTTTAGAAAAAGTATCTGTGGCAAATGCAACTTTTATAATCTTTTCATGAAAATTACTTTTGTGCAATTTAATTTTGCTATTTCCGGCTTTCATATATCGGTACTTTTAAATGTATCAGGAAAAAAAGTATATTTGACGGTTGTTTCTTTCGGAAAAAACTAAGACATTGCAGTGAAAATATATTATAATAAATATAGTTTAATGCTTTTACTAAATATCGGTATTACTGACTGCAATTTCAGGAGATAAGGATGAAAAAAGTAAATGTTCTTGACAATATAAGTCAGGAGGAATTAGACAGAATTGTTCCCTGTTTCAATCCAATAACCAGGCGCTACTTAAAGGGGGAAACCATATTAACATATCAGGCTGATATTCCCCGCGAGATAGGAATTTTAACAGTCGGAGAAGCCAGACTTGAGGCCAGCAACGAAACCGGAGATGTCTTTTATCTTGAAGACTACCACAAAGGCGATATTTTCGGTGAGCTTTTTTCCTTACCTCTGGAAAATTTTTTATATACGGTGGTGGCGCTGTCCGACTGTACCGTTACCTACTTGGACTACAACCATGTAATCACTCCCTGTGAAAAATCCTGTTCCCATCACAGCCAGCTTATCAGTAATCTGTTTCTCATGACTGCACAGAAATCTCAGGAGATGAGCCTGCATATATCAATTTTGGGGCAGGTTTCCATCAGAAATAAAATCATGACCTATCTGAAACACATTCGCTCTATTTCCAAGCCCATTGACGATGCCGGCACCTTCAATCTTCCGATAAGTTTAGTGCAGCTCTCCGAGTACATCATGGTAGACAGAACCGCCATGATGAGAGAAATTCGCGCAATGAAAAAAGACGGCCTTATAGAAAGTAAGAGCCGTCAATTTAGGATTTTGAATTAGCAGGACGATTGCTGATCATCCTCTATTTTACAAGAGACCGAAAGCCTTGAAGCATACTGAAAGTACGTAAAAATGAAGCCCGCACCCAATGATATGGTGTTTATACGAATAAAACCCTTGCAATCATTGAAATTGCAAGGGTTTTTAATTGGTGCGCCATGAGGGACTCGAACCCCCAACCTACTGATTCGTAGTCAGGTACTCTATCCAATTGAGCTAATGGCGCCTATTCAATTCGTACTATAACAGTATACACACAGCTTATCTATTTGTCAAAGGGTTTTCAGCGAAAACTATGCTACTTCACTGAAAACCCTTTAATCTCAATCATCTCAATAAACTTCTTTTAATATACCTGTCCTATAAGCATTGACCAGCTGTTTCATGTCCTCAATCTGATTTACCATTAGCGCGCCTTGGTCGCTGTCGAGAACCATCATTCTCTCAGGGAGAGTTTCTACTATTTTCACCACCGGTGAAACGAACTTCTGCGTCCCGTCCTCTCTGAGAGGTTCATATGGCGTATGCTCCGCCAATGCCATAAATCTTGAGTTGAAAATAAATGTATAGCCTGCAATTCCTGTTTGTTTCTGATAAGCCTTGGAAATACCGCCGTCTATCACATACAAAAGACCTCCCCCCTTTATAGGGCTTTCACCGTCCTTGATTTTTACAGGAACATGACCGTTCAGAATCTTTGAATGTCGCGCGGAAAGACCAAATTCCCTAAGAATTTTTTCACAAGGAGCTCTGTCTTTTATCAGCTTGTAATATGGCCTTGTAGGCTCCTTATGCGCCGCCTTGTCTGCGATAAACAGTCTCTCAAAAGTTGTCATCTTTTCTTTGCCGAACAGCGGCGAGTCGCTGCCCTCCCAAAGATACCACATTAAATCTCCCAAACGCCCTATCTCTTCCGAGTCGCACGGAGTATAGTATGCAGCGCGAACCTGCTCGTCAAGATAATCCATCAAAGCCTTTCCTTTGTATGCCCTGCCGTTTATCATCACTTCAGTAAACTCGCCATCCTCGCTCATCGGGATACAACCGTGATAAAGCAGATTACCGTTAACCTTTTTATATAAATCTCCTTGAGTAAACAAAAATCTTATGTGCCTCTGCAGCTTCTCCGAGTTCAAAATCGAAGCCTCGAGAGAATTCAACACCCTCTCTTCATCCCGGGATAAAGCATATGGGTCATTGGCATCGACAGTCGGAAAGTTTGTTTCACGCAGTTTCCATTTCTTGCCCTCTATAATCACCGTACCTTCTTCAAAATCAATTTTATCAAGCAAAAGACGCTTTTCCATCTTGTATTCAGGATGAGCTTTTATTCTCTGTCCCTCCACTTTAAACTGCATAATTGCAATGGCTTTATGCATCTTCGCAGCCAAATTTTCATCAATAGGGTCGTACTTGTTTTCATCCAGAATATGCGGCATGAATTTCTCACATGGATCATCTGCATATACTCTGGCAGCAAAAGAGGCCAAAGGTCGTAAATTTATTCCGTAACCTACTTCCAGCATATCAAAGTTATTGTAGCTGATATTCATTCTCAAGATATTGGTTATGCATGCCCAGTTTCCCGTTGCCGCACCCATCCAAACTATATCATGATTTCCCCATTGAAAGTCCACATTGTGATAACCCATCAGAAAATCCAAAATCTCGTCCGGATGAGCTCCTCTGTCAAAAATATCACCTATGATATGAAGCTGATCTACCGCTAAAACACTGATAGCCTCCGCCATGGCTGTGATAAACTCTTCACCTATCCCGCACTCTATTATAGAATTTATAATGGACTCATAATAGTGATTCTTGTTCTCCTCATCATCTGCATGAAGCAGCTCATCCATGGCATAATCCAAATACTTTGGCAGACGCCGCCTCACCCTTGATCTGGTATATTTGGTGGAAACGGATTTACAAATCGTAATTAGACGATAAATAACGGTGGTACACCACTGAGCAAAATCCTTTTCTGATTTCTTTCTCCGCTTAATCTCTGCATCCGCATTGTAAATCAGAGCCGCCAAATCGGATCTGTCCTGCTCGCTTAAAACACCGCCGTAGTGTTCATCTATCTTGCTCCTAATAGTTCCCGAAGCACTTTTCAGCATGTGGATAAATGCTTCGTGTTCTCCATGCAAATCACTTAAGAAATATTCCGTGCCCTTAGGCAAAGCCAAAATAGCGTTCAAATTGATTATCTCAGCAGAAGCCGCCTCTATATTGGGATAGTCTTTAGCTAAAAGCTCTAAGTACTTGATATCAGCCATTTTATTCCTCCACAAATCATCATGGGATTCACCCCGCAGCAGGTTTTAATCGTCTATTCTAAGGATATTCGCTCCAAGATCCTTAAATTTCTTTATAAATTTCTCGTAGCCTCTCTCTATGTGGTAAATCTCCGAAATCTCCGTAGTGCCTTCTGCAATCAGACCTACCAAAACCAAAGCGGCCCCGGCTCTCAAGTCCGTTGCAATAACCTGTGCTCCTTCAAGGTTCTTTCCTCCGCTTATAAGGACCTTGTTGCCTTCGGTCTTAATATTAGCCCCCATTCTGTTAAGTTCCGCCACATGCATAAATCTATTTTCAAACACGGTTTCTATCACGGAGCTTGAGCCCTCCACGGTAGTTAAAAACGCCATGAATGGTGATTGTATATCTGTCGGAAATCCCGGATATGGAAGCGTCTTGATATCCGTAGAAACAAGTTCTCTGTCACCGTCTGCTATTACATACATTCCTTTGTCGCCCATTTCAACCGTTACCCCACATTCTCTGAGCTTTGCGGTAATAGGCTTGACATGATCCGGAACCACATTTTTAATCAAAAGCCTTCCCCTTGTGATGGCACCTGCGAGCATGAAAGTCCCCGCCTCGATTCTATCGGGAATCACAGTGTGCGAGCATGACTTAAAATGCGCTACTCCCTCAATCTTTATGGTATCCGTACCTGCCCCTTTAATCTTAGCTCCCATCTTGTTCATAAAATTTGCCAAGTCTACGATTTCAGGCTCTTGTGCTGCATTTTCGATATATGTCGTGCCCCGTGCCATAGATGCTGCCATCATTATGTTTTCCGTTGCACCTACGCTGGGAAAATCCAGATAAAGACTTGCCCCAATAAGACCTTCTTTCGGAGCGACCGCCTCAACGGAATTATCTTCCTGTATAATCTTTGCTCCCAGAGCCTCAAATCCCTTTAGGTGAAGGTCAATAGGCCTTGCCCCTATGGTGCAGCCTCCCGGCATATGCACTTTTGCGCTTCCTGTCCTGGCAAGCAAAGGACCCATCACAAGAAAAGATGCCCTCATCTTTCTAACTAAATCATAGTCAGCAATATTTGTGGTTATCTCTGTAAAGTCAAAGTTCAGAACAGACTCTCCACGCTCCCGAATTTTTCCGCCCAGAGATTCCAGAATTTGTTTCATTACTTCCACATCTCTAAGCTCCGGAACATCCATGATGGTACAATCTTCTCCGCATAAGATCGCCGCCGCCATAAGAGGCAAAACCGCATTTTTTGCACCGCTGATAGAAACTTCTCCATATAAAGGTTCACTTTTTTGTACTAAGAATTTAGCCACTTTTTTCCTCCATCCAATACACATTTTTATCTTGTGTACGGGCTATAACTTTTTCTGTATTTACTGAAAAAAAACCCGCTTAATTGCAGGTTAATCTGTCAAACAATTATAATTTTTTCATTTCACGAATGCAGTTTCCACAAACACTCTTTCCGTGAATCAAATGAATATCCTCCGCTTCTCCACAAAATATACATGAAGGCTCGTATTTTTTCAACATGATAAACTGCCCATCCACATATATTTCAAGTGAGTCATCAGTCTTGATATTAAGATTTCTTCTCAGTTCCACCGGAATTACCACTCTTCCCAGTGCATCCACAGGTCTAACTATGCCAGTTGCTTTCATTCCATTCTCCTTCCATAGGGTTCAGTAAACCCTATTTACGATGTTTTGCTCTTCTGAGTTCTTCCTCAAGGTACTCGTCGTCTCCTGTGGACTTGAAATATGATACCGCCGATGCAACAGCCTTCGCCATATTGGTTATTGCACCGATTAAATTCCGGTTTCCCTTCATCGCATCGGTAACATCTCCAAGCGTACTGCTAAGGTCCCCCACAATTTCGTCAACCTGTGATGCCTTATCAGACACTACACCTGAGACGACAGAAGTGTCTTCCAAAATTCTGTCAACACTCCTTAAGGTGGAAATCAGATTAAGAGCCAGTTTAGCCAATATTATCAAAAGCACGAAAAGTGCTATCAATACTAAACAGATCAATGTATATTTCAAATCAATTGTAATCATTTACAACCTCCATGCCAAATGGCAATATTTGCTACATCTCTAAGTTATTATATAATAATTACGACAAAAAGCAAGAAAAACAAAGCTTTTATTCGTATAATTTCAACGCGTTCTTGCTGAAATTCCCATCAGCATTCCTCAGGAATATCTGCGGCAAAATTTTAAGCTCGGGACTGCCGTTTTTCACAAAATGCATAACTGCAAGGTTCGGCTTTTGACCGTTCTTTCCGCTTATCAGCTGAAGTTCTTTCAGTGAGAATGAATATTTTTTTCCCGTCAGTATAACATCTGCCAGTCTGTGAGGTCTGTGAATCATAAACAGGTCGCCCTTGTCCTTCAGAAAAACCGAACTTCCCTTCATAAAGTCATCAAGAGTTCCCAAAAGTTCGTGCCTTGCAATATTCTTGTGACGGTTGTCGCATTGAATCCCACAGCCTGCCTTTGTATATGGGGGATTCATGGTTATCCCGTCAAAGGAATTCGCTAAGCGACTCTCATTTTTAAACTCAGCTGTACAAAATGCCTTAATATTTTCATTCAAAACACTGATTCTGTCTTCCAGTTTATTAAACGCGATATTCTCTTTCGCAAGTTCAAAGCAGCGCTTCTGTACCTCCACCCCCAAAATTTCAGCATCTCTCACTTTATGAGATAAAATCAGCGGTACTATGCCATTGCCTGTACAAAAATCACACACCTTATAAAAGTTTTTTCGCCTTTGCCTAATCCTCTCAGCCGCAAAATCAGCTAAAATAACTGCATCCATACCGTAGCAAAAAAGTTCCTCGTCCTGGATTATCCTGATACCTCCAAATCCGGTGTCATCAATCCTCCTGGTCATGAATCTCTTCCTTGCGTTTTTTCTTACGATTATGATTCTTCGGTCTGAATTTCCTTGCAGATTTTTCTTTTTCCTCCTGCTCCGTCTCAGATTCTGGCAATTGAGCAGGGGAAGGTTTCACACGCTTTGCTTTGTCCTTCTTATCAAGTCGCTTCACATCATCTTTGGTAAACTCAAGAATATCAGAACCCAATTTCTCAATTCCGCTTTCATCAAATTCGCCGGTATAAAGTCTGACTTTTATCTTTCCCTGTAAGATGTCAGATTCTATCACTTTTCCGACACCCTGATCGGTTTCAACCTTCTCATTCACCTCCGGTACATCTTTTCTGAGGTTTAGGTACACATCGTTTTCGTACTTGAGGCAGCACATCAATCTTCCGCATACACCCGAAATCTTCGCAGGATTAAGTGACAAATTCTGTACCTTTGCCATCTTAATTGAAACAGGCTGAAAATCGGAAAGCCATGTTGCACAGCAAAGACCTCTTCCGCAGGATCCTACACCTCCAAGCATCTTTGCCTCATCCCGGACACCAATCTGTCGCAGCTCTATTCTCATTTTGAAAACAGCCGCAAGGTCCTTTACCAATTCTCTGAAATCTATTCTTCCATCTGCCGTAAAGTAAAAAATTATCTTGTTGTTGTCAAATGTATATTCAACATCGATCAGCTTCATCTCCAGCTTGTGAAGCTGAATTTTTTCCTGACAAATACTCATTGCCTTTGACTTCTTGCTTTCGTTTTCTTCGTGCCTCTTTATATCCCTTTCATCTGCCAATCTGACTATTTTCTTCAGCGGTTTTGTGATGTCTTCTTCTTTAACAGGTGTGATTTCCATAACCACGGTTCCAAATTCCATTCCCCTGGCGGTCTCAACAATTACACCCATCCCCCGCTGAACCTGTAAATCACCGGGATCAAAGTAGTAGATTTTCCCCATATTCTTGAATCTTACACCAACAATATCTATCATCTATGCTTCCTCCAAACTCAAAACCAAATTCCTGAGTACATACTTAAAGCCTACATTTCTTCTGATGTCATTTCTCGCCGCCTCAATCATATTAATGCAGTTAATAAGTTTTTTATCAGAGAACTTGCTGTTTCCTTCTCTTAAAAAAATACCGAATACCTTTTCAGCTCCGTCTAAAAATTTCAGTGCAGCTTCCTTATCCTTTATCTCTCCATCCAACTTGTTTTTTATATCAAAAAAAAACTTTTTGTCAAACGCCATTTCTGCTATTTCTCCGGGAAGTCCGTAAGCTTCACAATCCTCGGCACGCTCAGACAGCAGGCGAAACTTAACGCACCTTGAGTTGATGGTAGGTAAAAGATTCTCCGCATTCTCGGATAAAATCATTACAACGGTTCCTGCAACAGGCTCCTCAAGGCTTTTTAAAAACCGGTTCTGCGCTCTGACCGTCATTCCGTCCGCACCCTGAATAATCACTATGTTTCTGTCGGATACGGCAGGCTTCAGCTTCATTTTGCTTTGCAATGTAACTATAGCCTCGTCCTTTATGGATAAATTCCCCTTGCCGGCTTCTCCATCTGCTCTTATTATATGCAGATCCGGAAAACTTTCAGCATCTATTTGCAGACATACAGGACATTTACCGCAGCCTCCTTCTTCGGATTCACACAAGATTGCCTTTGCAAAGGCTTTGGCAAATCCCACCTTATCAAGCGTATAGTCTCCTTCAAATATATATCCGTGAGAAATCTTCCCTGCCAAAACAGCTTTTTGCAGTTGATTTGATGCCGCCCCGTATTTGTTATAATCTTTCAAAGTCATATAAAGCCACCGTCTCTCAGCAGAGGATTGATTTCCTCCAAAATATCATGCCTCATAGCTTCTTTTGACTTTCTTCCGTCTATAGTTTTTATGCGCCGGGGCTCCGCCTTGACAAGATCCATATATCCTTCATACACCCGCTTATGAAAAAGCAGTTTTTCTTTCTCCAGCCTGTCGTTTTCTCGATTGCCAATTCGTAATTTGCCTATTTCAGGATCGACATCTATAAAAATTGTAAGATCCGGCAAGCATCCCTGTACAGCATATTCATTAATTACTCTGACACATTCGCCCAGGTTTCTTCCATATCCCTGATAGGCAATGCCGGAATCCAAGAAGCGATCGCATACAACAACCTTTCCCTCTTCAAGGGCGGGAGCGATGAGCTGAGATACATGCTGAGCTCTGCTTGCCGCATATAGAAGCGCCTCGGTCATATCACACATGCTGCCGTTATTCACATCCAAAATAAACTCCCGAAGACTTTCACCTATATCAGTACCTCCAGGTTCCCTTGTAAATACGCAAGGTATATTATTTTCGTCAAAATAACTTTTTAAATACTGAATTTGTGTAGATTTCCCCGACCCGTCAGGTCCCTCAAGAGAAATAAAAAGACCTTTTTTCATATCAATACCTGTACATTTCAAGAATCAAAAACTATTTTTTAGTTTCGTCTACTAATTTTTTAATTAAAAAGCGTATTGCATATGCAAGTGGGGTACAGACAACAAAGCAAAACATAATTTTAAATATAATCATCTGCAGTTCCTCCCTTTACAATGGTACGATTTTAATATATGTATATACAATTCGACACGCTATTATAACATGAAAAAAAAATGTAGTCCAGCATGCCGGTCATTTGAAACTGCACTTTTTGCAGCTCAATATGGGTGAAACCTTCGCGGCAGAAAAAATCGCCTCTGTTATTGTCTCTATTAATCCGGCTTTGCGGCTTTTGCACGGCTGTTACAGATATAAAGCCCTATACAGGCAGCCGCCATGACTGACACTGCAAGGAGGGTTCCCTCAAGTCCAAAGGTGCTGTCAAAGGCAAAACTGCTTTTCAGTGTTCCTTTTCTCGCCATGAATATAGAGTACTCAGAAAGGGCTCCGCTGTTCGGCAATCCGAATATGATATTCTGCGTAAAATTCCACGCCGTGTGACATGCTATGGCCATCCATAAGCTGTCGTAATAATATACAAGCATGCTGAAAAAAATACCTGCAACAAGCAAATCTACAAAACCTAAAATCGAAATACCCTCATTTCCCAGATGCAGTACCGCGAAAAAGACTGAATTGGTGATAATGGCAAGCCATTTACTCCCATATCGACTGCAAAGTCTCTCATACATAAACCCTCTGCATACAAATTCCTCTGCCCCTGACTGCACAAAAACAACGAGCAGAAGCAAAATAAGCTGAACGGGCTCTACTTTATAGAAATCCAATTTAAAATCGTTATGTAAAAACGCAACTCCTGCGCAGAAAGCGTTTAGAACGAATCCCAGTAAAAATCCATACAGCAGCATCTTAACATTGTTTCCGCCATTCTCGTACCTGAGAACATCCAATATATATCCATTCTTTCTTTTGAAAAAAAATATAAATCCTATGAACACTATCCAAATACCTAAAAAATTAGAATATAAATTGAATGTATATTCAAATCCGCTGCCAAAAAAAGACATATTAGGAAAAGGTATACTGTCTCCAAGCACCTCGCCTAAAATAAGCAGTGCGAAAGTAATTACACATATCCAGATAAGATTGTCACGAAAAACACCTCTTATTCCCCCCTCCGAATATCCGCTTCTTATTATAATCTCGTTTTTTGCCCTTTCAATCATATGATTTTCCCTTTCAATTACCAGTGATATAACTTAAACACAGCTTGATAAATTTTAACATATCAATGTGAAATTACAATGAATTGAAGCCATATCTTCAAATTTAAAATCACTTCCCATCAATGGTCGGAATTTCAAAAGTTCATATATTGTTTGGATTTCAGAATAAAAAAAGGCTCATAAACTGAGCCTCCCCCCAAGTCAAATCAAATTCTGATTTTGAGGTATCAATTCACAATACCTCTTCGTTATATCTATATTTCCCGCATTCATGGCGATGCCGCTATCCTACTTAAACTTTTTTAAAAAAATCAATATATCCCTTAAACACATTACTCGGAGGAACTGGTTTATCACCTGCATTCCCCAATATCTTTATGATTTTTTCTTTTTTTATGGAATTCTCATTGGAATCTGCTAAGAAATTGTGCAGGTTTTTAATCGCTTTACATATCTTGTTATTTGAGAATCTTTTAGCATCTGCGGACTTGCTTTTATACTCACTCATACTGTCATTTACATAAAAAGTCAAAGCAACACTGTAAGACAAATCAATTTTATCTTTCTGTGACAATTCCCCGTCTTTACCTGCGATACTGTAAATCCTATCTACGGTATCTACGACCTTCTTGTATGCCTTTGGTGACAGTTTCCCTTTATCTGCGACTTCGTCTATAATTTCTTTCGCTTCTCTTCTCGCTGCCGAGTCTTTTTCCATAACTTTATTTTGATATGCCAGATTATTTTTTGCTCCATTTTTACCTCCTATGGGCATGTTTAAGAAAACACCTAATACCAACATGAGGATTCCTATTAAAAGAGATACCTTAATATACTTTTTTTTCATAGCTCCTCCCAATATCAATATATTTTTCCATTCTTAACATTGATAAGTACATCACACATATTAGCTAAATCCTCCTTGTGATGCGTTGCTATAATGATAGTAGCACCTCGCTTTTTTTCCTCCTGCATTATATCATAAATCAGCTTAATTCCTTCTTCATCCAATGCGTTTGTAGGTTCATCCAGCAAAATCAAATCCTGCTTTTCAAAAATAGCCTGTGCGATATTCAACCTCTGTTTCATTCCCAAAGAATATTTTTTTACATTCAAATCCTTTGCAGCCTCCAGACCCACTCGCTTAAGCACATTTTCGATGTCAACTTCGGTCGCGATATTCTTTAGCCTGGATAAGATCTTTAAATTCTGTTTAGCCGTATACTGCGGCAGCATTTCCATATTTTCAATTACTATTCCCACATTTCCGGGGAAAGATATATCTTCATGCAGTTTCTTGTTGTTCCAATATACTTCACCTTCCGTGGGAACAATAAGACCTGAAACCAATCTTAAAAGCATAGTTTTCCCTGATCCGTTTGCTCCATACAAGCCATATATCGTTCCTTTGTTGAAGGTATACGATACTTCATCTAAAACTTTCCTCTTGTTTAGAATTTTAGTCACATTTTTTATTTCAAGCATTTTGTCACCTCGGTATACATTACATTAATACTTACGGACATCAGACTTTCAGAAAATCAATTCCTAATATATGTCCATATCTTTATATTTTTTCTGACCCATCAGGCAGATAACCATAAAACAAACCAATAAATATAACTGCAGATAAATGGGATTACTGTCAATTCCACCTGTTGCTCCATTAACTGCCGCAAAAGCCAACTTAGGAAAAAATATACAGTTCACAACGATATTTCCGCCCTTTACAGGCAACAGCAACGATACTACAAAAAATATATTTATGAAAATATTACTAACCTGTTTCTTATGCAATATCAAAGCTAAAATAACATCAAAAGCAATAGTATTTAATAATACCAAACTATAAAACACCACAATATTCACCTTTCTTGCCACATCAAGGTGAATACTGTTAGTACCGAAAAGCAAAGACAACACAACTATGAACGCAACTGACAACACGGTTATCACTACTACCTTTGCCATGATTTTTGCAAACAGCAGGCTGCGATTATAATTTCTGACAATAATCATCAAATTGTATCCCTTTACTAAATCCTCAATCACATCCTCCGCCAGAAAGAGAATAAAAGGTATCGGTAAATATGAGAAAAGGACCCTCTGTATAATACCGCTGTCAGTACCTGCTGCCGTATACATCGTAGAAAACCCAAACTCGGTTTCTTCCATAGCCATGCTGTTTATTATGAAGCACTGCAATGCCGCTATTGCTGCAAACAATACAATCCCTGTAAGTCTACTTTTCAAAACTCAAAATATCCTTTCCTCGCATTTCGATGATCAGTAACAATGCCAACACAATGTTCATAAACAGCGAAACACACATCCACACCGCGGAAAGCACAGGATTAATACCTCCAAGTATGGCGTAAAATGAAATCATCAAGGTAAATGCGGGTAATAGTTCCGTTTGATATAAAACATAATTGAAAATGACACATTCGGTAAAATACACCAGTACCGTTACTATAATACTTATGTTTTTATTTGAAAGCTTTGCCTTGCACAACAGGTAAATGCTTATTGCTCTGAAATAAAACAGAAAACTCGCAAAGATATCAATTAGCAGATATATTCCCAAGGTCTTTGATGCTATTATTTGCAATCCTAAAAAAAAGACCAATGAAAATATCTTCAAAATTTCCATGAGTAAAACCACACAAACGCTGTATTTTATCCCATCTACAATCAAACTTTTCGTATATGTATCCCTATTTTTATGCCTGACCACGCAGTTTACTCTGTCGTCACCCTTTATATATTCAAATACAACAACCACCATAGGAATAAGTATAAGTAAGATGAGTGTAGTCGATGTCACTGAACCACCGGATGTGTCTAAGGTATTATAAAAAATCTCCCTTTCAGATATGTGTTCACTTTTTATCAGATTAGACATTTCTCTGATGCCGTTTCCCACTAAAAACAGGGGAATCACGGCAGTAAAGATGATGCTCATAAACAAGTCACGCCTCGTCATCTCTTAGCCTCCAAAAAACTGTACAAACTATTATCAGAGCATAAGCCAATGTTACAGATACAAATATAGGTATCAAATCCGGAAAACCATACTCTGAAAAAGGCTGAAATACAAGCACTATTGGTCTTTTTAACAGCACAGGTACAAGCCATACAATCAATGTCATACTGTATACCATCTTCCTGTTCGGAGCAATCAATGCTATACCGGTTCCCACTGCAGCGATCAAAGCGCATATAAAAGCAGTAACAATATCGAAACCTATGTTTGCCAACAGCGGATGAGCTGTAGAAATATTATACAGGAGATTCTCTGGGAATTCTATTGATTCCATTCCTGTAAATGTACCACCATGGAAAACTATATAACAAAGCATTAAATTCAGTAACATCGAAACGAGTATCAAAAAAAACGCTATCACAAAGGTGCCCATAATCTTCGTTCTTATATAATTTTTCTTTCCCACTCTGACTATCTCCGAATTTGATAGATGAGTTTCCGAATCCTCAATAACAGTATCTGCAAAAATCAATGTCATGTACAGCGGCATAAACCAAATAAATACTCTGTTTAAGATATGATGTGCAACTCCCGGCAGACTTGAAAATGTTGCATAAGGAGGGGAATAAAAACCAAGTCCTATTTTGTAGCAAGCGGTCCACACCTGTGCAACCTGTGCCATCGGTAAAAACAGAATAAAAATAACAAAAAACAACTTTATCTTATCATGGATAATTCGTAAAAAAAACGATTTCATAACTTAAACCGAGTGAGCCCTCTCAGGCTCACTCATCCTTTCTATCTTGCTCTTTCGTATTGCACCAAATTAGTCTGTTTCTTCATCCCAATAACCTGCTACCGTGCACGCTGAACTGTTATTATTTTCAGCAGCCAATCTAACATTGGTTCTGCTTGCTGCCGCCGTTGCGGTATAATAATGAGCACCTGTTCCCTGCTTGACATCATGTGTAAGAGATGCCACTGCCTTTGACTTAGCCCTTACCAACCAAAAAGTGGCTATAGCGCCATTACCTTCAGAATTATATTTCAAATTCACTTTCCACTTATTATATTCATTACTGGTTTGCCTATATCTTGCTGAAGAATATGAATTCCGGTATTTAGATTTAAGATGGAAAGTAAATCCATAATTATCATTGCTGGCAAACACTATACCTGATGCCGATATAAATGTCAATAGCGATAAAATAACAATACTTAACTTAATACTTTTAGTTCTTATCATAATTTTCTCCTTTAAATTACTAAACAACTACTTTTCGCACATATTATAGCATATAAATTTATATATTGCAAGTTTTTTGATAATATAAAATTCCGTTATTATTGCTAATTCTGCTTTCTTTTATATGAAAGCAATAAAAAAAGACAATCTTAAAGGATTGTCAAATAAAAAAACTGAACTGGCAACGACCTACTTTCCCGGGCAGTCACCCACCAAGTA
>CALZYE010000017.1 GCA_945830395.1 uncultured Clostridia bacterium
TTTTCTTTATGTCTTGTTTGACTTTTGTTTCCTGTCTATGAAGTTTTCAATGTTCCCGGCGCCTTCCTCAGGCGCCTGCCCGCTTACCGCGAACATTTAGTATCTTATCACCGCTTAGCTTCTTTGTCAACACCTTTTTTTATCCTTTTCTAAAAAAAGTTCCTCTGACTTCCGCTTTCTCCCTCTCTCAAGGGTCCGTGATGAGATTGCTACTCATTATATCACATTACTTTTTACTTTTGCAATATATTTTCAATACTTTTTTTGAAAAATTAAAAGTTGTATTTCAGTAAAACAATATTGAAATTCTAATCATTCTATAACTTCGTATATGTCCGCGGCATCTTCTTTTCTCACATTCTCACGGACTTCTCTCACCCTTACAGTTATACTCTTATTTCCAAACTGTATCTTTATTACATCTCCTGCCGCAACTTCCGCCCCTGCTTTCGCTGGTTTATCATTTAGCCATACTCGCTCCTGGTCGCAAGCTTCCTTTGCAATTGCACGCCTCTTTATTATCCTGGAATTTTTTAAATACTTATCTATTCTCATATTTCCCCTTTATTTAATCTTCTGATATAGGTTCCTGCCAATATAATATGCTGCTTTTACTTATGATTACATATCCCTTCGTAAAAGTATTTAATAAAAAAAGGAACAGCAAAGCTGTCCCAGTGTTACCTAACGATGACTATTTGTTAACCGCATCCTTAAGAGCTTTTCCTGCCTTGAATACAGGAGCCTTTGATGCTGCAATCTTAATAATTTCATCCGGTTTACGCGGATTTCTTCCCTGACGAGCTTTTCTCTCTCTGGTTTCAAAAGTACCGAATCCGATTAACTGTACTTTTTCCCCTTTAACCAAAGATTCTTCAACTGTAGCAAGAACTGCATTGATCGCAAGTTCTGCATCTTTCTTTGTGAAATTAGTTTTCTCTGCAACTGCAGAAACTAGTTCAGCCTTATTCATGTAAAAATCCTCCTTAGACTTAATTCTACTGACGAAACATTCTCTGTTCATCCCTTATAAAAATCCCTCAATGCAGAATCGCTCTCAACCAGAACCCCCACACTGTTCTCATATTGTTGCATTTTTCAAGCCTTTTGTCAATAGTTTTAGTATATCTTATTGTCAAAACAGCAAATTAATCTGTAAAAAATTTAGGAATCATTCTTTTCACTACCTTTGAAAGCTTATTTCCACCCGGAAAATTCTCCAGTTCTTCCAAAGTTATTGCCTTCAGCGCAAAGAGCAACATGGTATAGGTTATCATCGCACTTAATATTCCCAGCATAACGCCTGCGGCATTGGCAAGCCTAAATCCATGCGAGCCTAAAAGCATCATCATCAAATTATAAACGCCGTAGGTTACCGCCGCCATTCCCGTTGCCGCAAGTCCTGGTTTTATGTATGTGAGAATAAAGTCGTGTTTAATACCTGTGTATTTCTTTACACTGTAATCGTTCATCAGCAATGTAATTATGTAAGCAACAGCAGTTCCTACAGCCGCGCCCTTTACATTTATAGAATTGATTCCCACCGTATAGTATGTAATAATAACTTTTCCCACAGAGGCAACAGCCAAATTTCTAACCGGTATAAATTGTTTCCCTATGGCCTGTAATATGCTGACCGAGGTTTGCATGTGAGCCAAGAAAATAACGCTTATAGCCATAATCATCATTATAGGTGCAGCTTCTTCGCATGACTGAGGCTGTCTGTAAAACATGAATTTTAAAATAGGCTCGGCTATAATGAATAAACCGAAGGCACAGGGAAAGCCCATTATCATGGTTGTTCTTCTTCCCAGGGTAATCATTTCGTTAACTTTCGTCTTATTTCTTTGCGCAAAGTAAACGGAAATTGCCGGAACCAAACTCACCGCCACTGCCTGGGTAAAAATCTGCGGAAATGCAATTATAGGAGTACAGTATCCCTCATACAAACTGAACATATGCTTTGTGGCATCGACACTCCACCCGTTAGCCTGAAGGACATTCATAACGATTGCAGTATCCAAAAGTCCCATGATTGGCATAATCTCTGAGCCGATTATAATTGGAACGGCAATCCATGCTATCTTCTTGGCTAAGTCTATATTCTCCTCAATGTCCTGTATCCCTGCCTCTATCTTTTGACGGAAAGAACCTCCGTTCAGCAGAAATATGATAACTATTACGGCAAATCCGCCGATGGCCCCCGCCGATGCCCCAAATGAGGCTCCTGCAGCAGCTCTGACCTCATCCAGTTTAGGGTGGCTGAACATATATGCAAGAGTTAATCCTATGCCACATCTTACAAGCTGCTCTACGATTTCAGATATGGCAGTAGGGTTCATGTTCTGCCTTCCGTTAAAGAACCCTCTAAATGAAGAAAAGAGAGGAACGAAAAATAATGCCGGCGCCATCCCTTTTATCGCCAGAGACGATTTGGGGCTTCCGATGGCCTCTGCAATCATGTCTGCTCCAAAATAACATATTATAAAGCTCATCGTTCCTATAATGAGCATCAGCGTAGTTGCCACATGAAATACCTTATGGGCGTTTCTATATTTATTCTGTGCGATGTTTTCCGAAACCAGTTTGGATACCGCTATCGGAATACCTGCCGTACCGATTACCACAAGAGTTCCGTATATGGCATACGCCACGCTGTAATATGCCATTCCGTCGCCAATCCAGTTGGTTAACGGGATTCTGAAAACCGCACCCAAAACTTTTATCATAACTCCGGCAACTGCCAGAACCGCAGCTCCCTTTAGAAATTTCTTATTATTACTCTCTGACATAAAATCTCCAATTTCCAATCTGTAATTACAGTTTTGCTAAAATCTCCTTTGTTCTGCTCTCAACTTCAAAGATTACCTTTTCCTCATCGATTGTAGCATATTCTCCGTTATTGTAAAGAACTTTGCCGTCTACCATTGTAAGTTCAACATCGCTTCCCGATGCAGAATACACAAGATTATTGAGAAGGTCATGTATCGGATGCCAGTAGAGCTTTTGTATATCCATAATGACCAAATCCGCCTTCATTCCCGTTTTCAACAGTCCGCAGTCATCTCTTCCCTGAGCCAATGCGCCCCCTCTCGTTGCAGCGTAAACAACTTCTTTAGGAGTAACTGCAGTCGGATCCATGCTTCTCACCTTTGAAGCGACAGCTAACATTTTCATCTCCTCAATGAAATTCAGGCTGTTATTGGAAGCCACGCTGTCTGTTCCTATTGCAAGATTAATGCCTTTCGCAAGCATTTTTCCGGTATCTGCGATTCCGCTTGCAAGCTTAAGGTTGCTGACGGGATTCGTTGCGACGGTGACATTCTTTTCCTTTAAAATGGCAAAATCTTCATCCTCTATATGAACGCAGTGGGCGGCAACGGCAGGAACATCAAACAGTCCACAGTCATAAAGATACTTTACGGGAGTTTTTCCCCCATGGCGCTGTTTACATTCCTCATGTTCCTGCCTTGTTTCTGATACATGCACCTGCATGGACATACCGTATTTTTTTGCCAGCAAAGCCAATTCTTTAACCGTTGTTTCATCGGATGTATATTCTGCGTGAAGACTGGCTTCTATTTTTATTCTCTGATTTTCTATGTTGTTAAAATTTTCATATGCCGAAATCAATTCCTTTGTAGAATCCAGCTCGCTGAAACTCGTACCGTCAAAATTAACTACAGATCTGCTTATGTTGTTTTTTCCACCGATGTCTGACACGGCTCTCACCATATCGCTTATGAAGTAATACATATCGGATGTAGATACTATGCCGAATCTCAGAGACTCTGCCATGCAAAGCATTGTTCCCCAATAGACCGCATCTCCGGTAAGCTTTGCTTCAAAGGGAAAAATTCTCTTAGTAAGCCAGTCCTGAAGCACCATGTTTTCTCCGTATCCCCTCATAAGAGCCATAGGGGAATGGGCGTGTGCATTATAAAAGCCCGGCATCAGAAGCTTTCCCTTCCCCTGATATACCTTTCCGTATTCGGAACTGTTTTGCGGCATTTCATCGCCGATGTATGCAATCTTGTCCTTTATGGTTCCGACATACTTGTTTTCTTTTACATCAAAATTCTCATCGATTATCGTAATATTTTTAAACAGCATTCCTCATGTTCTCCTTTATTATGGTGAGTATATCCAAACAATCTTTTAATATGAGCCCTTTAACTTTGGGAATTCTTATATACGGCTCCTTGCCTCCGTGAATGAATGCTCTTCCCTTAAATTTATCATTTATGTTTACTATTATATACGGTGTTAAGCAATTTTTTTCACCGAATGTAAAAAATATTCTGTCCTGCTTGGCGTAGATTCTCAGAACTGAGGCTTCTCGGCATAAAGACCTTATTCTGGCTATACTTATCAGATTCAGCGTCTCCTTCGGCACATCCCCAAATCTGTCCAAAAGTTCATCTATCATTTCATCCTCTGCACTTTCGGAATTAACTGCAGAAATCTTCTTATATATTGCAAGCTTCAGAGATTCGTTTTCTATGTACCAAGACGGTATGTTTGCAGGTAAAGGAAGTTCAACAGAAATCTCATCAGATTCTTCAGGCACATATTCCCCTTTTATTCTTCTGATTTGCTCCTCCACGAGCTTGCAGTAAAGCTCATATCCTATGTTCATCATCTGTCCTGACTGCTGACTGCCGAGCAGGTTACCCGCACCTCTTATTTCAAGGTCTCTCATTGCCACTTTAAATCCTGAACCGAATTCTGTAAACTCTCTTATAGTTCTGAGTCTTTTTTCCGCCACCTCCGTAAGAACCTTATCCTTCTTATACATCAAATATGCATATGCCATTCTGCTTGATCTCCCAACGCGCCCTCTCAGCTGATAGAGCTGCGCCAATCCGTATGTTTCGGCATCGATGATTATCAGCGTATTGGCATTGGGAATATCTATTCCCGACTCAACTATGGTTGTGGCAATTAAGACATCTGTTTCGTGATTGACAAAATTCAGCATAACATTTTCCAAGGTACTCTCATTCATCTGCCCGTGTCCAACTGAAACTCGAGCTTCAGGCACTAATTCCGATATTTTTTTCGCAAGCTGATTTATACCTCTCACTCTGTTATATATGATGAATACTTGCCCGTCTCTGTCAAGCTCTCTTCTGACAACATCCCTAATCATCACATCATCTTGTTCCATTACATATGTCTGCACGGGATATCTTTCTTCCGGAGGCTCCTGTATAAGGCTCATATCCTTAATTCCGGAAAGCGACATATTCAGGGTTCTTGGAATAGGTGTTGCAGATAATGTGAGTACATCTACACTTTTCTTCATCTGCTTAAGAGCTTCCTTGTGTGCCACTCCGAATCTATGTTCCTCATCTATAACCAAAAGCCCCAGATCCTTGTACTCTACATCCTTAGACAGAAGTCTATGTGTTCCGATCACCAAATCTATCTCACCGGTTTTAAGCTTATCTATAATTTTTTTCTGCTGAGTATCGCTTCTGAATCTGGACAACATCTCCATATTTACCGGAAACTTTTCAAATCTGTCTTTCAGGTTATAGTAATGTTGGTTTGCAAGTACCGTTGTTGGGACCAAAACCGCAGCCTGTTTTCCATCTGCTATGCACTTGAAAATTGCCCTTGCGGCAACCTCCGTCTTGCCGAAGCCCACATCTCCGCAGAGTAGCCTGTCCATGGTCCTTGGAAGTTCCATATCTTTTTTTATTTCCTCTACACATCTAAGCTGGTCGTCGGTTTCCACATAGGGAAAACTGTCTTCAAATTCTCTCTGCCAGGAAGTGTCCTTTCCGAAGGCAAACCCTCCTTCTACTTCTCTCTCGGCGTAAAGCTTTATCAACTCATCTGTCATTTCCGCAATGGCCTGCTTTGCTCTTGCCTTAGTCAGTTTCCACTCAGTTCCGGAAAGTTTGTTCAGCTTTGGGGATACACCGTCTGATCCGATATATTTTTGCACTATGCCAAATTGCTCTACCGGAACATAGAGCAAATCGTTTCCTGCATATTTTATCTTTAGATAATCCTTTTTGTCTCCCTGTATATCCAGCTGCTGAATACCCACAAATTTCCCTACTCCGTGACTTTCGTGAACGACAAAATCGCCATTTGCCAAATCGGAAAAATTTTCTATTTGCCTGCCGCCGGGCATTTTTTTCCTGCGCCTTCTTCCTATCCTCTCCCCGAAAATATCGTTGTCACTTATGTAGCAAAGTTTTTTCTTCGGAAAATCGAATCCTGAAGAAAGATTCCCTTTTAGAAAATTGACATAACTGAGAACCCCTATTCTATCGCAGTATTCTATAAGATTCTTTCGTCTTTCATCTGTGGAAGCTGTCAGGTATATCTTGTAATTTCTCTTTACATAGGACTTAAGTTCGGACTCCAGAAGTTCCATATGACCGTTGAAATTCATCATACGGGAGCTTTGCAATGTTTCAAGGTTGTCATATTCCTCAATACCTTTTATGGTCTTAGGAAAGGGAGATAAAAATGTAATAGGCCTATGATTGTAACACTTTATAAAATCCTCCCTGCCTGTAATGAGCTTCAGGTCCTCCGGGATTATATCGCCCCTTTCCAGCATGACTTCAAAGTCTTGACGCAGCTCTTTTTCCCGCGAGTCCAAAAGCTCATAAATTCTGCCGGGATCATCGACATATATATTGCCGCCATCCAAATAGTCCCATGCATATTCTGTTCTGTCGTAAAAATAATGGAGATAGTTTTCCAAAAGCTGCACATTCCTCTGGTTTTTTATATATTCACAGAGTTCATCTCTTCTTTTTTCCAGGTTATGCACCGCATCTGCATATTTTTCTCCCTTTTTTAGGAGTTTTTTTGCCTGAGCTGTGTAAGCCTTGTAAAGCTTCTCCGCTGCTCTTTTAAGCCCGGTTTTATCCAGTACCATCTGCTCTGCCGGATTAATCTCTGCAAAACTCAAATTTTCTACTGATTTCTGTGTGTCGATATCAAAGGTTCTTATGGAGTCAACTTCCGTATCAAAGAATTCTATTCTGTAAGGTTTTTCCGCATCGGGTGTAAATATATCTAATATACCGCCTCTTATGCTGAATTCCCCTCTGCTTTCCACCATTCCCATTCTCTCATAGCCAAGCTGAACCAGGTTTTCCTTTATGTCCATGAGAAAGTGTTCTTCTCCTCTCTTAAGGAGAAGCTTTTTGTCCTTCATAATATCATGAGGAAGAGATTTTTTCACGGCGGCAGTGACAGGAGCTATAACTATGCAGTCCTTATCGCCTGCCAAGGCCTTCATGGCATTGAGACGCTCAAGCGTCATATCGTGATTTCTTGCCTCAAATTTGAGAAAAACCTGATCCTCAGAAGGCATCACAAGTACATTTTGACCTGTAAAAAAATAAAGATCATCGGCTAAGCGCTTTGCCCTTGGTTCTGTAGACACGATGATCAGGTTCTTTCCTTTTTTTTCTTTAATTAAATTTGCAATAATATGAGCCGTTCTGGATTCCGACACTCCGGAAATTCCTGAAACTCCCCCTTTACTCATTGTCATTCCTCTTTTTCTTTTGGTTGTATCGGTTCATCGCAAAGTCTATTCCGTCTTTGATAGTCGCTTCAACAGAGGCTGCTGCATTGGTTACCGCATCCTCCAGTAATGATACCTCCTCTTTTTTGAATCCGCCTGTAACAAAATCAATCAGATTCGTATTTTTCCCTGAGCCTATTCCTATCCTTACTCTCGGGAATTTGTCATCACCCAAAAGTCTCACCACTGAACGCATGCCGTTGTGAGTTCCTGCGCTTCCGAACTTCCTGATTCTGATGGCACCTAAATCAATATCAAAATCGTCATATATTACAATTAGGTTTTCTATCGAAGGTTTATAAAATCGGAAAACTTCCCGTACAGATTCACCGCTGTTATTCATGTAGGTCTGCGGCTTAACCAGAATAACTTTTTTCCCTCCGATTCTGCCTTCTCCCACAAGGGCTTTAAATTTTATCTTTTTAACCTGTATATTATGTTCTTCAGCAATTTTGTCTACTGTAAGAAAACCGAGATTATGCCTTGTATTTTCGTATTTAGGCCCGGGATTTCCCAGGCCTACCACTACATATATTTCATTTCCCATAAAGTTAATTCTATCTCTCTTCTACACTAAAAACTTCATTAATCAAACAGCTTGCTTATGGATCCGTTTGTAAATACTCTCGTCATAGCTTCGGCAAATATCGGTGCAACGGAGAGCATCGTCATCTTATCAAGTTTCTTATCCTCGGGAACGGGAACTGTGTTCAAAAGAGCAAGTTCACATATGGCTGAGGCTTCTATCCTCTCCAAAGCAGGTCCTGACAGAACCCCATGAGTAGCTCCCGCATACACATTCTTAGCCCCCATCTCCTTTATAACATTTGCAGCGTTTGTAATCGTCCCTGCTGTGTCAATCATGTCATCTAATATAATACAGTTCTTGCCCTTGATGTCCCCTATGATGTTCATAATTTCACTTTTGTTGGGTTCAGGACGCCTCTTGTCAACAATGGCAATCGGACAATTGAAGTATTCAGCCATGTTGCGGGCTCTTGTTACACTTCCATGGTCAGGAGATACTATGCACACATCTTCGAGGTTCTTCTCCTTAAAATATTTGGCAATTATAGGCATTCCCACAAGGTGATCAACCGGGATATCGAAGTACCCTTGAATCTGATTTGCGTGAAGATCCATGGTAAGAACCCTGTCAGCTCCGGCTGCAACAAGGAGGTTTGCAACAAGTTTCGCTGTAATCGGATCCCTTGCTTTTGCCTTTCTGTCCTGACGAGCGTATCCGTAGTAAGGAATAACTGCATTGATTCTGCCTGCGGAAGCTCTTTTCACAGAGTCTATCATTATCAGCAGTTCCATCAGATTATCGTTTACAGGTTCGCAG
This sequence comes from uncultured Clostridia bacterium, assembly GCA_945830395.1. GTDB lineage: Bacteria > Bacillota > Clostridia > Peptostreptococcales > Anaerovoracaceae > Aminicella. Next base: position 8,910 of record CALZYE010000017.1, read on the forward strand.
GTAGGCTGAATAATGTAAACATCAACGCCTCTGACCGTCTCCCACAGATTTACTGAAATTTCTCCGTCGCTGAATTTTGTTACCGTTGCCTTTCCCAGGGGCTTTCCCATGATGGATGTAATCTCCTCGGCAAGCTCCGTATGCGCATTACCTGTAAACACCTTGTAATCTGAAAATACACTATTTTTCATCTTGATTTTCCTCCATAATTCTTAACTAATTACTTTTTGTTATACAAGCCACGCTTTGTTGCCCAGCCCTCAATATTTCGCTGCTTTGACCGTGCGACGCAGAGAGCATCTTCGGGAACATTCCTTGTTACCGTAGAGCCTGCCGCAATGTAAGCGCCTTTTTCTATTTTAATCGGAGATACGATATTTGCGTTACAGCCTATAAATACCCCGTCTCCGACCTCAGAACGATACTTGCTTGTGCCGTCGTAGTTTACAAATACTACCCCACAGCCTAAATTAGTGTCTTTTCCTATGTCCGCATCGCCTATATATGTCAGGTGTGCAGACTTTGAGCCGTCCCCCAGTACGGCATTCTTCAGCTCTACAAAGTCTCCCACTTTACAATTTTTGCCGACTTCAGATCCGGGTCTGATATACGCAAAAGGACCAACAGATGTGTTATCTCCGATCTTGCTTTCCAAGATTACACTTGACTGTACCTCAACGCCATCGCCGATTTCCGAAGCTTTGATACGGGTATTTTGCAGAATCCTGCAGTTGTCTCCTATTACGGTTCCCTCTTCCAAGGTTACGCAGGGACCTATAAATGTACCTTTGCCGATTTTTACATCTTCGTCTATGTATGCTGAATTTATATCTGCAAATTCTACTCCGGCATTGAGAAATTCAATAGCTCTGGTGATTCGCGCTTCTTCTTTTTTCTTGTATTCTTCAAAAGTCATCTATGCTTCCTCATCCATAATCATAGTTCCAACTTTGTAAATATCTCCGGCACCCATGGTAATCACAAGGTCGCCTTTTTCCGCATTCGCCATCACATAATCTCTTATTTTCTCAAAAGAGTCCATGTAATGAACATCCTTATCAGCATGGTGTTTTTTTATTTCTTCCGCCAGCTTTTTTGAGGATATATTGTATATGTCTTTTTCCCTTGCAGCATAAATATCCGCAAGCACCAATACATCCGACTTACTGAACGCATCTGCAAACTGATGGAAAAGTGCAAGGGTTCTCGTATATGTATGAGGCTGAAATAATATCCAAAGCTTCTTGTGAGGAATATTGTGTGCTGCCGAAATAGTTGCCTTAATCTCCGTCGGATGATGTGCATAATCATCCACTATCTTAACTCCGTTCTTTGTTATGCCTACTATGTCGAACCTTCTTTGAGTGCCTCTGTACTTACCTAAGGTTTCTCCTGTTGTATTTCTGTCCACACCCATGGTTACACAACACGCAAAGGCTGCAACGGAATTCAGTATATTATGTTCTCCTGGTACGGACAGATGCACCTTAGTTTCGATTCCCTTGTGTTCAACTGAAAAAGACGGCATTCCCTCTTCATCAAATCTTACATCTTTTATTACAAAATCTGAGTTTTCGTTATATCCATAAGTTACAACATTGCTTCTTCCTTTTATTACCTCGCTCACAAACGGATTTGAGTCGTATGCAATAATTTTTCCATGACTTGGGACATTCATTGCAAACTTCTCAAAGGAGCTGACAATGTGATCTATATCCTTGAAGTAATCCAAATGATCCGAATCTATATTTAAAATCACTTCAATATTAGGCCTGAGTTCCAAGAAACTGTCTCTATATTCACAAGCCTCGGTGACAAAGTAATCACTTTTGCCCACCTTCACATTCCCTCCTATTTCCGCCAGCTGTCCGCCGACTAAAATAGTAGGATCAAGTTCAGCTGCCTCTAAAACTAAAGAAACCATAGAAGTGGTAGTAGTCTTGCCGTGAGTACCGCTTATGGCGATGCTGCCCTTATACTCATCCATCAGCACTCCCAGAACTTCCGCCCGGGAGGCAAGGGGCAGCTTGCGCTCTCTTGCTCTGACGATTTCCGGATTCTCCTCTGCAATTGCCGCAGAATATATTATCAAATCCGCTTTCTCTACATTCTCTTTTCTATGGTTGTTATATATAGTAGCACCTGATTCTTTCAGGCGTTCTGTTATTTCAGACTCGTTCATATCAGATCCGGAAACATTATATCCTCTGGAAATTAGAATCTCTGCAATAGCCGATAATCCCACACCGCCTATACCGATACAGTGAATGTCTCTGTGTTCTTTTAGATTAACCATTTACTTCCCCCAACTGTCATTCTTGTATATCACACAGTATTATAGCATATTCACATCAAAAATGCTTTACAAATTGTTTAAAAACAAATAATATTATTTAAGGATGGTTTTAATCATTGTACTCTAAGAAGGAGATCATTCAAATGAAAAGAACAGAAAGAGTTTCCATTATAGTGAAAATTTTATCAGATACGCCGGGAAAAATTTACCCTCTCCGGTACTTTTGTGATCTTTTCGATATGGCAAAATCCAGCGTAAGCGAGGATATTAAAATTGCAAACTCCGCCATGGAAAAAGCCGGAAAGGGAAATATCGAGACAATCTCGGGGGCAAGGGGCGGTGTTCGCTATATACCTTCAGTCGATGCCAAAGAGATTTCAAACTTCCTCGAAAAATTCTGCCAAAAACTTAGAGACCCTGACAGAATATTGGGGGGGAATTTTCTTTATACATCGGATCTGATGTTTGATATGGAAGCCATGAACACGCTGGCATCTTATTTTGCAGCGAAGTTCAAGGATGCCGGAGCAAACTACATTGCCACCGTAGAAACAAAAGGAATTCCCCTTGCAACTATGGTAGCATATCAGCTCCATCTCCCTTTGATAATCTGCCGAAGGGAAGCCAAGGTATCTGAAGGCTCAACTTTGAGCATAAATTACTTTTCCGGTTCATACGACAGAATACAGAAAATGTCTTTGTCAAAAAGAGCTGTAACGCCTAACACAAAGGCTCTGATAGTTGACGACTTTATGCGGGGAGGCGGCAGCACAAAGGGTATATCGGATATTCTCGCCGAATTCAATGTGGATGTTTGCGGGACTGCCGTTGCCATTGCCAGCGCCCTTCCTGAAAAAAAGAAAATCTCGGAATTCACTTCCGCCGTTACGCTGTATGATGTGGACGAGGAGAATAAAATAATTAAGGTAGAACCAAATATAATATAATAAGTACGAAACGGTATATGTACAATATTTGCGTATTTTGCTCAGAACTTTAAGTTTCTGCATTAAATCCTGCCGGAACGATAAATATTTATTGCATTTTTCTAAAAATTCATGTATAATTGTTTAAAAGAAATTTGGAAACGAGAAAGGTAGGCTGTAATGAATATCACTGACATAAGAATTCGCAAATTAAACGCAGACGGAAAAATGAAAGCAATTGTTTCGCTTACTTTTGATGATGAATTTGTAGTTCATGATATCAAAATAATTGAAGGGCAGAACGGATTGTTCATTGCCATGCCGAGCCGAAAAATGGGCGAAGGTGATTTTAGGGACATTGCACATCCGCTTAATTCAGAAACAAGAAATAAGATTAAGGACATAATATTTGAGGAATATGAAAAGATGTCCGATTCCGAACCTGTATCAGAATGAGATATTAAAAAAACCGAAAGCACCGTTTCCCTGAGATTCGGTGCTTTATTCAATTTCAATTTAGCGACTAAAGTTTGAGGTGGTCAATGAACGGAGAAAAGAGAAGATATGAAATCATAGAAATCCTTACGGGAGAAAAAAAGCCTGTATCCGGAAGCAGCCTTGCTGAAAAATTCAATATAAGCAGGCAGGTCATAGTTCAGGACATCGCACTTCTGCGTGCCCAAGGGTATGATATTCTGTCGGCAAGCAGAGGCTATGTGCTCACGCGGGAGATTTCAGGTGCTGAAAACTCATCAGGTAAAAGTTTTCCGAAAAAAGTATTCAAGGTGGTTCACAAACCTGAAGACACTGAAAAAGAGTTGAACATATTCGTGGATTATGGTGCCAGGGTTTTAGACATTTTCATATACCATAAGGTTTATGGAAAAATAACAGTACCATTGGTGCTTTCCTCCCGCCTTGATGTAAAAAAATATATGGAGAAAATAAACTCCGGCGAGTCCGGACTTCTCTCCAACGCAACATCCGGATACCACTATCATACTCTGGAAGCCGAAACCTGCGAGATTTTTCAGCTGATTCAAAAAGAGCTTGAGGAAAACGGGTTCTTAGCCCAGCTGACAGACTATGAACCCGTTGAGTTTAAGCAATCTCAAACTGATTAAGATCCATTTATCATGCCCTGTTATCAGTCAGATAGAACCCTTATGATATTGGTGGTACCTGAAACTCCTACCGGAACCCCTGCCGTAAGAACCACCCTGCTGTTCTCTTTTATCAGCTTCTTTTCTGCGGCTCTTTTTTTGCAGAGTTCAAACATGTATTCCACATCTTCACAATATTTCACTATCAGCGGGTTTACTCCCCAAAACAGCGCCATCTGATGAAAAACTTTTTCATTGGGTGTGGCACTTATTATGGGAATATCCGGCCTGAATTTGCTGACTTTGTTTCCCGTATACCCCGATGCCGTTACTGCGATTATGGCATCTGCGCAGATGTACTTTGCCAGTGTACACGCTGCATGTGCAACGGCATTGGTGGTGTCATGGTTGTCCATCTCTCTAAATACCGTTCCGCTTTTGAGAACTTCCTGAAGTTCTTTTTCCGCTTCTTCTGCAATTTTTGCCATGGCTTTAACCGATTCTTCCGGGTACATTCCCGCCGCGCTCTCTCCGGAAAGCATGACTGCACTGGTACCGTCAAAAACAGCGTTAGCCACATCATTTATCTCAGCCCTTGTAGGAACCGGACTCGTCATCATCGACTCCAGCATCTGGGTTGCGGTAATAACAATTTTTCCTTGCTGAACGCATCTTCTTATGAGTTTTTTCTGTATTCCCGGAAGCAGTTCATATGCCACCTCAACGCCCATATCGCCTCTTGCCACCATGATGCCGTCAACTACCTTTAAAATGTCTTCAAAGTTATCTATTCCCTGCATACTCTCAATCTTTGCTATGAGTTTTATGGCTTCACCCCCGTTGCTGTTTAGAAAGTCTCTTACAAGACGGGCATCCTCCGATGTTCTGATAAACGATGCCGCAACATAATCTACATCTTCTCCGGCTCCAAATTTCAAGTCCGCCATGTCCTTCTCAGATAAATAAGGCATGTTAATCTGCACATCGGGAATGTTAATACCCTTGTGATCGCTCACCCTTCCTCCGTGAATTACATTACATTTTATATCTTTTCCGCAAATTCCAACGACCTTGAGCATTATTTTTCCGTCGTCAATTAAAACTGTATTCCCTTCGCTGAGTTTCTCAGGCAGCTTAGAGTATGTTACAGACACCATGTCTGCATTTCCCAAAACATCTTCTGCAGTAAGAGTAAATTCGTCACCGTCTGCCAATACCGCCTCCCCCTCTTCAAAGTTCCCAATCCTTATCTCAGGTCCCTTTGTATCGAGCAAAATTGCTGCCGGTATCCCCAGTTCATCTCTTACCCTCCTTATTCTCCTTATATTTTCCCTATGCTCCTCATGGCTTCCATGGGAAAAATTCAGCCGTGAAACATTCATTCCTGCCAGAAAAAGCTTTTTGAGCATATCTTCTTCTCTTGATGCAGGACCTATGGTACAAATTATCTTTGTTTTCCGCATGGTTTTCTCCTTATCTGCATGATTCCCCATTCAAAGGGAATCTCTCATATACCGTTTACACTGTTATCTTATCTCGAACATAGGTTTATGTCCCATTTTTTCAAGAATCCTTAAAAAATCTTTTTTTCTAACGGAAATCGTGGCAGTATTTCTGCAAGGGTGAAAATTTAAAAACTCATCATCCAAGGCCTCCGTAATTTCCCATCCCAAAATCACCTTAACTCTGTCTTCCACATCGTTGAATAAAGTATAGGGCGTTACCGAACCGGGAGTTATTTTCATAAGATCCCAGAGCTCTTCTTCCGTTGCAAATCTTGTCTTTTTTGCCCCTGTAAGCACTTTAAAAACATCGAAATCCAACTTTCTGTGATCCTCCAATATCATTAGATAAAATCCCGAAGATTTCTTGTCCTTTATCAGTAAGTTTTTAAGATTTATCCCGGGAAACATCAGATCCTCCGCCCCCTCCTGGTTAACTGAAAAAAGCGCTTTGTGCTCATAGAGTTTATAGTCTTTTATTTTCAGTTCCTCCAGTATTTTAAAAAACCTCTTTTCATTTTCCACCGATGTCCACCTGCCCTTCTTTCCATAAAACAAAACATTTGCGTTATTCCAAATGCGATGGTTTAATTATGCTATAAAATGGTAAATATGATTTGATGGTTTATCAGCATCTTGCCGGTTATATATGCCATCAAGCTACATTTATTATAACATAAATCGGAGGATATTTTTATGGATAAGAAATCAAGAGACTATGAAGTCTGTCTCTGCTATCACACCACAAGGGGCGAAGTGGAAGATTTCATTAAGGCTCATCGCATTACAGATATGACAATTCTCTGCAAACAGATGAACATAGGCAATAAATGCGGAGGCTGCCGGGAGGATTTGCAGATGATAATTAACGATGTGTACGGATTCACATCTTCAGACTGATTTGCATCGCCTATTAAATCAGAATAATTAAATAACATAAGATTTTAGTTGTTGCCTATGGTGCATTAGTATGCTAAAATATATGTAATATTTCTGATTGAAGAATTCGGGAGATACCGCATTGACGCGGAGCCGAAGGGGCGCAAGGTGATAAACTCTCAGGCAAAAGGACTGAATTTGGACAGACCCCTGGAGAGCATAGCACCGAAGAAGTTAATCTTTCAGGTAAAAGGACAGGGCACATGGGCTTAGGTTCATGTGCCCTTTTTGTATTCAAAAATAAGTATACATTTAACTAACTGTTATCTAAGGAGGCTTTTCATGGCAGAAGAACAATTAAAGCGGACTTCACTTTACGAAACTCACCTGAAATACGGCGGCAAAATAGTTCCCTTCGCCGGGTGGGAACTGCCTGTACAGTACGATGCAGGCGTAATAAACGAGCATAACGCAGTCAGAACTGCGGCGGGAATGTTTGATGTTTCTCACATGGGAGAAATCATATGCAAAGGTCCTGATGCACTTGCCAACATCAACATGCTTCTCACCAACGATTTCACCGGAATGGAAGACGGTCATGCTCGATACTCCCCTATGTGCAACGAAAATGGCGGCGTAGTCGACGATATGATTGTTTATAAAAAAAATGATTATGAATACATGATGGTAGTTAACGCTGCCAATAAGGAGAAAGATTTCAGATGGATGAAGAATCATCAATTTGGGGATGTTGAGTTTCTCGATATTTCCGATTCCATTTCTCAGATTTCCCTTCAGGGTCCCAAGGCGATAACAATCCTTAAAAAGCTTGTTTCAGAGTCCGATATTCCTAAGGAGTACTATACATGTAACTGGAGCGTTGATATGTGCGGTCACGATGTGACAATTTCAACTACAGGCTATACCGGAGAGGACGGAGTTGAAATATATGCGCCGTGGGATGCCGCACCTGCAATATGGGATGCGCTTTATGATGCCGGAAAGGATGAAGGACTTCTTACCTGCGGTCTGGGAGCTCGAGACACATTAAGGCTTGAAGCCGGTATGCCCCTCTACGGTCACGAGATGGATGATACAATCACACCGAGGGAAGCACTGCTGTCTGTCTTTGTAAAGATGGATAAAGAAGACTTCATAGGGAAATCAGCAATAGAGGCAAAGACTCCGCCTGCGAGAAAGAAAGTCGGTCTTGAAGTTTTAGGCCGAGGCATCGTAAGAGAAAACATGGATGTCTACAAGGAAGGAAAGAAAATCGGAAGAACAACTTCAGGAACCATGTGTCCGTACATAAAAAAAGCCGTTGCCTGCGCACTTATTGACTCTGAGGAAAGAGTTCTCGGGGAAGAGGTTGAAGTTGATGTCAGAGGGCGCAGAATAAAAGCGGTAATGTGTAAATCTCAGTTCTATACGAAGGGATAGAATTTTGAGTACAGACTCGAAATTTCTTATTTCACAAACGATATGATTGTTTATAAAAAAATATAATTAAACTTGAATCACAAAAATTTTTAGGAGGAAATTAAAATGGCAAAACTATTTTCAAAGTCCCACGAATGGGTTGAAATGACAGATGAAACAACAGCGGTTATAGGACTTACCGACTATGCGCAGAAGGAGCTTGGCGGTCTCGTTTTTGTAAATCTTCCTGAAGAAGGTGATGATATTACTGCAGGAGAAACCTTTGCCGATGTAGAATCGGTCAAAGCCGTTTCGGATGTAATTTCACCTGTTACAGGTGTTGTTTCCGAAGTAAACGAAGAACTTCTGGATGCACCTGAATCTATCAACGAGGCACCTTATGAAGCGTGGTTTGTAAAAGTCTCTGATATTACAGAAAAAGAAGAACTTCTCACCGAAGAAGAATACGATGCATTCGTTGCCGCCCTGTAAGAACAATTGAGGTAAAAATATGGGTTCATACATACCAAATACGGAAAAAGAACGCATGGAAATGCTTGCGGAAATCGGCTATGAGAACTTTGAAGACCTGTTTTCCGATATACCTGGCGATGTGAAATTCAAGGGTTTTCTGGACCTTCCTGCTGGAATAAGCGAAATGGAAGTTATTCGCAGGATGAAGTCTATCGCTTCTAAAAATATCGTTTTTCATAAAATCTTCAGAGGCGCAGGCTCATACAACCACTACATACCTTCCATAGTAAAAAGCGTTACATCGAAGGAAGAATTTTTAACGGCCTATACGCCTTATCAGGCAGAAATCAGCCAAGGACTTCTCCAATCCATATTTGAGTTTCAGACGATGATCTGTGAGCTTACGGGAATGGATGTTGCAAACGCTTCACATTATGACGGCGCTACTGCGGCGGCTGAGGCAACAGTTATGTGCAAAGACAGACGCCACGAAACCGTCTATATTTCAGAGTCTGTAAATCCAAGTGTAATACAGGTTATGGAAACATACTGCTTTGCCAACGATACAAAATTGATAAAAATTCCTGTAAAGGAAGGCATCACGGATATAAATGCTCTTCGCAAAGCCCTTACAGATGATGAAAAAGCTGCATGTCTTTATGTTCAGCATCCTAATTTCTTCGGAAACTTCGAGGAAGTTGAAGCTTTAGGTGAAGAAATCCATAATGCCGGCGGAAAGTTTATCATGGGAGTCAACCCGATAACTCTGGCTCTCATTAAATCCCCTGCCGAGTGCGGTGCCGATATAGCTGTTGGAGACGGGCAGCCTCTGGGTATCCCTATGTCTTACGGCGGACCTTATGTGGGCTTTATGGCTACTACATCAAAACTCATGAGAAAACTTCCCGGAAGAATTGTGGGAGAAACAAAGGATGCTCAAGGACGCACCGCTTATGTTCTCACACTTCAGGCAAGGGAGCAGCACATACGAAGGGAAAAAGCCGGTTCAAACATCTGCTCCAACCAGGATCTCTGCGCACTGACAGCTTCTGTCTATATGGCAGCTATGGGAGCCTCAGGGCTTCAGCATGTGGCTGAATTGAACATGTCTAAAGCTCACTATCTGAGAAATGAACTTGATAAAATCGGGTTTAAAGCCCTCTATGACAAAGAATTTTTCAATGAGTTTGTAACCTCAAGTCCCGTAGAAAGTTCCAAACTTATGGACACTTTGGAGGCGAAGGGAATTCTTGGAGGTCTTCCGCTATCGGAAAACCACATACTGTGGTGTGCTACGGAAATGAACACTAAAGAAGATATGGATGAACTGGTTTCAGTATGCAATGACGCAATCTATGGAAAGGAAGGTAAATAATGGATCTTATTTTTAATATAGGACAAGAAGGCAGAAAACTTTCCTTGCTCCCCGGCTGCGATGTGGAAACAGTAAGTATTTCCGATGGCTTAAGGAGAAACAATCCGCCTAAACTTCCCCAGCTTTCAGAAAATGAAATTTCGAGACATTATACGAAATTGGCTGAACGCACCCACGGTGTAAATAACGGATTCTACCCGCTGGGTTCATGCACCATGAAGTATAACCCAAAGGTCAATGAAGAGACAGCCTCCCTTGAAGGTTTTGCAGGAATACATCCTCTTCAGAAGGAAAGCACAGTTCAGGGCTGTCTTGAAGTCACCCATAAAATTTCACAATATCTTTGCGAAATTACAGGAATGGACAGCTTCACCATGCAGCCCGCCGCAGGAGCTCACGGGGAGTTTACGGGTCTTCTTTTGATTAAGGCTTATCATGTTGATCGAGGTGACATGAACCGTAAAAAAATCATAGTACCTGACTCAGCTCACGGAACAAATCCTGCAAGCGCAGCGATGTGTGGTTTTGATATAGTCAGCATTCCTTCCTCTGATGATGGTTGCGTGGACATTGAAGCTCTCAGAGAAGCAGTCGGTTATGATACTGCAGGCTTAATGTTGACCAATCCCAACACCCTTGGAATATTCGATAAAAATATAACTGAAATCACAAAAATAGTCCACGAGGCAGGCGGACTTTGCTACTACGACGGTGCAAACCTTAACGCCGTTATGGGCATAGTTCGTCCGGGAGATATGGGATTTGACTGCGTGCATGTAAACATTCACAAGACATTCTCCACTCCTCACGGCGGCGGCGGTCCGGGGAGCGGTCCCGTAGGCTGCAAGGCTCTCCTTGCACCTTATCTTCCCGGTACTCAGGTTTCCTTGGACGAAAACAGAGATTGTCACTATACGGCAAGCGAAAAATCTACAGGTGCAGTAAAACAATTTCACGGAAATTTTCTGGTTAATGTTCGCGCGCTAACCTACCTGCTCACCCTTGGAAGAGAAGGAATCCCTGAGGCCTCATCAAATGCGGTACTAAATGCCAACTACATGAGAGTAAAACTTGCAGATACTTTTGATATTGCATATCCCGGAACATGTATGCACGAGTTTGTAATGAGCCTTGAAAATTTCAAAAAAGAAACCGGCTGCAGCGCTCTTGATGTGGCAAAAGGTCTTTTGGATTATGGAATGCATCCGCCTACAATGTACTTCCCACTCATCGTTCACGAGGCTCTCATGATTGAACCTACTGAAACTGAGCCTAAGGAAGTTCTTGACAGGTGCATAGAAGCCCTGAAAGAAATTCATGCAAAAGCGCATGAAGACCCGGAGCATCTTAAAGGGGCGCCTCATAACACCGTAATAGGAAGACCTGATGAGGTTACGGCAGCGAGAAATCCAATCCTTTGTTTCAGCAGGGAGGTATAACTTGATTAAAGAGATATTGTGGTTAAAAACCGAAAATACATACCCGTACAAAAACTTGGCTATGGAAGAATATCTTACAATGAATGTCAAGGACGGTCAGTGCATAATGTATCTGTGGCAGAATCGGCACACCGTCGTTATAGGAAAAAATCAAAACTGCTGGAAAGAATGTAAAGTTACGAAACTTGAGGAAGACGGCGGCTATTTGGTTCGTCGTCTTTCAGGCGGCGGCGCGGTATACCACGACCTGGGAAACCTGAACTTCACCTTCTGTGTAAAAGAAGAAGATTACAATTTGGATAAGCAACTTTCCGTAATTCTTGAGGCTGCAAAGCTTCTTGGAATAAAAGCCGAAAAAACCGGCCGAAACGACATAACGGTTCAAGGCAGAAAATTCTCAGGAAACGCTTTCCTAAAAATCGGAAAGCAGTGTTACCATCACGGAACTATAATGCTCAATGTGAACGGAAGCGATATGGCAAAATATCTGAATGTTGACATGAAAAAACTTCAGTCAAATGGAGTTGATTCCGTTGCCTCAAGGGTTGCCAGTCTCATAGAGTTTAGACCTGATATCAGTGTGGCTATGATGGAAGCTTCTCTTATCAAGTCCTTTTCTCAAGTATATGGACTTACTGCAAAGAAAATATCAGAAGAGAAGCTGCCTGCTGAAGAAATATCCAAGCTGCAGGAAAAGTTTCAGTCATGGGACTGGAAATACGGTAAAAAAATCCCCTTCAACCATGAAATATGTGAAAGGTTTCCTTGGGGAGATATTCAGATTCAGTTAAAAGTAAACGGAGGAATAATTGAAGATATAAACTTCTTCTCAGATGCCATGGAGCAGGATGTTATAACCCTTATCAAAGGAGCCCTTTCAGGTAGAGAATACAATGCGCCTGCCCTTATAGATGCAGTTGTAAACGCAAAACTTGAAGCGGCATCTGAAAACGCATCCCTTATTTCAAATATTAAACGCGATTTGGTTAGCTGTATTGCACATAATATATAATTTCCTGTACAGTGTGAGATTTCCTGTTTATTAAAAAGCTTTACACTAAATAGTGAAGTATACTCACATGGTGTTAAGGTGGTGGCAAGGTGGTATTAAGATCAAATTAGGAGATAAATAATGGAAAAATATGATTTAATAGTTATCGGTGCCGGTCCCGGGGGGTATGAAACCGCCCTTGAGGCTTCCGGTGCATACGGCATGAAGGTTGCAATCGTGGAAAAAGATCGCCTTGGCGGAACCTGTCTTAACAGAGGGTGCATTCCTACCAAAACCCTTTTGCACTCAACTAAGCTTTATGGCGAGATAAAAAAACACGGAGATGAAATCGGTATTTTAAATTCTGACAGCATAGATTTTGATTTAGCCAAAATGCAGGATAGAAAAGATAATGTTCTCACCTTGCTTTCGTCAGGGATAGATTCCCTAATGAAGGCCAATAAAGTAGATGTGTTCAACGGATTTGCATCGATTTTAGATAGGAACACCGTTGTAATATCAACTCCTGCGAAAGAACAAATAAAGCTGTCTACAGAAAAAATTCTTATTGCCACAGGCTCGGTGCCGTCGGTTCCACCTATCAAAGGAGCGGATAATGACGGCGTTATAACCAGCGATGAAATACTGAATCTTAAACGCCCTGTATCAAGCCTTACAATTATAGGCGGAGGTGTTATCGGCTGCGAATTTGCATCGATCTTCGGAGCTATTGGAACCAAAGTAACGATTATTGAAGCCATGGACAGACTCCTTCCTACTATGGACAAGGAAATCTCCCAAAATCTCAAGATGATAATGAAAAAGAGCCTTGGGGTGGATATTCATGTAAAATCAACGGTTACAGAAATTTCAAAATCGGAAAACGGTTTGGTATGTCATTATACCGAAAAAGATAAACCCTGTCTTGCAGAATCGGATCTTGTCCTTATCTCCATAGGCAGAAAAGCAAACACAGACGGATTGATCTCTGAGCATTCCGGTAATGAAATCAAGTCTATGCCTATGGAAAAGGGTAAAATATCAGTCGATGAAAACTTTCAAACCGGTATCCCCGGAATCTTCGCCATAGGCGATGTTACAGGCGGAATTCAGCTTGCCCATGTTGCCGCCGGTGAAGGTCGATGCGCCCTGGCAAAGATGAACGGAAAGGGTTCTCCTGTTGATATGAGAACAATTCCGTCGTGCATATACACAAGTCCTGAGATTGCAAGTGTCGGAATCAACCAAGATGAAGCCAAGAAGCAAAACATAGAAACAGCTTCATATAAATACACCATGGGAGCAAACGGCAAATCCATCCTCTCCCTTCAGGAGAGAGGCTTCATAAAAGTGGTTACAGAAAAAGAATCCGGAAAAATTCTCGGGGCGCAGATGATGTGTGCCCGCGCCACCGATATGATCAGCCAGTTCTCTCAAGCCATAGTGTCAGGTCTAACCATCTATGACATGGGCTCTGTCATCTATCCCCATCCGACATTCAGTGAGGGAATCGGTGAAGTCGTGAAAAAAGAAAAAAATAATTTCAACCGCAAATAAATGTTATCATCTGATGCTGTATTCCGTTAAGTTTGTAAAAAGTATATAATTAAACAAAAGCCTATGGATGTTAACTTCATTCATAGGCTTTTGGGACAAGAGTTTTAGAAAGGTTTTATGACTAATACAGGCCCGCAAATATTTCTCTTATTTCCTCATCAGACAAGAATACATAGTTATTTGCCAAAAGTCTCTGCTGATTCTCCACAGTCATCTTTGTAAATTCATCAATCTGTGACTCTGTCATTCCATATTCCTTAAGAGGTTTCTTTTGAATTAAGTGATTGAGCATCTCTTCAAGTTTTTCATAACAAATGTCAACACCGCAATCCAAAGCTTTTGCAAGAATTTCATTTGCCTTTGCTATCTTTCCGTCAGGTTTCTTCCTCATGTACATCTTAAATACTTCTGTAAAGAACTGATAATTAGCCTCACCGTGCGGAACATGGAAAGCCCCTCCGATTGAATATGACAGTGCGTGCACTGCTCCGCATCCTGCATTTCCGAAAGCGATGCCTGCATAGTTTGATGCAAGTGCAAAGTCCTTCAGCAGCGGTTTGCGGGTCTCTTTATTATTTCCCTTTGAGATAATTTCTCTGTAGCCTTTCATAATCATCTCTATAGCTTTTAATGAATACATTTCCGTAAACGGTGAAGCCTTAGGAGATAGGTAGGATTCTATTGCATGAATCAATGCATCGATAGAGCTTGTGGAAAATACATAATCAGGAAGACCCCCGAGAGATTCCGGAATCAAAATTGCATAGTCTGCATATGTTTCTTCCACTGCAATTCCCTTTTTAGTCTTAAGGCTTTTCAGCTCTGCGATGGCCACATTTGTAACTTCCGAGCCTGTTCCGCATGTGGTCGGAATCACCGCCAGTTCTTTAACTTTTTTAGGAGCTTTCTTCCCTGTGAACAAGTCAACCGACTTCTCAGGGACATCCAAGGCAAGAACTTTACAGATATCAACTATTGTGCCGCCTCCTACCGCAACGATTCTATCAAAGGTGAATTTATCCATCTCCCTTTTCATGGCATCTATCATCTCATCTGACGGTTCTCCGCTTCCAAACTTTTCCTGATATATTACCCCTGCTTTGACACCTAAAGGTTTTATGTAAGGATCATATATCCATTCATTTGTGACGATAATATCTTTTTCCGTTATTTTAAATTCATCGTTAAATTCTTTAAAGGTATCAAAGTAAAACACCTTAGGTACTACTCTAAGCGCCTGCATGTCGTCTCCTTTCCTTGTGAAATCAGTATTCACATTTAAATCTTTCTGCAAATTGTACTTTCAGTTCCTCCTTGAACTGAGGATGGGCGATCTCAATTAAAGCCCTTGCTCTTTCTTTGGTAGACTTGCCTTTGAGTCTGGCGATACCGTATTCGGTAACCACATAGTCAACATCGTGTCTGGATGTGGTGACGGCGGCTCCTTGGTCGATAAACGGAACAATCTTTGAAATTTTTCTTCCGTCCTTTTTAACAGCCACAGATGGCATTGCAATTATTGCCTTTGCTCTTTCATCCAGTGCCATTGCAGCCCCTCTCATGAAATCGACCTGACCTCCTACTCCCGAAAATTGCCTTATTCCAATGGTATCTGCAACAATCTGTCCTAAGAAATCCACCTGCATGCATGAATTAATACAAATCAGTTTTGAAGATTTTGCAATCACCACAGGATGATTAACATAATCCACTGTTCGCATCTCCACCATTGGATTTCTATCCACAAAATCATATAACTTCTTGGTGCCCATTAGAAATGTAACTACCATCTTACCTCTATCTATGGTCTTCTCAGAGCAGTCTATCACACCGGCTTCGTAGAGATCCACAACACCGTCGGAAATCATCTCTGAATGTATTCCGAGATGATTTTTATTTTTAAGTTGGGCAAGGACGGCATTGGGAATTCCTCCAATCCCAAGCTGCAGGGTTGAACCGTCTTCAATGAGCGATGCACAGTTTTTACCTATTTCTTCTTCAATCTCTCTGATCGGAATGACAGGGCTCTCATAAATCTCTCTTGAAGATTCAACGAATTTGTCAATTTCGCTTGTGTGTATAACTGTATCCCCATACACATACGGCATCTTATCATTAACTTCCGCAATGACGATCTTAGCTTTTTTCACAGCTTGAACCGTATAGTCACAGGAAACTCCCAAACTGCAGAATCCATGCTTATCAGGTTTTGACACTGTGACGAGAGCAACATCAACCTTGAAAAGTCCGTTTCTGATCAGAGATGGAATTTCATGGAAAAAAACCGGTGTAAACTCGGCGCGACCTTCATCAAGAGCCTTTCTGATTCCTCCGCTCAAGAACCACCCGTTATACTTAAAATTGTCTTTGTATTTCTCATTGACATATTCATTTTTTCCCATGGATACCATGTGTGAAATAGTAACATCCCGGTATTCCGAGGCATTGTCCACCATAGCGTTTATCAAAACTTCCGGTTCTCCTGCTGCATGAGAAAATACAACAAAATCACCTGATTTAATTAACTTTACCGCCTCTTTTGCATCGGTTAAATTACTTTCATAGTATTTCTTCCACTCCATTTTGTTCCTCCTGAAAACTATATATTTCTATGGGCATATCAGAAATATCCTTTATTTTTATTACTTTATCTGCTTTATATTGGTCATAGGAGGCACAGCAGGTGCTGCATCCCCCTATGACGATAAGGTATTTGTAGTGTGCATCTTCCCTTGCATGCTCTATATTGAATTGAGTTTTTAATGCTTTGAAAAATGTAAACAGCTTATTTTCTATTTCTTCTTTTTTTAGTTTTCTATCGTATCTGGGATTACATCCACCACAAAATTTTATACCTATCAATATATCCATGTTATTTTATTCCGGCAATCGCTTTTGCCAATTCTTTCTTTTCGGAGATATTGCCTTGTCTTGCAATCATAATTCTCTGAGCCTGAGGTGAACCTGCACCGTGAAGAGATTCTGTTCTATATCCAACTGCAGAGGAACCAAGACATATATTTTCCAATAACCTCAAGATTCTCATTCTGTCTTCCGTTGAACATGTAGGTGCTGCCGCAAAATATTTATTACATATATCACCTATGGTTTCCCCCTCTTTTCCTACAACCGTATCGGATTTGAAATCCTTTTCAGATGGCATTGTAACCATCAGTCCTCCTGCAATATCCTCTGCAAGTCTTACAATTTCATAAGGATATCTGGTCACATTCTGCTTACATACATTTGCAAGAAGAAGGTCAATCTGATAATTTCCCGCCTTGGTAGCATACCCTTCTGTGGAACATGCAATACCACAGCAATATAAAGTTTCATTCAGGTGAGTCATTTCAATTATCTTGTCTTTCACATGGGACGCCTTGGCTGCACCGTTATAGTCTGCTGCCAGTGCTGCCGCACCGATGATAACATCACCTACTCCAACTTTGCATCCACCGTAGCTCTGCCGATGATAACCTGCAAATCTTTCAACCATCATGCCTGCAAAATCATACTCTCCGCACAGGAAAACTCTTTCATTAGGTACGAATACATCGTCGAATACTACGAGGGCTTCCTGTCCTCCAAACTGTTTGTTTCCAAGGTCCACATCGGCATTTTCTTCCATCTTTCTGGTATCACAGGACTGGCGACCGTAAATCATATATACGCCTTCTGCATCTGACTCAACGGCAAATGACACAGCATACGCCTTATCTTCTTCCTTCATTGCAATGGTAGGCATAATCAAGTGTTCATGAGAGTTGATTGAGCCTGTCTGGTGACATTTTGCCCCTCTAACGATAATTCCATCCTCTCTGACTTCCTTTATGCGCAGGAACAAATCAGGATCTTTCTGTTGATGTGGTGCCAGCGCTCTGTCTCCCTTAGGATCAGTCATGGCACCATCTACTACAAGATCGTTTTCCTGAATATATTTCAGGTATTTCACAAAGTTTTCGTGGTAATGTGTTCCATATTTTTCATCGATTTCAAAGGTTGTGGAGAATACCGCATTGAAAGCATCCATTCCTACACATCTTTGAAAGCAGGACGCTGTTTTCTGTCCGCATAGTCTCTGCATTTTAACTTTCTTTTTCAGGTCCTCACTGCTCTGATGAAGGTGTGCAAATCTGTTAATTTTTTCTCCGGTGATACTGGATTTTGCAGTCATCAGATCCGCATACTCGGGATCCTGTGCCAAATCATATGTAACTGCAAGACAGTTTATGGATGGTTTTATCATAGGATGATCCACCCAGTTTTCTATCTTTTCACCGAACATGTATACTCTTGTGTTTAATTTTCTTAGGCTTTCTATATATTCTGTTCCTGTCATCAACATAATATTTCCCCCTGCTTACTTAAGCAACTTCTTCGCCATATCCAAAAGGTCTTGGCTCACAGATGTATCCAATGTCACATCCTTCACCTCCGGGATATTATCCATAATCATTCTTTTCACTACATTTTCCATCGTGTCCTGTGCTGAGGGACATGAGGCGCAGCTACCATTCAACTTTACATAGACTACGCCGTCAATTATCCCGGTAAGCACGGCATTTCCATAGTGATTTGAAAGGCTCGGATTTATATTTTCGTCAATTATTTTCTGTATCCGTGCTTCCATTTTTTCCCTCAGCTTTCTTTTATATTTAAGGTTAAAAAACTTAAACTGCTGCCGCAATCGCTTCTTCAAAGATTTCAAGACCTTTTTCCAGCTGTTCATCCGTTACGCACAGAGGGCAAAGGAATCTGATTACATTTCCTTTAGTGCCTGCCGCCTCCAGAAGAAGTCCTTTGTTTGTAGCGTAGTTGACAATCTTTCCTACCACTTCACTGTCAGGTTCCTTTGAAGCCTTCGACTTAACAAATTCTATACCGAGCATTGATCCTACTCCTCTTACATCTCCGATCACAGGATATTTTTCTGCCCATTTATTCATCTTCTCAAAGCACTTATCTGAGATTTTTCTCGCTTTGGCAGGATAGTCTTCTTTCTCCATTATTTCAACCACCTTCAGCGCCGCCGCACATGCAAGAGCGTTGCCGCAGTATGTTCCTCCGATAGTTCCTGAAGTAACATTATCCATAATTTCAGCAGATGCAGTAACCGCCGATAACGGCAGCCCTCCTGCAATAGATTTAGCCGTTGTCATAATATCAGGAGCGCATCCTGCTTCTTTGAAGTACTCAGAGGCAAACATCCTGCCTGAGCGCCCCCAACCTGTCTGTACTTCATCTGTGATCATCATGATACCGTTATCGTCACAAATTTTTCTCACCGCCTTCACCCATTCAACAGGTGCAGGTATAAATCCGCCTTCACCCTGTACAGGCTCAAACACAATTGCCGCGGTGCTGTTCTTCGGTGATGCTTCCGTAAACACGGTTTCAAGTTTTTCGATATAATAATCAACAAGCTTTTCTTCTGACAAACCCTCCGGCGCTCTGTAGCAGTAAGGAAATTCAGCCCTGTAAACGCCGTCAGGGAAAGGGCCCATTCCAATGGCATATGCTTTATTTGCTGTCATCGCCATAGTCATTGCCGTTCTTCCGTGGAACGCTCCTGAAAATACGATTATATTCGGTCTTCCCGTGTAACTCTTCGCAATCTTTACTGCATTTTCATTTGCTTCCGCACCGGAGTTGGCAAACATGGTTTTCTTCTTATTGCCTCTAACAGGAACTATTTCGTTCATCTTCTCCGCCATCTTGATATACGGCTCGTGAGTTACGATATTCATCATTGCGTGGAAATAGTTGTCAGCCTGCTCTTTCACCGCTTCAATAACCTCAGGCCTGCTGTATCCTATGTTTAGAACTCCTACTCCGCCAATCCAGTCAAGGAAAATATTTCCGTCAACATCCTCGAACATCGCCCCTTCGCCGCGTTTAATGACACAGGGATAACCGCATTTTATTGCTCCCGGCATGTTTTCATCTCTGCGTTTGATTATTTCCGTTGCCTTTGGTCCCGGCAGGGATGTAGTAATTTTAGGTAGTGCGTTTCTTAACATAACTT
The DNA here is from genome assembly GCA_945830395.1 of uncultured Clostridia bacterium. Taxonomy (GTDB): domain Bacteria; phylum Bacillota; class Clostridia; order Peptostreptococcales; family Anaerovoracaceae; genus Aminicella. The sequence continues at coordinate 28,896 of CALZYE010000017.1, forward strand.
CCTCCATTTCTTTTAAAAAACTGATTTAACTTTAAACATATTTTATTATTCTTCTCTAAAGAGAAATTTCTCTCTTTCCTCTTCTGAAACATCTCTGTATTTGTTCTTGGCATATATCGCCAGGACTCCTCCAAACAGGAACCAACTTATTACAAATGCCCATTCAATAGGCGCAAGGGGACTTGGTCCCACAGGCAGATACAAATATGCAAAGAATATGGATACCAATATCGCCATAAATCCTACAAATTTAGCGTTCTTAACCTTGTAAGGTCTTGTAAGTTCAGGTTGTTTTTGTCTCAGTACTACAAAGGACAATGTTGCCATGAAGTAAACAAGTACAACTCCAAAGGAACTGGCATTTACAAACCATGTAAGCGCACCCTTTCCCAAAAGGCAAGAAAATGTTGAAAGTGCTCCGCATAGCAGTACCGAATTTGACGGTGTATTGTACTTTGGGTGAACCTTAGCAAGAAATCCAGGAAGCATCTTTGCATTTGCAAGGGCATACAGTACTCTGGCGCCTCCATAGAGAAAACCGTTCCAGCTTGTTAATATTCCGCATACGGCTCCTATGATACATATTTTCCCCCATATAGCTGCGCCGAAGTTATATGCCATGGCATCTGCCACCGGAATCACGCCGTTCAGGCGAACAGAGGCGGGCGCCGATATACATGTTGCAAATATCATTGCCATATACCATAACGCAGCTGCACAAATCGACAGAATTAAAATTTTAGGAATTTTCTTAAGCGGGACATCCATCTCACTGGCAGACTGTGGAATTACATCAAATCCTACGAACATTGCAGGAACCATAAGGAGAACAGCGGAAAATCCTTTAAAATTCGTAAATAGAGGCTTCGTATACTCAGGTTCACCCATAACAGCTCCACCTGTTAAAAATACCAGCCCCACGGCGATGAGTCCCCCTGTAGCTATAGTCTGAAATACCGCCGCCTGTTTTGCGCCTCTGTAGTTCAGGTATGTAATTATAACCGATGCAATTATGGAAATACATGCAACTGAGGCATACACATCATCTCCCTTTATGGTCCACATTTTTCCGTACTTGGGAATCTCTATTACATAGTTGATTGCTGTGGAAAAGGCGGGACCTTCCCATGCCGCAACTCCAAGATATGCAAAAGCTGTAGCAAGTCCTGCAAGTACTGCAGGCCAATATCCCATCGCCTTGTATGAAAAAACTACGCTTCCTCCCGTATAAGGAATCGCCGGTGTCAATTCTGAATACACCAGTCCTACAAATACACATAAGACAGCACCGACTACATATGCTATTATTGCTCCTAACATTCCTGCAGATGCTGCCCATTGTCCCGACAGCATAATCCATCCCCATCCTATCATTGTACCGAAAGCTAAAGTAAACACATCTTTAGTCCCGAATGATCTTTCTAATTTCTGCGTACTCATTATTTTCTCCTCATAAAATGTCATATAAGTCTATCCGGCAACCTATAAATAGTTTCAAGCTTGAATTCAACTTTTGAAAATATATGGAGCAATTACCGTGCCAATTTTATTTTTGAAAATATTGTCATACGCATAAATACTGCAATTTACAGCTAAAAAAATTATATTCGCAATTCAATTTAAAATTCAATTCAGTGTGCTAAGTCAAATTATACTTAAATATGTCCATAACCTTAAAATATAAGTTCTTTTTAACTTACGCCTTTATGTCCTTGTATTTCCAAGGGTTTTACCGGTTTATCCGCGGCTTGGCAAGTTAATTTTGAATTAAATTCCAAAATAAATATAATTAATTGACATTTATGTCTTACTTGGTTATTATCTATCTATAACTAATAATAATTTCAAGGAAATAATAATTATAGACAGGAGGAGTACTATGAAATCACGGAAACCCGACATATCAGGCGGATGTATAATAGCTGATAATATGGGAGAAATTGTTTTCATAAACGAGATTGCAAGACAGTTTTTACCCCTAAATCCTTCTGATAACATAACCTTGAGTGAAATAAAAAATTTTATACGGCACTACGACTACGACTGCATAAAAACTGAAAAACATGAAATATATTGGATTAACGATAATGAAGCAAATGACTTTATATCCAGCATCTTGGAAAATTCCTTTGATGAAATTTTCGTGTGCGATAATCAGGGGCGTGCCATATACTGCAATAAGTCTTTTGAGAAACATTATGGAAAAACATGTGATGAAATTATCGGAAAAAGCATATTGACTTTTGCACAGGACGGTGTTGTTGACAGGAGTTTTCTTAGAGATGTTATAAATACAAAAAAACCGATTACTTACGAACAGAAAACCGCAGCGGGAAAAACAATTCTAAACACCTCAACCCCCGTTTTAGATGGTGACGGAAACCTCATGTTCATTGTGGAAAACTGCCGCGATGTAACTGAAATAAACGAGCTTAAATCAAATCTATACGATGTACAGTCGCAGCTCATAGAAGCTAAAAGAAATCTCAATGATTCCACCGAATATCTGGAAGGTCCCGAATTTGATAACCCACAGATGAAAGAAATAGATGATTTGGTGGCGAATATGGCGCCGAGGGATATCAACATTTTGATAACAGGGAAATCCGGCACCGGAAAAACTCGGATTGCAAAGCAAATACACAACAGAAGTTCAAGAAGAAACAACCCTTTTGTTTCGATAAACTGTTCCACCATTCCCCTTAGCCTGATTGAGTCAGAGTTATTCGGTTATGAAAAAGGTGCTTTTACAGGCGCCTCCGACAAAGGAAAGATAGGTCTTGTAGAAAAAGCGGGCGGCGGCACATTATTTCTTGATGAAATAGGAGAAATACCCCTTTCCATGCAGGTTAAGCTTCTGGAACTGGTTCAGGAGCATACTTATATGCCTGTAGGCGCTACAAAAAATAAAAAAATCGATGTTCGCATTATCGCTGCCACAAATCAGGATCTCACCGATATGATTTCCGAGAAGAAATTCAGAGAGGACCTGTATTACAGACTTTCTGTTGTTAGAATCAATATTCCTTCTCTCTGCGAAAGACCGGAGGATGTAAATATTCTGCTGGAATACTATATGAACTATTTCAATAAAAAACACTCTCTTAAATCTCGCATGACACAGGAAAGCAAGAACATACTGCTGGGATACTCCTGGCCGGGAAATATAAGAGAGCTTGAACATCTTGTGGAATTTCTCGTCTTGAACAGTAACGGAAACACGATAGAAGTAAATGATTTGCCTGCCAATGTACACAATAAAAGTACGCTGAAAAATATACTTAAAAGCAATGCGGACGAAAACTCCATGACACTTCAGCAACTTATGGAAATGGAGGAAAAGCGTATAATAAGGCAGGCGCACAAGAAGTTCAAAAGTTCCTATGGTGTGGCGAAGCGGCTGGGAATATCTCAAAGTAAGGCATATCGTCTGATAATGAAACACTGCAAAGATTGAGACTATAAAGAGCCTGTGAAAAAATCTCTGTAAATTAAACAATACAAAGGTCTTCTATGATAA
>CALZYE010000018.1 GCA_945830395.1 uncultured Clostridia bacterium
TTATCATAGAAGACCTTTGTATTGTTTAATTTACAGAGATTTTTTCACAGGCTCTATGGTAGGAGGATTGTGTTTTGTGCTTCCGTTGGTTTTCAATCTATACTGTTGTTTTATGCTGCTTCCTAATCGAGCTCCCGATATGGTTATAGATGATGCGGTTAATGTTACACTAAAAGAATCTATTACAATTTTTCCCGAGCTATATTATAACCACCCGTTACTTCATGTGGGGTTGTATTTAATTATAGGCTTTTTGCTTGGAGCTCTTTACTCAACTATGGCACTTTGTGCCGGATTTATTTTGAAAAACAGGTTTTTTGTCGTTCTAACAGCTTTTATTATAAGTTATGTATATACTGCGGCATCGTTTCATATAGATAAGATGGGAAAATATGTACCGAAAGGCTTTGAGAAACAATTGGGTGGATGCAATGACCCTATGGCAATTATAATCTTTTTTTCTGTCGGATTTTCAATTACGACGATAGTATACATTCTATTGGCGAGAAAAAGGTGTATACAATGAGTGAAATTAGAGGTTTGCTCAAGCGGGACTTTTTTTTAATAATGACTACTGCAAGGAAAAGATTTTTCACGGCATGTATGTGTGTATTTGTATTGATTAACATATTCTATATCACTGGTGGAGAAGGATATTTATTTAAACAGTTGTCAGGTGTCAGCAGACTTGATTTTGTTGAAATGATGCAATTTCCATACTACACGGTGTTACAATATATTCTTCCTGCAATTATTTGTATAGACTTTGTGAGGAAAGATTTATATTTTCACGCCGGCAGTATTCTCATAAGGCTGAAATGTATCAGAAATTTTTGGCTCAGCAAACTGATAATTTCGTTTTTAGTGTGTATATTTTTTTCATTTATAATGCTTATTATCAGTATATTTTTCGTTTTGATTTCGAGTTTGAAAGTAGATGAAACCGTTTTAAGTATTTATTTAAGAAATGCAGTATATAGTTGCATGGGTGGCTTCATAGTTCTATGCGTGTATGAACTATTTTCGCTGATAATCACTGAGATTTCTTCTTTTATCGCTTGCCTCACCATGATATGTCTGGGGCTGCCTTATGAGAGCAGGTTGTATTTTATAAATAATTTTATGATTAAAAGAGAAGAGGAAGTAAACCTTATCTCATTTGCGAGCGGGGGAATAAGTTTGATTTATATGTTGTGTGTTCTAATATTTACATTTTTGACAGGTAGCATGATTTTAAAGAAAATTGATATCTATAAGAAAGGGAGAACAGGAGAATGAAAGACTATATAAAGTTAAGTAATGTCACTAAAACTCTTAAGGGAAATACAGTATTAAATAATATTTCAATAGAATTTGAGAAAAATAAAGTGTATGGAATAGAGGGCATTAACGGCTTAGGAAAAACCATGCTTCTTCGTGCAATTTGCGGGCTCGTAAGGACCGAAGGAACCATTACTGTCGACGGATTATTGGTAGGTGGAGATAAGTTTCCTAAAAATATCGGAATTTTAATTGAATCTCCTGCATTCCTAAATGAATTTACAGGAAAAGAGAATCTGAAACTATTAAGTTTTTTGTATGACGATGTGACAGATTCAGACATTAATTCAGTAATTGAAAAAGTTGGACTAAATCCTGCAGACAAAAGACATTACGGCAAATATTCTCTTGGAATGAAGCAGAGGTTGGGAATTGCTCAAGCTATTCTCGGATGCCCTGACCTCGTACTCCTTGATGAACCGACGAATGCCTTGGATGCAGAAGGAATAAATCGTATGAAAAATATAGTGACAGAGTTAAAAAACGCGGGAAGTACTGTTTTAATCGCAAGTCATGATAAGGATTTCATAGAGGAAGTTTCGGACAGTAAAATATTAATTGATAGGGGTGTTATAAATGAAGTTGTCTGCCATGGATAGAAAACATTTTTTGCAGGGAATTATTTTTATAATTATCGTTCTGTCAATTATAAACTATAAGTTGATAAATGAAAATCCTGCGATAAAAATCAGCGAGCAAAATGTAAAATTTAATGATTCAAAAGAAATAAATTACGAAACAGAGGGACATATAGTGCGGGCGGAGCGTGTATATGTACAATCGGTCATCCTATAACAGAGGTGCGTTACAGCAACACTTTTAAGTCAAAAGTGTTCAGATACATAATTCCGTTCAGAGCAAAAAATATGTCCAATAATGATTTAAGTGAGATTGATGTTGATAACACTATTGTTGTTATCAGTGCGGGAAATGTGTGGTATTCTTTACCCAGATATGATGAAGAAAATAATATGAATAAAAATACAAAATGGAAACTAAAACCCGGTGAGGTGAGTAGAGGTTATGCTATAGTAGATGTGGTTATCAATGACATATATAAGATACAAGATTTGAAAAAATTTACGGTACATAGTGTAGCTAAGTATAAGGGTAAAATAGAGCGATACAATTTTTATTAAGAAACGGTTTGGAAGGAATTACTGATGAAGCCGGAAAATTTATAGACTGTTTTTTATAAATACCCTTTACTTTAGCATAGTTTGTGTTATAATCGGGGTATAGAAAAAGTTAATTTTTTAACAACTATTTTATCAAAACAAAATATTTGCATATATTGCATATAGGAGGTTTCAAAATGAAGAAGATTGGCGTATTAGGAACCGGCACAATGGGTGCAGGAATTGTACAGGTATTGGCGCAGAACGGCTACGAAGTAGTAATGAGAGCCAGACATCAGGCTTCCATCGACAAGGGCATTGCTAAAGTAGAAAAAGCTCTGACAAAGATGGTTTCCAAAGAAAAGATCACTGAAGAAGATAAGGCGGCAATCCTTGGAAGAATCAGCGGTTCCACAGAGCTCAGCATCATCAAAGATGTAGACATGGTTATTGAAGCTTCAACGGAAGATAAAGAAGCGAAGAAAGCTTTGCTTAAGGAAGTCGATGAGCTTACGGGTCCTGACTGCATTATCGCATCAAACACTTCTTCTCTGTCAATTACTGATATTGCAATGGCTACAACAAAGCCTGACAAGGTTATCGGAATGCACTTCTTCAACCCTGTTCCTGCAATGAAACTGGTTGAGGTTATCAACGGATTGGTGACTTCAGAAGAAACCAACAAGATTGTTACAGAACTTGCTGTTGAACTGGGAAAAACTCCTGTTCAGGTTAAGGAAGCTCCGGGATTTGTTGTAAACAGAGTTCTTATTCCTATGATCAACGAAGCAATCGGAATTTACAACGAAGGCATCGCTTCTGCTGCAGACATTGATACAGCAATGAAACTTGGCTGCAATCACCCAATGGGACCTCTTGCTTTGGGAGATCTGATCGGATTGGATGTTTGCCTTGCAATTATGGAAGTTCTATATACAGAATTTGGTGATCCGAAATATCGTCCGAACATTCTGCTTCGTCAGATGGTAGCTGCAGGAAAACTCGGAATGAAGAGCGGCGCCGGATTCTTTGATTACAGCAGATAAACTGCAAGGTCAATTTCGACCTTAGACGCCGGGGGAAATATCAGTTTATATGCCGGGCGTTCTCTAATAATAATTTTAATTAAGTAGGTTTAGAGCACCGGAGGGGAGTTTCACCATGTGTGAGCTGCACCGGTGCTTTTTTTACAAAAAATCGGCGCAGGAAGAAAACTTTTGGTGCAAACGCCTTGACACTATCGATATAAACTATTAAAGTGTTTTGTAAGCATTATTTTTCGGCATAGTTTTGTGGTTAAGCGGATAAATACGGATTTTTCAACAATATATGCCATGTAACTATTATTGAAAGCCTTGAAACAAGAGTAGAGGCGAAGCTAAAGAAAGGTGGAATTATTATGAATATGGTTTGTTTGGATATGGAAGGTGTACTCGTTCCTGAGATTTGGATTGCTTTTGCAGAGGTGACAGGAATTCCCGAGCTTAAGAGGACTACTCGCGATGAGCCGGATTACAATAAATTAATGGAATATCGTTTGGATATTCTGAGAAAGAACGGACTGGGACTAAAGGAGATTCAGGAGACAATCGCAAAGATTGACCCTATGCCGGGTGCCAGGGAGTTTTTGGATGCCCTCCGCCAAGAAACACAAGTTATCATTCTGAGCGATACCTTTGAGCAGTTTGCCAAACCGCTGATGGAGAAACTGGGATGGCCTACGATAATGTGCAACACCTTGGAGGTCTCTGAAAACGGGGAGATCACAGATTTCAAAATGAGGGTTGAGAAATCCAAGTACAGTACTGTAAAAGCTCTTCAGTCCATCGGCTATGACACTATTGCAAGCGGCGACAGCCACAACGATCTGGGCATGATTGAAGCCAGCAAGGCGGGCTTTCTTTTTAAGAGCACGGAGGAGATTAAAAAGGAGCATCCCGAACTTCCGGCATTTGAAGAATACGATGAACTTTTAGAGGCTATTAAGGCGGTACTTTAATGAAGGCTTTAGAAAAAATTACCATGAAGCCGGGAACCATGCTGAACCCTCTTCCGGTGGTTCTGGTATCCTGCAGCCATGGGGGAGAGGACAATCTCATAACTATTGCGTGGACGGGAATTATCAATACAAACCCGCCTATGACATATATATCGGTGCGGAAATCAAGATATTCTCATCAGATGATTTCAAAGTCCAAGGAGTTTGTCATCAACCTTGTTACAGAGGATATGGTCAAAGAAACGGATTTCTGCGGAGTGAGATCGAAAAGAGATGTGGATAAATTTCAGTTTTGCGGGTTTACAAAGGAAAATGCGCAGGTGGTTAACACTCCATTGGTGAAAGAGTCTCCGGTGAACTTGGAATGTAAGGTGAAAGAGGTAAAAGAGCTTGGCAGTCACGATATGTTTATTGCGGAAATAGTGTCGGTTCACGGTGCAAAGGAGCTTTTCGATGAAAGAAGCAGGTTTTGTTTGGACGAAGCAAAGCTTGTGACATACAGCCACGGGGAGTATTTTGCTTTAAAGAAAAGCCCTCTCGGAACATTCGGATATTCGGTGATGAAGGAAAAGACGAAGAAGCGAAGAGAAAGAGAAAAGCGAAAGAATTCATCAAAGCTGCACAAGGATGAAAGGAGTTAGCTATGGACATCAGGCTGAAAGAGCTTATAGATAAGAGCGAAAATATCGTATTTTTTGGGGGTGCCGGAGTTTCTACAGAGAGTGGAATCCCCGACTTTCGCTCCGAGAAGGGACTCTATCACGCAAAGCAGGTCTATGGGTATTCTCCGGAAACCATGCTTTCTGCAACATTTTATGAGAAACATTGTGAAACTTTTTATAAGTACTACAAAGAAAACTTAATCTATGAGGACGCTGAGCCCAATGCCGCACATTATGCCATTGCAGAACTTGAGAGACAGGGGAAGATTAAGGCGGTCATAACTCAGAACATAGACGGGCTTCATCAGAAAGCGGGAAGCGTAAATGTATATGAGCTTCACGGCAGCGTGCTCAGAAATTTCTGCAGAAGCTGCGGCAAGGCCTATGGACTTAAGTATATCATGGAAGATTCAAACTGTGCGGCAGGTGTTCCGAAATGCAGCTGCGGGGGAACGATTAAACCTGATGTCGTGCTTTACGAAGAAGCATTGAAGGACAGTGTGATAACCGGCGCAGCAGAGGCGATTTCCAAAGCAGATATGATGATTATCGGAGGAACCTCTCTGGCAGTTTATCCTGCAGCCGGACTCATAAATTATTTTAGGGGTGAAAATCTCGTTTTAATCAACAGAGATGTGACTCCTTATGATAATAGAGCGGATTTGGTAATTCACGACTCTATAGGCAAAGTAATGAAGCTTTAATGAACTATTGTGTACAGCCGGTAATATCAGTGCTGTGCCGAAAAGTAAAACCACCGACTAATGAATGTGTATAGGATTACGGGTACATGTCACATGCCGGTGGTTAGTTATTTTGCGTGGATATGTGTTGCATAATGTTCCTCTTCTTCGCATTTGAAAGAGGAAATTAAAGTAACTAATAATGTGATATCAGCAAAAATGTTTTAATCTTTTTTATATAAGACTCTGTCATATACATAATAGTAATATATAAAAATTCCTGCCGTATATAAAACTATAATTGTATTGAATACATTGTCCGAATCCTTTAAATAGTTTATGCCGAAATTTACATCAAACAAAGACAAGCAGGTCGACAGTATGATTATTAATACACATAAAATCAATAAAAAGGAATCGATTACTTTATGTCTGTTGTGATACATTTCGTATATTATAAATGATATTACGCTTGCTATTGTAATTATGCTGAAACTCTTAAAGGCGATTAACGAAACTTGAGAATCACTAAACGAGTTGCCCTCTAATAAATAATAATATATAAATAGTATCCCTAACAATAATGTATCTAAAGGAAGTAGCCCTATCAAAATTTTAGACATTAAATTATATCTTTTCATAAAAACCTCCTCTAATAGACCCTGAATGGCTTTTGCCATACATATTCGATAATTATAGAATATCACTTCAAATTATTTAAAAAAAGTCTTTTTTTTTCTCATTAATATTTAGTATACTGAAGTGTCATAAGAGATTATATATCTTGAATATTATAAAAGATATAAAGAGAAGAACTTATTGACAGGCAGAAACGATTAGTTTTATAGCTTCCCTGAAAATATTGAATTTTTACAAGACAGTTTTTATTACATATGTTTGACAACCGTAGACTTTTCCGTAATAAAGTGGGGCGCCCATCTTGATTTTTTAATATTCATGTAGTAGAATAATAATGAGTAATGCTTGAAAAAAGTGCTGATGAAAATTCGCTTGTCAGACGCTTTAATTTATAGGAGGTATGCAAAATGAAAGATGTAGTAATCGTTGGTGCTGCAAGAACAGCCATCGGATCCTATGGCGGTACACTTAAAGGTGTTCCTGCAAGAAAACTTGGAGCAATTGTAATCAAAGAAGCTATCAAGAGAGCTGGCATTCAGCCTGAACAGGTAGAAGAAGTTATCATGGGTGATGTTCTTCAGGGCGGTTTGGGACAGAATGTTGCCAGACAGATGACATTAGATGCCGGTCTTCCTAAGGAAGTTCCCGCAATGACAATCAATAAGGTGTGCGGTTCCGGTCTGAGAGCTGTTGAACTTGCTGCTCAGATCATCAAAGCCGGCGATGCTGATATTATTGTTGCCGGCGGCGCCGAAAATATGTCGGCAACTGCATACGCAATGCCTGCAGCCAGATGGGGACAGAGAATGGGTAACACAAGCATGGTTGATATGATGGTAAATGACGGTCTGTGGGACGCATTTAACGGATATCACATGGGTATTACCGCTGAAAATGTTGCAGAAAAATGGGGATTGACAAGGGAAGAACTTGATGAGTTTGCTCTCGCTTCGCAGCAGAAGGCGGAAGCTGCCATCAAAGCAGGTAAATTCAAGGATGAAATCGTACCTGTAGAAATTCCACAAAGAAAAGGCGATCCAATCGTATTCGACACAGACGAATATGTTAAGATGGGTGCTACCATTGAAAAAATGGCTAAGTTAAAGCCTGCATTCAAAAAAGACGGAGGCGTTGTTACGGCTGCCAATGCATCAGGTATCAATGACTCAGGTGCCGCAGTAGTAGTTATGTCGGCAGAAAAAGCTGAAGAACTTGGAGTGAAACCTCTGGCTAAGATTGTAAGTTATGCTTCAGCAGGTGTTGATCCTTCAATTATGGGTGTTGGACCTGTTCCCGCATCGCAGAAAGCTTTGGAGAAGGCTGAACTTACAATCGCCGACATGGATCTTTACGAAGCAAACGAGGCTTTTGCGGCTCAATCACTTGCTGTAGGTAAGGAACTTGGATTTGACACAGAAAAGCTTAATGTGAACGGTGGAGCTATTGCTCTCGGACATCCGATTGGTGCGTCCGGATGCAGAATCTTGGTTACATTGATTTACGAGATGCTAAAGAGAGAAGATGCAAAGAAAGGTCTTGCTACACTTTGCATCGGCGGCGGAATGGGAACAGCTCTTATCGTAGAAAAGTGCTAATCTCATAAACTCGGCAGATTAAAAAGAGACTGCTGCAAAATAGCTTTGGAAAACGGCTGAATCCTTCTGAGAAAGCCGTTTTTTGATTATGGAAAATGTTGAAATTATTGTCATAAACACTACGATTTTCGGATCCCAATTCGCTATTATCCGCTCTGAGAATAGTGATTTATCATGCAACATATGTAATAGAATTTGTAATGGAATCCATCAATCAGGAACACAACCCTTGAAAAAAAGTCTGAAAAGGTATAGTATTGATGTGGGTTAGTGCCGATTTTGCCAACGCCTGCGAATAAGAGTAAAAATAGGCACGGTTTTCCCCTTAACTTAGAAAAAGAATAGGAGTAAGCACAATTTTAAAATTTTTTGCTAAAATGGAGGTAAGGTTATGCTTGATAAAAAAGTTAAAGAACTACTGAATACGCAGGTGAATAAGGAGTTTTTCTCAGCGTACTTATATTTGGGATTTGCCAACTATTATGAGGATGAGGGACTCACCGGATTTAACAACTGGTACACTATTCAGGCTCAGGAGGAAAGAGACCATGCAATGCTGATGCTTAAGTATCTGCAAATGAATGGAGAAACTGTTGACCTTTTGGCAATAGAAAAACCCGACCAGAACTTTAAAGATCATATGCATCCGCTAAAGGAGGCTCTGGCTCATGAGCAGTATGTGACTTCTTTGATTAATAATATATATGGAACAGCCTACGAACTTAAGGATTTTCGTACGATGCAGTTTCTGGACTGGTTCGTGAAGGAGCAGGTTGAGGAAGAAGATAATGCAAGTAATCTGGTTAAGAAAATGGAAATGTTCGGAACAGATGCAAAGGGACTTTATATGCTGGATCAGGAACTTGCAGGAAGGGTTTATACTGCACCGTCACTGACATTGGACTAAAGAAACCACGCAGCTATATATGAATTTCATATGGGCAAACTTTGGAATCGTAAGCCGTCCGGTTAGGGCGGCTTTATGTGTATTTTCGGAGAGGAGAAAAGAGAGGAAAAATGAAGGAAATTGTAATTCCAAAGAGGGTGAAAGGTATTTTAGAAAGACTTGAGTCAAATGGTTATGAAGCATACATAGTGGGCGGATGTGTCAGAGACCTTTTGCTCGGTGCATCTCCTACCGATTGGGATATTACAACCTCGGCAACACCGAAAGAGATTTGTGAAAGCTTCAAGGATTTCAAGCTTTTGACGGAGGGGGAAAGATTCGGCACCATCGGAGTTGCAGATGCAAAGGGAATGCTTGTATACGAGATAACCACATTTAGAACCGAAGAGGATTATTTAGACGGAAGGCATCCCGGTAAGGTGAGTTTCGCAGGCAGAATTGACGATGATCTTTCAAGGCGGGATTTTACCGTAAACGGAATGGCATTTAGCGAAAAGACGGGACTTATTGATTTGTTCGGCGGAAAAGGTGACTTGGAAGCCGGCATTATTAAGGCGATAGGAAACCCTAAGAAACGCTTTAAGGAGGATGGACTCAGGATCATCAGAGCTATGAGATTTGCAGCGGAATTAGGATTTTGCATTGAAAATGAAGCCGAATCGGCTATATACGATTTGAAAGATAGAGCAAAGTGTGTGGCAAAAGAAAGACTCAGCAGTGAATTTGAAAAACTGTTTTTGGGAAGTTTTGCAGAAGAAATATTAAACAGGTACAGTGATGTTCTAAAATATATTTTAGGTGTGGACTACAGAAATGATGTGAGACTGAACCATCTGCCCCGGCACAGCTCTGTCAGAATTGCGGCATTGATGCCGGGTGACTTCAGCGATTTGAAGCTGAGAAAAAGAACTCTTGAGTCTGCGAAGAAAATTTATAAGGCAAGAAGTGATATTTACTTGTACGGGGGAAATCTTTCAGATAACGGCATAAAGACCGTTATGAAGAACTACGGATATGAAGTGACAAAGGATGCAATGCTTTTGGCAGAGGGCGATGTGCGTGCTGTGGACAGGATTGAAAACAGCGGAGAGTGCTACAGACTCGACCAACTTGAGATAACGGGGCGTGACCTTTATGGACTTTCCGGCAGAGAAATAGGAGAAGCTTTGGATTTTCTCTTGGATTTGGTAATTTGCGGCAAAATAAAAAACGACAGGAAAGAACTTGTGAAATATGCTTCCGCACATTTTGTTAAGCATTGAATTCAGACATCTCAAAACATCTCTATTTTATATCTGAAAAGCGAATATATTTATATAATAAACGGAATGTGATTTTGCCTGTCCCTTGCAAATAATGGAATGGGAATACTTGCAGTTGCATTGGTAAGATGGTATTATATTGCTATGAACAGACGAACGCATGATTATGAACATGAGAAGTACAGCCCTGAGGTAATCAGGCGGTACGAGGATCCTGAATATGCCAGGCGTGCAGAGGCATATGAACTGGAGCAGAAACGAAAATTGAATGGAAGAAGGGGAGGAAATTACGGTTATCCGAAAACTCCTAAGCGCAAGGGCTACCGCATCAATAAGCTGAAGGTGATTAGAAACATCATAATTGCCTTAATAGTGCTGGCTGTTGCGGTTTTTGCATATGTGCTTTCTATAACCTCTAAGCTGGATAGGGTTGATCATAAGGACAATACTTTCGCAGTTAACAGTCAGGTGGATAAGGATCTCAGCGGCTATCGAAATATAGTGATTCTCGGCTCGGATGCGAGAAAGGGAGAGAGTTATGACGGCAGCAGAACGGATGCCGTTATCATTTTAAGTATCAGAAAGCGAGACGGACATATCAGAATGATTTCCGTAATGAGGGATTCATATCTCAAGATGAAAGGAGCTTCGGGGCAGCCTGTTTTAGATAAGCTCACCCACGCTCATGCCTTCGGGGGAGGAGCAAATACCATTTCCTCGTTGAACAGAAGTCTTGATCTGAACATAAAGGAGTATGTGGTTTTCAACTGGAAAACCGTGGCGGATACCATAGACACCTTAGGCGGAATAACCGTGGATGTAAAGTCCAATGAAATCGGGGATTTGAATCACTGGGGTCCGGAGACAGGAGAAAATGTGGGTCGTTCCTACAAGAAGATAACCAGGACGGGCGTTCAGACCATAGATGGAGTTCAGGCTACGACTTATTGCAGAATAAGAAAAAATTCAGGAGGCGATACGGGGCGTGCCAACAGGTATAAGAAAGTTGTGGCAGGTGTCCTTAAGAAAGCTGCCACATCGCCGTGGAAGTTAAGAGAGCTTTCTGACAAGGTGATGCCTAATGTCAGAACGAATATGACACAGTTTCAGGTGGCGACTTTGATTCTCAGAATGCCTACCTTTGATATGGGAAAGAGTATAAGCTATCCGAAAAGCTACTACGGAGGAATCGTTGGCGGAGTATGGTATGCCGTTCCCACTACGCTTAATAACAACGCCGGATGGCTGCACAGAAAAGCCTTTGGACAGAAGAATTACACGCCGTCGGCTGCTTTGTCGGAAATAAACGATGAGATAATTAATACCACCGGGATTTCAACGGGAAATAATTAATTATACATTTCGTGAAACGGAAACGGATTTTGATGTTCCGAAGTGCATGTCGATACAGAAAATTGATTTTGATTGGGAGAAAATAGATGAGCGAAAATAAAGCTGCTAACTTTATACATCAGATTATAGACAAGGATAATGAAGAGGGTGTTTACGGAAAAGAGGTATACACCCGTTTTCCGCCTGAGCCTAACGGATATTTGCACATTGGGCATGCAAAGTCTATATGCCTTAACTTTACGACAGCGCAGAAATACGGTGGAAAGACGAATTTGCGCTATGACGATACCAACCCTGTGAAAGAGGATGTAGAGTATGTAGATGCGATAGAAGAAGATGTAAAATGGCTTGGCTTCAGATGGGAGAAAAGGCTTTGGGCATCGGACTACTTTGACACCATGTACGAGGCGGCGGAAGAACTGGTAAAAAAGGGTCTTGCCTATGTGGACGATTTGACTCCTGAGGAAATGCGTGAATATAGGGGAACTCTCAAATCCCCGGGAAAGGAAAGCCCTGCAAGAAGTCAGAGCATAGAAGATAACCTTGAACTTTTCAGAAAGATGAAAGCAGGGGAGTTCGCAGACGGTGAAAGGGTTCTTAGAGCAAAGATAGATATGGCATCGCCTAATATCAATATGAGAGACCCGATTATATACAGAATCGCTCATATTCCTCATCATAATACAGGAGACAAATGGTGTATCTATCCTATGTACGATTTTGCACATCCTATAGAAGACGCCATAGAGGGAATCACCCACTCAATCTGTACCCTTGAATTTGAAGATCACAGGCCTCTGTACGATTGGGTTCTTAAGAATGTGGGATTTTGGAATAATCCGCCTAAGCAGATTGAATTTGCAAGGCTTAATCTTACAAACACCGTTATGAGCAAGAGACTTCTGAAAGGTCTTGTTGACGATGGAATCGTTGAAGGCTGGGACGACCCGAGAATGCCTACTATTGCAGGACTCAGAAGAAGGGGGTATACACCCTCTTCCATCAGAAATTTCTGCGAGGAAATCGGGGTTGCAAAGAGCAACAGCACCATAGATTCTGCGATGCTTGACTTTTGCATAAGGGAAGACCTGAAAGAAAAGGTTGAAAACAGAAATGTCATTGAGGATCCCATCAAGGTTGTTTTGACAAATTATCCGAAGGACAAGAGGGAGACGGTTACCGTAGAAAATAACAGAAATGTTCCTGAAATGGGCGAAAGGGAGATTCCTTTCTCCGGAGAAATTTATATAGATGGAGCGGACTTTATGGAGGTTCCCGTTAAGAAATATTTCAGGCTTTTCCCCGGCAATGAAGTCAGAGTAAAGGGAGCCTATTTTATAACCTGCAACGAGGTTATAAAGGATGAAGATGGAAATATCCTTGAGCTTCACTGCACATACGATCCCGAGACAAGATCCGGAAGCGGTTTTGAGGGTCGCAAGGTTAAAGGGACTATTCATTTTGTAGATGCAAAGACGGCGGTTCCCATTAAGGTTCGCAACTATAATCCTTTGTATATCGAGAACGAAAAGGGCGAAAATGTTCTGAATCCAAACTCGGTGGAGGAAAAGATTTGCTATGGCGAGCCTATGATTGCAGATGCCAAGCCCGGAGAAAGATTCCAATTTTTCCGCCACGGATACTATATCGCCGACAGCAAGTTAACCACAGAAACGGAGAAGGTTTTTAACAGAATAGTGGATCTTAAAAGTTCTTTTAAGCCTAAAAAATAGATACGACGAGGAGAAACGATGGAAATTAAAGATATTCATTTGAAAGAATTATATATGAATACTGCTGAATATGCAGATAAGGAAGTTGTTGTAAGAGGCTGGATTCGTCAGAACAGAAGTTCAAATAAGTTCGGATTCCTTGCCATAAGTGACGGCTCTTACTTCAAACCGGTTCAGATAGTTTACGAAGCCGGGAATATAGACAATTTTGAGGAGATCTCCAAGGCTAATCTGTCGGCGGGGGTTTTGGTAAAGGGAATTTTAAGCCTTACTCCGAATGCGAAACAACCCTTTGAGATTCACGGAAAAGAAGTTGTAATTGAGGCTGATTCAGGTAGCGACTATCCTCTTCAGAATAAAAGACATTCCATGGAATTTCTCAGAGAAATTGCTCATTTAAGACCCAGGGCAAATACCTTTCAGGCAGTATTTAAGGTTCGCTCGTTGGTGGCATATGCGATTCATAAGTTCTTTCAGGACAGGGGCTTTGTGTATGTACACACACCGATTATAACAGGCAGTGATGCAGAGGGCGCGGGGGAAATGTTTCAGGTAACCACACTGGATCTTGACGAAATTCCCAGAACAGAAGAAGGAAAGATTGATTTTTCAAGGGATTTCTTCGGAAAAGCTTGCAACCTGACGGTTAGCGGTCAGCTTGAAGGAGAAATCTTCGCAATGGCGTTCCGTGACATCTATACATTCGGTCCTACATTCAGAGCCGAAAACTCAAATACGGCGAGGCATGCTTCGGAATTTTGGATGATTGAGCCTGAAATAGCCTTTGCCGATTTGGAAGATGATATGGATCTTGCAGAGGACATGGTTAAGTACATCATAAACTATGTTTTGGAAAATGCTCCTGAGGAGATGAACTTTTTCAACAGCTTCGTTGACAAGGGTCTTTTGGAACGCTTGAATCATGTCGTAAGCTCCGATTTCAAGAGGGTTACATACACTGAGGCGGTTGGAATCTTAAAGGACTGCGGTGAAAAGTTTCAGTATCCCGTTGAGTGGGGAATCGACCTTCAGACGGAGCATGAGCGTTATTTAACAGAAAAGGTGTTTAAGAAACCGATTTTCGTTACGGACTATCCTAAGGACATCAAGGCGTTTTATATGCGTCTCAATGACGACGGAAAAACTGTTGCCGCATGCGACATGCTGGTTCCGGGAGTTGGCGAAATTGTGGGTGGCTCTCAGCGAGAAGAAAGGATCGATGTGCTTCGCAAAAGAATGGCTGAGATGGATTTGAATGAGAAAGATTACTGGTGGTACATGGAACTTAGGAAGTACGGCGGAGTCAAGCACGCAGGATACGGACTCGGCTTTGAGAGAATCATCATGTATATAACGGGAATGAGTAATATAAGAGATGTGCTGCCTTTCCCAAGAACACCTAAAACCGCAGAGTTTTAGAGCAGGAGGCAGAGTGTGAAAAAGGGGCATATTATGAGATTTATCCGTTCCGTACTCCTCGTAGTTATTGCTGTTACGGTGGTATATCTTTCTATTTATATCTGTATAAGCAACAGTGACTGGGTGTATGTATTTGCACGCCTGTTTGGCTTTAAAGAAAAACATGCCAATAATATAAGTTTATTGGCAATAGCATTACAATCGCTGTTTTTTACTTCAGACTGGTTTTATAACCATATTTCCGCTTTTATCGACAGAAAATTAGAAAGAGCCAATGAACTGAACAGTCAGATATATATGGGCTATAAGGCAGGCGTCGAATTTTTAATTGCTTTGCCTAAGCGGACCATTTTATTCAGCTTTTATTTATTGCTGATTACTATGGAGAGCGTAGGCTTGATTGATAAGGCGAAGGATTATGCGGCAGTGATTATATTCATTATTGCCATCGACAGGGTGACGAAAATTTGGCCGGAGGAGAAGAAGAGACTTAGGGAATTCGGCAGCAGGATTAAAAAACATGTCAAGGATATAGAGTAGCGAAAGTCGTCATACAGGATTCGCCGTTTATAAATAATCTTGGTTATGAATAAAGTGTATGCCGGAAAGTGGAAGAGTAATTAAGTCACCCATATATTAGCATTTGAGATATAGAAACTTCTTCTTATTTCTTGTGGAGTTACAGAAATTTAAACGGTAGAATTTAAGAAAGTAGGTATTAGGAATGAGCTTATGCTTGAAAATGGCAAAGAATCGGTATTTATCATTTCTGTTAATGATATCAGTTTATGTTGTAGCACTTTTAATTTCAATTACTATTGCAAATAGAACTTCTCTTGTAAATTTTAAAATTGAACCATATATTTCCGGCAGTAACAGTGTAGATTTTTTTCTGCCTCTGATAGTTACTGCGCCATTTACCTGGGAAATATATTATATGAAGAAAGATAATTTTTTAAATACTTTAGGATGTAGAATTTCTATTACCGGATATGTAAGTAAGTATATAATTTCCTCAACAATCTTTTGTTTATTTGCAGTTTTTATCGCCAATTTAATTGCAGGTTTTTTTTCTATATCGGTAGCAGATTTATCCACACATACATATGGAGATAATTTAAAAGGAGAGATTTTAGGTAATCTACAGATGTATAAGCCTCATCAGTTCATAGTAATATGGAGTCTGTATAAATCAATGATAACCACGCTTATATGTTTTTTTGGACAGACGGTGGCTCTTCACATGAAAAATATATTTTTGACGGTGATTACACCATTCATCATAATTTTATTAGAAAATTTTGTTACCTCAAATCTTAAAATACCGCAATACAGTTTAATAACTACCTTTGTTTTGAACCGACTGGATCCTATGATTATATCATTACCCAAATTGGCGATTCCCATATCTATTTTAGTTATTACCATGACGGTATTGTATATACATTGGAAAAAGAATTATGAGAAATATTGTTAAGCATAAAATAAAGAGAATTATTTTAAGTAATAAATGGTATATACTTTTTGAACTATTATTTTTTGCGTTTTTGACCGGCTCGGAAATTTCTCATATGAAATTATTAAAGGTTAATTTATCAGAGTTTGTCCTAATGTCGATAGTTAATCATTATCATATTTTGTACTTATTTCTACCTATTACACTTTTAATTATTCTTAATATAGTAAGACGATTAGAACCTCACGAAATACTTAGGTTTAAAAACAGAACAACGTATATATCAGTGAATTATGTCAGCTTCCTTATAATGGTATTAGGATATGTTATTGTGCATATACTAATGGCATTTTTTATCGGAATGACTTCGTTTGAATTCTCCACATCATTTTCTCATACTTTTTTTGATGAATATGATGAGATTTTGCTTATAATAGATAGCTTTAGTAAGGTTATGGTAAATTCAGGGATAGCTATTATCTGTGCAGGCGTATACATGGTTATAGGTCTGGGCTTTATATATTTGATGATAATCTTTATCAATGATAAATTTGGCAATCGGGGCTCTATAGCAGCATGTGTAGGCATTTTCATCAGTGTATATTTGGGATTCAAGACGGAACTGTCATACCACCTTCCTATTTTAGCTTTAAATAATTTTTTTATTTTTCACCATGCTTTATTGGTGAATGGGATAATAAAATTCGGATTGGTTCTGGCAATTATTTTATCAGGAAACTTATTACTTCTTTACAGTATTAAAAAAAGAAATCCTGTTTTTGAAAAATATCTCATTACAGGTAAAGTTAAGATATTGACAGCAGGTCTTATTTTGATATTGTTGACACTTGAGGTGATTCTGATTATAGGAAGTGGAGAAAGTAAATTTAAAGATTTATTTTTCAAATTTTTCATGGGCAGCTACCTGGAAGAACCATCTTTTATGGGATGGCTGAGAGTTACAATATTATATTTTATTCCTATATTTGCCATAGGAAATTGTGTAAGTAACTTTAGAAAAAATTTAAATAATTCTTTATTGGTAAGGTATAGAAACAAAAAGGAAGTTTTATTTAAAAGAAATATTGCATTTTTAAAGTTTAGCCTGTTGTACTCAATAAGCATAGTTATGATTCTCTTATTTATATACCGTATAGGAGATAAAGGCTATGTTACAGAAGCCGTTTATGAAATGTCGCATGGTTTTGTTGATTTAGATCGCCAAGTTATGTTATACAGCTGTTTATTTGTGATAAATCAGGTATTTTTGTCCACAATATATGTTATGTTAAGCGACAGATTGGGAGAAATAACCACATTTATTGGTATGATAATAACAACATATATTAGCTTTTTAATGACAAGTTCCAATCATATTATTTTGGGGCTTTCCTTTGGTACATTTTTAGGTTATACGCAGTCAAAGATTATTATTGGAGCTGTTATACTGATGATGGGTATTTGCTCGGTATATTATTTGTTTTCAGCGAGGAGGAGATTTTAGCCATGATTAAATTAATTGATGTAAGTAAAAAATTTAAAAATAAGATGTTATATCAGAATGTGAATTTAGAAATCAAAGAAGGAGAATGTATTGGTATTGTAGGTGAAAATGGCAGTGGAAAAAGTGTGCTGTTTAAAATTATTGCGGGATTGGAATATGCTGATATAGGTACTGTTACAGTAAGGGACAAGAAAGTCGGTAAAAATTGTGATTTTCCGGATAATCTTGGTATTTTGGTGAATCAGCCCGGATACATAGATTATTATAGTGGATTTAAAAACCTAAAATTATTAGCAGAGATAAGAAATAAAATAAGTGATGATGATATAAGAGATAACATGGTGTCTATTGGCTTAGATCCTGATGACAATACTAAAGTTAAAAATTATTCTGCCGGTATGAAGCAGAAACTGGGCATTGTTCAAGCCTTTATGGAGAATCAGGAAATTATACTTTTAGATGAACCTTTTAATGCGCTGGATTTTAAAACCAATAGCGATGTCATGGAAACTCTGCTTAGATTGAAGGCTTCAGGGAGAACCATTATTCTGACATCGCATCAGCATAATTACCTTGAGAAAATTTGCGATCGTCTTTTGATTATTTTGGACAATCAGATAGTAGAATTGACAGATGAATTAAAAGAAAAGTATTTTCATTAAGCTTATATACGGGAGAAGGCTTTAAACAGTTTGACTAAGGAGTAGACTTGGTTATGAATAAAGTGTATGTAGTCGTTGCATAGCAACGGCTTTTGTGTTAAAATATTCTCAATATTGAGTGATGAAAAGTCATGATGAAAAGACGGTGAAATAACTGTCATTTTACAAGAGAATAGGAGGAACTCTATCATGAAGGGCTACACAAGTGAAACTATTAGAAATGTTGCTTTATTAGGTCACGGCGGCTGTGGTAAGACCACATTCCTTGAGGCTGCGCTTTTGGAAACGGGAGTTATCAGCAAACTTGGAAAGATTGATGCCGGAAATACCGTATCTGACTACGATAAGATGGAAATAGAAAAGGGATTTTCCATTAACACTTCAGTTGTACCGATAGAGTGGAAGGACAGCAAGATTAACTTCATCGATACCCCGGGTTATTTTGACTTTGTGGGAGAGGTTAACGCTGCGCTTAGGGCTTCGGAGGCTGCGGTAATTATGGTTGATGCGGGAGCCGGAATTCAGGTGGGTACAGAGGCTGCTTGGAAGGCATGCGAGAGATACTCCACACCTCGTTTTATCGTAATAACAAAGAGAGATAAGGATGAGTTCGACTTCTACAAAACATTTGAAGAATTGAAAGCAAAATTTGGAGAAACCTTGATTCCGCTTTCATGGCCTCTTTCTGCGGAAATTGATGAAGATCTTAAGGAAGCCATCGCATCAGCTGACGATGAGTTGATGGAAAAGTATTTTGAAGGCGAGGACTTTACAGATGAGGAGATTAAAAAGGGTCTTGTAAAGGGAATTTCAGACGGTATCATCGTACCTGTTTGCTCATCCGCCTTTGAACTGGGACACGGCGTTGAGGGTCTTTTGGATGTACTTTTGACATATGTTCCTACACCTCTTCAGCATGGAGCTTACAAGGGCTTCAATGATTCCAACGAACCTGTTGAAAGAATGTGCGTAACAGATGCACCAATGTCAGCATTTGTGTTTAAGACAATCGCAGACCCGTTTGTAGGAAAGATTTCCATAATGAAGGTTGTAACCGGAAAGATGAATTCGGGAACCGAAGTCTACAACGAGAGGGCAGGCAAATCCGAAAAGCTTGGAAAACTGTTTTTCCTGAGAGGAAAGAATCAGACGGAGCTTAACTACGCAGAGGCGGGAGATATAGTGGCCGTTGCAAAGCTTCAGTACACCCAGTCCGGTGATACCCTCTGTGACAAGGGTGATATAATCAGATACTTGCCTCTCGATTATCCTTCTCCGACATATTATATAGCCATCGAAGCAGAGGATAAGGGAGACGATGAAAAGATGGGAACAGGTCTTGCAAAACTCAGAGAAGAAGATCCTTCCTTCGTTGTCGAAAGAAATGCAGAAACCCATCAGACCCTTCTTGGCGGTCAGGGCGATATGCAGCTCAGCATCATCATGGCTAAGCTTAAAGACAGATTTGGTGTAAATGTTAAGACAGTTCCGCAGAAGATAGCATATAGGGAAACCATAAAGGGAAGTTCTGATGTACAGGGAAAACACAAGAAGCAGTCCGGTGGAGCAGGTCAGTACGGAGATGTACATATAAGATTCTCGCCGTCAAAGGAAGACGGTCTTGAATTCAGCGAAGAACTGTTCGGCGGTTCAGTTCCAAAGAACTATGTTCCCGCAGTAGAAAAAGGACTTCTTGAATGTATGGAAAAAGGACCTTTGGCAGGCTGCAAATGTGTAAATGTTAAAGCTGTTTTGTATGACGGTTCGTATCACGATGTGGACTCAAATGAGGTGTCCTTCAAACTTGCGGCAGCTCTCGCCTTCAGAAAAGGTATCGTAGAGGCAAATCCTTGCTTGCTGGAGCCTATCATGCACATGGAAATTTATGTTCCTGACGAGTACATGGGAGATGTAATGGGCGATATGAATAAGCGCAGAGGAAAGATTCTCGGAATGGAGCCTCAGCAGTCGGGAGAGCAGAAACTCCTTGCAGAGGCGCCACAGGCAGAGTTATTTGACTATGCACTGGGACTTCGCTCCATGACCCAGGGCAGGGGAACTTTTGAGATGAAATTTGAGAGGTATCAGGAAGTTCCAAAAGTCATGGCTGATAAGATTGTTGCAGAACATCAGGCAAAGGAAGATAAATAAGCAGACTTTGTAAAGTCTCCCCGCTCAATCATGGGGAGTCTTTTGTAAGGGTTGTCAGACTTAAAGAATAGAAGATTATTAGGGGATTTTATGGCAAAGAAACCAAAGACAGTATTTGTCTGCCAAGAGTGCGGATATGAAAGTCCTAAGTGGATGGGGCAGTGCATCTGCGGAGCTTGGAGCTCCATGGTCGAGGAAAAGGTTGTGGAAATAACGCAGAATGATGTAAGGCGGCGGGGAAGCGGACTTTCCGGAAAGAGCACCAATAGAGGTGGAAGACCGTCGCAGCTGAAGAATGTAGGTTCTGCAAACAGAAAACGCCTCGATACAGGAATCGGTGAGCTGAACAGAGTTCTTGGACATGGCATGGTAAAGGGTTCTCTCACGCTGATTTCAGGAGAACCGGGAATAGGAAAGTCCACACTTATAATTCAGGCTGCGGAAAATATAGCGAGAAAATACGGTCCGGTTCTTTATGTTTCAGGAGAAGAATCGGAAGAGCAGATTAAAATGAGAGCCGACAGAGTTTGCGGCGAAATTAAAAATCTTAATAACCGTGAAGACGCCGAAAATATAAGCGATAATCTGTTTGTGCTTGCCGAAACAAACATGGAAAATATTATGGCGGTGTGTGAAACCGTAAAACCTGAGTTTCTTATTGTGGATTCCATTCAAACCATGTATACACAGGACTTGGATTCGGCTCCGGGAAGCGTATCGCAGGTGAGAGCCTGTGGAAATATATTGATGCAGATTGGAAAAAGTGAGAGTATTCCCATCTTTATCGTGGCTCATGTAACGAAGAGCGGCGAGCTGGCAGGTCCGAAGATTGTAGAGCATCTGGTGGACTGCGTACTGAATTTTGCAGGAGAGCGTGATCATGAGATAAGGATATTGAGGGCGTTTAAGAACCGATTTGGAACCACCAGTGAGATAGGAGCTTTCCGGATGGCAGAAGAGGGGCTTATTGAAATCGAGAACCTTTCGGGAAGTTTTTTGGAAAATGCAGATGAAAGCACGGAAGGCTCAGTCATAACCGCCGTCTATGAAGGAAGCAGACCGGTTTTTTTGGAAATTCAGGCTCTGGTTACACCGGCCAATGTCGGTTTTGCAAGGAGAACTGCAGTAGGAATAGATAATCAGAGGCTTTCTATGATTTTGGCGGTGCTTGAGAAGAAGCAGGGAATAAATCTTTTAAATCAGGATGTATATGTAAATGTTGTAGGAGGCATCAAACCGGACAGCACCTCTGTTGATTTGGGTGTTGCTCTGGCAGTTTACTCCTCTATGAGGGGGAAAGCTCCGGCAAAGCGAACGGCAGCAATCGGGGAAGTAGGCCTCACCGGAGATTTAAGATCGGTTTCTTCGGCAGAAAAAATAGCGGCAGAAGCCCTGAGGCTGGGCTACGAAAGGATAATCATGCCGCTGAAAAATGCAAAGGCGGTAAAGGCTTCCTCAGATAAAGACAAAGGTAAAATCCTCGGGGCAAAGAATCTGCACGAAGCTGTCAGATTCTTTGCAGAATGACTGTTTAGCGGCATCGGATTTGAAGCTACCGTTTCTTCGCCTTTTCCAAAGGAAGTTCAAACCAGAAGGTGCTGCCCTTTCCAACCTTGCTCTTAACATCGAAGTTCGCTTTGTGCAGCCTTAGGATTTCTTTTACTATGGAAAGTCCCAGCCCGCTTCCCTCCGTTGAACGAACATGATGGGTGCTGGATTTATAGTATCTCTCCCACACATGGGAAATTTCATCAGGTGCGATGCCCTCTCCATGGTCTGTGACAGAGAAACAAACTTTGCGGCCGGATTTCTTGAGGCTGACTATAATCTGTTTATCAGCTCCGCAGTATTTCACCGCATTGTTTATCAGGTTATTCATGACCTGTTTCAGCTTTGCCTCGTCTCCGTTTACGGTAAACTCCCCCGAATCTCGTTTAAAGATGATGTCGTAGGAGTCATTTTCCATCAGAATATTATAAGATGCCAAAATTGAATCTGCCGCTTTCCCAAGGTCGAAAGACTTTTTTTCTAAAATGATGCTCTTTGATTGCATCCTTGAGAGGTTGAGCATGTCGGTTACAAGCAGGTTTAGCCTGTCGGCCTCTTCTATAATTACTCCCAAATGGGCATCTCGCTTGACAGGATTATTCCCCGAAAGGTCCCTAACCATTTCCGCATAGGACTTTATCATGGTCAGCGGAGTTCTAAGGTCGTGGGAAACATTTGCGATTAAGTCTTTCTGATACATGTCCGTTTTTTCGAGCTCCGCTTCTGCGTGGGTCAGTGTCTCGGCAAGTTCCGTAATCTCCGTGTAGTGTCCTCCCGTAAATTTAACACCGTAGTTGCCTTTTCCCATTTCTGCCGCAGATGCGGTTATATCTTTTATGGGCCGCGAAATTCTGTTGGACAGATAAAGAGCCATGGCAAGAGAAAGCAGAATTGCGATTATGGTAATGTACAGAAGCTGAGAACGAAGTATGTGTATGGTGGACTGCATAGGTGAAAGGGGAGCAAATACATACATTATGTAGGCTCTTTTGCTGTGTTCATCCTTAAGGTATCTGGCATATCCCACCGTCCTCTTTTTAACATTATCGCTGCTGGTCAGGCTTGCACTGCCAAGCCCCGACTTATTCAATTTTCCGTTGAGTTTTGCAACGGCATCGGCATATTTGAGAAGAAATAGAGGCTCTCTGCCGGAGGTTTCCACAGATTCACTCTTCATTATGTATTCATTGTTGTTTACATCATAGACATAGATGGTCAAATCGTTTATAGATGATTCTTTTTCTACGATTCTCTCCAAGACTTTTTTGTCATACTTACTTGCGGCGAATTTATTCTGTATATCGTTGGAAATATCCACCGTCTGAGTTTGCTTCATCGCAGAATAATAGTTGTTCAGAAAAATTATCTGAAGCCCCCAGATGAGAAGCAGAATCAGCATGGCAAAGCCTATGAAGTAAATCCACAGCTTGAATTTTATGCTTCTAAAATCAAAATTTTTGTTTTCCATGATAAACTGTCTATTCTTCACATTCAAACTTGTAACCCACTCCGCGGAGGGTGACTATGTAATCTCGGTAGTCGCCGAGAGCATTTCTCAGGTTTTTGATGTGAGTGTCGATGGTTCTGTCGTCACCGAAGAAATCGTATCCCCATATGTCCGATAGAAGTTTATCCCTTGACAAAGCGATATTCTTGTTTTCTATCAGGTAGAACAAAAGGTCGTACTCCTTAGGTGTAAGTTCCACTCTGCTGCCGTCTACAACCACTGTTCGTGCCGCCATATTGATTTCCAAACCGTTGAACTTCAATACATCGCTCTTTGCAGAGGATGCTGCGCTTCTGCGGCTAAGAACGGCGTTAACCCTTGCCATAAGCTCCTTTGGACTGAAAGGCTTAACGATATAATCGTCGATTCCAAGCTCAAAACCGAAGAGTTTATCATATTCCTCACCTCTGGCAGAGAGCATTATCGTTGGAATGTCCTTTATCTTCTTAATCTCTTTGCATGTTGAAAAACCGTCAAGTTTAGGCATCATAATATCTAAGATTATCAAGTCGTAGTCGTTCAGCTTGCATAACCCCACGGCGCTCATACCGTCGGTGGCCTCTGTCACCTCGTGACCGTTAAATTCTGCATATTCTCTTATGACTTCGCGGATCTTCGGCTCGTCATCTACTACCAAAAGTTTGCTCATAATTGTCCTCCCGTATCTTAATTAAACTGTTTTTTCTTTGCTAAACACCATCATAATAGCGTTCTTCTGTGTTTTTTAGATGTTTTTATTATATGAATTTTACCACAGTTATATGTGATTTAAAAGGGCGGCGATATTTTGACTTCACAGAAATCACACTTTTCCTTTTTTGAAAAAAGTATTGACACGAGGAAACTGCTCTGTTATCACTGTCTCTTATACACATCTGACGCTGCCGACGATATGCAGTGTGTA
>CALZYE010000019.1 GCA_945830395.1 uncultured Clostridia bacterium
CACATCAATTATCATAGAAGATCTGAATTTACAGAAAAAATTTCACAGTCTCACTTCGGGCTTTTTTCACAATCCCCTTTTTTCAGTTCTTCAGTTCTCTCTTCCTTATATGCTCGATGAAGCTTACATTCTTACCGCATCTTTTCCCTTGCAGGTGAACCCTGTAAGTCTGTACCTGACTCTTATCCGAACTCTTATCTGCGTACAGCAGCTTTTCTTAACATTAGCCCTACAAACCCTGCCACAGCCAGAAGCATTATGCATATGTGGAGCATCAGATTGCTTCTGTCTCCTGTCTCTGCTCCCTCCACAGCCTTTGGCGTATGTGTGTTGGTGATTATTATGTTTCCATGGTCCTTGTCATCTACAGTTACAGTATATCCTGCTGTCTTTCCTGTTTCCTTAACTGTATATTCTATATCTTTCCCCTTTTCCTTTTCCGCAAGGTCCTTCCATGTGTATCTCCACTTATTGCCTTCATTCAGCTGAACTTCATCACCCATCTTCTTTCCGTTTGCATAAAGCTGTACTTTAATGCTTTTCGGTCTGAGTCCGTCCTTATCACCGCTGTCATTCCAGTTCTTACTCACAGTTACAGATGTTTTTTTCGGTGTATAACTGTTTCTTATATCATAGCCTGTTATATCTGTACTGTATCCCTTTACGCTGTCTTCTGTCACCGTGTACTTTATCTCTTTTCCATCCTTGTACTTTGGAAGGTTTGTAAAGCTGTATTCCCAGTTCTTATCCTTTGTGGCAGTTACTTCTCTTACTTCTCGTCCGTCTGCAAGAAGATTAACTGTAATCTTATCAGGGCGTTTCCCATCCTGATTGTCACTGTCATCCCATGTCTTCTTTCCCTTAACCTCTGTTTCTTCCGGTGTATGACTGTTTACAATCTTGATGTTTCCGGTATTGCTGTCATCAATCTGCGTGGTATATCCTTCTGTCTTTGTGATTTCCTTTACACTATACCTTATATCTTTTCCCTTTGACTTCTTTGCAAGACCTGTCCATGTATGAGTCCAGCCCTTTTCTTCACTTAGTTCTATTTCTCCCCCTGTCTCCTTATCATCTGCATATAGCTGCACCTTTATGCTCTTTGGTCTCTTTCCGTCCTGATTTTCTCCATCGTTCCAGCCCTTTGTAACTGTCACCGATGTTTCTTCCGGGGTGTAGCTGTTTTTAATTCCAAACTCACCCTCGCCTTTTCCCGGGGTATAGCCTTCTACTGCATCCTCTGTTACGGTATACTTTATTTCCTTTCCGTTCTTGTACTTTGGAAGCTCTGTAAAGCTGTATTCCCAGTTATTATCCTTTGTGGCAGCTACTTCTCTTATCTCCTGTCCGTCTGCAAGAAGATTTACCGTAATCTTATCAGGGCGTTTTCCGTCCTGGTCTTCCTTATCATCCCATGTCTTCTTCCCCTCAACCTTTGTCTTTTCAGGCATATGCTTATTGCATATTATAATATTTCCCTGATTCTGATTATCATAGGATGTGGTATATCCCAGTATCTCTCCTACTTCCTTCACGGTGTATTTTATGAGTTTTCCGGTCTTCTTCTCAGGAAGATCATTCCATGTGTGGCTCCAATTCTTCCCTTCATTAAGTTCCACCTCATCTCCCGTCTTTACATCATCTGCATATAGCTGCACTTTTATGCTGTCTGGCCGTTTTCCGTCCTGATTACTTCCATCGTCCCATCTCTTAGTTACCGTCACCGATGTTTTCTTCGGAGTGTAGCTATTTTTGATATTATATCCTTTGATTTCAGGAGTATACTCTGCTACCGCATCTTCTGTTACCGTATACTTTATTTCTTTTCCCTCTCTATGGGTGCGAAGATTCTCAAACCTGTACTTCCACTTACCTTCACTGTCAGGCTTTACCTCTGCCGTTTTTTCAGGCTTTCCGTCTGCAAGAAGATTTACCCTTATACTCTTTGGGCGTTTTCCGTCCTGATCATTTCCGTCATCCCATGTCTTTTCTCCCTCAATATTAACCTTTGTCGGCTTATCGCTTATTGTCTTAAGGGCTCCTCCCGATGGGCTTACCGTAAGTTCATATTCCTCTTCATTAAGTTCATAACCAAGAGGCGCCCTTTTTTCCTTCACCTTATATACACCCTGAGGCAGTATCTCTGAAGTTATTGTTCCGTCTGCTCCCGTTGTTAATTCAAAGGTGCTTTTATCCGGTCTTGTTACTGTAAACACTGCATTTGCAATAGGCTTATTATTCTCTGCGTCCACCTTTGTCAGCTTGATTTTACTTGCAAGATCTCCTCCTGCTGTTCCTCCTGAGTCGGCAGACTGATGAACAGAAACCCATTTTGCAGTACGCTCTGTAGATTTAAGTTTTACTTCATTGATAAGCTTTGTACCCGGTGTATAGGTGGTTCTGTACTCAAAATAATACTGCTGGTTACTGGCATCCCCCAAATTGAGGGTAAACGACTTATTATTCTCTCCAAATTTAAGTATAGAAGATGTGTCAACAGGCACCCCCGGTCCACCGATATCTCCATATTGATTAAAATTAACTTTGAATAACTTAAAACTTTCCGGTATAAATGATTCACCCGGCAAATTTAATGAGTCTGTAACTACTACATTAGTGAGAATTCCTTTCTCGTGATTGATGCGAACATGCCACTCTGCCTGATTCGGAATGCCGGTTACTGCTCCTCCCCATTTGCTCAAATATTCGTCTTTTAACGGTTTAGGTCCTTTTATAACAACACCGTCGGAGCTCGAATGGGTTATCCCCGTAACATCGCTGTTTACCGTAACCGTAAAGTTATTATTTTCATCTGTTTTTACTTTCGTTTTGTCAAATCTGGCAGCTAAATACATTGTACCTTTAACATTGTATTTGTTTTCAACCTTATCGGTAAACACAACATGAACTTTACCGCCTGCATAATTCGGGGCAGGTCCCGGCGTAACATGGGCTTTTGCTAAAACAACGCCATCGTCATCCGCAAGATCAAAATCACCGGCCGTTGTATTTGGCGGAAACCACATATTAGATGGGAGTGTAACATCAAAATAGTCCCCTTTATGCAACGTAGCTTGATTTTTGCTTGCATCCCACTTCATCATCAGTAAGAATGTGTCCGTTATGTAAATTTCATTTGCAGTGGTGTGATCCTTGTTTTGAATCTCAAATTTTGTAATCTCCACATCAACGGCTTTTTCCGTTCCTTTTGCAAAAGCTCCCATGGTGCCGGGTGTCATTCCTAATAGCATCAAACATGACATCACAACCGTCAGCACCCTTTTATTCATATTTTTGAGCTTTGATTTCATTAATATCCTCCTCTCATTGCTCACTTCACTATAAAGTTTTTATTCGATTTATGCTTTAGGAGATTGAGAATTGTAAATAATATTGGGTTTTAAATGTCAATAATGTTAGACTTTTTCTTACAGCATATGGTATACTGTGAAAAGCTATAAATATGGAGAAATAAACTTATCTGTATGTATGTAAATAAAAGTCTACCTTTTTATACAAATTAGACTTTCTTTACAAATTATTAGGCACATCTGCCACACCTTGAAAAGGTGGAATGACTCACACCAATAAACATTGCACCCTATCAAAGACTTATGTCTCCTTCTTTCCGAAGTCCTGCAATTTCACAAAAAAAGACGATAGTTTTGTACCGACCCCCCAAAGTTAGACCAAAATCTAACGATTAGGAGGTCGGTATTTTTATCGCCTTCAGTAACACAATATTTTAGAAACTGAAAGTTTCTCTTTATTTTCACAAATTATTATATCTAACTAAATCATACATACCATGCAGGTATTGCCAACACATTTTCTCTAAGTATTCCCGGAGAAGTACATGTACATATGACAGCTCCCGTTCCCCTCTTTTTTTCCTCTACATTATCAAGGATCTGAAATGCTCCTGTCATATTTGCCTTTGGTAATTCCGTCTTTTTAATTTCAATAGGATAAAGTACGCCATTTTCTTCAATTATAAAATCTATCTCTGATTCAATCTGTCTTTCCTGTGACCCATCCTTTATCTTCTTTTTGTCCTTTCCTCTGTAATAAGATACGCAATATCTATAGTCAACTCCGGCATTAGAGTATGATTTTAATATTTCTGATATTACGAAGGTTTCAAACATATTACCGCTCATATTGCCGTTCGCCAAAGTTTCCGGCGTCAACCATCTTGTAAGATAACACGCAAGCCCTGTATCCCGAAAATAAAGTTTCGGTGTTTTTATTGCGCGGTTTAACGAATTTGATGAATATGGCTCTAATAAATATATGATGCCTGAAGATTCCAATATTGATACCCATTTTTTTACTGTATCGGCACTCCTGGAAATTTCATCTGCGATGTTGGAGTAATTGACCATTTGCCCTGTTCTTGCCGCACAGGCAACCATAAATTTTCTGAAATCATCTAAATTCTGCACAGCAGCAAGCGCCCTAACATCTCTCTCCAAATATGTTTTAACATATCCTGCAAAAAACATCTGCCAATCCACTTCGTTATTTTGAAGTTCCGGATAACCTCCTCTATGAATCATTTTCCATAGATTTTCAGGAGCTTTCGCAGAATGTTTTCGTTTTTGTATATATTCTATGGTTGGTTTAAAGGGCATATTAAATTCGCACTCTTGTATCTCTCTCATAGATAGTGGCGGCAATTCAACAATATACACTCTTCCAGCTAAGGAATCAGATGCCATTTCCATTAACTTAAACGGTTGTGAACCTGTAAGAAAATATTCTCCTTTGTTATCACTTTTATCCACTCTATTTTTTATATTTCTGAATAAAGACGGAACATATTGAATTTCATCTAAAGTAATGGGGGATTCGTACAATGATAGGAAAAATTCAGGATCATTTTTAGCTTGCTCTTCTAAAAAAGGATCATCAAAAGAAAGTATTCTCTGCTCAGGGTACAGTTTTTTCATCATAGTTGATTTCCCTGTCTGTCTTGCTCCTGTTACAAGAATTGTTTTAAATGTACTTTTTGCCTTTTTTATTAAAAGCTCTGCATCTCTATGAATATATTTCATCACCGTTTCCCTTCAGCTGCTAAAAAAATTAACAACAACTCTTAAATATATTTTGCGTAGCATTGCGACCAATTCCTATTTTGATTCGGAATTAGCCATAGTATACCATCATCTACTTCTTTTTGCAAAGTAATTATAAATATTTTAACTTATTTAAAACAGCAATAACAATAACTATAAAAGAATTACTCTTTATATTTATTCAAATCAAGAGGACTTGTCATAGTGTTTTCCTTGTTTCTTCTACTTAATTAAAAGCGCAATAATATTTATTACAACGGCAAATGCAATCATTATCCCCATCATCAGAAAGCCGGCTCTCGCCCAATTTCGTTTGTTCACATTGGTCTTATCTGATACAGCCCATGTAATTAACATCACGATATTCACTATTGGAATCACGGTGATTAGATAGGTGATAAGCCAGTCTTTAACGCTCATAGGCTCATTTCTGCTATCTCTTTGGAATTCTTTCTGTCTGTTTATTTCATTGTTCATCTTATCCTCCAAATCGCATTCTTCTAAATTGCAATTGTCTCAAATACAGAAAAGGCAGCAGGAAATGGTATCCCACTCCTTGCTGCCTCTGCATATTTACTTACCCCTTTTGATTATCATTAACAGCTATCACTTACTGTCTCTTTCTTCTCATGTAAGCAGCACTTCCAAGTGCTCCTCCTGATGCAAGAAGTAACATTAGCATAAGCATGATGTTGCTGTTATCACCTGTACTTGGTCCATGTGGGTTATCCGGATTGTTTGGTTTCTTTGGAACTTTTGGAGTTGGATTCTTTACCGTATTGGTATCTGAATCGTTTACTCCGTCGTTAACTCTTGCCGTATTGGTAAGGGTCTGTCCATTAACATCCTTATCAACTTTCACTGTAAATGTAACCTTAAAGGTTTCTCCCTTTGCTACCTTCTTCATCCAAGTAACCTTGCCCTTTGCATATTTGCCGCCATTATCTGCAGATACAAAGGTTGTATGTGCAGGAAGCTTATCTGTGATGGTTACATCACGCTCTTCCCCTGTGGTATTTTTGTATGTAATAGCGTAAGTCAGTTTCTGACCCGGCTTTACTCTTACACCGTCAATATTAGTGGTTGTACCTCCGGTGAAGACTTCCTTCTTTGGCTTTGTCGGCGTTGGATTATGGGTTTTGTTTGTGTCATAATCATTTTTACCGTCGTTAACCTTTGCAATATTATCAATTGGCTGACCATTTACATCCTCGTCCACCTTAACAGTGAATTTAACGGTAATACTCTTATCCTTTGCTACATCCGCTTCCCAAGTTACTACACCATCTTTCTCTGTTCCTCCATTATCTGCCGATACAAACTTGGTATGGGCAGGGATCTTGTCTGTGATAGTAGCCTTTACATCTTCTCCTGTAGTGTTCTTGTAGGTAATTGCGTAGGTAAGCTCATCACCGCCCTTTACTACTTTTCCATCGATTTTGGTTGTAGTGCTTCCTTTAAATACTTCCTTTTCAGGTTTTGTAGGAGTAGGATTGGTTACTTCATTTGTATCATAATCATTTTCACCGTCATTTGCCTTCGCTTTGTTCGTTACCACATTACCGTTTACATCTTTATCAACCTCAACGGTAAATTTAACAACAAAGCTATCCCCTTTTGCAACTTTCTTCTTCCAGGTTACTACACCGCCTGCTTCTTTTCCATCGTTATCCGCAGATACAAACTTGGTGTGTGCAGGAATCTTATCTGTAATGGTTACATCTGCTTCTTTCCCCGTAGTATTCACATACTTAATCGAATAGGTAATCTTCTGACCGGGTTCTACCCTCTTTCCGTCAATCTTGGTCGTTGACTGAAATTCCAGTACTTCTTTCACAGGTTTGGACGGCGTCGGATTATGGGTTTCATTGGTATCATAGTCGTTTGTACTATCGTTTACCTTTGCCTTGTTATCCACAGGTTCACCATTCACGGTTTTATTCACTTTTACATTAAATGTTACAGTAAGGCTCTTACCCTTTTCCACAGCTTTTTTCCATGTGACGATTCCGCCTGCTTCTTTCCCGTCGTTATCTGCCGATACAAATGTCGTATGGGCAGGGATCTTGTCTGTGATGGTTGCCGTTACATCCTTTCCTGTGGTGTTCTTGTAGGTAATTGCATAGGTGAGGGTTTCTCCCGGCTCTACCTTTTTGCCGTCAATATTTGTGGTCGTATCACCTCTGAATACCTCTTTCTTTGGCTTTGTCGGTGTAGGATTATGGGTTTCGTTAGTATCGTAATCATTCTTACCATCATTAACTTTTGCCTTGTTATCCACAGGTGCTCCGTTGACATCTCCATACACCTTAACCTTGAACTTAACGGTTATACTCTTATCCTTTGCTACATCTGCTTTCCAAGTTACTACACCGCCCGCTTCAGTTCCGCCGTTCTCGGCTGATACAAACTTGGTATGGGCAGGAATCTTATCTGTGATAGTTGCTTTTACATCTTCTCCCGTAGTGTTCTTGTAGGTGATTGCATAGGTTAGTTCCTGTCCGGGTTCTACCTTGTTACCGTCGATATTTGTGGTTGAGCTTCCCGTAAATATTTCCTTTTTCGGCTCGGTTGGAGTCGGATTATGAGTCTTATTTGTATCAAACTTATTCTCACCCGTATTCACCTTCGCTTGATTGTCTACAGGTTTTCCGTTGACATCCTTATCCACCTTTACCTTAAAGAGCACTGAGAATGTCTCCCCATCTTCGAGAGCCTTCTTTTTCCAAGTGATTGTTCCTGCATTCTCCACTCCATTGTTGTTTGCAGAACCTGCTACATACCTTGTATATGCCGGAATCTTATCTGTTATTTCAACATCTTCAGCTTTTCCCGTTGTGTTCTTATAGCTCACCTTGTAAGTCAGCTCTTGATCACCCTTAACAAGGTTACCGTCAATATTTATTGCTGTATTGCCTGTAAAGACTTCTTTTTTCGGTTGTGTCGGAGGATTATTTGGTGGAATCAATTTCGATTCTACCGTATTTGCAAATACCGGCACATTATCAAAATACATTCGGGCAGTTGAGTTTATAACTTTATCATCACCCTTTACCAAAGCATTTTTATTCGTTTCAGTTTTATATGTAATTTCATAAGCTTTACCGGCTTTGTCTCTTCCATACAGTTCCTTATTTGTTATATTGATTTCTGTATAATCTTGTCCATTTGAATGGTCCGGTTTAGAAACCAGCTCGTAATCCTGACCTTTTGTCAAAGTTCGTCCATCAAGTTTTACGATAGCGTCCTTGAAATCCAGCTTTTTATCAAACAGGTCGGTAAATTTCAGGGATTTGATATCATCTATTATGTCAACACCCGGTCTTGGAACGGTGTATGTAACAGTATAATCGATAGCTTCACCGACACTCTTCGGCAATTCTTCCTTATTTACCGTTTTTTTAGCTGTTTTTTCCGGATTTTCTTTAAAAGGGACTTCTGCAAAAAATCTAAACAATCCACCACTTGTACCTGCGGATGTATATGCAAAATCCACCTCGTTACTAATTGAGCGGAGAGCAAATCCGGTTATGTTGTGTTCATCGTATGGATTATCAGAACCAACCTTGGCTTTCCACCAATGTGAACCTGCCGCATCGTCATACTCGTCAATATTTCTTTTATTGTTATAGGTAATTTTTGCGATTTTATTATTTAAGTTATTAATTCCAAATTCTTCATGGAATTTAGACACACCCGGTATATTATGCGGTAGTCCGGCATTCGGCAGCACATCAATGTCCGATGGTACCATAGTAAGCTTAGCTTCACAAGGAGAACCGTCTGCATATTCCAAGCCGGCAGTCACAGGAACAGTAATGCCGTAAGCACCCATAACCGCAGTATTCACATTTGGGTGATCCGGATATATATAATCCATAATCTGTATACCGCTTGACCCCCAGTTTTTATCCACTGTCAAAAACGGAATCCCTGAATTCGTGTCGTAAAGGTGTGGAATCTGAGTGTTATCAGTTCTTCTCGTTATAATGGATTTGACTTTCACTCTAACATTAACTTTTACTCCGTTAAAATCTCCGGCATTCCTAAACAATAACTCCAACGGTTCATTAATAGTTTCTCCGCCCGAGCTTTTTGTAAATTTGGTAAGGAACACCGTGCTTTTTGTCCAATGTCCATTTGCCTGAACCGTTTCCACAAAAGTATTCGGTCCCTTTTTGACAATTTCCATGTTTTCCTGGGTACACTTAAATTCATACATATCTAATTTAGATAAATCTAAATCAGTATATGAAATATCAAGCCCCCTGGCTGCACTTTCAGCAAACGCTTGCGCTCCAGGCATTGATGAACCAAGCACCATCAATACCGCTAACACCAGCGTTGCTAATTTCCTTCCTTTTTCCTTGAGATTTACTCTCATCTCTTCTCCTCCTTTATAGATCTAAACTTTTTCTTTAATAACAATTAGCAATCTTTCATTTATGTAAAATAAATCAGACTTTTTGTTACAGCATATGATATACTACGAAAGGCTATAAAAATAGTGAAAATTGCATGTGCTTTGTGTTGTAAATATTTGTCTACCTTTTTATACAAATTAGACTTTCTTTACAAATTATTAGGCACATCTGCCACACCTTTAAGGAAGAATATCTACAATCATAAAAATTGTTGAAATAACCCTGCATTGAAGTTATAATACCTTTGTGGGTTTTTCACACCCGCATTTATCAACAGGAGGAAATCAAATAATGTTTTATGAAATAGAGATTGCAGGGTTGAAGCGCAAGCTTCCCCTGTGTCCGATAAATGATGAATTATCCATAGGTGCTTTTGTTATGTTCGGTGATGTAGA
The DNA here is from genome assembly GCA_945830395.1 of uncultured Clostridia bacterium. Taxonomy (GTDB): domain Bacteria; phylum Bacillota; class Clostridia; order Peptostreptococcales; family Anaerovoracaceae; genus Aminicella. The sequence continues at coordinate 9,898 of CALZYE010000019.1, forward strand.
AATCACGGAAGCCGCTGCCAAGGCGCTGCTTGCCAAAGCTCCGGAGTTCGATGTGATTTTGACTGCTGAATCAAAGGGAATTCCTTTGGCATACGAGATGGCGCGCCAATCCGGAAACAAGGATTATGTGGTTTGCCGTAAAGCCCGGAAACTCTATATGCTTGACATAATAGAAACCGTAGTAGATTCCATAACCACTGATCATGTTCAGAAATTATGCCTCGGTCAGTCGGATATAGATCTTCTGCAGGGACGAAGAGTTTTGATCGTAGATGATGTCATCAGCACCGGAGAGTCTCTGCGCTCCATCGAGAAGCTTCTTGATCAAATTGACTGCACGGTGGCAGGCAAAATGTCAGTACTTGCCGAGGGAGATGCCATCCGGCGAGGAGATATATCTTACCTTGAAGAACTTCCTTTGTTCAATCCTGACGGAAGCGTAAAATAATCTGCGCAAATTAAATACCCCTGTGCTTTCAACACAGGGGCTTTATATATGTTTTATAGCATCTATTTTATTTCAATTTCCGGAACTTCAATGCGGCTCATCTGCATAGGGTCTTTGCTCTGATTTATATAGAAATCTCGGCTTTCATGCTCTGATATTATCTCGTATAAAACCTTATTATCCACATATACTCTTTCCGGTTTGCATGTGTGAACACGGAAGGTGTGTTCGCAAACGATGCTTTCTCCCGGATGTATTTCACCTATAAGCCATGTGGCATGCTCTCTATCCTCTATACATCCGTAACCTCCCATGATGCGATTCACACTGTTTAAACTTTTGTTTTTGAAATACTTATCTCCCTTCACAAAATTTGTATATTCTTGAAGATATTTTCTCACATAAATATTCTTTACCACATAAGGACCGGTGTTCTTTATAGTTATCCTGAACTTGTTTTTCTCTCCGCCTTTAAGCAATTTTTTTCCGGTATCAATAGTTTCCGTTACCGATATTTTCTTTCCGACTTTGTTATTGAAGAGCACTCTGTCAACCTTTTCTTTGGAATGCATGTATCTGATTCCGCTCTGTTCACTGTCAAGCCTGAGACCGCAGGCTTCATTTGAGTCTTCCACAATGACAATTCTTATCTCAAATTCCGATTTATCATACTCCACATATCTGTTTTCTAAAGTTTGACTATCGGGAATTATAAGACCTCCGTTTGCGCTGTAGCCTCTCTGATACACCTTAAATCTGTATACTCCGGAATCGTGAAATTTAACAAATCGGGAGATGTCCAAGCAGGCCTTTCCCTCCTTTCCCCTTATCACCATAGGATTGATAACCATAGGGTCGTCCCCTTCACCTTTAAGCTCGTCCATTCGGAAAAAAGCTATGATATTCTTGTCCTTAGGCTCCTGATTATTTTCTTTATAATAGAAAGTCAACAGTTTCACAAGTTCACTGTCCAGCTTTTCGTATTTGGAGGCATTTTCTGCAAAAATCCTTTCCGCAGGGAAACCGCTCTTACATGTTATTATGCCTAAGCAAAACAAACTGCAAAGGGCAACTGCCAATAACTTTTTCATATTATTTTTCCCCCTTTATATCCTTTTTCTCGGCAATTATAAGATCCGATTCTACATCCTTTACCTTTCTGTACAGAACGGCATACGCCACTGCACCTGCCACAATCAATATAAGCAAGATTACTATGCCGATAACCCTTCTCATAATCATAAGCTCTTCTCCTCCGCCTCTCTCCTCTTTCTTGCAATCCAAAACATAACCTTGACAAGAGGAAGCAGAAGAATCCACCAAAATGCTGCAACTGTACCGTTTGCAAGGACAATGGCCGCATCTGCCGCTCCGAAAGGTACATGGTTTGAGCTTACGCCTACATCCGTAACATCCTGACCCCTTCCCGCTGAATTTGCTCCGGAGTCTGCCTCGGAAGCCTCCTGAGTATTTTCTTTTGAGTCTGTTTTCGGATTTGACTGAATGTCTTTTCTTGAAGGTCTCTTTTCAATATTGCTCTTCTGAAGAATATTCATTTCCCTCGGGAAAATATTAATCACAGGTATTATTTCATATTCTCTGCGCCCTTTGTGAAGCAAATCCTCCCTATGCCTCAATCCGTCTTTATTATTTGTCGGATTTCTATCTATAATCCATTTTCCCCATTTCGGTCCTGTTCTGATTAAAACTTTTTTATCCACATGTTTAACATGGGGGTGTTTCAGGCAATACCTCACCTTATACCCATCCTTTGAATAAGTCGCCTTCTTAGCAGTCTTCCATGCGCTCCATTTATGACCTGTCATAGGTATCACCTCACGAAAAACAATCTTCCCCGTCTTTCTTGAGATATATATTCTGGAGCCGTCAGCCTTGTCCGTTGCCGGTTTTTCTATTTTAACATCGTAACGATCTTTATTATTCTCTTCAATGCTTATACCATGTGAGGGCATGAGATTCACAGAAAAGAACAAAGTCAGGAGAAAACACATTACGATTTTCCGATTCAAATTCATCACTTTTTTATTTTTTTCCATCTTTCATTTTTTCTTTCAACTCTTTATAATACTTGCGCCCCACAGGCAGCTTCTCCCCGCTCTTAAGCACCGCTTCCCCGTAGGAAAAGGATCCGATATGCTTTGTTGAAACGAGGTACGGTCTGGAAATTCTGATAAAACCCTTGTTGAACAGCAGGTTTTCCAACTTTCCTATGGTGGAAACAAACTCAAAATCCTGATTGCCGTAATACACCGTTACAATTTTCTTATTGACTTCAAAAAACCTTATATCACCTATAGGAATGTTCCTGTGCTCGCCTACGCCTGTGAGCAAAATATATTCTTCTCTCTTTTCCTTTACCAGCTCTGCCGCATTCAAAAAGACTTCCTCAATCCTCCCCTCCGTAACAGCTTCCTTGAGCAAATAGTTGTTTGCCTTGACATCAAAAGCATAATAAACGGCATTTTTAGAGTATGTTAAAAATATAATCTCTCCTGTATAATCGTTATCCCTTAGTTCCTTTGCCACCTCTAAACCGTTCTTACCGGGCATCGCAACATCCAAAAACAGAATATCCATACTCGGAACAATTTCCTCTAAATCGAACAGCAACTGTTCTCCGCTCCTATATGTGCTTATCGTGTATTCAAAATTCTCTCTTAAGCAGATCTTCTCAATTATTTCTTTATATTCCGTAATAACCTCTGCTTCATCATCACAAAATCCAATATGCATACAATCCCTATTTTCTTTCAACCAATTTTCCGTAAACAACAAATCTGTCTTCATTTAAATCCGTAGTGCAGGTGCTCATCATGACAAGCCTGTCTTTCGGGGTAACCTTTACTCCGGTATTAATCTTTGAAACCTTCATCACCTTATTTATGTATTGCTGTTTTTCAGAATCATCTATGAAATCTATCTTATACAGATCACTTCCGGCAACTATTTTCGCCATAGCAAAAATCTTGAGGGTGTAATTTTTATCAGGCGTCGATAAAAGCATGCTCTTATGCTCGTTATAGTACTCCATATTATCATATTTGCTCAGAGACTTAAACATGGAACCGTCTTTCATCAAGTGTCCGTAAACTATGGTGTTGAAAGCTCTAAAAGGCTTTTTTATCTGATAATCCACAAATAATGTGCCTTTAATATTATACTCTCCGTTAAACAAGCGATGAAGATAATAGTCGTTATTCTTTCCCTGAACTATGGGATAGTTAATAGGCGTATCTTCGCTTTTCAGCCAAGCGACAGTATCCGGATTCATGGAGAGAAGTTTTTTCCAGTCAATCCGGAATTTATTCTTCTTCAGATCAACTTTAGCAGCCTCAATAACCTTATTATTTTCGTGAGTTCCGATGTAATAGTCGTATAAAATGCTCCCCACCTTATAACCGCTGAAAGCGATAATCCCCAGTAAAATTATTATCGTCAGTCTATATAAAAAGTTTCCCTTTTTCTTCATTTACTGAATTACTCCTTTGCAAATCTATATTTTCAGTTAATTATACCATAATCCTTGCACCTTTTTCCATATTTATAGCCCAATTTGCACAGGTTCAAGCAAAACTATCCCTTGAAATAGGTTTTTTTATTCAATATAATTAGTATATACATTGATATTTCCACGGTAAACATATTTTATGAGGTGACAAATGGCAAACTACGATTACAGCAGGTTACAAAACGGCAGCGACATCCGCGGGGTGGCGCTTGAGGGAGTCCTTGGAGAAACCGTTACCATAGATGAAGAAACCACAACCCGAATTGCAAAGGGTTTTCTGTATTGGCTAAGCCTTGAGACAGGGAAAAAGCCTTCTGAGATAAGAATCTCTCTGGGGAGAGATTCCAGGTTATCGGGAAAAACCTTGCTGGATAATTTTGCAAAGGCACTGGTGCAATACGGCGTTACGGTTCTTGACGCCGAGCTTGCATCCACGCCGGCGATGTTCATGAGCACCGTATTTTCTGAATACACAGCTGACGGCGCCGTAATGATTACTGCAAGCCATCTGCCGTGGAACCGCAACGGCTTTAAGTTCTTTACAGGAAAGGGCGGTCTTGATAAAGGTGATATTACAGATATACTGACCTTTGCAGAGAGCAGCCAAATTCTTGCAAGGCTTCTGCATTCAGAGAGGGGAAGCCTGCGTAAAATCCCCCTCTTGGATACATATTCTGCACATCTGAGAAAAATAATAGTAAAAGAAACGGGATCCGAAAAACCCCTTACAGGTATGAAGATTTGTGTCGATGCCGGAAACGGCGCCGGCGGTTTTTATGCGGGAAAAGTCCTTGCACCCCTTGGGGCGGATATTTCCTCAAGTCAGTTTCTTGAACCTGACGGAAGCTTTCCAAACCATCAACCGAACCCTGAAAATAAGGAAGCCATGAAATACATCACCGAAACGGTAATCAGAGAAAAGTGCGACCTTGGAATAATCTTCGATACAGATGTTGACCGATCCTCTGCAGTAGATGAGCATGGCAATGAGATTGCAAGAAATGAAATAGTCGCAATGGCTGCCGCTCTCATAGCCGATAAGTATCCGGGAACCACCGTTGTAACAGACAGCGTAACCGGCGATGAGCTCAATCATTTTCTAAAAGAAGATTTGGGGCTTTCACACCTGAGATTCAAGCGCGGATACCGCAATGTAATCAATAAAGCCATAGAGCTCAATGAGCAGGGAATCCCCAGCCATCTCGCCATCGAAACCAGCGGACATGCGGCTTATAAGGATAATTTTTTCCTCGATGACGGAGCGTTTCTCGCAACTCGCATAGTAATCAAAAGTGCACAGCTTTTCAAAGACGGCTTAGGAATCTCATCAGTTCTTGAAAAACTCAGCGCTCCTAAAGAATCCATAGAAGCAAGGATTCCCATTACTTCCCGGGACTTCGCTCCCTGTGCCGAAAAGGCGCTTGCTAAAGTCAGAGAACTTGCAGGCACTCATATAGACGGCATCCGGCTGGCATTGGTCCAGCCTAATTACGAGGGTATAAGGCTGGCTTATTCCGGAAAATACAACGGCTGGCTGCTGATTAGAAAATCTCTGCACGATCCGATTCTTCCAATCAACATAGAATCTAAAGAAAAGGGAGGAAGCAAAGCCATAAAAAAGATTCTTTGCAGGGTTCTTTCCCAAGTGGAAGGAATTGATGCAACCCCACTTAAATAAAACCTTTTTGGCGGTGTCTGTACAGGAGTTCTTGGTTCAAGAATTGATACAGCCCCGCTTAAATAACGAAAAACCCTCCGGCCGAAGAAAGTCCCGTAGCGCACCTCCTTAAGTTGAAGCTGAAAATCCGACTTGGGGAGACTCACTGTTTGCCATCCTTCTGCTATGAGGGTTTATAATATTTATCTTTTCATTTATTCCGGGATTAATTACCCACCGATTTCATCACCTTAATCACATCCTCCACATGACCGTAATCTTCCGGAGAGGTATTGTATCCCAAAGTTGTTACAATGTACTTTTTCTTATTCTTCTCCACAAGCACAGCAAGACTCTTTCCCGCCTCGGGTGTGAAACCGAACTTTCCGCCAAGAAGCTTAAAGTCTTTATTCCCGTACTCCTCAAATTTGCTTATAACTGCATTTGAAAAGGAAATTCCGTCAGGATGCTCCGTAGTTACAGACGATGTAAAATCCTTGTCGGTGAAAATTTTGTAATATATTTTATTCTCCAACGATTTCGCCAAAAGCTTTGAAACATCTTCTCCGGTGCTGTACTGCCCCTCCTTATCGACACCCTCAACCGTCTCGTAATGGGTATTCTTTAAACCTAAGGACTTCGCCTCCCTGTTCATGTTCTCCACAAACCTCGTAACGGTTCCGCTTAATATATTTGCAATGGAGTTGGCACAAGCTCCGTCTGACTGCATAATCATGGCATACAGCAAATCTGCAAAGGAAGTTTTTTCGTTCACCTTGTACCCAACCATAATCTCCTCCTGTGCTTCCGTAAGAGAATACGCCTGGTGCGTAACGCCGGCTCGTTCTTTTAAGCTCAATTTCTTTTCTTCCATAATCTGCAGAGCTTTCCTGCATGTCATAAGTTTTGTCAGAGATGCCATGGGAAATTTCTTTCTGCCGTTGATGTTCTTAACAACCTTTTTATCCGTGAGATTATATACATATACACTTGCACTGTTATATCCTGCAATATGCTTCATACTCTCTTTTCCCGCCAATTCCCCGGTATCTGCCTTGCCTTTGTGTATAAAATATGCAAGTGATGCCGCTGAAATAATCAAGATACAGATTACTGCCAAAATTAAACGGTTTCTTTTCCCATCTTCATTCATTGAGTTTAATTCCACCCTTTCTGAATCAGGCATAGAGCCTGCCGCAGCTCCGCTTCTGCCCTTAAAAAACTTCTTTCTTTATCTACAGCGGTTCAAAATCAATTGCGCCGTGTTTACATAGAGGACATACAAAGTCTTCAGGGAGAACATCTCCTTCATACACATATCCGCAGATTTTGCATACATATCCTTTCTTCTTGGTTTCAGGCTTCGGTTTGATATGATCAAAGTAGTACTGATATGAAGCCGATGGAACCTCTGAAAGTACTTTTTCCTCCCTAACTTCCCCTATGAAAATTGTATGAGAACCAACATCCACAGTTTTGTTAACTTTTACAGAAAGAGCTGCATTTGTCGGTCCTTCAATATATGAAATTCCGTTATCCATTCTCTTAATCTCTCCCTGAAACTTATCGGTATCTTTGCCGGACTGCATCCCAAATTGGCGGAAGATCTCAAAAGGCGCTTCCTGAGATAAAACAGACAGGTTGAACTCCCCTGTTTTCATAATCATATCATGTGTAAAATTTTTCTTATTAACTGTAATTGACAACTGAAGCGGGGAATCTGTTACCTGCATTCCCGTATTTATAATGCATGCGTTGTCCTTTTCTCCATCCTTCGCCGACAAAACAAAAAGTCCGTAAGTCAGTTTAAAAACCGCACTCATGTTAATTCTCCTTTCAATAATTGATTTACCAAATATCATTTTTCAAAATTATAACGCAGCTTATCTATTCCCAAAGACACCAGCATTAAACATACCATGCCCAATAAGAAACCTCCTATAACATCTGTCGGATAATGCACTCCCACAAAAATCCGGCTGAACCCGATTCCTGTAATTAAAATTCCTAAAACAACAGACAGTATGTTCGCCGCGGCTTTATCTTCGCAGGTTTTTCTTATTAAAAAAATCATCATTCCGTAGCAGAACAGTCCGTTCATAGAATGTCCACTGGGAAAGGAAAATCCTCCCTGCTCTATCAAATGAAAAATTTCATCAGGCCTCGGTCTGGCGAAGTTCTGTTTCAAAAATTTATACAGAATGAAAGTAAGGCTTCCGGTGATTGCAGACGGCATCCCTATAGACCATCTGGTTCTTGGAATCACTGTTAAAACGCCTATTGCCGATATTATTACCGCCGCATTACCCAAATATGTCCAAGGCACAAAAATACTCTTCGTAAAATCGTTTCTAAGGGAATAGATTAATCCGCTTAGTTCCCTGTCAAAGGCATCGGTATTCCCCTGTGACACATTATATGCAAGGATACAAAACGCTGTCAGTGCAAAAGCACTAACAGCTGTTCTCAACATTACGCTATTTCTGCTCAGGTTATTCCGTGACAAATTTAATTGCTGTTCCATAGGCAATAACCTCTGCAGCTCCCTGCATGATAGCAGAAGATGCAAATCTCACATTGATTACCGCATCAGCTCCCAAAGTTTCCGCTTCATCCACCATTCTCTGAGTAGCTACCTGTCTTGCTTCCTTCAGCATATCGGTATATCCTGAGATTTCACCGCCTACAATCGTCTTGAAGCCCGCTCCTATATCTTTTCCAATATGCTTTGACTGAACGGTATTTCCTTTTACCAGTCCTAATACCTGAATCTCCATACCAGGCACATAGCTCAAATTACTTAATCTCATAAATTCCTCCTTACCTTGCAAACCTCGGGTTATCCACCGAGCATACTGCTTCTTTCAGTACTTCTCTTACTTTTAAATTCGACACCGTACTCCTGTTATCCGCCGAAGTGTAGTACCTCTTTCAGCCCTTATCTCGAGTTTCAAATCCCCAAAACTTTTATCCTTTCCCTTATTATACACGAAATTTTCTCATTGCCAACCTGCAAAGTTGTTAAAGCTCTGTGTTTTATTCTTCATAATAAAAACGCCTTTCCCATATCAAAATTCTAAATCCTAAAAATTGACTATTACCCCTATATATGATACCTTTTTATTAACTGAAATTTAAGGAGAAATAAAATGGGAAAACTTCAAAACATACCTGCAATGTTCAAAATATATAGCTCTATACGCGCATTTAACAGCAAATTCCGTCCTATACAAGAGGCGGCAAATGCAGGAGATTCCAAACGCGAAAAGGAACTTATCGCAGCTTCCACTTATGAGTGGGCAGAGGATGTAATAGAAAAACTTTGTATACATGTAGATGTTTTCGGTCGCGAAAATCTTCCGGAAAACGACGGTCTTGTGTTTATTTCCAATCATCAAGGGTATGGAGATATTATAGTATTGTTTAAGGCGCTGGAAGGAAAACAGGTAGGCTTCATTGCAAAGGACACTTTAGCAAAGGTACCTTTTCTGGGAAAATGGATAACAGCTATACGCGGACTGTTCATACGCAGAGGCAATGCCAAAGAAGCTCTCAAATCCCTTTCTCAAGGTGCAAAGCAAATTAAGGACGGCTATAACCTCGTTATTTTTCCTGAGGGAACGCGAAGCAAAGGACCCGAAATGACAGCATTCAAGCCGGGAAGCTTCAAATTGGCCACGATGGCGAAGGCTTCCATTGTTCCGATTACAATTAACGGAACTTATCATCTTCTCGAGGAAAAGGGATATTATCAAAAAGACACCCATGTCACGGTAACTATTCATCCCGTAGTGGAAACAGACGGTCTGAGCCGAAAGGAAATGAGTGAAGCTGTCAGAAATATAGAAGAAACCATTCGCGCCGCAATAAACGAATAAAAATTAAGCAAATATCAAGCTGATGATTAGAAAAGAGGAAATTGAAATGATTGAAATTACAAAGGACAATTTTGAACAGGAAGTTATGAATTCAGACAAGCCGGTATTTCTGGACTTTTGGGCTCCATGGTGCGGCTTCTGTAATCAGTTGATGCCCACAGTTGAAGAACTTTCAGAGGACTACTTAGGCAAGGTGAAGTTCGGTAAAATCAATATCGACAACGAGCCTGAACTCGCCGCTAAATTTGGAGTTATGAGCATTCCGGTCACCATGGTGATCGAAGGCGGAGAACTTAAATCAAAGATTCTGGGTGCCTTCCCTAAAGATGAGCTTGTTGCAAAACACAACCTGTAGTTTAATTTAAAAAGCCATGTTCGGCAAATTAAAGTAATATTTGCAGCATGGCTTTTATATTTCCGTTAAACGGAAATTTCAAACTTATAAACTTACAGGATGCAGGATAAGAATTATTCGCCGTGACTGGATATTCCACTTCCTGTAATCGGTATTGCATCTCCCCCGTAGGTAGGTTTAGGCTTGTATTTACTTTTGAAGTAATCCTTTATTCTCGCCAAGACCTCCCTGCCTTCCCTCGTAAAGCTTCCTGAGTACCGCTTCTGATCCGATGAAACTCCGACAGATTCAATCCCCATCTTGTTTCCTATATAGAGAGCTCTATACATATGATATGTCTGGGTAACTACCACCATTTTCTTTATTTTAAAAATACTGCTCCCTCTGTACATGGACTCATAGGTGGAAAATCCCGCGTGATCACAGAAGATATCTTTCTTTGGGATTCCCTGTTTTATGGCATAATTAAGCATAACATGTGTCTCATTATGTGAATTTGTGCCATTATCTCCCGTCATAAGTATTTTAGGTGCAACTCCGTTTCTATACAGCAAAACAGCGGTATCGAGTCTGTCCTTAAGCATAGGGGAAGGTGTTTCCCTATCCTTTATGCCGCATCCTAAAACCATGATGCAATCACCCTTAAAAGCTCGCACCTTGTCCACATCGCTCTTATCAAGAGTGTTGTCAGCAGTAGTCACCTTCGCCATAATATTGTTTTTCTCTGTATTGACAACCCTTCTGTTTATTGTATAAATTCCTGCTGCGAAAACAGCGGCAAGCAAACAAATCAAAATAAATATTTTTTTCATAGTCCCCTTATGTGTATATTTTGCAAATAGTAATTTTTTGTGTTAGAATCAAATTCGATAATGAGTGATATTATAGCATAGCTATGTGTTAATTTAAAGAAGAAATACGGGGTGATTAATAGATGGAGCGTTTCGCTGTAACAACCGCAAGACCTTATGATATACTCATAGGCAAGGGAATATTAAAGGACGCAGGAAAATACATCGGAGAAGATATAAAACCCTGCCGTGTCTGCATAATAACAGACAGCAAGGTCAATCAGCTGTACGCTGAGACCCTGACCGATTCCCTTAAAGAAAACGGGTTTGAGCCCCACAAAATAGTTTTTCCCGAAGGCGAATACTCAAAAAGTATGACTACTTACGCTAATATCCTGGAATCACTTGCAGAGAAGGCTTTTTCCCGTTCGGATATAATTGTTGCTCTCGGCGGCGGCGTTGTCGGTGACCTGTCCGGTTTTGCGGCAGCTACATATCTGCGCGGGATAAAATACATCCAGATTCCCACAACATATCTTGCTGCAGTAGATTCATCGGTAGGCGGAAAAACCGCCGTCAACCTGCTTTCCGGAAAAAATCTGGCAGGAGCCTTCTGGCAGCCTTCCATGGTAATCTGCGATTATTCGACATTCGAGAGTATGGATGAGGCTTTTCTTCTGGACGGCGTTGCGGAAGCCATCAAAAACGGTATGATAATGGAAAGCTCCCTAATCGACTGGGTTCTTGCAAAGGATTACGGCAAAGTAATCGAGCGTTGTGTTTCTATAAAAAAATCAGTAGTTGAAGCTGATGAGAGAGATACCGGAATGCGGCAGCTGCTTAACTTCGGCCATACCATCGGTCACGGTATAGAAAAATTGAGCTCTTACAGAATATCTCACGGCAGAGCGGTGGCAATGGGAATGGCAGCGGAATCTAAGGCGGCTTTCAAGATGGGACTCACAAGTTATGATGCCGGCGAATATCTGACAGAAATATTGACTAAGTGCGGTTTCGATTTGGATCTTCCTTATTCTGCCGAAGAATTATACAGATATGCCAAAAACGATAAGAAGATCATAGGTGATTCCATTTCCATGGTGATCCCTGAGGCTCTCGGAAAATGTCGTCTGCAAAAGATCCTTCTATCCGACCTTGAAGAATTTATTAAGCTTGGAATCGAAAAATAGACAGTACGGCAAGAAATAATAACTAAACTTAAATAAAATAATCTGACAAACTGAAACAAAGAGGTAATGTAATGAGAAAAATAGTAGCAACAGATAAGGCTCCTGCAGCTATCGGACCTTACGCACAAGCAAATGTAATAGGAAATTTCGTATTCACAAGCGGACAGATTCCCCTAAACCCTGAAACGGGGAAAATCGTAGAGGGCGGAATTGCAGAGCAAACTAAACAGGTGTTTGCAAATCTTTCAGCCGTTTTGGAAGAAGCCGGAAGCGGCCTTGAGAATCTTGTGAAAACGACCTGCTTTCTTGCAAACCTGGACGATTTTGCAACGGTAAATGAAATATACGGAACATATTTTCCTTCCGGTATCTTCCCTTCCCGATCCGCATTTCAGGTCTCCAAACTTCCCATGGGCGCTCTGATAGAAATTGAGGGTATTGCAATAATCAAATAAAAGATAAAAAGGCTGCAGCCTCCTTCTGATACAGTGGCTGCAGCCCTTTTGATTCCTTAAGAATTTTCGCTGATATTATACCCATCCTCCAAAATGCGTATCATTGTCAGTATTATTGGAACTTCCTTCAGGCTTTTGACTGCCGGAATTGCCTGTTGAATTGGAATTACCTGCTGAATTCAAGTCTCCCATATTATTCGAGCTTCCTGTATTCTCGGTATTCTGCACAGGTTCACTTCTATATGGCTCCGAATCCATTCTATTCTGTTCATACATATTATTCCATGAAGAATTATCATTATAGCTGTTGTTATTATAATTTCCATTATTGTAATTTGTATCTCCGTAATAGCTTCCGTAATTCATGCTGCCATTTTCATTTCTTCTCATATTCGGTCCCGGTGTGGATCCGACATATTTGTCCTGTCCAAAACCAAGTATCAAGATGAAAACCGGATTTATGAGCCATAGCCCGAAGAAAAATCCAACTCCCTTTCCAAAAGCTTCCGCCAACTTATAAAGTGTGACGAGTCCTATAATTACATTCACACCAGGAACCAACATCAGCAAAAACATCCATCCCTGTCCCCAAGTCAATTTATACAGAATATAAAGGTTGTAAAATGGAATAATTGCCTTCCAACCCTCATAGCCCGCTTTTTCAAATATTTTCCAATAGCCGATCAGAGTAATCACTATAACTGCCAAAATCGTAATCAGATATACCATTGAAAACATTCCTAAAAATACTCCTGCAAATACGCTTGCATCATCTGTAGTTGCCACATTATAATCGTATCCCATAGTTTTTCTCCTCTTCTCTCTTACTAATGTGTATTACCCACATCAATTTTCACTCTTATTTAACTGTTAATTTCTGCATCTGTTTTTCTAAGGTATGTCATGTTCTTAAATGAATTTTCTACGATGTCGTTTGCTTTACTGCCGACTTTTCCCTTGCCTGCAGCATAAACAAATATCATCTGATTCCTGTCTATTATGAGATAGCCTTTGAACTCTCCGTTTCCCTTCTTCATTACGACAGTAAATGCTTTCGTTCCCTCCAGGGAAGCTTTTGTAGGTTTTATGGATAACTTCAAATCCTTAAAGATTTTTTCCATGTAGTTTTTCATGTAAGTTTCAAGGGAACCCTCTGCAAGATTTGCAACGCTTGAACTCATATACTGACTTCCGATAAAGATATTTTCTTTTTCCGTCGCTTTGCCATTAGGTCCGTAGACTTTTATCTGAGTATTAGAAACACTCTTATCGGAATCCCAGCTCTCAGGAATCGGAATCAGGTAACGGCCTGCGATAACTCTCTTATATTTCGCAGGATTTTTTGTAAAATACTCGATCCTTTCCTTAAGCTTATCTTTATCGTGGTAAATATCTACACCGTAATAGTCTTTCATTTCTTCAAGCATCTTTTCTGAATCGTCATTCAAAGCGGGTTCATTCACATCTATTGAGCCGTAAGCATAATATGTCTTGCCTTCAAACTCAAGTTTTTTGATAAACTCCGTTTTGCTTGCAGCGCTATATTTCCCAATGCTCTTAGAAATTGTATACTTTGAAGCATACGCCATGTCGTCTTTTTTAACCACATCATTAAACTTTTCCTCTACGGCAAATATATTTGACAAAGTAGTTAGCCCTGTCTTCTCAATATACTTCTTCATGCCGCCCACTGATTTTATCGTGTTAGGTTCAACCATTCTTACTGAAAGTGTAATTCCGTTATTTGAAGCTGTTAAACCTCCAAATTTAGATTTACTTACGGAGCCGTTGGGAACAAATACCTGAAGTGTGAGTTTGTCCTTAACCACAACATGTTCTTCTTTCAGGGTCTTGAATCCATCATAGTCCTTAACCCTTTCCCCGAATTTCGGTGCGTTGTCTTTCCCGCAGCCTGCCAATACCGCTGCAATAACAACTGCTATCAACGCCGAAGCGAAGATTTTGCTAAATGCTTTCTTTTTCATAATTAATCCCTCCGCAAATTGCAATAACAAGTTGAACATTTACAGTTGAATAGTCCATCATGCAGCA
>CALZYE010000020.1 GCA_945830395.1 uncultured Clostridia bacterium
CTTCCTTGTCTATCCAGTTATTCTTAAAAGACATTCCTGTCCGTTTAAGAAGCATAGAGTATAGGATAATCGCTTCGGCAGATAACCCCTTAAATTCTTCTCCATCAACCAATATCTCCGGAACTTTTAAAAAGTTAAATCTCTCAGCTTCTCTGTTATAGAAATAGTCAAAGTCCATTGCTCCACCTCCCTTCCCTTAAAAATTGGCAAAGTAAAAGACGATAGTTTTTCTCTATCGCCTTTGGTAACCATTTTTATGATTTTTTTATATTGATTTTATTGCTTCGTTGATACCTTTTAAGAAAGCAATAATTGCTGCTCCAACCATCGGTATTCCGTATGGACTTAACAAAAAGCCTAATACCAATGCTTCAATACCAAGTGATACTTCTTTCTGCATAAATGAGCCTATGGCTGCAATTATACACATCAGCATTAAGAAATACAGAATAGTTGTTCCAACGCCAAGTAAAAATGTTAGAAACGCTGTAAATATGCTCAATAGCAGACTTATTGGAAAAAGGATTATTTTTATTATCCATCTCATTTATTTTTCACCATCCTTGCAAAAGGGAGTCAAGATATAGTTAACTCAATCACTTTCTTATATCTTGTGAAACCTCCATTTCTCTTTCTTCTATAAATTTTAAAATAGGGATACAGTGCTGAAAGCCCCGAATTATCAAGCTTTTTTCTCTGTATCCCTATTATATCTCAAGCCCAATATGCTTCTATTAAAACATGAAAAAGAAAATATATTTCTTGATACAAAAAAATATTTACATTTCAATATGCTTCTATTAAAACCCGATAATATAACATGAGGACACCTGCCTATTTTTTATTTACATTTCAATATGCTTCTATTAAAACAAGCAGGTGGCACAAGTTTTGGAAATAGGGAAAATTCATTTACATTTCAATATGCTTCTATTAAAACTAAAGTACGAGTTCTGTTAGGTTCAACACAGAAAAATTTACATTTCAATATGCTTCTATTAAAACGGTGTATGGCGTATTTTGGAATTCATCGAAAGAAAAATTTACATTTCAATATGCTTCTATTAAAACAATGCTCTCCTAGTCTTTTGCTTTCCACTCTCGTCTATTTACATTTCAATATGCTTCTATTAAAACGGATGCCGCATTTCTTCAAAATCTTGCTGCAACATAATTTACATTTCAATATGCTTCTATTAAAACATATCAAGCCGTCTTTGAGATCACACATTATTAGAAATTTACATTTCAATATGCTTCTATTAAAACATGATTTTGGGCGCACTTGGATTTGAACTAAACATTCATTTACATTTCAATATGCTTCTATTAAAACTTCTGTAGACAATATGATAAAAGGACTGTCTTCTGCATTTACATTTCAATATGCTTCTATTAAAACGCTGACGGTGTAGGCTTGCTTGGAATACAGAACACATTTACATTTCAATATGCTTCTATTAAAACCCGTATACCCTTGCATTGCCGGATACCCTTGCATCGCATTTACATTTCAATATGCTTCTATTAAAACCTGAACACGGAATAAAACCAACGCTCATAACAAGAGATTTACATTTCAATATGCTTCTATTAAAACGGAACTTATCGTGATCCACCCTTCAGGATATACAAAATTTACATTTCAATATGCTTCTATTAAAACAGGTTTTGACTGGGGCTACTCTAAGCCTTTTTCCGTATTTACATTTCAATATGCTTCTATTAAAACTAAGACTTGCAGGTCCTTTGCTGGTGCATGATCAATTATTTACATTTCAATATGCTTCTATTAAAACTAAGACTTGCAGGTCCTTTGCTGGTGCATGATCAATTATTTACATTTCAATATGCTTCTATTAAAACTATATAAAAAACAGATGGAAAATGAGAATGGCACAATTTACATTTCAATATGCTTCTATTAAAACATGGAGAAGAAATGTTTTGTAAATTTTTATCTAAAACATTTACATTTCAATATGCTTCTATTAAAACTGGTAAAAATAAACAACAAACTATATCGTAAACAGATATTTACATTTCAATATGCTTCTATTAAAACTTCTTTGCTAATCATCTTTATCATCGCTTATACTCCATTTACATTTCAATATGCTTCTATTAAAACGTGAAGTTCGCAGAGATGAGTTGAACGATTACTACAATTTACATTTCAATATGCTTCTATTAAAACTTTTTTAATCATATGAGTATACATTTCTTTATTCTCATTTACATTTCAATATGCTTCTATTAAAACTGTGACTCTTTCACGAATATCAACCCCTTTCTCTTTAATTTACATTTCAATATGCTTCTATTAAAACTTGAATCAGACTTTTCACTCGAAGAAATTAAAAGAGATTTACATTTCAATATGCTTCTATTAAAACAAATAAAAGATGAATATTTAGAAATTGCCAATCTAAATTTACATTTCAATATGCTTCTATTAAAACACTTCTGCATATCGTCGGCAGCGTCAGATGTGTATAAGAGACAGATTCTAATTTACATTTCAATATGCTTCTATTAAAACTGTTATGAGGGTCACCGCCACCTACGGTGCTTATTTCATTTACATTTCAATATGCTTCTATTAAAACATCTAAGGCATAGTCATGTGTCGTTATTAATTAACATATTTACATTTCAATATGCTTCTATTAAAACTATATCAACGATAAATCCTCCACAAAATCCATCAAATTTACATTTCAATATGCTTCTATTAAAACCCCGTCCGTTTAAAGCTAAGTAATTTCAACGCTTTCTTCTTTAGATTCTGTTGTTCTTAAGATTTTCGTATTAATCAAGTGCTATTTTTACATTACTCATCCAACATAAAATCCAATTTTCGTTGAAATTCCAACGACCGGTTCTTCTCTGTCGAAGGTACATATTTTTTACATTATTACGGGTTGACATTATGGCGTTCGCCATCTATCTACATCTAAGTTTACCATTTATCCATATCTAATAAATTGGAATTAATATCACATTAGTTTGTAATAATAATATCAATGAAATCCAGGAAAACCATTTAGGAAAAAACTAATTTATGTAGACTTATTTTCTGTTTTGAGGAGGTTCAATCTGCTAATTTTATATGTTTAAAATTTTCAATGTACATCCGTACACACTTTGATTATATACGAATTTGCTATATAAATGAAGACATTTTATTATCTTCCAGTCCCCAAAACTCTTTGTCCAGCCATCTTTCGTTCCTACTTTTAAATATAATTACAGAGTCAGAGTCTTTACGAATGTGTTTTGCAAGTTCCCCATTTAATTTCATGCACTGGAGTTCCGTAAGTTCGCCTTCAAAAACTGATTTCTGAATATGAGTCATATATTTTTTACATGTTTTAAAAACATTCCTGGCTGCTTTCGCTCCTCCCTCATTCATTTCAATATCATAAATCAAAATACAATACATAAGATTCACCGTCACATTCTACATCTTTAACTATACCGAAAAATCTTACCACCAGATTTTAAACCCATCATACTCTTTTTCTCCCGCAATGTGCTTTATCAATTTGTAACATTCAAGCCTGAACAAATATCTGTACGAAACATCTTTTTTTAACTCCTTATGTTTTACAGTTCTTTGAAGCCGCTTATCATATTCTTCCAGTATGAGTTTTCTTGCTGATTTCTTCAAATATAAAAAGTTCGACTCTTTATCAAAGTCATCTTCACTTATCATGTTTTTATTAAGTAATGAAAAAATCATTCTCTCTGCTAAGAGTGGTTTAAATACCTCTGCTAAATCCAGTGAAAGCGAATATCTTCTGGTTCCCGGTTCGTGGAGATAACTTATCGTCGGATTAAGTTGTGTCTTGTATATTTCAGATAACGCTGTTGTATACACAAGCGAATTAGTAAAAGATAACAAAGAGTTTATCATGTTATCCGGAGGTCTTTTTACACGCTTTTTAAAATTAATGTTTGTCTTTACAATGTCATTCCAAGATTCATAGTATTTTTTTCGGAGATTGCCCTCAATACCCATAAGCTCATCAACTGAATTTGCAGTACCGATTTTTCGTCTTAAAGATTTTAGTTCTACAAGTACATCTTCCAAATCAATATCTCTGCTATTATAGTATCTCACATTACGATAAATATTATACGATGCAGTTTCTACAATTTTTTTAGCTAATATCAGTCTTTTTTTATTATCAGAGTAGTGTTCCACCTGTTTAACGAGTAAAAACCCACTTACATTTTGTTCTCTGGGAATAAAAGAGCCGGAATAAAACCCATAATAATTGAATATGTGAAGAAATATTTTTCTCTGTGCCAAAAAGTTAAGAAGTTTAGTGTTCATGTTCGTTTCCCCAAACAAATATATATCGGAAGTTGTTTCACAGGGAATATCTTTCTTTATATCATCCTCGGTCACAATTCTTATTGTATTATCCTTCTTCTTAAGAGTTCCGTTCTTAAAAATATAAAAATTTCTATCCATAATGTACCCCTTAAATAAAACAAAATTCATAGTAAGCACATTTTTTACATATGCTCTTTTTTACAAGTTCCGGTGGGAATGGATAATCTACAATAGATCTAATATCATCTAATGTTCTCTCTATTTCCACTTTATCTTCATCGGTAAGATAAATAATTTCCCTCTTCCTTATTTTAGGAAAATCTAATATTCCCTTTTCAATTTCAAGACCTTTCTTTTCAAGAACTGTCATGTAATACTTAAGCTGCCATATGGAAGCAGGCTCTATGCTCCTTGATTTTTTCACTTCATGCACTATTTTCCAACTTTTCAAAAAGTCAATATTTATAGTGTCATCTATCAATATATGTTTTTTCTCTCTGCAATAGCTTTGTTCATCTATCAACTTACCCATACCGACAAGTTCGCTGGTGGGCTCCATATCAAGCTGATGGGCAAAATACCAAAGCTTGCGTTTACATACATAATAGTAATAGACCATCCCTCCCGTTATCTGTTTCATCTCATACCTTTCAATTAACCAAAATTATCCGAGTATACAGTTTTCTCTTTTACTATCTTCCGTAATCCTATGTTTGTGTCATATTCTGCGTCAATGACAAGGATTTCTTCATACTTTCCCAATGATATTACTTTAATCGGTTTGACTCCGTTTAAGCGATATGACTCAACATCAATAATAAAATTTTTTAACTTCTCTTTCGCCTTGATTCTGTCATCAGATTTTGCATCCCAGTCATTTATTGTAATTGAAAGCGAGTCTATTTCATCTTTGTTATTGTTATAAATATCACAAGGAATAATAGTTTCCGATAATATATTTCTAAATAACTGTTGTGCTTCTTGCGAGTTTTTTTCTCCCACAAGATATTTATCGGGCTCGTTAATGCACTCCAAAATCGACTTATAGTAATTCAAATCCTTGACATTCTCGGTAGAGTAGGTACTCTCTACCAAGTTTACCTTTGTCTCTTCATCCATTTGGGCACCATCTTTGACTCCATGTTTATCAAAGAATTTTCTAAGTTCTGATTTTGACAGTTCAAAAATATCTCTATCTATATTACCTCCTACGCCCGAACAAGTTTCACTGCCTCCATCAAAGACATGGCAGTTATACCCTGTTCCTAACCATTCTCTTTTCCTGAAACATCTTCCAAGTCTCTGAAAAAGCCCGTTGATATCCGACAATTCCGTAATAATCATGTCAAAATCTATGTCCAAAGAAGCCTCTGCGATAGAACTGGTTATCCATATACCTTTCCTCTTATCCATAGCTTCACCTTTGCCATATAATTTCCCAAATTCTAAAATAGCTTTTTCCATTTTATTCCGATCTTTTTGAATGAATTTGGCGTGAAACAAGTTCAATTCCCTGTCTATAATATTCTGAGAGTCTAATATCTCTTTGTCTAAGTTTAAAACCTCCAAAAGTTCTTCATATATTTCTTGACATTTTTTAACCGTGTTACATACTACTAAAACTCTATTCCCATCATACTTATCTTTGATGAATCCACTATTCAACTCCCTTCTGTGTAATTGCAAGCTGTGCCGTATTTTTTTATAATTAAGAAACGGACTCGCAGGCATATCAAAAATTAAATTTTGTTCTTTCATCAGATCCCTCAAAAAACTTGGAAAAGTAGCTGTTAATATAGCAAATTTTCCTCCAAGTTCCTGTACCATTTTAAGACCGCAAATCAGGAATCCTATAATATCCGGACCATACATCTGTATTTCATCAATAATTATTTTTGAATAAGAAAGTGTTGCAAGTTTAGGCTCATATCCTCTGTACTTGAACACCGAAGTAAACAGTTGATCTAATGTGCATACAGTGAGTGGAAGTGACATCTGTCTTGTTCTCGTATAATAGTCATTCCAATTTATGTTATTTTTAATCTGTTCATCTGTTTCCTTAAGTTCTAAATATTTCCCTTTAGTTTCACTGTGCAGCAACCCGAGTCTTCTATCGATATCTTCATTAAATAGAATGTCTTCCTTTATTCTCGTATATATTGCATTTATTGCCGCCCTCACCGGCAGAGTGAAAAACCCTTTATTATTTCCAATCCACCACAATCCTGCCTCAGTTTTCCCCATACCTGTTTGAGCAATAGCAATAATATTCTTATCCTGATTTTCCCTCATATATTCTTGTAGAGGATTCCATTTGGGATGCTCTTCATTGTTTTTATTTTTATCACTCAGATTTTTCATGAAGTTAGCTAAAGAATCTTCCAAAAAATCATTTTTTATTTCTACAGGAATATGTGCACTTGCTGCATAATCTATTCTATTCAACAATCCCTTTAGCATAATAAATTCCGGCAGCAGAGATTTGTCAGAGTCATTTAAAAACCTTGAGATTTTATTTTCTTGGAACGAATTCACCTCTACTCTATCCAATTTATCATAAACAAATTTCTCCGCTTGATTTATTAAATCTTTTTCAAACAGGCTTTCTTCATTTTGTCTAAGATCCCTATTTATATTGTATTGAATATCTTCACGATATAGGCTTTCCCTATCGTGATGGTAGTATATGACGGAAAACAAGAGTTTTGTTTTGTCTTCTCCAAACTTTTCTTTCAATTCTTTAGAGTCTAAAAATAAGGTGCTTATTACTCCATGGGGGATCTCTTCATCATATTTTCTCCCGGAGCTTATTCTTAACTGAAAAAAGCTATTCATCTTGCCTAAATCATGATATAAGCAAGCAGTTTTAAGAAGTTCCCAACCAACATTACAATCAGGATATATTGACTTCAGTCTTTCAAACTCATACAATACATCGTCTGTATGCTGCTGTATCGTCTCAAACTTTCTATTTCCTATTTTTCCAATGGATTTTGCATAAAACTTGTTTTCCGTCATAACTCAAAAACTCCTTTTAGACGAAAAATACAAAGTCTTCATCTTCATCCCCTACAAATCCGTTCTCATAATTTGCATATATATGAGATGTATACAGTGCTTCAACTTTATTCCATATACGAATATTCTTCTTTGCCTTGGAGTTACCGTAATTCACAATAAAATAATCTTTATTAAGCAAAAATTTTGTTCCCCGCGCTACAACTTCTCTATTTGCGTCACTTCTGTAAATAGATTTTTCCAGATAATCAAGAACCTGAACCTCTGCATTCTCTCCGTTATTTTTGTAGTATTTGAGAGGAACATATGCGTAATAGTTCTCATAATCATCCATATATCTGTTGCGTCTAATCGATATATTACTTATCTCTGTTATCTTAACCTCAGAAATCAGTGCAATGTCTTCTCTTCTTCCCAAAGAAGGATATTCCCACGGGTTCAATAAAGAATTATATATTTTTTCAATCCTTTCTCCGTCCTTAGGACAAATATGAATTAAAAGTTCCACTTGTGACAGAAGTTCTGCAGTAGCGACACCTTTTCCTACGCCGTGACCACATACATCTAACTGGTGCCTTGACGAATCAAACTTTACATCATTTTTGAACTCATATCTGGTATAAAGGTCATTGACCTTAGAAACATATCTTCCTTGAATACTGATTTTCATATCAACATATTCTTTGAATCTGCACATATTATGTATAAATCCAATTACCGTTGAATACGGCGGCAGCGGATATGTCTCTTTAAGTTGAAAGCTCGTGGGCATTTTATAGTTCACCAAATCTTGAAAGATTCGGATTTTAACAGCCTTCATAGTAATCACTGACCTTTCCCTTTAGAATCTCAAAGAATTCAGGTATTGTGAATGCACTCAACTCATTTTTTATGGCAGAATCATTATCAAATTTTCCTGATCTCAAGGCACATTCCGTACTATCTTTTATTTGTTCAAATAACGCATCTTTTATGGCCTCTATGTCCAGATTATTGTTCTTTAGATCAACTACATTATGAAAAAACGGGTTTTTAATATCATATACCCCACCAATTATAAAAATTGGTTTTAAATCTTCTCTTCTACCTCTGATGTCTCTGTAAAGAAATGCCGTCGTATCCAGCAGTTTGCAAACTCGTCTTACTTTCTCGGCAGCAGACAGCTCTATATCATCCACATCATCTATCCCGATTTCATCCAAGTCAACTGTCATAGTGTACCTGTAATATGATTTATGTATTTCAGCTTGTGCAATATTCATATTCTCATCTAATCTGTCAGCCAAACCTTTGTTAGTCAGAAATTCTATATCACCTTTATAAGTTTCCAGTGAAATCGCATGTGACAATCTTACTTTTGCAGAGCGCTTTTTACCGTTAGTGTCCTTTTCTGTCTTAAGGTATCCGAAAAAATCTATTTCAGGATAATTTTCTATAGTAGCATCCTTTCTAAACTGAACAACCTTTTTATCTCCTTTTCCACTTAGCTCTACATCTGTAACAGGCTCCCCAAGTTGTTCCATAATATTGTACCTTATAGCTTGGCGAGATATATATGAGTATTGTTCTCCATTATTTCTAATAACTTTTTTGAGAGATGCAACATTTCCCATAGACTCTCCGTAATTTGCACTTTCTGCCTCGAAAATCGCTGTAAATGTCAGCCCTTTCGATTTCATTTTGTTACTCATGTGATATTCCTCCTCCATTTGCTTTCTGATTATTATCCATATACCTATCGTTTCCTAGCATACCTGTAATAAATGCATAACCTACATTCTTGAATTTCATATCATCATCCAAGTAATCTGTGAATATTCCCGGGATTTCTATTTGTGAATACATATGAGCCAGCGCTAAGGTATCGATGAATGAATACTTATTTCCGGTCCTCAAAGCATTAAGCATTCTATATGCCACATTATTAAGTTTTTTTATATAAGCAGCATTTCTATTGTTTCCGCCATCATTACTTTCTTCATTGATGCTTTGCGCAATTTCACCGCTATGCATAGCATAGGATCTTCGCAAAAGCCTTCCGTAGGACTTTGCTTTTCCTATAATATCTATATTTCCTTTTGTCATATATCCCGCCTCCTTTAAAAATTCTACATTTATCTTCAATATATCCCCTACTGTGTTCATGCTGTAATTTGATGTGTCCGGCATTGTAAGTTTGTAATAAATCAGTTTATTTATGAATAGAAATTGATTCGAATTGTTAAACAACCTTTTCATAACCTCATTATATATATATATTCTTTCATTTCCTTCGGAAAAGTTTGTGTTTCTTATTCTTTCCAGTTCTACTGTACATTTCTGTGTTGTTACAAGCATAGACTTACTCAAAATACTGAATGTATAATTAATATTATCTTTATTACGCCTAAATCTTACTACCTGCACATCCGCAAGCTCAAAAGAAGATTTTTCATTGCTTTTTATATCCATCTGCTTTTGCAATGCACGATAAACCACTGTATTATTCTCAGATGCATGAAGTATTTCATCTCTTATTCGGGTATTTATTCTCTTCAGTTCCCTTAAATCCATAGAATAGTTAACGAAAACCCCTCTGTCATATAAGTATGTAAATCCTGCAGGAACACATGCATAAACAAGTCTGCATGTAGGGCAAAGTGCTGCATAATTATTGAAATCCCAAACATGAGAGGTCTTCCTCGCCACATCAAATCCGATTTCTCTCATAAATCCTAAGTCGATATTCAAATCCTTTATCTGGGAATTACATAAAATACATTTATACTTTGATTTCTGAACTTTTCCATCGCGATCCTCTATATATTCTTTTATAGGCTCTAAAAAATATGATTCAAATTCCTCATACATATCAGAATTCGTATTTTGACGATTTAAGAAGCTTATATTAGTCCATGCATTACTTATTACTGAATATATAGCATTTTTTCCACCTATATATTTTCTGGTGTCAGGTTCTTCAAAAAAGTTTATGACTTCTCTAAGTAAATTAAACTGCAGTTTAATGTCCTCAATCCTATCGAAAATACCTTCCTTCTTCTTTAGCAGTATCTTTTTAAGTGCTTTTTCCTTTTCCAAAGGATTGAATTTGCATTCAAATAAACTATATCCGCTTACATAACTGTTGCTTTTTATATACCTTTTAGTCTGTTCAATCTGTGAATTTAACCTATTTAGACTCGACTTGTCAAATCCCTTAAACTCCCCTTTCTCGTGAACATCCAAGAAATTTTTGAATGAAACCAGTTTATAAATTGAAAATGTTTTTTCATAAGTATCAATAAGATAACGAAAATAATTTTCAGCAAAACCTTCAAATTTTGACAAAGGAAACTTAAGACCGTCAGAAGTAAGAATTACATCTTCATGTTTATTTTGGTGAGTAAGAACATTATACAATCCCAAAATCCCGCAATTGTATAGCCAGTCTGAATTGCTTACTGTTATCATATCCTCCAATGCTTTCACCTCCTTTACATTACATCTATCAAACCGAATCCTGTCGTTTTCATAGAACCAACCCCTGCTTTATACATGTATTCAAGTATGTATGGGGCTGCTTCAATCTCAAATATTGACAAATTGCTTAGAACTTGGATTCCGTAGTGCCATACTTTAACCTCCTTGTTACTTTTTATTTTAATTTCGATTTCTTTTACATCATATATGGCTTCCGGAATACTGGATATAAGCTGATATTTTAAATTCTCCAAAAATAATGCCTTACCCTTCTCTGTCATTAAACTGTGAAAATAATCTCTGTTTTCTTCTTTAAAATGTTCTCTTACTACGATAGGAGACAATGTTTTAAAAACCAACTTATTTGATGTAAGCAATTTCTCTCTTATCAAAGTGATACTTTCGACTTGCATCGATATTTCATCTTTATACAAAAATTTCCTGCCTCTGGATTTATTCATGGCATTATAGAACTTTATGCCGGTCAAAATATCGTAAGTGGAAAAGTTAAGGATCAGTCTTTTATCAGGAACGCTGATCGTTTCTCGCAAGAATTTAGCGTCTTTCATATATATCGAAAAGGCGAAATCCTTTCGTTCTCCCATACCTTTAACATATAATTCGTCAAAATAATTTTCATCGCTTTCTGCTAGACAATGTTTCCAAAACGACAGGATCATCCTGTTCTTATCTTTAGGTATTTCACTTTTATCTAAAATGATACCAATTCTGTACCGCATTATTATCACTCCTTTACCGTATTAATCATCTCTTAGGTTATCAGTCAACTTTAAAATCCAGTTATTTTTTATAATTATTTGAAAATTTCTTTTCAAATGTATATTAACACGATTTTTTTATCGCGTCAACTATTTTTCCTAATTGTTTATAAACTCTCATGGATGTTTTAGTTATTGCAAAAAATATTGTACGAGAGTATAATAAATTGACAACTGTAAACAAACTGTAAACAAAATAGAAGCAATCTTGAAATGTAAATAATTGTTTATACTTTTAAAATTATATTAATAAAAGCATATTGAAATTAGAAGTTCTGACTTTATCTTCAAAAACTGAAACAGGAGCCTGTTGCGCCTGTAAATCTGCAATTTGCAGACTCACCTTAACGCAGGCTCCCGGTAATTTCTTCTCTTATGAAACGATCAACTATATTGCTGAAGTTTTTTTGTATATAGGTATCCCTTTTTAGAACGATAGGCTCTCCGAGATTTGTGGACAGGTTTATGTTGGTGTCAAACTGAATGATTCCCATGAGTCTTGCCCTCATCATGTTGGTTATTTCCTGTAAACTCGGAATGCACCCCGCATTCATCAAGGAGGCTGAAAGCTTATTGATTATCAAGTACCTCCTGCGGATACCCATTTTAAGAACTTCCCTGTCAACCATGTCGGCATCCCGTAAGGCTGCATATTCCGGTGTAGCAACTATGATAGCCGCATCTGCACCGGCTGATGCCAGAACCATTCCGTCATCTATACCTGACGGAGCATCCACAATTACATAGTCGAAGTCCGTCTTTAGCTTCTCACAAAGTATCTTGACATGCAGCGGCGTCAAATCGCCCTTTTCTCTTTCCGGAGAGGAACCGATTATATAAAGATTCTCGAACCTGCTGTCTTTTATAAGTGCCTGTTTAATCTTGCAGACTCCCGTCATCACATCATAAACATCGTAGACAACCTTGTTCTCCAAGCCTAAATACAGGTCTAAATTGCGAAGTCCCATATCCATGTCCACAATAACAACTTTGTAACCTTTTTGTGCATAAGAGCTACCAAGGTTTGCAGCAAACATAGTTTTACCCGTTCCACCTTTCCCTGATGCCACTAAATACACTTTACTCATTTCTTCCTCCGTTCAAGTTCAAACAGAACCTTCATAGCAAATCCATTGCCTTAAAACTCGAAAATTTTCCATTTCCGATAATAATATGATCGAGAACCTTTATTCCCAAGATCTCGCCGCCTTTTTTCAATCTTTCCGTCGTAATTATATCTTCTTCACTGGGTTTAGGATCTCCGCTCGGATGGTTATGTACAAATATAATCCCCGCAGCACTTTTTCTTACGGCGCTGCAAAACACTTCTCTGGGATGTACCACCGTGTTTGAAAGAGCTCCCACCGATACCGTTTCAACTGCTATAATTTCCCCTTTGGTGTTCATCATAACAGATTTGAAATGCTCCTTTTTCTCGTGCCTCAATGTTTCCATAAATAAGTCAGCCACATCGTGGGAGGACTGAATAAAATGGCGCTTAAGGGCTGAGGAAGCTGCAACCCTCTTACCGATTTCAAGAGCCGCTAAAACGGTGATAGCCTTAGACGGACCTATTCCCGCTATCTCTAAAAGTTCTTCATATTGAATTTCTCCAAGCTCCGAAATACCACCTTCGCGTAAAGACAAAACGGCCTCTGCAAGACGAATGGAAGACATATTTTTTGTTCCGGTGTGGAGCATAATTCCAATCAGCTCAGAATTGGACAAAGCCTTAATTCCCTGCCTCACGGCTTTTTCCAAGGGTCTTTCATCCATGGGCATTGATTTAATCAGCATTTCTACCTCCTAAATTATGTCCGCACCCTATTATACAATTCTTTTAATACTGTATTATCCAAAATTATATCATCATAAAAAGCAGCCTACAAGGTAAATCTCCATTTTATTTCCCCATGCTGTACAAGTTGTACAAAACGCAGGCTTAGAACAGGTCCTGCGCCTTATTGCTTAACCCTATCATCCTGTGAAATGTAAGCAATAGCAGGTCCTGCGCCTTATTATTTAATCCTGTCAAGGATAAATTTCACCACTTCTTCTATCGTCATGTTTGTGGAATCCACCTCTATGGCATCCTCCGCCTTTCTGAGAGGATTCAGTTTACGATTAATGTCCTTGTAATCCCTTGCCTCAATATCCTCCAAAATAGACTTATATTCCACATCTTCGCCTTTTGCTTTAAGTTCAAGGAATCTCCGGTTCGCCCTTTCTTCTGCAGTTGCAGTCAAAAAAAATTTGTGCTGAGCATCTTTAAATACATTGGTTCCGATGTCTCTTCCATCCATCACAACACTTTTTCTGTGTCCTATATCGCGCTGAACCGACAGCAGTTTTTCTCTGACGGGAGGAAGTGCCGAATACACCGACGCAATCTGGGACATCTCCGGAGTTCTTATTCTTCCACTTACATCTTTGCCGTCAAGGTATATAATCCCGTCGTTAAAGTCAATTTCCGTCGATTCCAAAACCTTGCCCACTTCTTCCAAATCCTCGGAAGATACATTCTTTTCCTTCATCTTGTACCCCACGGCTCTATACATGGCTCCCGTATCCACATACTCCATGCCAAGCTTCTGTGCCACCGCCTTTGCAATGGTGCTCTTGCCTGCACCGCTGGGACCGTCTATTGCAATTCTAACTATATTGTCCATAATCTTCCTCATCACCAAAAAATTATTCCTTCGTCTTAACCAGCTTCTCTATTTCCTTTATGAAGGTGTTTACATCTGTGAACTGCCTGTATACCGAAGCGAATCTGACATACGCAACCTGATCCACCTTCTTAAGCTCATCCATAACCAATTCACCGATAAACTCGCTCTTCACTTCCTTCTCCATAAGGTTGTTCAAACCTCTTTCAATATCATTGGTAATTCTCTCTATTTCTGCAATAGGCACAGGTCTTTTTTCACATGCGCGGATAATTCCGTTCATAATTTTATTTCTATCAAAAGCCTGTCTGCTGCCGTCCCTCTTTATAATCATTATTATAGATTCTTCCACCTTTTCGTAGGTTGTGAATCTCTTCCCGCATCTCTCACATCCCCTGCGTCTTCTGATGGCGTGACCGTCCTCTGTCGGTCTTGAATCTATAACCTTTGTATCTGCGTTATCGCAAAATGGACACTTCATAAAAACCTCCTGCTGCACAACCGGTAGGTGCCGAAAACACTTTCTTACTTAATCTATATTTTACTACACTTCGTAAATCAATTCCATCATTTTTGACATTATCTTTATCCTGCCGGCAATTCAGGGTTCTAAGCCACTATCTTTTCCTGAATTTCTTTTAGACTAAAGTTTCTTGCTTCTATCTTCAAATTCCTGATTTCCCTGTCTTCTCCTGAATATGAAGCCGAAAAACGGCGAAGCATATCGCCTCGCCGTTAGTTTCAATTATTATATAGCTATATGGCACCGCAAAAGTACCGGTATCTTCTCTTTTAATTCTTATCTCCTTTTGAAGGCTTTTCTTTTGCTTCCTTCATCACCTTTTCGGTAACCTTCTGCAAAAGCAGATTTGACTTGATTCCGTTTTCTTCTGCATACTTGTCAATGGACTGCTTGTACTGTTTCTTGAATGAGTCCTCCGTAAAGCCTGCCTGCTTCAAAATATTTGCAAGATATTCCTTGTATTCCTTACTTGAAACCTTAATACCTTCCTTCTTTGCAATCGCGTACATTGTAAGCTTCTGTTTAACAACTGTTTTTGCATATTCTTTCGCCTGCTTTGCAAAACTCTTTTCGTCAGAGTTCATGTAATTCTTTAAGAATTTTGACCAGCTCATATTATAGCTTTTCGCCATCTTCCTGTATCTGGAAATTATCTGCTCCTCTTCAAACTTGAGTTGACGCTCAGGATATTTCAAAACCTTTGAGCTGTCGACAACCTTTGACCAAAGGGTTTTTTCTGTATTGCTCTTTGCCTCTTGGGTCTTTTTCTCAAGTAAAGTCTTCTTAACAGATGCCTCGTAGTCCTTGATTGTCTTGAAGTTACTGTTTTTCTTTATGAATTCCTCGTTATATTTAGGTGTAGTAGTCTGCTGCTTTGCGTTGATTTCAACTGTAAACACGACCTTCTTACCGGAAAGTTTCTTGTTGTTTGCGTAGTTCTTAGGGAATCTGAGGTTCAGCTTCTTTGTTGTGCCGATTTTTTCTCCCACCAATCCGTCCACAAAGCCGTCAATCATGGAAGTCTGACCTATGGTAATATTGGTGTTCTTTGCACTTCCGCCTTCAAAAGTTTTACCGTTTATCTTACCTTCATAGGAGATTGTAATGGTGTCTCCCTGTTTAACTGTTCCGGATTTAACCGTTTTTGTCTGCGCCTTGGTCTTTACAAAGTTGTTAATCTCTGTCCTGATTTCTTTCTTGCTTACGGAAACCTTTGCCTTATCGTATTCCAGTCCTTTGTAATTGCCGACCTTAATGTATTTATCAAAATTCAACTTATACTCAGATGTGAATAAACCAAATGTATCGAATACAAACACTAACAATACCGCAACGATTGCAACAATCGCTGTTCCAATTGAAGAACCGATAATAATCTTCTTATTCTTTGACATTATAATAATCTCCTTATATAAAAATATTAATTATGCAAGATGTCCTTCTCCTTAAAGTAAATACAACTCGCAGACTAATCATACCATTTGTCATAGTTTAATTCAAACATTATCGGGTCTTTTCACCAAAAAAACACATTTTAAAACTTGCATTATAAACCCATATATCATATAATGAAAAAGTCAAAAGGGAGATTACATCAAACTTTTGAACGTTCTTTCTTAATTAAATAAATATCGCAACCAAAAGACCCTGTTCCTTTAGGACAGGGCCTTTTGGTTTTTGCAGCGAATAAAAATACAAGCTGACTGCTCACCCAAAACATTTCAGTTTAATCAGCTCTGCTCTTTCCACATTGATTCATCATTCCACAGCCTGCACAGCCCGCGCAGCCGGGTGGATCCGTTTCTCCCGATTCTGCTTTATCATTCTGCCATTTGATTGCCGCCATAGCCCATACCGCTCCTATCAGCGCTACAAAAACTCCTGCAATCAGGATATATCCTATGTGACTTAAAAAATATGCCATATCAGTTCCCCCTTTGTATGCTGTTTAAATCTCCTGCGAATCTGTTAATATCGTTTTGCATTATTGCAATCACAACTAAGTTTCCTAAAAATACGGATACCAGTAAATACGGAAGACTTTCATCCTGGATTCTGTGATAATGCCATTTCCGATTTGCAACTTCCGCAATCTTCCTACCTCTTGTATACACCCAATAAATATTGTAAAACGGTACCAGAAAAAATAATACGGTTTCCGCCGCCGCTCCGGAAAAATCTCCGTCCATAATCTTAATGGTATTTGCAACTTTGTTCATCCAGTATATAAAGTAGATTCCAATCGTAATTATTGAGAAAATTACCGCCAAAATTATGTTTCTCTCCTCAAGCAGGCACTTCTGCTCATCTTTTATATATCTGGGATCGAAGTACCGGCTATGTTCTCTCTCATACTTTAATTCCCTGTCATCTGCCCAGCTATTATTATAATTATCCATCATTCCCCTTTTTCACTTATTCACAATCAGCCGCAGTGCTGCTGTACAGCTACTGCAGCGGCAACGGTGGCACCAACCATAGGGTTGTTACCCATGCCGATGAATCCCATCATCTCAACATGAGCCGGAACGGATGAACTTCCTGCAAATTGTGCATCTGAATGCATTCTTCCCATGGTATCCGTCATTCCGTAAGACGAAGGGCCTGCACCCATATTATCAGGATGCAGCGTTCTTCCCGTACCGCCTCCTGAGGCTACTGAGAAGTACTTCTTCTCAAGCAAAGTCCTTTCTTTCTTGTAAGTACCTGCAACCGGGTGCTGGAATCTCGTAGGGTTAGTTGAATTTCCCGTAATGGAAACATCTACATTCTCGTGGTGCATAACAGCCACGCCTTCTCTG
This sequence comes from uncultured Clostridia bacterium, assembly GCA_945830395.1. GTDB lineage: Bacteria > Bacillota > Clostridia > Peptostreptococcales > Anaerovoracaceae > Aminicella. The sequence continues at coordinate 17,595 of CALZYE010000020.1, forward strand.
ACATCAAAAGCCCCGTAGCACTTGACCTTTGCCCTTTCTCCCTTGGAATAAGGTTTTTCTTCAACTACCTTAAGTTCACCTGTGAAAAAGTCAAACTCTGTCTGAACATAGGTAAATCCGTTTATCCTTGAGATAATCTTCGCCGCATCTTTTCCCAATCCGTTCAGAATTACGCGAAGCGGTTTTGTCCTAACCTTGTTTGCAGATTTTGCAATACCGATGGCACCTTCTGCCGCAGCAAAGGATTCATGACCTGCAAGAAAAGCAAAGCATTCCGTTTCCTCGTCCAAAAGCATGGATGCGAGATTTCCGTGACCGATACCAACCTTTCTGTCATCAGCAACAGATCCTTCAATACAAAAAGCCTGAAGGCCTTCACCTATGGCCTTTGCCGCTTCTTTAGCGGATATGGCTCCTTTTTTGATGGCTATTGCCGCTCCCAAAACATATGCCCAAGCCGCATCTTCAAAACAAATGGTCTGCACGCCTTTAGTTATTTCGTATGGGTCAAAGCCCTTGTCCCTACATAGTTTTCTTGCATCTTCAAGATCTTTTATTCCGTACTTTTGCATCACCTTAGTGATATTCTCTATTCTTCTATCGTAGTTCTCGAACAAATCCATAGCTTGCCTCCTATTCTTTTCTCGGATCTATAACCTTAGCAGCTTCATCAAATCTGCCGTAGGTTCCCGTAGCCTTATTGCATGCGTCTTCCGGATCCATGCCGTCCTTTAGGAATTCCAACAGCTTTCCTGTATTTATGTATTTATATCCGATTATGTTCTTTTCTTCATCCAAAGCCTGCTTCAGAATGTATCCTTCTGTCAGCTGCAAATATCTCGGACCCTTAAGCTTTGTCGAATGAATGGTTCCAACCTGACTGACTGTTCCCTTGCCAAGGTCCTCAAGACCAGATCCCACTGCAAGTCCATCCTCTGAAAATGCAGACTGAGTCCTTCCGTAAACAATCTGCAGGAAGAGTTCCCTCATCGCTGTGTTTATTGCATCACATACAAGGTCAGTATTCAAAGCTTCAAGTAAAGTCTTTCCTACCAGAATTTCACCTGCCATAGCCGCTGAATGGGTCATTCCCGAACAGCCTATAGTTTCAATAAGCGCTTCTTCAATTATTCCATCTTTCACATTGAGGGTAAGCTTACATGCACCTTGCTGAGGAGCACACCAACCTACGCCGTGAGTAAGCCCTGAAACATCTTTAACTTCCTTAACCTGAACCCATTTGCCCTCTTGGGGAATAGGCGACGGACCGTGAGCAGCATCCATCCTGCCGATGGGACACATATGTTCCACTTCTTTTGTATATATCATAACCAAACCTCCGTAATAAATCACTTAATTATCCTTATTTTAGTATACCATCGGTGCATATTTTGTCAATTATTCTACCGGCCACATCCTCCTTGCTCATAAGTTCAAGAGGCTCGATAAAATCCTTTGAAATAAGGGTTACAAGGTTTGTGTCCGTACAGAACCCTGCTCCTTTGTCCTTTAGATTGTTGGCAACAATCATGTCTGCATTCTTCCTTTTCAGCTTATCCTTGGAATTTTCCACCAAGTCTTTTGTCTCCATTGAAAAACCGCAGATAAACTGACCTTTTTTCTTCTGTTTTCCCAAAGTTCCCAATATATCCTTCGTTCTTTGAAGCTGAATCGACATATCCCCTCCTTTCTTCTTGACTTTATCATCCGAATAGTTCATAGGGGTGTAGTCTGCAACGGCGGCAGCCATTATAACAATGTCCGCATCGGAAAAGTTTCTTGAGACTTCACTGAACATATCCTCTGCACTCTCAACATCTATAACCTTGCAAAACCTCGGAGCTTTTTCAGTTACAGCGCCTTTCACTATCGTAACATCAGCTCCCCTTAGGGCGCATTCCCGTGCAAGGGCAAAACCCATCTTTCCACTGGAATGGTTGGTGATAAATCTTACGGGATCTATGGCTTCTCTGGTTGCACCTGCCGTAACCAGTACTTTCCGTCCCGCCAAATCCTTATTTTTAAATACCGCCTTTGCGATATAGTCAAATAAAACTTCAGGCTCAGGCATCTTTCCGGCTCCCGTATCTCCACATGCAAGGTATCCCGTAGCAGGAGTTATAACCTCTATGCCGTAACCCTCAAGTTTCTTCATGTTGTCTTGCGTAACAGGGTTTTTATACATTCTCGTGTTCATTGCAGGCGCAACGATTTTCGGGCATTCCGAGGCTAAAAATGTTGTAGTGAGCATATCGTCTGCAATGCCGTTTGCAAGTTTTGCCGTGACATTTGCCGTAGCAGGCGCCACAAGAAATACATCCGCTTTTTTTGCCAGCTCCACATGCTCCACATCGAACTTTCCCTTTCTTTCAAAGGTATCCGTCAGGCATTCGTATCCGCTCAGGGTTTCAAATGTTAAAGGGGCTATAAAACGGCAGGCGTTTCGGGTCATGATAACATGAACATGTGCCTTTGCCTTTTTCAGCATGCTCACAAGAGCTGCAATTTTATACGCAGCGATTCCCCCTGTAACACCAATCACTACGGTTTTGTTTTTCAAGTCCATTTTTTCTTCTCTCCTCGGCTTTGTGATATTCTTATATGATAACAGAAAGGCATATCATTTTTCAAGCCCACACTTAGGGGAAAACTACCGGGGTTATAGGTCTTATTGAAGGTGCATAATACCAAAAAACGCAGTTTTTACGGGCATAATTTCTTTGATACACCATATTCATTATAAAAAAATACCCACAGGCACTGCATGTGGGCGTCAATTATCGTTTATTTTCCGCAGGCTTTCTTTGCTGTCTCGCAAAGTGTTGTAAACGCTGCTGCATCATGAATTGCAATTTCGGAAAGCATCTTTCTGTTGATTTCCATTCCACTCTTCTTCAGTCCGTCCATCAAACGACTGTAGCTGATTCCGTTAGCTCTTGCCGCTGCGTTTATTCTGGCGATCCAAAGCTTTCTGAAATCTCTTTTTCTCAGCTTTCTTCCGATGTATGCAGACCTTAGAGATCTCATAACCGCAGGGTTGGCTGCACGGAAAACCTTACTCTTCTGGCCATAAAATCCTTTAGCCAATTTCAATATCTTTTTATGTCTCTTGTGGGCATTAACACCCTTCTTTACTCTTGCCATTTTCTATACCTCCAAAAACTATCTCGCCATTGATCTTAACATTCTTCTGTGGTCTGCACTTGTCAAAACTGTCGACTTACGAAGACCCTGCTTTCTCTTAGGTGTTTTCTTAGTTAGAATGTGACTTTTAAATGCCTTATGTCTCTTGATTTTACCGGATCCTGTAACTTTCAGTCTTTTGCATGCACCTCTATGGGACTTCATCTTGTTCTTAGCCATAATGATCTCCTCCTATGTTGATTCTAATTGTTATCCTGATTATTTCTTTTGCTTCTCTGCCGCCTTTGGTGAAAGGAACATGGTTAAACTTCTGCCTTCAAAAGCAGGTTTCTTCTCCGGCGCTCCAAATTCACTGCAAGCCTCTGCAAATGAATTCATAACATCGCGTCCTTTGTTGATATAATCCCTCTCTCTTCCTCTAAAGCGAAGACTTACCTTCACCTTATCGCCTTCTTTAAGGAATTTATTTGCGGTTTTAGCCTTAACAAGAATATCATGTTCTTCAATGAAAGTACTCAAGCGAATTTCTTTCACCTGAATAGTTTTTTGTTTTTTCTTAGCTTCTTTCTCGCGCTTCTGAAGCTCATAACGATATTTTCCGTAGTCCAGAATCTTAGCAACCGGCGGGTTTGCATTTGGCGAGATTTCAACCAAATCCAATTTGCTCTTCTCTGCCAGATCAAGAGCCTCATTTCTGCTGATAATCCCAACCATTTCACCGTTTGCATCGATTACTCTAAGTTCTTTTGCACGAATTTCTTCGTTAATTCTACTTTCCTTGCTAATTGTCCTACCCTCCTAATAAAAAACGGATGATTCGCATCCACCTGCTGCAAAGCACTTGGCTCAAGGGCTGTAATACCCTGCTCCCTCATCTTTACATAAAAAAAAAACGGATACACAAATCCGCCTCAAACAAAGATACACCGCCTGTGTGTTTCTTCAAATATTAACCAAGCAAACTCTCGTCTGAAAGGTGAGAAGCGGATAACTTCTTCTTCATTACGGAAAGAGTATATCACTTCTTACCGGCAGTGTCAACAGTTTATGACAAACTTGACACCGCCCATATGTAGCTTTACAATAGATGTGAGACCTCAAGGTATAGAAAAAAGCGATTGAGTC
>CALZYE010000021.1 GCA_945830395.1 uncultured Clostridia bacterium
GACTCAATCGCTTTTTTCTATACCTTGAGGTCTCACATCTATTGTAAAGCTACATTCTTTCCACCAATAAGTCCTAAGTGATGCTTGCTATCATTATTTAGTTAAGCTATACTGAACTCATATACTTAGATTTTGGAGGTGCATTATGGTACATGTATTTATTTGAAGATATTTATGCTTTTGCCGGAAGACTTCGCACAGTGAACATCGCAAAGGGCAATTTCCGTTTTGCTCCCCTTATGTATCTTGAACCGGCACTTGAAAATATAGATAAAATGCCACAATCGACCTTTTATGAGATAATCGAAAAGTATGTTGAGATGAACATCGCACACCCTTTCCGTGAAGGTAACGGCCGCAGCAGTCGTATTTGGCTTGATCATATGCTGAAAGCCGAAATCGGCAAAGTGGTGGACTGGAGCAAGGTTGATAAAGAAGATTATCTTCTTGCGATGGAACGCAGTCCTGTAAAAGATATTGAAATCAAAGTACTGTTGAAAGAAGCCCTCACCGAAGAAGTAAACAGCCATGAAATCTATATGAAAGGTATCGACCACAGTTATTACTACGAGGGGTACACAACATTTAAGGCAGAAGAATTGTAAATTGCCAAAGCGCCAAAATCGGCTCTGCAGTATTGATTTTACTTTGCATTTAGAGTTTCAACAGAGTGCTTACCTCCTGTACAATCTCCGAAACTGCCTCTCTAATCTGTTCTAAGGTTAGAGATGAATAGTTCATGACAAAGCAATGTTCGCTTTTCTCTTCCATATTATGACAGAACTCTGAAAGGGCTGAGATTTTAATTCTTCGCCTTTCCATTCTTCTAATAAATTCATCATCGTCACACTTGATATTAAGTTTAAGAATGAAATGAAGACCTGCATCCTCCTCGGAAATTGTGGCAAATTCGTTTATTTTGCTGTTTCTTATTTGAGAAACAAGAAAATCCCTTTGCTTTCGATAGAAGGTGCGCATCCGGTTTATATGCTTTTCAAAGTAGCCACGGTCTATGAATCTGGCTAAGGAGTATTGTGTAAGGGTTGTGACGGGGCAGGTATAGAATGCCAGTTTCTCGTAGTACAGGGTTACAAGACTTTTAGGCAGCACCATGTAGCTTATACGCATAGTCGAAGACAAGGATTTGGAAAATGTGTTCATATAAATTACTTTTTCCGTGGTATCTATGCTCTGTAGGGTTGGAATCGGTTTTCCCACCAGGCGGAACTCACTGTCATAATCGTCTTCTATGATATATCTGTCATCGGATTTCGATGCCCAGCCCAAAAGTTCATAGCGTTTACTGATGGGAGTAACGACTCCTGTGGGGAAGTGATGAGAGGGAGATGTGTGAGCGACATTTATCTTCTGCCTCTCCAAATCAGATATATCTATTCCGTCTTCACCAAAATGAATAAATTTACATTTTGCGGCGTTGCTCTTATAAATTTTGGAAATTTTCATATATCCGGGATCTTCAACGCCGTAACACTTGTCGCGGCCCAAAAGCTGAACCAGTTGACTGTACAGATTTTCAGTCCCTGCTCCTATTATAATTTGAGACGGATTTACATGCATCCCGCGAAAGGCATGAAGATGCTTGGAAATACTGTCTCTGAGCTCAACAGTACCTCCGCTTGGGGCGTTATCCATTATCCCTTTTTGAAAATCATTCAGCACATCTCTGAGAAGTTTCGACCAGATGGAAAAGGGAAAGTGTGCACTCAAAGTTGCGTTGCTTGTGAAGTCGGCAATATATTTTTCTTCCGAATCCTCCGGTTTCTTTCGGATGTCCTCAATAAGTATCTGTGATACTTTGGAGCCTTCCTGCATATCTGCGATAAAAAATCCTTTTTTTGCTATGGAGTAGACATAGCCTTCGGCGATTAGCTGCTCGTATGCGCTTTCAACGGTAATGACGCTTATGCCCAGATTTTTTGCAAAGCTTCTCTTTGACGGAAGCTTTGTCCCGGGTGAGAGGACTCCCGAAAGTATGTCGTTTTTCAGACACTTATAAAGATGTATGTAGAGAGAATCTGACCCTATATTTGCGAAGGAATATGTAAGCATTTGTAAATAAACCTCTTATCTGACCTGTTTGAATATATTTAAACTGATTATTTTATTATGTTCAGATATGATTATAATACAGGCATAAGTGTTTGTCCACAGTTTAAGGATTAGACAGAATCAGGAGGTAAACAAAATGGCAAATGAAAGATATCAGTTGAACAAAGAACTTGCTCAGATGCTAAAGGGCGGTGTGATTATGGATGTGACTACGCCCGAACAGGCGAAAATCGCAGAGGCAGCAGGTGCGTGCGCGGTTATGGCACTGGAAAGAATCCCTGCCGATATAAGAGCAGCCGGTGGAGTTTCGAGAATGAGTGATCCGAATATGATTAAGGGTATTCAGGAGGCCGTTTCGATTCCTGTTATGGCAAAATGCAGAATAGGACATTTCGTTGAGGCGCAGGTTCTTGAGGCGATAGAAATAGATTATATAGATGAAAGTGAAGTTCTGTCGCCGGCAGATAATGTTTATCACATAGATAAAACTAAGTTTAAAGTTCCCTTTGTTTGCGGAGCAAGGGACCTTGGAGAAGCTCTTCGCCGCATAAACGAAGGGGCATCTATGATCAGAACAAAGGGTGAACCCGGTACGGGAGATGTAGTGCAGGCGGTTACCCATATGAGAATGATGAATAGAGAAATTAAAAGACTTGTAACCATGAGGGAAGATGAACTTTTCAATGAGGCAAAGGAACTACAGGTTCCATATGAACTGGTAAAATATGTCCACGATAAGGGGAAACTTCCGGTGGTTAACTTTGCGGCAGGCGGTGTAGCAACTCCTGCAGATGCGGCGCTTATGATGCAGCTTGGAGCTGAAGGTGTATTTGTGGGCTCGGGTATTTTCAAATCGGGAAATCCCGAAAAGCGTGCAAATGCCATCGTAAAGACAGTTACAAACTTTACAGATGCAAAGATGATAGCCGAACTTTCCGAGAATCTTGGAGAAGCCATGGTGGGAATCAATGAGGATGAAATTCAGGTTCTTATGGCAGAAAGAGGGAAATAATGAGAATAGGAGTTCTGGCGCTGCAGGGAGCCTTTGCGGAGCATATATTTGTTCTGAAGAAACTGGGGATAGAAACGGTTGAACTAAGGAAAAAATCTAACTTGGATATGAGTTTGGACGGACTGGTTTTGCCCGGAGGAGAAAGCACGACACAGGGGAAGCTCCTGAGAGAACTGGGAATGTATGATACGATAAAAGAGTGGATTCAGAAGGGTATCCCGGTATTTGCAACATGTGCGGGAATGATACTTCTTGCAGAAGACATTTCAAACGATGAAAGGAGCTATTTCAGGACACTTCCTGTAACGGTAAAAAGAAACGCCTATGGCCGCCAATTAGGAAGCTTCAGGTGTATGGAAGACTTTAAGGGCATCGGAAAAATTCCCATGACATTTATCCGTGCGCCTTATATAGAAGATGTGGGAAAAGATGTTGAAGTGATGGCGGAGGTTGACGGCAACATAGTAGCTGTGCGATACGGAAAACAGTTAGCCCTCTCATTTCATCCCGAACTGGATGACAGCAGGCTCATATATGAATATTTCATAGAAGAAATTGTGAATGTAAATAGGTAGAAGGAAGGTATGTATGTTAAAACGCGGAGATAGAGAATATCCTCCAAATTGACTTTTTGTGAACAAAAAGTAAAATATTTACAGATTGTGTTTTTTTAAAAACTGTGATACAATACAGAAGATTTCAAAGGCCTTTTAGAAAGCTCATGAAACGAGCTTTCTAAGGGCATTTTTTATGTAAGACGGCAGATTTAAAAACAAATAGGAAAGGTAATTAATATAATAAATGAAATTTAACGAGATTAAGATTAGAGAAGATATTTTAAGAGGGCTTGAAGCCATGGGATTTGAGGATATGTCGGATATTCAAAAACAGGCGATTCCTGTAATTCTTCAGGGAAAGGACATTGTGGGACTGGCGAAAACCGGAACGGGGAAAACCGCAGCTTTCGGAATTCCATTGGTTCAGACGGCGGCAGAAAGCAGGGACGCAGGAGTCACAGGTCTTGCTCTATGTCCTACCAGAGAGCTTGCGATGCAGGTATGTGATGAACTTAACAAGATGTCAAAATTTGTCGAAGGAATAAAAGTTCTTCCCATATATGGCGGTCAGGATATGGGAAAGCAGCTTTCGGCATTAAAGAAGAATGTAAACATAGTTGTAGGTACACCGGGAAGGGTTATGGACCATATCAGGAGGAAAACTCTTAAACTTCAGTCCCTGAAAATGCTGGTTTTGGATGAGGCCGATGAAATGCTTAACATGGGATTTCGTGAGGACATTGAATTTGTATGCAGCTATATAAGCGGCGAGCATCAGACTGAGCTGTTTTCTGCAACAATGCCGGATGAAATCATGGAACTTGCAGGAAAATATCAAAATAACCCAGAGTTTATATCCGTTTCAAAGGATGAAGTGACAGTTTCCGCTATTAAGCAGAGCTATTACATGGTGAAGAGCCACCAGAAGGATAGCGCTCTGTGTCGCCTGATAGACTATATGTCCCCTAAGAGGGCTTTGATTTTCTGCAATACAAAGAGAAAGGTGGAAGCGTTGACCCTGCAGCTGAAGAAAAACGGATATTCCGCAGAAGCTATACACGGTGATTTTCCGCAGCAGCAGAGAGATCGTATAATGAGCATGTTCAGAAACGGAAATCTGGAGCTTCTTCTGGCAACCGATATGGTAGCAAGAGGTATTGATGTAGATGATGTGGATGTTGTTTTCAACTATGACTTGCCGCAGGAAAAGGAATACTATGTTCACAGAATAGGAAGAACAGGAAGAGCGGGAAAGAAGGGAAAGGCAGTTTCCATTATAAATACGAGAGAAGGTCGCAAAATCAGAGATTTGGAAAATTTCTGCAACGCATACATCAAAGAAAAGGTTATGCCTTCTTACGATGAGGTTCTGCCGATAAAAGCCAATAATAATATGAACAAGGCCATCGAATACTGCACAGGAAAAGACCTTTCCAACTACATGGAATATGTAACAGACCGCTGCAGAAAAGAAAATCTTGACCCTATGTTTTTGTCTGCAATTATGCTGAGACAGAGCATGGGTGATGAGCGAGAAAATATCGAAATTGTAAGTAGTAAGCGCGACAGCAAAAGGCATGCAGGGAGAAATTTGGCAGGCAGAAGCCGCAAAAGACGCAGCAGATACAAAAAACGGTAAAGTGCATTATGATTTTTCTATGGAGCGCAGATGGGATTTTGTGTGAAAAAGCTTCATGAATACATCACAGGTGAATTGTATTTATGAATTAAAATATAGAAAATGTAAGTTACGAAAGGGGAAGCTTATGAAAAAAGGTAAGACAATATTTGCAGTCATAATGGCTATGGCATTGGCATTTGCCGTGGTTGGCTGCGGTAAAAAGGATGATAACGATAAAAAAGACGGAAATTCAGGAGCGAGTGCAACCGCTTTTGAGAAGATGAATACTACGACTTTAGACGGCGAAAAGGCGGACAGCAAGATTTTTGCAAAGAACAAGGTTACAGTGGTAAATATATGGAGTCTGACATGCCCTCCCTGCATCGCGGAACTTCCCCATCTGAGTAAGATCAATGACAAACTGAAGTCCAAAGGAGTGGGAGTTATCGGTATCGTATATGAAACAGGAAAAGATGATTCCAACGCCACACTTGATAAGACCAAGGACCTTTTAAAAAAAGTAAAAGCGACACATCCTCAGTTGAAACTGTCTGAGGACATGCTTAAGTCAGAGGAATTTTCGAACATCGCCTATTTCCCTACCACTTTTTTCGTAGACTCAAAAGGTAAGGTGCTGAAACAGAAAGCAGGCGCCGCAGACGAAAAGGGCTGGGAAGATGAGATTCTTGAGGTTTTGAAAGATGTGTAATATTTTCAAAAGAAAAATCAAAAGCCGCTTGTCAGCGGCTGATTTTTTTAATTGAATTAAGTTTATTTTTCGTATACGGAGGAAAGAGCATCGGCAAATCCTTAAAAGTTTTGTTTTGATAAACAGCTCTCTGATGGCTGAAGGTCATGAAGCCGTACTCGCCGTGGTAGGCTCCCATGCCGGAGCTGCCTATACCGCCGAAGGGAAGATCGGGAATGGAAACATGCTTTAGGGTGTCATTTATTGAGACACCGCCGGACTTGATATTGCTGATGAGCTTGTTTATGAAAGCTTTTTTCTTGGAAAATATGTAAAGAGCAAGAGGCTTTTCAAAAGTCTTAACCAAGGATATTGCATCTTCAATGTTCTCGTAGGGGATTACGGGAAGAAGAGGGGCAAAAATTTCCTCCTGCATGGTTGCGGCCTGATGCGACATATCAATTGGTATGTCAAGGAGCGTAGGTTCTATGTATAGTGAATCTTTGTCAGAACTGCCGCCATGTACGATAAACCTTTCGTCAGATGATATAAGCGAATTAACACGCTGCCAATGCCTTTCGTTTACAATCTTTCCGTAGCTGTTGCTGCCTGTGATGTTTGTACCATAAAAGAGGGATATAACTTTTTTCATTTCGGAAATAAGCTCATCTTTCTTTTCTGAAGGAACCAAAACATAGTCGGGAGCTATGCAGGTTTGTCCGCTATTTACGGTTTTTCCCCATATAATTCGCTTTGCAGCTGAGGGAATATTTGCGGAAGAATCCAGTATTACAGGGCTTTTTCCGCCAAGTTCAAGGGTGACGGGTATCAGATTTTCTGAAGCCTTTGACATGATAAGCTTGCCTATCTTAGGACTTCCGGTAAAAAATATATAGTCCGGCTTTTCGCTGAGTAACTCCGTTGTAACCTGAGCATCGCCTTGGACAGAGGCAACATAGAATGGATCGAAAGTACCTCGAATTATATCAGATATTACACTTGAAACATTCGGCGTAAGTTCACTGGGTTTAAGAATAACAGTATTTCCTGCCGATAATGCTGCAATGAGAGGTTCCATAGCCAAAGAGAACGGATAATTGAAAGGAGCTATTACAAGGACCGTTCCGTAAGGCTCATAGAGTATTTTACTTTTCCCGAATTGAATTAAAGGTGTGGGAACATGTTTTCTGCGTGCCAGCCTGCGAACATGCTTTATCGAAAATTTAATTGCCTCCATAACCGAGCGCATTTCCATCATATAGAATTCCTGAGGATGTTTTCCAAGATCCTTCTCCATTGCATCCAAAAGCGCGGCCTCATGCTTTAAAATTGTTTTTTTCAGCTTTTTCAGATGCTCTGTTCTAAATCCTATATTATCGGTTTCAAGTGTCTCAAAGTATTCTTTTTGTCTTAAAACCAAATCGTGTATATTTGTTGTTTTCCTACCTGAGATCATTAATCGTCTCCTCCGCGATAATAATATTCATAATGTGATTGGATTGTCAGCGTATTTATGCCCTTTTGCAGGGGAGTTTAATCATGGAATCCGGAGAATATGTTTCTTGCAAAAAATACATTTTTTAAGTAGAATATAAGTGATATATAAAATTGCTTAAATTGATTTTCATGAATTATAAAAAGGGAATAGAGATGAAATTTTTGGAGAAAATGGACAAAAAATTCTTGAAGGTGGCAGCCTATGTGGTTCTAATCGTTGGAATCTCATATGCTCTGATTTTGTTGCTGAGCCAGTACAAATCCATCGGAATGAGTATATACGAGGCCTCAAAATGGGTAGGAACTATTTTGAAGCCCATGTTCGTAGGGGCGGTAATCGCATACATTCTTTATCCTCTGTGCAGGCTCATTGAGAAAAAAATCTTTGTGCAGACTGTCGGTCTTAAGGATGAAAAGAAAGCTCACATGTTTTCTGCAGTTATAACCATTGCCATATTTTTCGCGGTTTTGCTGGCTGCAGTTTCCGCTGTGGTCTTTGCAATTACCAAACAGATACAGGGCATAAACGGAAACAGTATAAACACATTGATGAACAGTATCATCAATCAGGCAAAGGCCTTTGAAGAAAGTTTACGATACTGGATGAAAAATTTAAACTTGGAAAAGGGGTATCTTCTTAAGATTGAGAAATTCATTATGGCTAAGGTTATGGGATTTTTCAGCGGTACGGAGGGAGTAACATCGCTGTTTTCGGGAATTGCCACAGGAGCAGGTACTCTGCTTTTCTCAATACTGTTTGCCATATATTTTTTGCTTGACGGACCGAATCTGAAGAAATACTGGGGAGGCATTACAAGGACATTATGGTCTCCGCGTACAAATGCGAGAATTACCTATATATGCAAAGATGTGGATGAAGTTTTCAGCGGCTATTTCCGAGGAGAAATGGCAGATGCCCTTGTAATGGCAGTTGTAATAAGCATTGCATTTACGGTAATTAAGATGCCTTACGGAGTTATGATAGGAGTTGCCGTAGGTATCGCAAATCTCATTCCCTATATGGGTCCTATTGTGGGATATGGGCTTACAGGCATAGCAGGACTTGTGACCGGACAGATACAGACCATGGTTATAGCCCTTGTCATAATCGCGGTGATTCAGGTTCTTGACGGAGCGGTTATAAACCCGAAGCTTTTGTCAAACAGCATAGATATTCATCCAATGCTGGTAATCGTTGCTCTGCTGGCAGGAAACAAGGTGGGAGGCTTTGTAGGCATGATTGCGGCGGTTCCGGTGGCGGCGCTTATAAAGATTTGGTTTGAGCGTTTTGTTGAAATGAAGAAAAATAAAAAATTTCTTGAAGATGAACCTGATGAAAGGGGGAATTTGCAGAAACCCCGTGAAGAAGTCGAATCTGAGGATGCATCGGAACAGCCGGGATAAATAAACGATGCTGAGAGGATGAAAGGGAAAGTTTTAGAAGATGGATGGTGTAATCAGTGCGATAGAGTCCAGAAGAAGTGTTCGTACCTTTGACGGAAACCCTATTGATAAAGAAAGAGAAAATAAAATAAGAGAATATATTCAAAAGGTGGATAATCCCTTTAGAGTACCTGTAGAGCTCAAGTTTTTTGATGCACGGGAATATAAACTTTCAAGCCCGGTAATCATAGGAGAGAGGGCTTATTTGGCAGGGCTTGTTCCTCTTGGACCTTTTGCCGAGATTGCATACGGGTACACTTTAGAAAAGACCGCATTGTTTGCACAGAGAATAGGGCTTGGTACTGTTTGGCTGGGAGGAACATTTAAGAGAGAAAACTTTGAAAAAGCAATTGGGGCGGCAGAGGACAAGCTTATGCCTTGTGTCATGCCCATAGGTACTGCCGCAAAGAAAATGTCCGTAAGAGAAGCTCTGATGAGAAAAAGCGTCAAGTCAGATACGAGATACCCTTTCGAGAAGCTTTTTTTCAATAAAAGCTTTGAGACCCCGTTATCGGAAGGGGAGGCAGGTGTGTTTCTTAAGCCTTTGAGGATGATGAGGCTTGCACCGTCAGCTGCGAATAAACAACCCTGGCGAGTTGTGATTAACGGAGGGTATGCGCATTTTTACAAAAAAAGCGATAAGGGATTTAACAGAGGCTACGGAGATATGCAAAAAGTCGATATGGGAATAGGATTCTGTCATTTTGATCTCACAGCAAAAGAGGAAGGAATAAAGGGAGAATTCATCGTGAAGGTTACCGGAATAGCCTGCCCGAAGGATACAGAATATGTGATTTCTTATGTAGTTCAGAAATGAAATAAAATGTGGCTTTGATTGGTGATGAAAGGAGAGCTGCCTATGGAAATCAAGGAATATGCGAAAAAATTAGCTGAGAAAAGCGGCGTAGTTCAGGATGTTATGGATAAGAAGGAAACGGTGTGGATTAACGAGAGACTTCTTCCCTTTGAACTCATTGACGGTCTTTGCCAGCTTGTGGTTTCAGATGAGGACATAAAGGATGCAGAGGACAGACTGGAAAGATTTGCACCCTATATTAGAATGTGTTTTCCGGAAACGGAGGAAACGGGAGGACTTATCGAATCGCCTTTGAGAGAAATCGAGAAAATGAGAAAGGCATTGGCAAAGGGAGAACCGGAATCCGAAATTCCCGGCAGACTTTTTCTGAAAATGGATTCTCACCTTGCAATAGCAGGCTCGGTTAAGGCTCGAGGAGGAATTTATGAAGTTTTGAAACATGCCGAAACCTTGGCTATGAAAGAGGGAAAACTTTCAGTAAACGACGATTACCGGAAATTGGCAGACTTGAAAGACTTTTTCGGAGAGTACACCATGCAGGTAGGTTCCACCGGCAACTTGGGGCTTTCAATAGGAATTATGAGTGCTTTTCTGGGCTTTAAGGTGAAAGTTCACATGTCATCGGATGCAAAGCAATGGAAGAAAGACATGCTGCGAAGCAAAGGGGTAGAAGTTATAGAGTATGAAGATGATTATTCAAAGGCGGTGGCGGAAGGCAGAAAAAATTCAAGCTTAGACCCTAAAAGTTATTTCGTAGACGATGAATACTCTGTGGATTTGTTTTTAGGATATGCCGTTTCTGCAAAACGGGTGGACAAGCAGCTTAAGGAAATGGATATAAAGGTTGACAAAGATAATCCTTTGATTGTCTACATTCCGGCAGGAGTAGGCGGTGCGCCGGGCGGAGTTGCATACGGTCTTAAGCGCCTTTACGGAGACAATGTTCACATATTCTTTACCGAGCCTGTAATGTGCCCATCGCTGCTTGTAGGATATGCTTCTCAGAAATACGAACTTGCCAATGTGAAAGACTTCGGTTTAAGCGGTCAGACCCATGCAGACGGGTTGGCATGCGCAAGTCCTTCGGGATTTGTAACCAGAATAGACAATAATATCGTGTCGGGGGACTTTACCTGTGAAGACAGGCGGCTATATGATTATATGAGAATGCTGGTACGCACCGAAAATATCAGAGTGGAGCCTTCCGGCTGCGCATCGTTTATAGGGCCGAAGATGCTTTTGAACCATGAGAACTTGCGAAAATACTTAGAGGAAAAAGGCCTTACAAAAGAAGTTCTTAAAAGAAGTGTCCAGATTTGTTGGGCGACGGGTGGAGGACTGGTTCCGGAAGAAATATGGAAAGAATATTTAGCTACAGAACTGTTTTAAAGTCATTTTCTACGGGTATATAATACAAAATATGATTGCGCAAAATATAATTTGCACTTCATGGGTGAATTTCCGTTATTTCAAGGTATAATTATACCGGATGTGTAAAAGGCAGATATAAAATTTATACAGAATACGACGAATATATAAATCGGAATAATGAAAAATTGAGAGGAACTGAAATGAAAAAACATGTAAAGGGAAATGTAAGCTGGGTCGGTTATATCGATTGGGAATTGGAAACTTTTCACGGAGATGAATATTCAATTAATAACGGCTCAAGCCAGAATGCATATTTGATAGAAGAGGAGAAGGTAGTCCTTCTCGATACGGTTTGGACACCTCATAGAGATGATTTTATTGACAACCTCAAGGAAAGTCTGGGCGGTGACTTAAGTAAAATAGATTACATAGTTATGAATCACGGAGAGCAGGACCACTCAGGATCCCTTCCCGCTCTTATGAAGGAAATTCCGGAAACGCCGATTTACTGTACGCCTATGGCAATTAAGAGCATAGAAGGTCAGTACGGAAAGAAGGGATGGGATTTCCGCCCCGTGAAGACCGGTGATGAACTTGAGATAGGAAACGGCAAGAAACTGATTTTCATAGAGATGAAGATGCTTCATTGGCCTGATTCGATGGCATCGTATCTTTCAGGTGATAATGTTCTGTTCTCAATGGATGCCTTCGGTCAGCATTTTGCAGTGGAGGAACTGACAAACGATTTGGCGGATCAGGCGCTGCTTGAGAAGGAAGCCATGAAGTATTTTGCCAATATTATCAATCCTTTTGCGGCCTTCGTCAATCCTAAGATAAAAGAGATAGAGGATATGAAGTTGCCTATAGATGTGATTGCACCGTCTCACGGAGTTATGTGGGTGGACAATCCTATGCAGATTGTGGAAACATACAAAAAGTGGGCAGACGCATATAAGGAAAATCAGATTTCAATTGTTTACGACACCATGTGGGACGGGACAAAGAAACTTGCCCATGCCATTGCAAATGAAATCAATAAACAGAGTCCGGATACCGTCGTTAAGGTTATGAATATTTCCAAGGTGGATAAGAACGACATTATGACGGAGGTATTCAGATCAAAGGCTGTCTGCGTAGGCTCGCCGACCTGTGTAAACAATGTACTTACAAGCGTTGCAGGATGGCTGTCATTCCTCAAGGAGCTTAAGTTTAAAAATAAAAAAGGTGCGGCATTCGGCTGCTACGGATGGAGCGGAGAGTCTGTAGGAATCATAGAAAAGGAGCTTGCAGCAGCGGGATTTGAGGTCATAAATCAGAAGATTAAAACAAACTGGAATCCGGATGAAGAGGACTTTGCAAGGATTCCGAAACAGGTGGAAGAACTTCTGGCAGAGGAAGATGATGCAGAGGTTGTTTCCCAATCCCAAACAGGTGGAAGAACTTTCAGATGTACTGTCTGTGGCTGGACATATAACGAGGATGAGGGCGCTCCGGATATGGGAATCAAACCGGGAACCAAATGGGAAGAACTGCCGGAGGACTTCCGGTGCGGCGTTTGTAAGGTACCAAAGACAAAATTTGAGAAAGCTTGATAAAGAAGCCTGACATATTATGGTTTCAACAGAGAATTTGTCGGGTATATATCAGGCACGCGTAAGTATAGTAAACAAAAGATATAAGTGTAATAAACAAAAGATATAGGTATACAGGTCTTTTCTGTAGATTTGGAAGGACCTTTATATAAATTAAGGATTCTATTGGTTATCGCTAAGAAAGACTAAATAAGATTTATTTTAAAATCAAGGAGGGAAATAATTATGAAATATCATTGCGCAGTATGTGGAGCAGATTTTGAGGTTAAAGCAGGTGAAGAAGCGGTCTGTCCGGTTTGCGGAGTTAAGGGCGACAAGGTTCAACCAGTCGAAGAAGCAGCCAACAAGTATGCGGGAACTCAGACAGAGAAGAACTTGGAAACTGCATTTGCAGGTGAGTCACAGGCAAGAAACAAGTACACTTACTTTGCATCAGTAGCAAAGAAGGAAGGCTATGAGCAGATTGCAGCTCTATTCCAGAAGACTGCCGACAACGAAAAGGAACATGCTAAACTGTGGTTCAAAGAACTTAATGGAATCGGCGATACGGCGGCAAATCTTGCAGCAGCGGCAGAAGGTGAAAACTACGAGTGGACGGATATGTACGATGGATTTGCAAAAACTGCTGAAGAGGAAGGATTCCCTGAGCTTGCAGAGAGATTTCGCATGGTTGGAGCCATTGAAAAGCACCATGAGGAGCGTTACAGAGCACTTCTAAAGAATGTGGAAACGGCAAGAGTTTTTGAAAAGAGCGAAGTAAAGGTTTGGGAGTGCAGAAACTGCGGCCACATCGTTACAGGAACGAAAGCACCTGAGGTATGTCCGACATGTAACCACCCGTTGAGCTACTTTGAAGTTCACGAAGAAAACTATTAATAGAAAGATATATTTAAAATGAAAAAGTTTTGTCTCAGATTCTGAGGCTTTGCTTTAAGAAATGAAAAGGGGGAGCTGCTTAACACTTTATCCGTTAAGTAGCCTCCCCTCTTTTTTACCGTGCACTGCGCACTGCGCAGCAATATCCGAGGGAAAATGAGTTTTACGCATCTTTCAGCACCGGATATTTAACATTTTCCTCTACTCGTGATCGTTTGTCAGTTTCAGCTTATCCAGTACATAGAATATAAGTCCCATGGCAATTCCGATGATTGTTGCAAGGCACATACCCTTTAGCTGAACTTCTCCGATGTTAATAGATGTTCCTGACAGTCCTGCGATAAATATTACAGAAGTCATTGCAAGGTTTCTTGATTTTGAGTAGTCAACCTTTTCGTCAACCATCAATCTTATTCCGGAAGCCGCAATCATTCCGTAAAGGAGAAAGCTCACGCCCCCCATTACAGGTGCGGGAATTGACTGGATTAGTCCCGATGCTTTTCCGATAAAGGACAGGGCTATGGAGAATACTGCGGCACCGCCGATTACCCACACGCTGTAAACCTTCGTTATAGCCATGACACCTATATTTTCGCCATAGGTAGTTGTAGGAACCGAACCGCAAAATCCCGACAGTGTTGTGGAAATTCCGTCTGAGAACAGGCTTCTGTGAAGACCGGGATCTTTAAGAAGGTCGGAGCCTATGATCTCGGATGTAACTACCTGATGCCCTATGTGTTCTGAAATTACAACCAGCGAAGCCGGTATGATGATTAATATGGACTGCAGATTGAACTTAGGCGTAAGGAAGTTCGGCATAGCAACCCATGCGGAGTTATGAACGGTTCCGAAATCTACAATTCCAAGGCAGAGCGCAAGTATATATCCCACCACTATAGAAATCAAAATTGCTATTGCAGAAGCAAATCCTCTGAACAGAACCTGACCGAATATGGCGACAAGGAGGGTTACGATGAACACGATGACAAGATTAGGATCGATTGCCTTGTATGTGGCTGTTTTGACGATTCCGCCGTTTTCAGCGGCATTTGCCGCAAGTTCAAGTCCGATTAGGGCTACTACAGGCCCCATTGCTGCAGGCGGCAATACAATGTCAATCCATTTTACACCCACCATTTTTATGATGAGGGCTGTTGCCATGAAGATAATGCCGGTAACGACGAATCCGCCTAAAGCGTACTGATACCCAAGTCCCGGCGTGTTGATAACCGATATTGCAGGGGCGATAAAGGCGAAGCTGGAGCCCAGATATGCAGGTGATTTTCCTTTTGTAACAAAAATAAAGATAAGTGTGCCGATGCCGTTCATCAATAAAGCAATGGCAGGACTTATCCCTAAGATATATGGAACCAAAACAGATGCGGAAAACATTGCAAATGTGTGTTGAATACTCAGAGGAATTCCTCTGCTTAACGGAACTCTTTCTTGAACCTGTACTATGTTTTTGTTGCTCATACTTCCTCCTTTGAAAATCTACTAAAACTCATTCTGGAAAATTATAACCTTAAAAATCTAATTTTGCAACAAAAAAGGCTTTTGGTTTACAATAAAATATGTTAGAATTGACTCTAACATACATCAGTTGATATTTTTTAGACTGAAAACATTTAAAAATAGCTATTTTGTGTGATTGAAGGTTTGTTATGAAGAGGAAAGTTTTACTTATATTTACAATTATATTATGTTTTATGTTAATTCCAGGGTTCGTCTCCGCCAAGGCTCCTAAGGAGAAAAAAAGTAAGCCTAAGAGCAACAGATATGTTATTAATACATTTACTGTTGCAAAGAGAAGCGACAGCTCCATTACAATTAAGTGGAATGTGGTTAAGAAGGGCACGGGATACCATGTGTATAAAAGTACAAAAAGAGATGGCAAGTTTGAAAAAGTAGCGTATATTAACGGAAATAAAAATGTAACCTATACCGATGGAAATTTGCCGGAGAATAAGGGATATTTCTACAAAGTAAGGGTAAATCGCTCAAAGGTATATTCACCCGTTCTGTATGTGAAAACCATGGTGACAGCTTTTTCGGACAGGGTGACCAGTATTTCCGCAGAGACTGTAAAGTCCCAAACAGAGCTTTCTTGGAAGCCTGTTAAGTATGCGACGGAGTATAGAATCTACAGAAAGTATTCTTTAAAGGATAAATTTACAAAGATTAAGACGGTTAAGGGAAATGTTTTTTCCTGCAAAGATTATGCGAAATCGGGCCGGCATGTGTTCTATGCGGTGAGAGCAAAAAACGATAACAGCAAGACATTCAGCAGGTATTCTCCTCTGAAAAAATTTAATACGATTACGAGGGTGTATATTTCATGCGGTCATGGACGGGGTCTTGACGGAGTATGGGATCCCGGGTGTACATATAACGGGTATACAGAGGCAGGCCTCATGCTTCCGATAACCAAGCAAATGGTTGCAGCCATGAGAAGATCAGGAGTTTATGTCTACACAGATGCAGATTCAAATAATAATAAGAACATGCTGGCATGTGTGGCGGAGGCAAACCGCAAGGATATAAGCGCTTATTTGAGCATACACTGTGACTGGCATAAAGCTCCGTCGGGGACAATGCCGCTGTACATCAGCAAGAGCGGAATGAATCTTGCGAAATCTTTGGATAAGTATGTTATAAAGAGAAACAAAAGAAAAGGGACCCCCTTTGTAAGCAGAGGACTTACCAGAAGACCGGATTTATATGATTTGTGGGGGACAAATGCCCCTGCATGCCTGTTTGAGACAGGCTCGATAAAGAATGATCTGCCAATTTTGAGAAACTCAAATCGTTACGGAAGAAGCCTTGCAGAAGGTATGTGCGAATATCTGGGAATTAAATATATCAATTAAATATGTGGACTAAAGCAAGGGTATGAGCCTGCGCCGGATATAACGCACTCATACCCCTTGCATGTATATTCTATTTTCTGTCTGTGAGAGCTCTTTCGATCTGTTTTTCATCTGTATTTTATTCGCTGAAAAGGGAGGTGGACAGATATCTGTCGCCGGTGTCGGGAAGCAGAACTACTATGTTCTTTCCCTCTGCCTCGGGACGCTTTGCAATTTCAACGGCAGCTTTAAGCGCGGCACCTGATGAAATCCCTACGAGAAACCCTTCCTTTTGTCCTGTCAGCCTTCCGTATCTGAAGGCATCGTCATTTGAAACGGTAATAATCTCGTCATATATCTCCGTGTTCAAGGTATCCGGCACAAATCCGGCTCCAATTCCCTGAATTTTGTGGGGGCCAGCCTTCCCTACCGAAAGAACCGGTGAATCCGCAGGCTCCACTGCGATGATTTTTACAGAAGATATTTTTTCCTTGAGATATTTTCCCGTTCCTGAAATCGTACCGCCTGTGCCGATTCCGGAAACGAAATAATCAACTTTGCCATCTGTGTCTTCGTAAATTTCCGGTCCCGTGGTTTCATAGTGAGCTTTGGGATTAGATGGATTTATAAACTGACCCGGTATAAAACTGCCCGCCGTATTTTCCGCAATCTCATGAGCCTTGGCAATGGCACCTTTCATGCCTTTGCTGCCATCAGATAAAACAAGTTCCGCTCCGTAAGCCTTCATAATTTGTCTACGTTCAACCGACATGGTATCGGGCATTACGATTATGATTTTATATCCCTTTGCAGAGGCAACTGAGGCAAGTCCGATTCCTGTGTTTCCGGATGTGGGCTCTATAATAACGGAATTTTTATTTATCTTTCCACTTGCTTCAGCATCCTCAAGCATCTTCTTTGCCACGCGATCCTTTACCGAACCTGCAGGGTTTAAAAATTCAAGTTTGGCGATGATGTCAGCCTTAAGACCCAGCTCTTTTTTTATATTTGTAAGCTCAAGCAGGGGAGTTTTCCCTACGAGTTGTTCAACTGATTTATAAATTTTCATATTTCTACCTCCGATATTTTGATTAACATTTACTCTGAATGAAGGGCACCGGTATATTATATATACATCTATTTTTTGATTTAAAACAGAGAGAACATCAGGTTCAAAAGTTAAGAAGTGGGCGGGAAATAAGACTGATATACGGGATAGAAAATCCCGTTTTAATTCAGCATTAAATTCAGAGCAGAATATACAGGGCATTTTAAGATTTCAATTTGCAGAAAATTGACAAAATATGTTGAAAAACTTATGTAAAAAATGGTATCATTAGGTAACAAACCGGATGTTGGAATTAGAGAGGGAAAAGTGAATTTTCATTGCTTCTGCCATATGAAAGAAAAGTATGTCATCAGCACTATAAGATGTGCCGATTATGAAAAACTCGTATATGGAATTTTTAGAGACCGGGGGAAAGGAGTTTCCTCTGGTTTCTCTGTTTTTAAACGGGTTGGGGTGACTACACTGATCGTGCTTATGGCAGGTATTATGATATTTGCACAGGCAAGGCTTGGAGGTTTTGACATTCAGCTATGAGAAAGGGAAGCTGATAAGGGCGGAAAAGAGTACGGGAGAATATTTTTCATTTAAGTGGGAGGAGTTTGAAGAAGGAGAATTTGTAACAGAATCGAAAGACCACACGGGAAGGAGTGTGTCATACTCATATAGAAGGGGACTTCTTGAAAGAGTCAGGATAAACGGAAAGAGAAAGATAGAATATGAATACGGAGAAGGAGAAAACCTTGAGAAAATAGTAAATGCAAGGGGAATTTGCATTATCAAAAACGAGTATGATGAGTTTGACCGAATAACGAAGCAGAGCTTTCCTGACGGTACATTTGTAAGCTGTGAATACGATGATTTAAACCGCAGAACCATATTTACGGAGAAAAACGGAAGCAGGAGCATACACTACAGCGATAAGCTTTTCAGAAACACGAAAAACGAGTATGACAGCAGCACAGAGCTTTTCAGATACGGAAGAGAAGGACAGAAGATATATGTAAAAAAGAAATCGGGGAAGGGAGACAAGCTACAGCTACGATAAGATGTGGAATATTTCAAGTATATGTCATGAGAAAGGTGTGAGGGAGCATTACCTTTACGATGATGAAAACAGGCTGAAAGCTGTGAGGAAAGAAAGAGAGACAATAAGCTTTGAATATGACAAGGGGGGAAATGTTACCTGTCAGACAGACAGCCGTGGAGAAAAGACCTTCTTTGAGTACGATGAAAGGGGAAACCTCATAAAGGTAATAGATCCTGAAGGATATGTCAGCACATATACATATGACAGAAGAAACAACCTTGTAAAAGGTGAAAATGCCTTGGGAGGAGTGGTAAGAGCAAAGTATGACAAGGAAAACAGACTGATAGAGGAGAGAAACGAACTTGGATATGTGAGAAAATATTCATATAATCTGAAGGGGAAAATATGCAAAACAGAAGATGAGAATGGAGACAGCACCCTGTTCAAATACGATGAGCTTGATAATCTGATAAGAGTCCGGGGAGAAGAGGGAGAGAGCATTGAGTATGAATACGATGATGTGGGAAATGTAGTAAAGAAAAAGGATGAGAGAGGAAATACATCCTGTTATGAATATTCCCTGACCAACATGCTGACCTGCGTAAAGGATGAAAGGGGAGATAAAACATTCTACAGATACGATGCCATGGACAGACTGATAGAAATAGAGCAGAAAAAAGGAGAAAAGCTTTACAAGGTAAGCTATGAGAGAGACGGGATGGGAAATGTAACTTCATGTACAGATAACGAGGGAAAAAGAGATGTGTTTACATACAGCGAAAGAGGAGAGCTGATAACAAAGCTTGACAAAGAGGGCTACCTTACAAAGTACAGCTATACCAAGAGAGGGGATGTGAAGGAGATAGAGTATGGAGATGGGAAAAGAGTAAAATTCTCCTATGATGCACTGAGAAACCTTGAGAAGGTGGAGGATCTGATAGGAATAACGGAGCTTGAAAGAGACCTTGCAGGAAACATATGCAAGGTGAAGTACCCTTCAGGAGAAGAGATAGGCTACAGCTACGGAAAGAAGGGAGAAACCACAAAGACAACCTATCCTGACGGAAAGAGCATATACTACGAGTACACAAAAGATATGAAAATATCAAAGCTGATAGAAGGAGAAAGGAGAATACTGCTTGCCTACGATGCCATGGGAAATCTCAAGGAGAAGAGCTTTTCGGATGGAGTAAAGTCCATGTACAGCTACGACAGAAAAGGACTTCTTAAAGAACTGAAACACATAGACAAAGAAGGAATCATAGACAGATACATATATAAATATGACGGTTCATACAACAGAACGGAGATTAAAAGAGAAAGAAGAGGGTTGAAAGAGGAAAGCGTAGTATCAGGTCATAGCTATGATGAGATGGGGAGAATACAAAGCGTTTCAAAAGACGGAAAGTTACAGAGAACTTATGTGTATGACAGTTTGGGAAACAGAGTGAAAATAAAGTATGGGGAAGGAGAAGAGAGTGTATACAGCTATGATGAAACAAACAGGCTGACGATGTCAAAGGACTCCGAGGGAAATACAGCAAAGTATGAATACGACGGTTTGGGAAACAGAGCATATATGGAGGTATATAGAGGAGGAAACAGCTCCGAAACAGAAAGGATGGAGTATTTACCGGACCTGCGCTATAGATATGATAACCTGCTGTGAGTGAAAAAGGGAGACAGTGTGGAGAAAGTACTGTGGACAGATAGCCCGGAATACTTTGGTAACAACCATTACCTCCTTGATGAAATGCGAAGCCCGATAAGGCTGATGGATGGTGCCGGAGGCCCATTAGGTTATGCGGTATACGATGAATTTGGACAAACCGTATCGACTGAAGGAATGGAGAACCAGCCCTTTACCTATACAAGCTATCAGAGAGATGACATTGCAGGAACCTACTTTGCACAGGCAAGACAATATAACCCTGAGATAGGAAGATTTGAGGGCAGAGATTGGCAGAAAGGAGAAATAGAATATCCTTTAAGTTTAAATGAATATATATACTGTGGTAATATGCCTTTTCTGTACTATGACCCCGATGGAGAAGCTTGGCATATAGCAATAGGAGCAGTAGCAGGACTTTTAGTTGGAGCCGCATGGGAAGCAGGAACTCAGGTATTAGTTGAAGGTCGCTCTGTAAGGAAGCTGAAATGGAAAAGAATTGGTGCAGCAGCCCTTGGAGGAGCAGTTACAGGAGGAATCACAGCGGCAACAGGAAATATTGCAGCGGGAAAAGAGGCAGGAGTTGCAGCAAAAGCAGGAGTTCATTTAGTTAAGCACTATGGAGGAGCAGCTCTTGGAGGATTTACAAGAGGCTCAACGGAGAAAGCATTAGAAGGAAAGTATAACAGGATAGTTACAGGAGGCTTAGAGGAGGCAGGGCGCTCAGTACTATATAGATTCATCGGAAGAGGATTTGGAAGATTGCCTGCAATCAGACAGAGCAAGGATATATACAGGTCAGCGTTTAGGGATACAAAGGGAGGCAGCTGGTTCTTAAACAGAATGTCCAATTACAAGGGTCAGCTTACGAGAAATGCAAATCTAAGCAAACTTGGAATAAACTATCAAATAGGCTGGAGGTCTTGGAGAAATGGATTAATGTATGAGGCTGTAAGGAACTTAGACTTACCTGAGAACATATTAGGAATTTCTTTACGCAATGTTAGATGTATAGAGTGAAGTAATATTAAAACCGAGTTTAATAAAGGAAGATAGCAAATATTCAGGAGAAGAAAAATGAAGATTTTAAGAGGGCTAATGATGCCTGTTATAGCGGTTTTAGTTACAGCACTGTTAAACTATCTAACATGGAAGGGAACACAAAAGACACCTACAAAGTCAATAAATAAATTTACTATGCGTATGACACAAGGAGTTGCTATTATCGGCTACCTTGGTTCTGCATTTTCTATATTTCTCATATGGCTTGCAATTTACCAGGGTGAATTTAAAGGAATAATAGCGGTAGTTTCTATACTTTTCCTTTTGTTAGGTATAGTAATAGTGTTATCAACGGTAAAGGGATTTTATGACACTGTAGTAGATGGAAATGATATTAAGGTAATACGGTTTATAGTGATAAGGAGGAACTTTACCTTTGACCAGATAAAGTACATAAATATTTTAAA
>CALZYE010000022.1 GCA_945830395.1 uncultured Clostridia bacterium
CTTCCTAAAGAGTATAATGTCGAAAATTAGTTCTGTCGCTCTGCAGCCTGCTGTGGTACAATACATTTCGGGAGGTGCATTATGAATTTTTTAATACTCAGCGATACCCACGGTCACTTGGAAAAAGTTTACGATATGTACGAGAGACTAAACAGTATGACTCCCGACGGAAAAAAGATAGACGAAATCATACACTGCGGTGATTACAGCAGAGATGCCAAAACTATAGGCGATTATCTGGCACTTCCCGTAACCTTTGCGGAGGGCAACTGTGACGGATGCAATTTAAGGAATTTTAAGATAAAGAAAACTCCTTACGGAAATATTTTGATTACCCATGGGCATATGGAAAAAGTCGATTGCGGAACGGATATCTTGTCCTACCTCGCCATGGAAAACTGCTGTAATACAGTTTGTTTCGGTCATACCCATGTTCCCGTGTTCCAAACGGATTCAGACATTCTTATGATCAATCCCGGAAGTCTGACCTATCCCAGAGATAATACGGAAGGCTCCTGCGGGATCCTGAATATATCAGAAAAAGGTATGGATGGCGGAATTTTCTATTACGAGCATTTGTTCGGTTCCGTCAAAAAGAAAAAAGCCCGGGGAGGGCTTCTTAGGGGAATGATAAACTACAGCGACAGATTTTAAAAGCCGCATCATGCCCTGTTTAACTTCTGATTTTTAACTCACAGTTTTTATTATTACGGAAGAATATTCACTGTATTTTACAGCTGTTTCTTCTTTTTTTGCTGACGAGCCACAAGCTTGACAATCCAATCTGATGGCAATAATTTTGCGGCAATAACCGAAGCCTTAACGAGAAATGAAGGTATAATTATTACCTTTCTCTTTCTCATCTTCCTGAGCCCATATTCCGCTACAACTTTCGGATCCAATCCTTTAAGAGGAAAATCCACACCTGCCACATGGTCAAATTCAGTATTTACAGGCCCCGGACAGAGAGCTCCCACATAAATATCGCTGCCCTCCTCTCTCAGCTCCGCCGCAACAGCTCTGCTGAGGCTGACGATATAAGACTTCGTGGCATAATAAGCCGCCATATATGGTCCTGCCGGCATTAGCCCTGCAACAGATGCCACATTGAGGATATAGCCTTTTATATTTCTTTTCTTGAAATACCGTATCATAAGCTTTGTCAAAAGATGAACAGACCTAACATTTATATCCATCATTTCAAGCTCTGCATCTTCCGAAGTCTCCGCAAATCGTCCCCATCTTCCCATGCCCGCATTATTTATAAAGATTTCCACATGTTCTGCTTTCAGCTCTTCTACAAGCTTGCCGCACTCTTTTTCGCAGCATAAGTCCGCCGCTATTATTTTTGTGTCCGCTCCATATACTTTCTCTATGCACTCTGCAACTTCCTCTAAACGATTTCTTCTCCTTGCAATTAAAACAGTCTTATACCCTTTCGCTGCCAAAGCAAAGGCGAATTCCCGCCCTATACCGCTGCTTGCACCTGTTATAACCGCCGTTTTTTCCCTATTCAATGTTTTTGTCCTGTTCCTTTACTTTTTTCAACGCTATTACATCTCAGCGTTTTAATTAATAAAATCACTGTAATAACTGTAAAATTATATACTATAAACCGTGTTTCAGCTTTTTTCTGGCAAGAGTCGTCTGCGGCATCCCCAAAAGAGCCGCCGCCTTTCTGGTGGTCTTTTCTTTTCTCAAGGCATACTCTATAATTTGTCTCTCCTGCTCTTCCATCATCTTATGAAAGTTAAGCTGATCCGTTCTCCGAAATGAATTTTTTACACTCTTTACAAGATCTCCATAGGCATTTTCATTTAGCAGTTCCTCCACTCTGTCAGAATGGATTACATTTCGCTGGCTGCTTATAACCAGTCTGTGAATGATATTTTCAAGTTCCCTTACATTTCCCGGCCAATAATAATTGTGCAGTATATTCAGCGCCCTCGGTGACAATTCTTTTTCCACGCCGTATCTTCTATTGTACTTGGACACGAAAGCTTCTGACAGTGCAATTATATCTGCAGGTCTTTCTCTGAGAGGCGGAACATCCAAAGTACAGATGTTAAGCCTGTAATAAAGGTCTTCCCTAAAGTTTCCATTGTCAACCAAATCCTTGATGGACACATTGTTTGCACAAATCACTCTTACATTGACATTTATCTGCTTCGTGCCTCCAACTCTGTAGAATTGATTTTCCTGCAAGACTCTCAGAAGCTTAGACTGCATCGCCATGGAAAGAGTGCCTATTTCATCCAGAAACAGAATGCCGTCGTTTGCAAGCTCGAAATATCCCGCTTTTCCACTTGATTGTGCTCCGGTAAAGGCTCCTTTTTCATATCCGAAAAACTCTGATTCTGCAAGGGATTCCGCAATCGTAGCACAATTTATTTTAATACAGGGTTTGTTATATCTTGCGCTGTTTTGATGAATCAGCTCCAAAACCTTCTCTTTTCCGACTCCCGTTTCACCCTGTATTATCACATTACAATCATATCTGGCAACATTCATTACCTCATCAACCAGATTTTCCGTAACAATGTCCTGATATACAAATCCGTCTGATCTGCTGGTATTTTCCAGCGCCATACTTTTAGCCACGGTTTTTGTAATCTTGTTTTTTCCTGAATATGATTTATAAAGCCTGTCCGCTTCTTCAAGCTTAGGTCTTATGACCTGCAAAATCTGTCTTGTAAATTCAAGGTATCCGTCTATATACTGGTCGAAGGCATAGGTGGTAATAACCTTGTTTATGGCCTCTGCACATAAAACTGCAATGCTGTAATTGCTTTCAGATGAGGTGAAATAAATAGCCCCGTTCTGCTTTACAATCTGTACTGCCACCGTTTCCGTACCTGACACATCGTCAGTAACTATTACAAGATCCACATCGCCGATTTCTTTCAGTAAGGCTTTCAGCCTCTTATATGAATCCACAGGCTCACCGAAGTCTATAAAATATACATCCTTCAGCAGCGGTGACAGAAGACTTGCTATTTTTTCCCTCGGAATAAAATCATTGTAATACTTATCTATCAATCCGATAACTTTATACGAGGGACCTATGGCCTCTCTCATTGCCGCCGCATACATGAGCATGGTATGGGGATTGCTTCCGATGATGACAACTTTTTTATAGTCATTCTTTTTCGTGACGGTGTAAGTTCCGTATATGTTTCCCGCCTCGTCAAGGGCTGCCAAAATATAATTCGGGTTAAAATTCGGAAGCTGCGGATATATGGGGGAACTTTCAAAAATTATCACATAACCTGTACAGCTAATTTGCCCGTAGTTGTAATCTATTTCTCCTATTTCCTCTATGCGCATGGGAAGGCATCCGAGGGATGTTATGCAATAAATTTTTTGACCCTTTGAAAGCGGCATATCTCCGTTAAAGTCCTGATGGATTTCTTCCACTTCACCCATCATCAGCCCTCCGGTCTGCGTAAAAGGGTTCTGAAACTTGCCGCGCTTTTCCACAATATCCAAAATTCTCGCCTTTATTTTGTCCTCTTCATACCCGCAGCTGTTACAAATCTGTTGAAAGCTGTCCCACTCCACATTAATTCTGTCCAAAGATACTCTTGCTTCCCCGGGTCTGAGCTTCCAGCTGTTATCAAGCTTCCACGCAACCGGTGGAAAGACTCCGCACGGCTCTAAAACTCTATCTATTCCGAAATTTTTTTCCATAATTTTCCCCTAATAATGTCCTTAAAATTACTTATTATAATCCTGTCCATTATATCACAAAAACCTGAGACGGATAATCCCATCTCAGGTTTAATTGAATCTTTATAGGGTTTTACACTTGACGCTTGAGCTTTTATAGCATTTCATCGTAAGTTTTCTGCTCGCTTACAAGGCGCGTGTAGTTCTCCTTAGCCTGCTTCTCTGCCTCAGCAAACAGCTTCTCGGCTCTTTCAGGGAACTTAATCTTAAGGGATTTATAGCGTTCTTCTCCCATGATAAAGTCTCTGAAGCTTTCCGTAGGCTCCTTACTGTCAACTGAAAGCGGATTTTTTCCTTCTTCGGCCAATCCCGGATTGAAGCGCATCATTGTCCAGTAACCGGACTTAACCGCATCCTTCATTTCCTGCATGGATTTATTCATACCCTTCTTAATGCCGTGGTTGATACATGGAGCGTAGGCGATAATCAGGGAAGGTCCGTCGTAAGCCTCCGCTTCCCTCAAAGCTTTCAGAGTCTGGTTAGGATCTGCACCCATAGCAATCTTTGCCACATATACATATCCGTAAGCCATGGCAATCTGAGCTAAATCCTTTTTCTTAACAGCCTTACCTGATGCGGCAAATTTAGCTACAGCACCTGTTGGAGTTGACTTGGACGACTGTCCGCCTGTGTTTGAGTAAACCTCCGTATCAAATACCATGATATTTACATTTTCACCGGAAGCAATCACATGGTCAAGTCCGCCGTATCCGATGTCATAAGCCCAGCCGTCTCCGCCAAATATCCACATCGAAGGTTTTGTCAACATGTCTTTGTTATCGACAACAAACTGTGCATCTTCATTTGCAGCTGCAATTTTTTCGCAAGCTTCTGCAAGGGCCTCTCCTGCAGTTCTTGAGATTTCAGGATCCTGCATGCCGTCAAGCCATGCCTTGGCGGTTTCACCTAATGTGCCAAGAAGTCTTGTAGCTGCCGACTTCAGTTCATTCCTTCTGGCCTGAACAGATGTTGCCATACCGAGACCGAATTCAGCATTGTCTTCAAATAGTGAATTTGACCATGCAGGTCCGCGACCCTCTCTGTTTACCGTATAAGGTGTACTTGGTGCACTGTGTCCCCAAATTGATGAACATCCTGTAGCATTGGCAATGTACATTCTTTCTCCGAAAAGCTGTGTAATAAGTTTAGCATATGGAGATTCTCCACATCCCGGGCAAGCTCCCGAGAACTCAAGAAGCGGCTGCTTAAACTGTGTTCCCTTAATCGTGTTTTCTTTGAACGGAACTTCCTTAGGCTCAACTTCACTGAACATGTAGTCAAATCTTTCCTGATTGTATGTAACATTCTGCTCCTCCGCAGGCTCCATAACAAGAGCCTTTGTCTTTGCAGGACAAACATCCACGCAAGATCCGCATCCTACGCAGTCAAGAGCGGAAATCCCCATTGCAAAGTAGTTTTCTTCCATGCCCTTGCCCATCATCTTTATGCAGTCATCCTTGGCTCCTGCCTTTTCATTTTCGGACAGAACAAAAGGTCTGATTACTCCGTGAGGACATACATATGAACACATATTACACTGGATGCAGTTTTCCTTAATCCACTTAGGTATATCTGTCGCGATTCCACGCTTTTCAAAGGCTGCCGTACCTGAAGGTTCCTGTCCGTCGGCTGTTGTTATATAAGCTGAAACCGGAATGTTATCTCCGTTCATTGTGGACATAGGAACGAGAATATCATTTAAGAACGCTGACATTTCTTCTGTGCGTCCTACCAGCTTGGCAGGTTCTGCATCATCTGCAACATCAAGCCATGAAGCGGGAACTTCCACCTTGTGAACATTCTTGATTCCTGCATCGACTGCAGCCCAGTTCATGTCAACGACATCTTGTCCCTTACTGCCGTAGCTCTTTTTAATCATTTCCTTCATGTATTTTTCCGCTTCGTCAATAGGAATTATATCAGCCAATTTGAAGAATGCAGCCTGAAGGATGGAGTTCGTTCTTCTTGCACCCAAACCGATTTCCTTAGCTATGGAAACAGCATCACATGTGTAGAACTGAATATTATTCTTTGCTATATATCTCTTAACCTTTGCCGGTAGGTTTACTTCCAGCTCCGCATCGTTCCAAACGCAGTTAAGTAAGAAGAATCCGCCCGGTTTAACATCCTCTACCATGTTATACTTCTTAATGTATGCCGCGTTGTGACAAGCTACAAAATCAGCCTGTTTAACATAATATGTCGACCTGATAGGTTTGTCACCGAATCTCAAGTGGGAGATTGTAACCCCTCCTGATTTCTTTGAGTCGTACTGGAAATATGCCTGTACCTTCTTATCTGTGTGGTCTCCTATAATCTTAACGCTGTTCTTGTTGGCGCCTACCGTTCCGTCAGCACCAAGTCCCCAGAACTTACATGCCTTAGTTCCTTCAGGCGCCGTATCAGGATAATGGCTTGGAGCGATGGACAGATGGGTAACATCGTCATTGATGGATAGCGTAAATTCAACTTTGCCGTCTGCCGCCTCCATGTTTTCAAATACTGCAAGAATATCTCCGGGCTGTACATCCTTTGAGCCCAGTCCGTAGCGACCTCTGTACATTTTAGCCGTTTCAAACTCGGTTCCTTTGAGTGCCGTAACAACATCAAGGTATAGAGGTTCGGCAATTGAACCCGGTTCTTTCGTTCTGTCAAGAACCGATATTTTTTCAACTGTTTCAGGAAGCACCGAAAGCATATACTTTGGTGAGAAAGGTCTGTACAGGTGAACTTCCAAAATACCCACCTTCTTGCCTTCCTTAACCATTACATCTATAAGCTCTTCCGCCGCATCACATACTGAGCCCATTGCAACAATAATGTCGGTGGCATCAGGAGCGCCGTAGTAGTTAAACGGCTTATAATCGGTTCCGATCTTCTCATTAATCATTTCCATGTATCTGTTTACGATGTCAGGAGTTTCATTGTAAACAGTGTTGCATGCTTCTCTGTGCTGGAAAAATGCTTCAGGCTGTTCTGCAGAACCCATTGCATAAGGATGATTTGGGTTAAGAGCATTCTTCTTATACTCTCTAACCGCATCCATGTTCATCATAGCCTTGAGTTCATCGTAATCCCAGGTCTCTATCTTCTGCTGTTCATGTGAAGTTCTGAATCCATCAAAGAAGTGGAGCATCGGAACATGTCCGTCGATAGTTGCAAGGTGCGCAACTGCCGAAAGGTCCATAACCTGCTGAACACTGTTTGATGCCAGCATTGCAAATCCTGTCTGACGACATGCCATAACATCTGAGTGATCACCGAAAATCGACAGAGCATGTGTCGATACTGCGCGAGCTGCTACATGAAATACTGTCGGTGTCTGTTCCGCAGCAATCTTGTACATGTTAGGAATCATCAATAAAAGACCTTGAGATGCTGTGAATGTAGATGTATAGGCACCTGTAACCACTGAACCGTGTACTGCACCTGCCGCACCTGCTTCAGATTCCATTTCAATGATTTTCACTTTCTCCCCAAATACATTGGTACGGTCTTGGGAAACCCATTCATCCATGTTCTCAGCCATTGGGGATGATGGTGTAATAGGGTAAATTGCCGCTACCTCAGAAAAAGCATATGCAACATGAGCTGCGGCAGCGTTTCCATCCATTGTCTTAAGTTTTCTCACCTTAGTATCTCTCCTTCCGTTAGTCTGCACGGCAGTCATTCTCTCACAATCTCACTCGGTGACTCGAATGTCAGACCATAAAAGTTTTAAAATATACAAATTCACTTTCAGTTTACTCCCCAAAAACCTCAAAGTCAACGGATAGCAGGCTATTTTTTTGTCATTATAAATGTTTTTTTTTATGCACAAATTTAAAACCTATAAATTTGAACTGTTGCAAGAGTTTTATTGAAATTCCAACACTTGGGTTAGGCGTATCTAACTATGCTTTTATATCCTTTAGAACAGGTTTGAGCCTTCGTCCGATATATGTGCAAACCAATGCTTTCGCAATATCTCCCGGTATGAAAATAATACATCCCACCATAAAGGTCTTCCATATAGTAATGGGATTTCCCACAACATTGTGCAAGATAAAATACATGTAAGGGACCCCTATTATATGACATGAGAGCATACCTGCAATTACAATTATAAAATTGACTACGAAACTCTCAGGTTCATATTTTCTCATAAGACCACCTATTATAACCGGAACGAAAATAAATCCCAAAAGAAATCCGAAGCTGGGGTTATATATGTATGACAGCCCCCCTCCGCTTGTAAAAACAGGCAGGCCCATAAGCCCCAGCGCTACATATAGAATCTGTGACACAGCTCCCCAATACGGTCCTATAACCATTCCTGCAAGGGCAATAAACAAAAGCTGTGCGGAAATAGGTGCAGGACCCACGGGAATCTTAATAAAAGCTCCTACTGCTGTAAGAGCCGTAAAAAGTGCCGTTAAAATTATGTACTGTAGATTCGTTCTGTTACTTCTCATTCTAATTCCTCCAAGTAATTTCTATTTATAGTTTAGTTTGTCACCTTATCTTAAATATATCAGGCTAACAATGATTATATGCGCTATTCTCCGCGCTGTCAATACGATGTTTAAAATTTTTAACCATGTAAGTTCACAATATCAGTACGCTTTAAACAAAAAAATATAACCACAGAGTCGTTGAATATCTAAACAGACTGTTTCCAACGCCCTACGGCTATAAAATATTTAGGTATGATGAGAAATAACTAAAAAATTTATTCTTTTCCGTTCCAACAGTAAGTACACAGCTTGCAAGGTTCCATTCCCGTAGCTTTTATCAAATCATCAAGCCTCTGAAACGCAAGAGTGTCGAAGTCTAAAGCTTCACGAATTCTTTCCACCATTTCATTGTAGTTATTACTTTCCGGATTTGCATAATCCTCAATAACTTTCTTTGAAACATTCTCCCCTTCTCTTTCCCTTATAATCCTCCGCGTTATATAATCGTATTCCGAACGGGATCTGGAGAAATTCAAGTATTTACATCCGTACATCAAAGGCGGACAGGCAGTCCTTATATTTACCGACTTAGCGCCTTTTTTGTATAGATACTGAACAGTCTGTCCCAGCTGAGTTCCTCTCACAATGGAATCATCAATTAAAAGAAGTTTCTTGTTTTCGATTAGGGACTGCACCGGAATGAGTTTCATGTGTGCAATCAGTTCTCTCTGACTCTGACGCGTAGGCATGAAAGAACGGGGCCATGTAGGGGTGTATTTGATAAATGGTCTTGAATAAGGTATGTTGGATTCGTTTGAATATCCTATGGCATGTGCTATTCCGCTGTCCGGAACTCCCGCAACAACATCAACATCCGCATCATCTCTTTTTGCAAGCATTCTGCCGCACCTGTATCTCATTGCTTCAACATTTATTCCTTCGTAGCAGGATGTGGGGTAACCGAAATATACCCACAAGAATGTGCAGATTTTCATTTCTTCCCGTGGTTTTCCGAGGATCTCATAGCCTTCTGAAGTTAAGTATACGATTTCTCCGGGACCAAGCTCATGACAGTCTTCGTAACCTAAGTTGATGTATGCCGAGCTCTCAAAAGTAACACAATAGGCACCGTCCTTTTTTCCTATGACAGCGGGAGTTCTTCCCATTCGATCTCTCATTATATAAATGCCGCTCGGTGTCATGAGAAGAAGTGACATTGAGCCATCTACAGATTCCTGAACATGCTTCAGACCTTCCACAAAATTTCCGGCTTGATCTATCAATACTCCCACAAGTTCGGTATCATTCACCTTTCCGCCGCTCATCTCCATAAAGTGAGAATTTCCTCGCTCATAGGCTTTACGAACAAGCTCATCCACATTATTTATTTTTCCCACTGTGGTAAGTGCGTAACTTCCATGGTGAGATCTTATAAGCAGGGGCTGTGGGTCCATGTCTGAAATACATCCTATCCCCAATGTCCCCTCAAGTTCGTCCAGATCACCGTCAAACTTAGTTCTAAAAGGTGAGTTTTCAATGTTATGAATCGATCTATGAAAACCGTCGTCCCCATATACCGCCATACCTCCTCGCCTTGTTCCAAGGTGTGAGTGATAATCTATTCCGAAAAACAAATCGTTTGTGCAGCTTGTCTTTGAGGCAACTCCAAAAAATCCACCCATATTCCAATTCCTTTCCGATGCTTTCATTCAAGAATAATGTCATTATTATATCATTTATTGCGACAAATTATATTTTTTCCTTAAAATAATATCAATATTTTTCTATTTTATAAAAAGTTAGTTCGAGTATACACAAACTATTTAATGATATATAGTTTTTTTGTACGCATTAATTCTCAGGCGGGATTCCTAACATCAGGTGCGCAGCTATGAAGGTACAAAGTCAAACTCGCTATCCCAAAATCTCCGTTAATTTCTCCGTCAAATATCTGTTCTCATTTGCAGTTCTGACTGCCAGCCTGTAATAATAGCGGCAGCTTACTTCAGATTGAAAAATTCCTTCATAGTTGCTGCAATTTCTTATCATAATTCCCTTCTCCAAAAGAGCATCGTCCAATTTGACTTTACTCCTGAAAAATAGGTAATTGGCAGATGAACTGTAAAGTTTCAGCCCCAGAGGCAGCAGCCTCGCAATCATCTTTTCTCTTTCCACTGCCACAAAGATCCTTGTTCTTTCCACATGCCCTTCTTCTTTCAGTGCTGCAATTCCTGCCTTTGCGGCAACTGTAGAAACAGGCCATCTCGTCAGGCACTCTCTTATTTCCTCTGCAACTTTCGAATCTCCGCAAACACAATAGCCTAACCTTATGCCCGCCATGGAATACATTTTCGTAAAAGATTTCAAAATTATCACATCAGGTAAAAGAGAAATTTTTTCCATTACAGAATATGCTTCATAATTTAAAATAAATTCTATGAAACATTCATCTATTACAAGCTTTGCACCTGTTTTGCTGCAGGCATAAATAATGGACATAACCGTTTTCTGCCCTACGGGAATACCGGTAGGATTATTGGGATTACATAAAAATACCATATCATAGTTTCCTGTATCTATATCACTTATAACCTCTTCCGTAAGAGCAAAATCCTTTTCATCCTCAAGGTAAAAATAATTTATATCGCAGCCGAAGGTTTCCAACGCTTCCTCATATTCAGAAAAAGTCGGAACTATAAGAAGCGCTCTTTTAGGTTTCAAAGCACATATGATTCTGTATATAACCTCTTCGGCACCGTTTCCGCAGGTTATCTGCTGCGGGTCAACACCGTGATGCTTTGCCAGCGCCCTGCACAATTGCCTGCTGCATGGGTCCGGATAGGGCTCGTAGCTGTCAATGTTATCTATAATAGTCTTTTTTATTCCCTCCGGCATACCTAACGGATTTAGATTTGCCGAAAAATCATACATTTTGTTCTCATATTTATATATATTTCCGCCGTGTTCCCTTTTCAAAAGCCACCTCCTAAAATTATACTTATCAGCTCTAAATACGATAGATTCAATCCTCTAAAAGCAATACGAAGCTGCTTTCTGTCATTACGCTAAACATTTGTATCATACCGCCTCAACCTCATATCATTCTTTGACATTCTCAAAACCGTAATGTAAGCCACTACATCCATGGCTATTATGTACATCAGGAAAACTGCCGAAGTCCCGTTACTTCCGGAGGTCGCTGCAAAATCATAAAAACCGTGTATCAGGATCGGAATGAATAAACTTAAGAATTGATAAAAGCTTTCTCTCTTCCACCCTTTTCTTACGGCAAAATACTTCGCCGTTCCGTAATAGTAGCCCATAAAAATACCACATATACAGTGGGCGGGAACAGCCGTAACCGCTCTGCCTAAAGCGTTGGCAAGTCCATAGCTGAACACATATCCTATATTCTCAAATGCTGCAAATCCCAAGGCAACCGCAACCGAATAGACTATAGCATCAAATCTGTAGTCGAAAGCGGTATTTCTCCAGCTTCCTCGCTTCAGGGCAAAATGTTTAAGTCCTTCCTCAGCCCATGCCACTATGAGGAAGTTGGAAACCAAACGGTACATAAGTGATTTTTCTGAGGCGACAACTCCCAAAAGCCCTTCAAGGAAGCTTTCTATATAGCCTGCCGGTATGGTAATTAAGATTCCGAAGAAAAAAAGCTTCGCCACAAGCCCCAAAGGTTCTTTCTCAATTTTGTCGATTATATATATTTTTCGCATCAAAAACAGTGGCGGAATTACCGCCGCAAGCAAAAGCAATGTCCTCATTTACACCTCCGATGCATCTTTCATTTATTGAAAAATCAAGGATTTTACTCCTTAAATAATTTCCATGATAATTTGAGCCGCCCTCAAAGCCTGTTCAAAATAAACCTGCTGCCGTCAGCGGCAGTTCCGATAACCGCTGCGGCGTCATATTGGCTATTATATCATATTTTTCCAAGCTCCTATATAGAGTATATGAAGTTTATAACAGAAAAACACCTCTTTCTAAATGACCTCTTTCCGCCAGATTTCCTTTCTATCTTTCAGATGTCACCTTTTTTCGAGGTGTTTTGTATTTAACCTGTTGCTCTGTTCTCGGATTAATATTGATTCATTTTAATCTGTATTATTTCCGGTTAATCCTATATAACTCGTACCATATTTGTACATTTCAGTCAATATATTTTGTTAATTTTGTATCAGGGATTTCTCAAAAGAATTGCCGAAGTATAGGAATCGTCCTTATCTTTTAAAGGAATTTTTTTTATCAGCTTAAAGTCCTTTATATCATGAATCTGTATAATTTTATCATTTGCAACGATGAAATATCCCTTAAAAATATATGTCAGTGAAAGTGAAGTTTTCAAATCAATAATTTTCTTTTTACCGCCTGGGGTTAATCTCATTACACTTGTTCCGCTGCCGTCAACCGGATCATAATCTGTTATCAGAAATTCTCCATTATGAATATATATTCTGTCAGGTTTTATCTCAGGCACACCGATTTCTTCCTCTATATTGAAATTTTTCTTGTTTATTTTCAGGATTTTTCCGGTATTTTTGTATTCAGCTGTAAAAGCTACAGGTAAATAAAAAAAATTTTTGTCTTCACAATAATCTTCTCCCGGTATACCGTAATCGGTTATATTTTTAGCATATTTGAGCTTCAAATCTCTGTTGTAAACTTCCATAAAAATAATCTTTTTTTCAGGATTTTCATCATCTACTTCCCTAAAACTTACCACCATATTGTCAATGGGTATGATAGAATTTATATGCGAGCTTTTTCTTACGATGTGTTTGTTCTGTTTTGATTTTCTATCATAAAACTCCAAGTAGGTAGCGTTGTTAAGAGTATTTATCGCATATATCCTGTTTTCTATTACTGTAGTGTGATTCAAAGCGATATTTGAAAAAGGGTATTCTTCAATCTCCAAGCTTTTTAAATTCATCCTTATTACTTTTTTCGTATCTTTCTGATTTCCAAGACCTTCAGGAATGAGGTAAACATCATCTTTAATCTTTTGCGGAGAATAAAAATCCGATCCTAAATTGGCATATTTCAACTGCATTTCACCGACTTTTTTCCCATCAAAACCATACCAATGAATACAGCTCTCATATCTTGTATCTTTGGTTTCGATAATCCCAATGCTGGGCTTATTATATTCTTTCACTGTAGACTGAGAATCTTTTTTGCAGGCAGACAGCAATACTATAAGTGATAAAGATAGCAATAACAATGGTAAAAAATACAATTCTCTTTTCATAAAAATCAGAGGAAGATGTGAAAATACACATCTTCCTTCACCTCCTCTATTTCTTATATACAGTTCTTGTCTTACTTGTGGAAACCAACTCCAAAGGATGAATAGCTATTCCAAAAGCAGAAGTGTTCAAATCAATCCTGTACTTGTCCCTAAAGGAAGCCCAAACCAAATGCGAACAATAAAACTTTGCTCTTGTTTTAATATTAAAATAATTATAATTATATGGTTTTCCCAATTGCCTTTTGCACCATTCTGCAGCTGCTGCATCTTTTTTTGCACTAATCTTTTTTACGGTTACACCCCAACAAGTCTTTTTAGTTCTATACCACCTATTACCTCCCTTTACAACACCTTTACCCACCGCTTCTATAACATGCTGTGGATCATAAACAATAGCTGCATGTCCGGTGGGAATCAAACCTTTATACGCATCTGCAGTTGCTAAAATGACGCCCTTTCTTCTTGGATATGAACCCGATGCCCTTGCAGGTGACATCGAACCGGTTTCTTTATCAGGCAGAACCTCTTCTTTTTCTATATCCGCAATCAGCTTCTGAACTTCATCTTTAGGGAAAACTTTTTCAACATCAGTCGCTTTTTCAGCCTTGTTTTCATCAGCCATCACAACCACCGCAGAAAACATTATGCTCATAAATACCAGCGACAGAATCATACTTAATTTTTTCATAAAACACCTCCTGTATTTTTTTCAATAACCTACCCGGTACAGTGCTTCAATGATCAAAACACTGTATCAAACCAATCTCCGTCCTTACACCCAAACAATTTAAATTTAAATATAAGCACATCCGTATAGTTAACTGGGTTTAACTCTTCCATCTTTATTTTACTAAAGTAGTTATAATATGTCAATAGTTTTTACTCAAATTTCCGTAAATTACGACAAGTTGTATTTTTTTAAAAAAAATTGCTCCACCGTATCTCTCCTATTTGTGATATAATAAGCCTGCAAAGACAGTTCGAAACCATCCTGTCTATAAATAAAACTAAGGAGGAAAATTAAATGACAAATGAAATTTTATTGGTTATCACTCTTTTGGCGGAGTATTCCGCCCTTATCCTATTGCATCAAGTTTTCGGCAAAAACGGTCTGTTTATGTGGACCAGCATAGCAACCATTGCCGCAAACATTGAGGTTCTCATGTTAGTCAAAGCTTTCGGTATGGAAATGACCCTGGGCAACATACTGTTTGCTTCAACTTTTTTGGTCACAGACATCGTCAGCGAATTATATGGAAAAGAAGAATCAAAAAAAGCCGTAAAAATCGGAATCGCAACCTCAATTTCTTTCGTGGCAATTTCTTCATCCTGGCTGCTCTATCAACCGAGCGCATCTGATTTTGCAACCTCATCTATAAGAACTATTTTCTCAAATACTCCAAGGCTTATGCTTGCCTCTCTTGCCGTATATGTAATCGTACAGTTCTTTGATGTGTGGCTGTACCACAAATGGTGGGAACTTACCGACAGGCTGTTCGGAAATCACGATAAATTCCTTTGGGTGAGAAACAACGGCTCCACAATACTGTCTCAGTTGTTAAATTCCGTATTGTTCAACTTCTTTGCATTCTACGGAATCTACGGAAACGGTACAATTCTCAACATAATTGTATCCTCATTCG
Source organism: uncultured Clostridia bacterium (assembly GCA_945830395.1). Taxonomy (GTDB): domain Bacteria; phylum Bacillota; class Clostridia; order Peptostreptococcales; family Anaerovoracaceae; genus Aminicella. Next base: position 15,075 of record CALZYE010000022.1, read on the forward strand.
TTATATTCCTTATAACAAGTCTGGCAGATACGCCCTTCATATATATATGCCGATATATGCACAGGAAAAAATCAAATAGAATATCTTAAAAAAAACATTAAAAAGCGAGTAGTATCAGTACATTTTACACTGATACTACTCGCTTTTAGGTTTCTACGAATTAACTATGCTTATATAGTTTCTTAATCTCAAACAATCTGTCTATACAGACGGGCTTTCCACTATTTTAAATCAGTTCTTACCAAATTAATTCTGTTCTGGCTGTCGATTTCATCAACTTTTACCATAACCTTGTCTCCGATGTTCATAACATCTTCAACCTTATCGACTCTGCCCTTTGCCATCTTTGAAATGTGAAGCAGTCCCTCTTTTCCCGGAAGAACCTCGATGAAAGCGCCGAAGGTCATAATTCTCATTACAGTTCCCTCATAGCTTTCTCCAACTTCAACTTCCTTTGTCAAAAGTTCTATCTGCTTCTTTGCCTCTTCTGCACTTTCCATATCATTTGAGTAGATTGTCACAAGTCCGAGATCCTCTTCTGAAATATCAATCTTAACACCTGTTTCTTCTACAATCTTGTTAATCGTTTTTCCGCCCGGTCCGATTACAACTCTAATCTTGTCCGGATCAATTCTCATTGCAATGCAGCGAGGCGCCCACTCGGACAGTTCTGCACGAGGCTCGGCAATTTCATCAAGCATGTGCTTCATGATATGCATTCTTCCTTCACGAGCCTGCTTAAGCGCTTTTTCCATAATTTCTCTGGAAAGCCCGTGAACCTTAATATCCATCTGAATCGCAGTCACTCCGACTTCTGTTCCGGTAACCTTGAAATCCATGTCGCCCATGAAGTCTTCCATACCTTGAATATCGCTTAAGATTGCCATCTTGCTTGTGCCGTCTTCCTCAACCCTCTCAATAAGACCCATGGCAATGCCTGCAACCGGTCTCTTAATCGGAACTCCGGCATCCATAAGCGCAAGGCAGGAACCGCATGTTGAAGCCATTGAGGTGGAGCCGTTTGAGGACAGAATATCCGAAACTACGCGGATTGCGTAAGGGAACTTTTCCTTGCTTGGAATTACAGGGATAAGTGCTCTCTCTGCAAGGGCTCCGTGTCCTATTTCACGGCGTCCCGGACTTCTCGGCGGTCTCGGCTCACCTGTAGAATATCCCGGGAAATTATAGTGATGCATGTATCTCTTTTCTGTCTGTTCCGACAAACCGTCAATTCGCTGAGCCTCAGACAGAGGCGCCAGTGTTGTTGCCGACAGAGCCTGTGTTTGACCTCTCTTAAAAAGTCCCGTACCGTGAACTCTCGGCAGCAGTCCTGTCTCGCACCAGATAGGTCTTATTTCGTCCAATTTACGATCGTCTATGCGAATCCCTTCATCAAGAATCATTGCACGCATACATTCCTTGGTTACGGTAAACAACAGGTTTGCAATGTCTTTTTCCATTTCAGGAAAATTCTCTGCAAAGTGTTCCTGGGTTTCTACCTCTACCGCATCGATTTTATCCAGCCTCTCAAGCTTGTCTGCGGTATGAAGAGCAATTCTCATCTTAGGCGCAGCAAATTCTCTGACAGCAGTCTCCAAATCTTCAGGTGCTTTCACAAGGTTAATATCCATCTTCGGTTTGCCGACCTCCGCGACAACCTCGTTTATGAATCTGACTATCTTCTTAATCTCTTCGTGAGCAAAGAAAATAGCATCAAGCATAACTTCTTCAGGAACCTCGTCTGCTCCCGCTTCTACCATCATGATAGCTTCTTCTGTTCCTGCAACAGTTAGGTTAATGTCGGAAGCTTCTCTTTGAGCGAGGTCAGGATTAATTACCAATTCTCCGTCAACCCTGCCTACTCTAACGGAGCCTGTAGGACCGTCCCATGGAATATCTGATATTGCTATTGCAACAGAAGAGCCTATCAATGCCATAATATCGGTTTCACAATCAGGGTCTACGGACATAACTGTAGCCACAACACTTACATCGTTATAAAAGCCCTTTGGAAAAAGCGGTCTGAGAGGTCTATCCATAAGGCGGCAGCTCAAAATAGCCTTTTCGCTGGGTCTGCCCTCTCTTCTGATAAAGCCTCCCGGAATTTTGCCGCCTGCATACATTCTCTCTTCGTAATCACATGTCAGCGGGAAAAAATCAATGCCCTCCTTAGGCTCCTTTGAAGCACAAACGGTTACATTGACTACGGAATCACCGTATCTTACCATAACCTGTCCGTTTGCCTGCTCACAAACCTTTCCGATTTCAAGCTGCAAAAGTCTGCCTCCGATTGCTGTCTTAAATGTTCTGTAATCTGTAAATCTTGCCATTTCTAATAAACAACTCCTTCCTGTTTATTACTACAAAAACAGGCGGGGTTTTTAACCCCGCCAAATTCAATACTATTTTCTCAATCCTAAACGAGCAATAAGACTTCTGTATCTTTCAATGTCCTTAGCCTTAACATAGTTAAGAAGGTTTCTTCTTCTACCTACCATCTTTAGAAGACCTCTTCTTGAGTGGTAGTCATGCTTGTGCTCCTTCAGATGTTCGTTAAGCTCGTTGATTCTTGCTGTCAGAATAGCAACCTGTACTTCAGGAGAACCTGTATCTCCTTCCTTAGTGGCATATTCAGCCATAATAGCCTGTTTCTTGTCTTTTGTAATCATTTTAAAATCTCCCTTTCATCAATTCACCTGCACCGAGTTACTGCCGGAGTCAGCATATAACTGAGTGAAGGTAGTTTCTCAAAATTGAAGCTAACGCTCCATTTCCTAACTCGATTAGTATAACATTGATTTCCAACAGTTGCAAGGAATTTTATTTTTAAGACATTTTTTGTATTCTTAATGTGTGTTTACAATCCCATAAGCTCCTTTTTCTTAATATTAAATTCTTCTTGCGTTAAAATTCCTGCATCTAACAGTTCTTTCATTTTTTTAACCTGCTCGATTTTAGTATCAAAATCTACAGATTCATTAACTCCAGCTTTAGAATTGAGTCCTTGCGCAAAATTCATACCAAATAACATTCCGCCCGTATCTCCCAATCCACCTGTTTGTATACCTTCTGCAATTTTCTGTTGCGCACTTATATCAGAAGCTCGTTGTGAAACATCGTCATATGCTTTCAGATTCATTTTATTTTTAGAATACTGACTAACAAGGTGCTTCGAGTCTTCAGAGAATTCAATATTTTGTATTCCTACCTTTACAACTTTAAAACCGAATCTACTTTCCCATGAGCCTGCATTTGAGTCATCGATACTAATTTTATCCGCAATCTCATTCGCTTTGCTTGGTAACTCTGAAATACGATAATCTTTGGACATAGTGTTCAGAACCACCATAAATGATTGTAGAAATTCAGATAAAATTTGTGCTCTTGTTTCAGCATCATCAAAAGAATAATATAATTGATTCGCTGGAAGATAATTTCTAACAAATTTTGTTGGTTCCGTGATTTGTATGGAAAAGCTGCCAAATGATGTTATTTCTAAATCTGTTCCATAAAAAGCATCGTTGTACAACAATGGACCTCTTGTACCAAACTTTATACCCCTAATTTCTCTAAGGTTAACATATGCAACATATTTTTGAGTTCCGGGTTGTCCACCGTACCCAAATCGTTCTTTCACTTGACTAAAAATTGAATCTTTTAATGTTCCTCCGTTAAATATACTTTCCTCACCATTTTGATAAACATAGCCTCCCGGTTCATTAATGATTTCTTCTATTCCTGAATCCGAAAAAATAAATGCAGCTGTATTTTCAGGAACAAATATTTTCGAGCCGTTTGAAATAACTCCCTCTGATCCTGAAGTATTTGAACCTCTGCCTGCATTAGTTTGCCTAAATATTCCTGGTATTACCGCAGAATGTTCTTCAAAAGTATCTGCTGTAATAATATCTTTCCACTGGTCTGCAAATACCCCACCAATGGATCCTGTAAAAGCTTTGATTAAACCCATATCATTCCTCCATTACTATAAACTGACGCTTGAATCACAATATTCACATACAGATATGCTATTTTTCATGCCCTGTATCGGTGCGCCACAAAAAGGACATTTGGTTACTATCTGTGTATCTCTTTCTGATTTATTCCCTTTGCCAATAATATCAGTCAGTGTCCCAAGAGCACCTTTAATATTTTCGTTTAGTGTATCTAAGTGCATCTTGTAACTGCTGGTATTTTGATTTAAATCTATATTTTCTCCCCTAAGCAATTTGTCAATGTTATTTTTGCACTTTGTAGCCATAGCTTTTGGATACAGACTAATCTGTTCCGTCCCATGAGAAAATGAAAAGTCTAATTTAGTATCATTTTGAAGTATTGCTGCCTGGGAGCCAATTCTTTTGAGATTCTTAAATGGAAATCTCTTCGTTTCTTTTACTCTTCCAAATGTTCCTTTCATGATGATAATGAGGTTCAAATTTGTTATGATAATTTCTGCATCACAACTTTTGTTTGTATTTTTATAATACGAAGCAAGGTTGCATCTCATAATGATTGCTTCATTGTTTCTTAATGATATTCTTTCCATAGTTACACCTATCTTTACTCATATGCTTTGTTTGCACCATACACAGCTTCTTCATGCGTGAACTTGCTTCCAAAGGAAGACTCCAGCTGTTCTATCAATCCTGACTTAGAAAAACTCATAGTTTTCAAATATTCTTTTGCTGCTCTATAAGCCTGCTCTTTCCAATTTACTTCTTTCTTTTTTTCTAAAAGTTTAACAGCAAATTCGGCATCTGTTTTATTAAAACCACTTCCATATTTGCTTGACAATTGAGCTATCAATCCTGCTTTTGAAAACGCCATTGTATCTAAATACTGCGTCGCTGCATCATATGCCTGTTCCTGTCCTGTAGTCATGGAAGTACACATAATTTTAATTATTCTAACCTGATTTTCATATACTAATTTATATGTACTTTCTTTACCGGCTTTAAGTTCCGACGGATTTTTTATTTTCCAACCAGTAATATTTAACTCATACCCGTCTGAATACTTTCCGGTTACTTCAATGTCTGCGTTATTATCAATATAAACGCCCTTCTTAGTGCTTCCTTTATATTTAGCTTTTATAGATAAAAGTTTGGTATCGTTTGTATATGATTCAAAATCAGCACTCGCCACCAAAGTTTTAAGAGCTTTATTATCAATATTCTCCGGTTTTCCACCTAATAAAAAATAAAATACCGTTTTGTCCACAAGGACACTACATAAATGAACTTCTAAATCCATTTTACCATCGTTATATTTACATGTTGCTGTGTACGCTGCGTCTGTCCCTTTGATATTTTCTTCTGAAATATTAGAAATCTTAGCCGTTGAATTTTTTAATGAAAATATTTGTTTTGCATCTGCTTTAACGCGTTCTATATCAAAATCCGCAGACTTCCCACCATAGATTACCATATAGTAACCAAGCCAGTTATTGTCCTTAAACGTATCATATCTTAAAATATTTTCTGAACAATACTCTTTATTTTTTTTCCAGCCCTTAGGTATTTTAAATTCTAAAGAACGAACAGTCTTTTTCTCCCCAAGTGTAAAATTATCTGAAATTTTTGGAGTGAATATACCTTTTAGTCCACTTATAGTAAATAATACAATGATAACAATAATTAAGATAAAAAGTTTTCTCTTGTAGAAAGGTGTTTTGGTAAAATTACTATTTTTAACTACATCAAAAAAACTTGGTTTTTTTTGCTCACTTCCACAGTATGGACAAATTTCTTTATTTTTTTCTATTTTTGCACCACAAATACTGCAATATCTTGTCTTACTATTTTTTAACATGAAGCCTCCCTTATAGCCATACACATAGTTTACTAAATGTACTACTTTGTAATGAATACGCCTATACACTGTCTAAATATTTTTTGAATTCAAACCATAATATCCCCGTTAGCATCAGCAGTTTTAAAAATCGCTATTATTCCTTCAAAAATACTTATGATTTCCGGAATAAAAGTCCAAGAAAATAGTAAATATATTATGCCGGTTCCGATTTTACCTGCATAAAATTTGTGTACGCCTAAGCCACCCAAAAAAAATGCAAGCACTATATATAACTTTATTTACATTTCTCAATTTTTCCTCCTTACAAAACTTTCTTCAATTCTTCTCATAACCTCCTGAAAATTTTAAATGCCCTTTAAACATTATATATATATATATATCTGTCTCTTATACACATCTGACGCTGCCGACGATA
>CALZYE010000023.1 GCA_945830395.1 uncultured Clostridia bacterium
ATTTAATAATAGTTATAAGCAAAACACAAAAAATTAATAATAATTATAAGCAAAAAATTAAAGTAATTTTATGTAGAAGGAGAAAAAAATGTTAAGAGATGCATTACCTAAGGTTGTCACCGACCTGCCGGGACCTAAAGCGTTGAAAGTTATCGAAAGAAGAGATAATTCAATGCCGGCAGCAATTAAATGTGGATATCCTTGTGTTATCGAACGAGGTGAAGGCGCCATGTTCGAGGATGTGGACGGAAATGTTTTCTTGGATTGGATAGGAGGGGTAGGAGTTCTGAACATAGGTTACAGCAATCCTGAACTTATCGGTGCTGTGACAGAACAGTCGGAAAAATATTTCCATGCCATGATGAATATTACAACCCATGAAAGATACATTGAACTTGCTGAGAAGATCAATGAAGTGGCTCCCGTAAAAGGTAATTCAAAGCAGACGATGTTTGCAAATTCAGGTGCAGAAGCAAATGAAAACGCTGTTAAAATTGCAAAAAGCTATACAAAGAGACCTAATATCATAGTATTTACAGGTGCTTTCCACGGAAGAACACAGATGACTATGACTATGACAGGAAAGAAAGCTTATGCAATAGGAATGGGTCCTTTCCCTGATGGAGTTTACAGGGCGGAATTCCCCAATGTTTACAGAGCGCCTAAGGGGATGACATCTGAGGATGTGATTGAGTACTATGTGGAAAATCTTGAGCACATGTTTGTAGAAGCCGCTCCTGCTGACAGTGTGGCTGCAATCATCTTTGAACCTGTTCAGGGAGAAGGAGGCTTCATTCCTGCTCCGATGGAATGGGTTAAGGCAGTGAGACAAATCTGTGATAAGTACGGAATTCTCATGATTACAGATGAAGTACAGACAGGATGGTCCAGAAGTGGAAGTTTGTTTGTTTCTGATTATTACAAAGAAGCAGGCTATGCGCCTGATATCATGACAACTGCAAAATCAATTGCAGGTGGATTGCCGCTGTCGGCAGTTGTTGCAAGCAAGGAAATTATGGATTCCGTGCCTGTAGGTACTATCGGCGGGACTTATTGCGGAAATCCGGTGGCTTGTGCCTCAGCTCTAAAGGTTATGGAGGTTATGAAGAAGGAAGATTATCCGGGAAAGGCTAAGAAAATCGGAGCCATTGCAACAGGAAAATTCAACGAATGGAAGGAAAAATACTCCGTAGTCGGCGATGTTCGCGGAATCGGAGCTATGATAGGCGTTGAGTTTGTAAAGGACAAGGAAAGCAAAGAACCGAATGCTGAAATTGTCGGAAAGATTGTTCAATATGCTGTTAAAAAAGGATTGATGCTGGAGGCAGCAGGGACTTACGGAAATGTAATCAGATTCCTTTGCCCGCTTTGTGTAACTGATGAACAGCTCAAAAAAGGACTGGAGATATACGAAGAGGCTATTGTTTCATGCATGTAACTTTTGGAGGTAATTACAATGTTAATGACAGGTAAAGAATATATTGAGAGTTTAAGAAAACTTAATACAAGAGTTTATATGTTTGGCGAAAAAGTTGATAATTGGGTGGATCACCCAATTATCAGACCGTCAATCAACTCTGTCGCTATGACTTATGATTTGGCGCATGATCCTGAATATAAGGATGTGATGACGGCAAAATCGAATTTAATAGGAAAAATCGTCAACAGATTTTCTCACCTGCATCAAAGCACGGAAGACCTTAAGAACAAGGTTAAAATGCAGAGACTTTTGGGACAGAAGACAGGTTCATGTTTCCAAAGATGCGTAGGAATGGACGCTTTCAACGCAGTATATTCCACAACATTTGAGACAGACGAGAAGTACGGAACAGACTACCATAAGAACTTTGTTGAGTATCTCAAGTATGTTCAGGAAAACGATTTAATCGTAGACGGAGCCATGACAGATCCTAAGGGTGACAGAGGACTTTCTCCAAGTGCGCAGAAGGATAAGGACATGTATCTTCGCATCGTTGAGAGGAGAGAGGACGGAATAGTCGTAAGAGGCGCAAAGGCTCATCAGACAGGTTCAATCAACTCCCATGAACACATCATAATGCCTACGGTGGCTATGAGAGAAGAGGATAAGGATTATGCCGTTTCCTTTGCATGTCCGTCAGATGCAGAAGGTTTGTACATGATTTACGGAAGACAATCCTGCGATACAAGAAAACTTGAAGATAACGCGGATGTAGATCTTGGAAACGCAAAATTTGGCGGTCAGGAAGCACTTGTTGTTTTCGATGATGTATTTATTCCTAACAATAGAATTTTCCTTTGTGGCGAATATGATTTTGCAGGCATGATGGTGGAAAGATTTGCAGGATATCACAGACAGTCATACGGCGGCTGTAAAGTAGGAGTGGGAGATGTTATCATCGGTGCAGCTGCAGTTGCTGCAGAGTACAACGGAGCTGCAAAAGCTTCTCACATTAAAGATAAGCTGATTGAGATGACTCACCTTAACGAAACTCTATACAGCTGCGGATTGGCATGCTCGACTGAGGGCTGCAAAACTAAGGCAGGAAACTATCAGATTGACCTTCTTCTTGCAAATGTTTGCAAACAGAATATCACAAGATTCCCATACGAAATAGGAAGACTTGCAGAGGATATTGCAGGGGGTCTCATGGTTACAATGCCTTCAGATGCAGACTTTAAGTCTGATACGGTTGTAGGCAATAACGGAGAGACAATAGGCGACATCTGTAATAAATACTTTGCAGGCAGCGACTGTGCTACGACTGAAGAAAGACAGAGAATACTTCGTCTTTTGGAAAATGTTTGTCTCGGAACCGCAGCGGTAGGCTACAGAACGGAGTCGATGCACGGAGCCGGTTCTCCACAGGCACAGAGAATTATGATTTCCAGACAGAGTGACTTGGAAGGCAAGAAGAAAATGGCGAAAGAAATTGCCGGCATAAAGGAAAAATAGTAAAAGTGGAGGGTCAAATGAATTGGCACGAAATTTATCAAAATAAGTTAGTAACAGCCCAAGAGGCTGTGAAACAAATTAAGTCGGGAGATAAAGTTGTTTTTTCACACTGCGTTTCAGAACCTGTTGCTCTTATAGATGCCATGGTGGACAATGCATCGAGTTATAAAAATGTAGAGATTTCCCATATGTTCTCGTTAGGTGAGGGCAGGTACTGCAAAGAAGAGTATAAAGACAACTTTCATCCAAATCTCTGGTTCCTAAGCGGGCAAACCAGAAAATGTGTAGAAGAAGGCAGAGGGGATTTTACCCCTCTCTTCTTCCACGAAGTTCCAAAGCTTATGAGAGACGGCACTATTTCTGTTGATGTTGCTCTCATAATGGTAACTCCGCCCAACGAGGAGGGGAAAGTATCAACAGGAGTTGCAGGAGACTATACCGTGCAGGCTGTAAAATCTGCTAAGACGGTAATTGCTCAGGTTAACCGCGAAGTACCGTATACATTCGGCGATGCTGAATTTTCAGTTGATGAAATCGACTATTTTGTTGAAAAGGATCAACCCCTTCCCACATTACCGGAGGCGAAAATCGGCGAGATCGAAGAGAAGATAGGCAGAAACTGTGCCGAGCTTATTCAGGACGGTGATACTTTGCAGCTTGGTATCGGAGCTATTCCCGATGCTGTTTGCCATCAGCTTAAACATAAGAAGAACTTGGGGATTCATTCGGAGATGCTGGGAGACGGAGTTGTTGAGCTATATGAAGCGGGAGCAATCGATAATTCTCTCAAAGGTATAGATAAGGGCAAGTTTGTATTTAACTTCGTAATGGGAAGTAAGAGATTATACGACTTTTGCCATAAGAATGAAGCTTGTCTGCTCAAGGCGGTGGATTATGTAAATGATCCTTCCGTTATCGCTAAAAATCCTAATGTTGTAAGCATCAATGCGGCGCTTGCGGTGGATTTTTACGGTCAGGTTGCAGCAGATACCATCGGCTACAAACAGTTTTCGGCAGTGGGCGGTCAGGTGGATTTTATCAGAGGTGCCGCCGCATGTACCGGAGGAACCGGCAGAGCAATTATTGCCATGCCGTCAGCTACAAGGAAAAAGGATGGCAGGTTAATCTCCAAGATTACGCCTATCCTTGCAGAAGGTCAGGTTGTAACGACTTCAAGACACGATGTGGATTATGTTGTTACAGAATACGGCATTGCAAAGTTAAAGGGAAAAACAGTTCGCGACAGAGCGAGAGCTCTTATAAATATTTCACATCCTGACTTTAGAGATGAATATAAGGAAGCATTTGAGAAAATGTTTAAAGTGAAATTTTAATCGGTTATTTCAGTAATTTGACTTTATTTTAGGAGGAAAAAATGCAGGCTTTAAGAGTTGTGCCGAAAATCTTTTATTTTGACACATTTAAAGAATTTAACGAAGAATTCAACCTTGGCAAGGGCGACATAATGGTAACCAACGAATGGATGTATACGCCTTATGTTAAACCTTTGGGGGTTGATATCCCTGTAATCTATCAGGAAAAGTACGGTAAGGGAGAACCTTCGGATGAAATGATAGACGCCATGGTGAAAGACATGAGTCAATACGAATACAATAGAATCATTGCCTTCGGCGGTGGTACTATCGTAGATATATGCAAAATACTTGCCTTAGAACCGGCAGAGAGATCGGAAGATTTGTTCACCGGCAAAAAGGAGCCTAAGAAGATTAAAGAGCTTATCGTGGTGCCTTCCACATGCGGCACAGGCTCCGAGGTAACCAATGTTGCAATAGCGGAACTGAAAAGCCTGCAAACTAAAAAAGGTCTTGCAGTAGAGGAAACCTATGCAGATACGGCGATTCTGATTCCTGAATCCCTGCAAGGATTACCGGACTATGTTTTTGCTACAAGCTCAATCGATGCACTTATTCATGCGGCTGAATCCTACCTGTCTCCAAAAGCTTCACCTTTTACAGAAATGTATTCATTGAAAGCTATAGAGATGATTATGGAGGGTTACAAAGCAATTTTGAAAGAGGGTAACAACAGCGAAAGCAGAAAACCGCTGCTGAAAGATTTCATACTTGCCGCAAACTATGCAGGTATAGCTTTCGGAAACGCCGGCTGTGCGGCTGTGCATGCCCTGTCATACGCCATAGGAGGAGCTTTCCATGTTCCTCACGGAGAAGCCAACTATCAGTTCTTCACCGAGGTTTTCAAAATGTACATGCGCAAGGATCCTAATGGTAAAATCAAGAAGGCAAATGAAATCTTTGCAAATATTTTAGGATGTAAAGTTGATGTTGTATACGATGAACTTGAAAAGATGCTGAATCAATTTATTCCTAAAAAGCCGCTCAAAGAATACGGAATGAGTCGCGAGCAAATTCAAATTTTTACAGATATGACTGTAGAAAATCAGCAGAGACTTTTGGCAAATAATTATGTATACCTTTCTGATGAGGAAATCAGAGAAATTTTTGAAAATCTTTATTAAGAGACAAGGAGGCAATAATGAAGGATTTAATCAAAAACTATATTGAAATTGCAGAGAAGAGGAATCCGGGAGAACCGGAATTTCTGCAGACCATAGAAGAAGTTCTTACTTCTTTGGAGCCTGTTATCGAAGCTCATCCGGAATATGTTGAAGCGGGAATTATTGAAAGAATAATCGAACCGGAAAGAGGAATATCTTTTAGAGTTCCTTGGGTGGACGACAATGGAAAAGTTCAGGTTAACAGAGGTTACAGATATGAATTTAACAGTGCAATCGGACCTTATAAGGGCGGTCTTCGTTTTGCACCTAATGTATATCCGGGAATCATTAAGTTCCTTGGATTTGAACAGATTTTCAAGAACAGTCTGACAGGACTTCCTATCGGAGGAGGAAAGGGTGGAGCCGATTTTGACCCTAACGGAAAGTCTGACGGAGAAATCATGAGATTTTGCCAGTCTTTCATAACTGAGCTTTACAGACATATCGGTCCTGAAACAGATGTACCTGCAGGTGATATAGGCGTAGGCGCAAGAGAGATAGGCTATATGTTCGGACAGTACAAGCGTTTGACAAATAAGTATAACGGTGTTCTGACGGGAAAAGGTCTTTCATATGGCGGACTTGCAGGAAGAACTGAAGCTACAGGATACGGTATCGTATTCTTTGCTCGCGAAATGATGAAGCACTTCGGAGAATCTCTTAAGGGTAAAACTGTTGCAGTTTCAGGTTTTGGCAATGTTTCATGGGGTACGGTACAGAAGCTTAATGAACTTGGAGCAAAGGTTATTACAATTTCAGGACCTGACGGATACATTTTAGACGAAGATGGAATCAAAGGAGAAAAAGAAGATTACATGCTTGAGCTTAGAGCAAGCGGTAAGAATATCTGTGCACCTTACGCCGAAAAATTCCCTGAGGCTAAGTTCTTTGCAGGAAAGAAACCTTGGGAAGTTAAGGCTGATTTATATATTCCTTGCGCAACTCAAAACGAAATCACCATTAAAGATGCTGAAACTATGGTTGCAAACGGCTGCAAGTTCCTTTGCGAAGGTGCAAATATGCCTACTACAAACGAAGCTCTTGCATTCCTGATTGAAAAGAGAGTTGTTGTAGGTCCTTCAAAAGCTGCCAATGCCGGAGGAGTTGCCTGCTCCTGCATCGAAATGGGACAGAATGCAGGAAAGACAGTATTCTCACCTGCACAGGTATATGAACAGCTTGAAGCTATCATGGTAAATATCCATAAGAATTCCGCTGAGGCTGCCGAAAGATACGGACTCGGCTACGATCTTGTAAAAGGTGCGAACATTGCAGGCTTTGAAAAAGTTGCAGAAGCAATGATGGCACAGGGTATTGTATAAATAAAATTGCAGTTAAAATTATTTCTTAAAGAAATTAATTTTTAATCCAACTCATCACTTTTTTCCTTCTTTCGATTGTACATTTTTCATGTATTTTCGGAAGAAGGATTTTTTGCATACTTTATAAAAATTATTGAAATATTTGTTAATAAAATAAAAATGAGTAATAATGAATATAATCCTATGAAAATTTCATCAAAATGTATTTTTATTTATTGACCTTCCCATAGCACCATGTTAGAATTATCATAGTTTGGTAGTAAATAGTTTGATGGGCGGTCGCTGAGCCTGAAAAATATTTACTGAGGATGTTGAGTTAGGAGGAAGAGAATGAAGAAAATCACTTTCAATGGAAGGCTTCTCGTATTTTTGCTGGCAGTTTCCATGATCGCTGCATTCATACCTGTTCAGGCGATGAACGGTAGCGTTTACGGTGCAGAAGCAAAATCGGGAGCGAAAGAAAAGTATCCTGTGGATTTCAAAGTTTCACTATCAGAGGATACGAAGAAACTGGAAGTATCACTTGATGTCTCAGGTGTGGAAAAAGCAGACCTTGAAAAAGCAGTCAGTGATAATAAAGTGGAGTTAAAACTGGAGAGGGATGCGAATCGAAAATATGTCGATACGCAGCTTTTTCCTAATCAGAAAAAAGGTGGAAATCTTTCAGACTGGAAAACACTGAAAAAGACTCCTATGTTTGAAAATATCAAGTTCGCCGCAAAGGAGGAAAGCGGCAAGCTGAAGCTGGTTGTAACCTTGGATGTTAATTGCTATTTTGCTGAAAGAGGAAAAACGGATTACAGCGCTCCTCATACAAACGGGGGAGCATACATGGACATTTGCGGCTACTTTGATTTCAAAGCTTTCGTTGATGATAAGGAAATCGGAAAGAGCAGTGCAAAGGTGGTTCCTTATGACGATTTCAGAACTATGAGTGAAATTTATGATGAAATCAATGAAATGAGCAGTATGCAGAGCAAGTACTTCGTCTCTCAGAAGTCTATGGGCAAATCCACAGGCGGAAGAAATATTCCTTATTTGATTATAGCTAAGGATGAAAAGGCAGTGAACGACTGGCTTGCATATACTGAGCTTGCAGAAAAAGACCCGAGTACGGCTTTAAAAAACCTGAAAAGCGGCAAATATGACAACATGAAGGTTCCCGTAATGTACTCAAATGTACATGCGAATGAAGTTGCAGCGACTGACGGAATTATGCAGTTTGCATGGAAGCTGATTAAAAACGAAGATTTGTCTTATAAAGACTTGAAAGGTTTTACGGAAAGCGGCAAGCAGCAGCTGCAAAAAGAAATGGGAAATGAAGGTGAGAAAGACAGCATTGCCGTTCCCGATTTAGTAAAAGACAAAGCGACTTACTTGGGATACCTTAAGAATGGAAACAGCGTATCGGGGAAGGTTGACCTTAAGAAATTTTACGATATTGAAAATAAGAAGCTAAGCGCAGATGACCTCCTTGAAGATGTTTTCTTCGTATTAGTTCCTGAAGAAAATGTTGACGGAAGAGAATTTTTGACTCGTGAGGGTGCTAACGGGTATGACTTTAACAGAGATAATTCATTCCAAACCACAAATGAAACAGCTGCCATGCAGAATTTAATCGGAAAGTTTAATCCTGTGTCATTCGTAGAGTTTCACGGAAGAGTTAAGTCTTTTCAATGTGAACCTTGCGATCCTCCACATGAACCGAACTTTGAGTATGACCTGCTTGCAGAGCATCTGATGACAGGCGGAGAGGCGTTAGGAAAGTCGGCAGTTGCAAATAACGACGGATATAACAGTTATGTAATTCCACAGAGAGACTATTTGATATACACCGGTGAGAAAGATAAAGATGGAAAACCCGCCACCAGATGGGAAGATCCGTGGGACGATATGTCGACAAGCTATACACCGCAGTTTGCAATGCTTCACGGAACTGTTTCCTATACAGTTGAGCTTCCTGCATACAACGATGATACCGCAACTTCTGCATGCTACGGAATGATAGGACAGTCTGCGTACATCAAGTCCGCTAAAAAATCGTATATGGAATCGCAGGCAAAGATTTTTGAAAGAGGAGTGAAAAACGGTAATTCCAACGGTATGAAGGAAGTAGGCCAGTGGTTTGCAGACCAGAACGATATAGAAGGCGCAGAGGCCGGAATATTCCGTCCTGAATACAATAAGAAGGATGAAAACAAGAATTTCTATCCTGAATGCTATATTATTCCTTTAGACGGAAAGAACCAGAAAAACTTACAGGCGGCAAGTGACATGCTCACATGGCTGACAAGAAATGATGTTAAGGTTAATATAACCTCTAAATCCTTTAAACTTGGAGGAAAAACTTATCCTAAGGGAACCATGATAGTTTCCATGTATCAGGCAAAGCGTTCTGTTGCCAACGGCGCATTGTACAAGGGCACTTTGATCAAAACATGGTCTCAGCTTTACTCAGAGGGGATTACAGCCTTTGATAAAACGCGGGGATTTGACATGGTAACCGTTGCAAAACCGAGCGAATACAAGAAAATAAAGAAGGCAGAGGGAAAAACTCTTGATTATAGCGGTGCAAAATCCTATCAGAAAAATATCAAGTCCTCCTTTGCAGGGGCGAAGACTTCGTATGCTGTTATAAACAATGTATCTGAGGATTCGGCTTCAGCTGTAAACATGCTTTTGAACTCGGGAGCAAAGGTTGGAATGATTACCTCAGGAAAAGAAAAAGGCAACTTCATAACAAGTTATGCAAACTACAAGAAAGTTGCATCCAAATACCGCATAAGTGCAAAAGGAACAGGCGGCAAAGGAATAAAGGCGAAACTTCTTAAAAAGGCGAAGGTTTATGTTCCAGGAAGGAAGCCTGATGCAAGTTCGGGATATGTTGGAACAAACCGGGTAAGTTGGTCCTCGTACCCATACAACTATGACATTGCTTCTGTGAAAGACATGGATTTCAACTTGACGGAAAATCCTGAAAAGGCAAGTGTGATTGTGGGAGCAGGTGAACTTAACGACACTGCAATTAAAAAGATTAAAGAAGGTGTTCCGTACATGACCTATTCCGATAATGCAAGCAGCAATATGGCTATGCTGGATATTAAAGTCAATAGAGAAGAATTGAAAAATGCAATGGATTGCCTCGGCTATGTTACATATCCGTCGGAGACAATGGTAAATGCAACATATATCAGAGAAAAAGATAATATTTTCTACGGCTACGGCTGCGGATATTTCACTGAAATTCCTAAGGGCAGCAAGATTTTGGTGAAGATGGACGGAAAAAAAGAACCTCTTGAAGGGTTCATACCTACTTTGTCTGAGAATGCCAAAACGGCCTATAATAATTTCTTGAACGGAAGCATTCAGGGATTCTCGTATGAAGGGAAAAACGATAGGGGTGCAAAGGTTGATGTTGCAGTGTTTGCAAACACATTAACAAACAAATTGCATCAGAGAGATGAGTATACCTTTATCAGCAACTTCATATTCTCAAAGTCCATGGGAAAAGATTTCTTTGTCAAAAAACCTGCTAAAGTTTCCAAGCTGAAGGCAAAGGCGATTAAGGGCAAGAGAGTTGTTCTTAAATGGAAAAAAGCAAAAGATGGGAAAGTTTACCAGATAGTTTATAAGAAGAAGGGCTGGAAGAAATATAAGACCTTGGCAAAGACTTCAAAATTAACTCTTAAGACGAAGAAGCTGAGTAAGGGAGCTAAATACTACTTTAAGGTAAGGGCTTACAGGAAAGTAGATGGAAAAGCCGTTTACGGGGCATATTCCAAGAGTGTATCTGCAAGGATTATAAGATAGAGATATGTATAAATCTCCTTAGAAAAACTTAAAATAAAAACAGCCGTGGCGGCTGCATAGTGCAGCTTCCACGGCTGTTTTAAGCTTAGTTTCAATAATAAATGCTGAAATTACATCCTAATCAATTCATGAGTTTAATATTAACTCTTTCGCACCGGCAAGGGTGGTTTTCGTAATGTTTTCGCCGCCGAGAAGCCTTGCTATTTCATGAACGGTGGAATTTTCATCCAGTTCTTCCACAAAGGTATGGGTGCCGGTATCATCAGATTCCTTATAAATTCTGTAGTTGCTGTCTCCTGCGGCTGCAATCTGGGGAAGATGAGTTATGCAAATTACCTGGTGATTTTGTGAGATTTCTTTTAATTTCCTGCCTACCACGCTGGCGGTTATACCGCTGATACCTGCATCTATTTCATCAAATATCAAGGTAGGGATATTATCTGTATTTCCGGTAATATTCTTGATGGCAAGCATAATTCGAGAAATTTCGCCTCCGGATGCCACCTTAATCAGAGGTTTAAGCGGCTCTCCTTTGTTTGTAGATATGAAGATTTCCACATCATCGCTGCCGTTTGCGGTAATTGCTGGGGCAGGTGAGACCTTGATTTCAAATTCAGCATCGGAGAAGTTCAGGTCATGAAGTTCCTCTTGAATTTTTTTGCTGAGCAATGAAGCTTTTTCTTTTCGTATTTTCGATAATATGGCGGCCTTTTCCTTAAGGGAGGCGAGATTTTCACTCATTTCAGAGGTCAAAGTCTCTTTGATACCATCAAAATTTTCAAATTCCAACAGGTTTTCTTTAATTTTATTATGGTAAACTAAAATATCTTCTATGCAGTCTCCGTATTTTTTCTTCAAGTTGTCGATGGCATCCAGGCGCATTATGGCATTATCCAGCTCCTGAGGAGCAAAATCCTGATTTTCACGAAGTGCGGAAACCTTAGAAATTACATTCTGCAAGATATAATAGGCATCCTCTGCTTCTCTTGAAATATCGGACAACTCCTTTGAGTATGCTGCTACCGACGACAGAGCCGATTTGGCATATCCAAGACCGCACATAACACTATTCCCATCGCCGTCAAGTGACTGATACGCCTGTTCCAATCCCTGAAAAATTTTTTCACTGTTTTGCAAAAGGGATATTCGCTCTGAAAGTTCTTTATCTTCTCCTTCACGCAGCTTCGCCTTTTCTATTTCTTCCATCTCAAACCGATAAAAATCAGCTTTCTTTCTATTCTCCTTTTCTTTGGAGAGAAGCTCGTTAAGCTTAAGCCGGGCATTTTTGTATTTTTCGTAAACAGAAAGAAATTCTTTCTTTACAGGTTCTATATCATCGGCTCCGTAGGTATCAAGAAGATTTATATGCTGCTCGGAATCCAAAAGCTGTTGATTATCATATTGTCCGTGTATATCCGCAATTTTTTTTGCCAGAGCGGAAACCTCTGTTAAAGTAACCAGTCTGTCGTTTATTTTGCATATATTTTTTCCGTTTTTGGAGATTTCCCTGGTTATTATGTAATCTGCGCCCCGGTAATCAGCTTGAAGCTGGATAATTGCCTTGCTTTCTCCACTACGAACAAAAGACGAGTCCGCCCTGGCTCCAAGAGCCAGGCTTACAGCCTGTATCACTATGGATTTTCCTGAACCCGTTTCACCGGTGATTATGCTTAGACCGTCTTTAAAGTCGATTTCCGTATTAGAAATGATTGCAAAGTTTTGTATCAATAAATGTTGTATCATGTCTTATTTGGATGATTTGAGTAAAAGCATGTCATTGAATATGGCAAGAATTTTTTCTACATTTTCTTCCTTATCTATGACCAGAAGCAGCGTATTATCCCCGGCAACACTTCCCACAAGGTGAGGAAGATCTATGCAGTCAATCGCTTCACAAGCGGCAGAACCGCAGCCAGACAGCGTCTTAATAACTATCAGATTCTGAGCGGATTTGAAAGAAAGAACAGTTTCTCTGAAAATCTTAATGAAACGCTCAGAAATAGGGGTATCGTGTCTTGTGCTGACAGCATATTTATAATTTCCCGTAGTACTCAATACCTTAATTAGCTGCAATTCTTTGATGTCTCTGGAAATGGTAGCCTGAGTAACTTTGAAGCCTTCATCCTCCAACATACCGGCAAGCCTTTCCTGTGTGTCAATTTCATATTTTGTAATAAGATCTAAAATCTTGTTTTGTCTTGAATAACGCATACATACACCTCAAATATAAATTTATAAATATATACTTATTTTTAAACATTATAACATACACCATGGAAAAAATAAATATGAAAATTGCAACTTTTTATGAGGGAACATAAGTTCGGAAATTCGATTGTGCCCCGACTTTTTGGTTTATATTTGCGTTAAAATATAGTATAATATCGTAGAGAGCGATAATGGAAGGTGAACAATGAGAATTTTAGGTATTGATCCGGGCTATGCCATTATGGGATGGTCTGTTTTAGATATGAGGGGCAATAAGTTTCAGATAGTGGATTACGGCGCCATAACGACAGATTCGGGAACGGATATTTCGGTCAGGCTTCAACATTTATATTCTGAGCTTATCGCAATCATAGAAAAATATAAGCCGGAGGAGGCTGCCATTGAAGAATTGTTTTTCAACAATAACGCAAAGACGGTAATTCATGTGGGCGAAGCCAGAGGAATTGCAATTCTTGCCTGCATAAACGGAGGATTAAATATAAGTGAATATACACCTTTGCAGATTAAACAGGCTTTGGTAGGATACGGAAGGGCAGACAAGAAACAGGTTCAGGCAATGGTAAAGGCAATTTTAAATTTAGATGCGGTTCCAAAACCTGACGATACTGCAGATGCAGTAGCTGCGGCAATTTGTCACGGTCATTCGGCAGGAAACAGACAGATAAAAAACAGGAGATTGATGAACATAAAATGATTAGATTTTTAAGAGGCAAATTTCATCCGATGGGAGACGGTACTGTAGTAATAGAGTCCGGCTCCGGTGTGGGTTTTTTGGTTTACATACCTGCAAATTCACAGTTGTATAAGAACCTTGAGGGCGAAGATGTTAAGGTCTACACCCATATGATAGTCAGAGAAGATGACATGAGTCTTTACGGCTTTGAAAATAAAGATGAGCTTGAGCTTTTCAAGCTTCTGATAACGGTAAACGGCGTGGGCGCCAAGGCGGCTATGGCTATAATGAGCATTCTGCCGCAGTCAGAGCTCAGAAAGGCGATAGCAACGGGAGATGCGAAGTCTATCTCAGCGGCAAACGGAGTGGGCAAGAAAACTTCAGAGAGGATAATTCTTGAACTTAAGGATAAGGTAGGCGAGTTTACCGCAGGAGAAGAAAACTTTGCACCGTCAGATGTCGCAATTAGCGGAAGCCTAAGAGGAGAGGCTGTAACTGCGTTAGTTTCCCTCGGATACAGCAGAAGCGAAGCGGAAACTTCAATTTCAAAGATAAAGGAAGATAACCTTACCGTTGAGGAATATATAATGTTTGCGCTCAGAAAAATGTAAAGGGGATAATCATGGAAGAACAACGAATAACTCAATCCGAAATAGTTCCAACTGATGCCGTTCAGGACTTTACCCTTAGACCGCAGCGCCTTGAAGATTTTGTAGGTCAGAATGTGGCAAAAGAAAATCTGAAGATATTTATAGAAGCGGCAAAACTGAGAAATGAGCCTTTGGATCATGTTTTGTTTTACGGACCTCCGGGTCTTGGAAAAACCACATTTGCAGGTATTATTGCCAATGAACTGGGTGTGGATATTAAGATAACCTCGGGACCTGCCATAGAAAGGGCCGGGGACCTTGCAGCGATTCTCACAAATTTGAACGATAACGATGTACTTTTTATAGATGAAATACACAGGCTCAACAGGAGTGTAGAAGAGGTTCTTTATTCGGCAATGGAAGATTATGCTCTCGATATTGTAATAGGAAAAGGGCCTTCAGCAAGATCGATTCGTCTGGATATTGCAAGGTTTACCCTTATCGGTGCAACCACAAGAGCAGGAAGCTTGTCGGCGCCTCTCAGAGACAGGTTCGGCGTAATAAGTAAATTTGAAGTTTATGAAAAAGAGGACTTGTCGAATATTATAAAAAGATCGGCAAACCTGATGAACATCCCCATTGAAAAAGAAGCTGCAGTGCTCATGGCAAAGTGTTCAAGGGGAACACCTCGCGTTGCCAACAGACTTTTAAAGAGAATAAGAGATTTTTCTCAGGTTAAAGGAAACGGCAGGATAGATGAAAATATCACAAAAGAAGGTCTCAAGGCATTGGGTGTGGATGCTCTGGGACTTGAGCGTTTGGACAGAGAAATTATAACGACGATAATAGACAGGTTTAACGGAGGTCCTGTGGGAATAGATACCATAGCGGCATCCATAGGAGAAGAACGGGTTACTATTGAAGATGCCTATGAGCCTTATCTGATTCAGGCGGGGCTTCTGTACAGAACACAGAAGGGAAGAATGGTATCAAGACTTGGGTATGAGCATCTGGGTATAGTTTTTCCCGAAGACAAAAGGGAAGAAATCACTGAGAAACCGAATCAGAGAATTGATGAGGAAGAAAACGCTCAGGATGAAGAAATCCAGATAAATATTTTATAAATGGAGATAGGATGAAAATAGAAGATTTTGATTATAACTTGCCGGAAGAGTTAATCGCGCAGACCCCCGGGGAATTGAGGGATCACTGCAGGCTTATGGTGTTGAACCGAAGAAAAAAGACTGTTCACCATAGATATTTTTACGATATACTCGACTACCTTAAAGAGGGGGATTGCCTTGTAATGAACGACTCGCGAGTTATTCCGGCAAGGTTGTTCGGCGAAAAAGTGGGAACGGGAGCTAAAATCGAATTTCTGCTGAGCAAACGTCTTGAAAAAGAAGATATATGGGAAACGCTTGTAAAACCGGGGAGAAGGCTAAAACCGGGGGATAAGGTCAGCTTCGGAGACGGAAAATTAATGGCGGAGATAGTGGGATACAGCCAAGGGGGAACCAGAAAGGTCAGATTCCATTATGACGGTATATTTATGGAAAGACTGGAGGAGCTGGGTAAAATGCCGCTTCCCCCCTACATCGAAAGAGAAAGCTGTGAGAAAGACAAAGAAATGTATCAGACCGTTTACGGCAAAATAGACGGCTCCGTTGCAGCTCCTACGGCAGGACTGCATTTTACCGAAGAACTGCTTGAAAAGGCGGAAGTAAAGGGTATAAGACTTGCTTATGTTACATTACATGTGGGTATAGGAACTTTCAGACCGGTAAAATGCGACAATGTGGAAGAACATGAAATGCACTTTGAGGAATACTTTATCGATGAGGAAACGGCAAAGATAATAAATGATACTATATCCTCAGGCGGAAGGATCGTGTCAGTTGGAACTACTTCCACCAGAACATTAGAAAGTGCAGCATATTTCGACGAGACGCAAGAAAAATTTTTAATAAGGTCAGGCGGAGGAAATACGGGGATTTTTATTTATCCGGGATATGAATATAAGATTGTGAAAGCCTTGATTACCAACTTTCATCTTCCTAAATCAACATTGATAATGCTCGTATCGGCGCTATATGACAGAAAAGAAATTTTAAAAGCTTATGATGAAGCCGTTAAGGAAAGGTACAGATTTTTCAGCTATGGCGATGCAATGATTATAGAGTAAGATCGGTATAGAACAGGATTATTACAAAGTAGAATCTGTACGGAACAGAATTGTTACTAAAGCAAAATCGGTATCAAAAAGATTGATATAAAACTATTAGGGGAAATTAAATAATTTTTCAACGAAAAATTTTTACGGACAATTAGAGAAAAATACAGAATTTGCAGCGAAAATATTAATAAATTATGAAAGGAAAGAAATTATGATTTTAGATTTTAATAAAATGCCGGATTTAACATGGAAAAATTTCAGAGGTGGAGAGGAGAATACTCTTGCAAGGATGTACAAAGATCCCAGAAATCAGATTATGTTCCTAAAGCTTGAGCCGGGTGCGTCTATGGGAGTATATAACCATGAAAACAGTACTGAGATAATCTATGTTCTACAGGGAAGCGCAACGGCCACCTTTGACGGTATCGAGGAGGAGCTGGTTCCGGGGATGTGTGCATACTGTCCGCCCGGGCATTCAAACAGCGTGAAGAATACAGGTCCTGAAGATCTTGTTTTCTTTTCGGTGGTTTCCAGATTTGAAGGAAAATAGAGGTAGCAGATGAAGCATGCGGTAACCTATGAATTACTACATCAAGATAAGAAAACAGGAGCCAGAAGGGGCGTGATTCATACGCCACACGGAGATATACAGACTCCTGTTTTTATGCCGGTGGGAACTCAGGCTGCGGTTAAATCCATGAGACCGGAGCAGGTTGAGGAGATGGGAGCTGAGATTATTTTATCCAATACATATCATCTTTATCTTCGTCCCGGGCATGAAATTGTAAAGGAGGCGGGAGGTCTTCATAAATTCATGAACTGGGATAAGGCAATTCTTACGGACAGCGGAGGATTTCAGGTCTTTTCCCTGGGACAGCTTCGTAAAATAACTGAAGAGGGCGTTAAGTTTCAGAGTCATATTGACGGCTCAAGGCATATTCTCACTCCCGAAAAAACCATTGAAATTCAAAATGCTCTGGGATCAGATATAATTATGGCTTTTGACGAATGCGCGCCTTATCCTGCAGATAGAAAATACATTGAAGATTCCATGAACAGAACCATACGATGGCTCAAGAGATGTAAGGAGGCTCACAAAAATATAGAGAGTCAGTCTTTATTTGCAATAGTTCAGGGCGGAATGTACAAGGACCTGCGGCATGAATGTGCAAAGGCAATGGTTGATATGGATTTTCCGGGCTATGCCTTCGGAGGACTCTCTGTAGGAGAACCTAAAGAAGAAATGATAGACATTTTGGATAACTGTGTTGAAGATCTGCCATATGACAAGCCGAGATACCTTATGGGAGTAGGAACACCGGATTATTTATTTGAGGCTGTAGAGCGCGGAATCGACATGTGCGACTGCGTAGAACCGACGAGAATAGCCCGTCATGGACTTGCAACAACCGGTGCGGGCAGGCTTAACATAAAAAACAAAAAGTTTCAGCGTGATTTTTCGCCGCTTGATCCGGAGTGTGATTGTTACACATGCAGAAATTACAGCAGAGCTTACATTCGTCATACATTTAAAGCGGGAGAAATGATGGCGGCTATGCTTATCTCCAACCATAACCTTCATTTTTTGGTGAAGCTTATGGAAAATATGAGAAAAGCTATTGAAGATGACAGATTCTTAGAGTTTAAAGAGGAATTTTATGAGAAATATTACAGATAAGTGTCCACACGATGAATTTTGCGGTGGCTGCATACATCAGGATTTGGATTACGACAGGCAACTGGAAGTTAAAGAGGGAGAAGTACGCTCCCTCTTTTCGCAGGAGGGCATTACTCCCGGGATTTTTGATAAAATTTCCGGCTGCCCCTATGAATTCAGATATGAATACAGAAATAAAATGGAGTTTACCTTTGGAGATACGGTAAAGGACGGTCCGCTATGTCTCGGCATGCACCTGCGAGGGAAATTTATGTCCATAGTGACGGTGGACAATTGTCAACTGGTGGAGGATGACTTCAATAAAATTCTTTCATATACCTTGGAATTCTGCATCAAAAATGGATATGAAAAATACCATAAAAAAACCCATAAAGGTCTGCTCAGAAATCTGATAATTCGGCAGGGAAAGAGAACCCGGCAGCTGCTGGTAAATATAGTTACATCAACGGAGTCGGACTTTGATGGGAGGGGCTGGGCAGAAGGCCTTAAGGAACTGAAACTGGATAACAATATAGTCGGCATCATGCAGACATTGAATGATAACAAAGCAGATGCAGTTCTTTGTGACAAGCTGATAGTAATTGACGGTCGTGACTATTACTGCGAAGAAATCATGGGCCTGAAATTTCGAGTTCATGAGTTCGCTTTTTTTCAAACCAATGTGGAAGCCGTTGAAAGACTATATAGGGACGCTGTCAATCTTATAGACGATTTGAAAGGAAAAGAAGTGTTCGACCTCTATTGCGGTACCGGTACGATAAGTCAGGTCATGGCGCTTAAGGCAAAACATGTCCTCGGAGTTGAAATTGTCCCGGAAAGCGTTGCATCAGCAGTGGAAAATGCAGAGCTGAACAATCTGAGCAACTGCGATTTTCTCTGTGGGGATGTGTTCAAAGTCCTTGAAGAGACAGAGCTGAAACCTGATGTTATCGTGGTGGATCCGCCGCGCATAGGCATGAGCGCAGATGCAGTGAACAAAATCGCATCATATGGCGTGAATCAGATTGTATACATTTCCTGCAACCCGAAAACGCTGGTCAAAAATCTTTCACAGTTTGAGAGTTTGGGATACAAAGTTGAATATGTAAAGCCATACGACAATTTCCCTCTTACAAGGCATGTGGAGACTATCTGTTTGATGTCGAGGACAGACAAGTAAATAGGGCTTAAAAGACTTGAAATCAAGGGATTCCGATAAATAGTTCTATTTTTGAATGATTGTCTGAATTCCTTTTTTAGACCGTTTGACAACAGTTATGACCACTGGAAAATAGAGGGTTGTGGCAACAGAACTGCTTTTTGTGCTTATTGAGACTATAGAACTATTGTCAAAGAGGCTTTTTAGTATATGGAGACAACAGAAATATTGTCATAAAATAT
Organism: uncultured Clostridia bacterium; assembly: GCA_945830395.1. Classification (GTDB taxonomy): domain Bacteria; phylum Bacillota; class Clostridia; order Peptostreptococcales; family Anaerovoracaceae; genus Aminicella. The sequence goes on from CALZYE010000023.1 coordinate 19,330, forward strand.
GTTTTTATAAACTGGGAGGTAAGGATATGGCAAAATATGCATATAGAGATAAAGATAGAAAAAATAAGATACGATTTACTTTTGGTTACAGGTGAAGTATACTTCATAAGTGAAATAAACTTCACATAAATAGAGAGATTAAATATGAAAAATATTCTAAGAGAATTAAGAGAAAAAAATAATTGGACGCAAAGGGAATTATCAAGCAAATTAGGAGTTTCTACGAGAACGATAATTTCTTTAGAGAAGGGGCAGTTTAATCCCTCCTTAAAGGTCGCTTACAAGTGCAGCTTAATATTTGGGTGTTCAATAGAAAAAATATTTTGTCTTGAAGAAAATTACGATAATGATAGGGAAGAGATTTTAAGGTAAATAATATGGATTATATGAGTCATCTTTACGGAAGAAACAAGAAAAAAATAATAGAAAATTCAAGAAGCAGAATCTATGAGTCTTGTGATTTGGAAAATGGGAAGTATGTAATCACAGAATATGAGATTTTTAAGGGGGTAAAAGTATTTTATAACGACATACATACATCAAAAATTACAAGTAGTATTCCTAAGGATTCTCTTAATGAAAGAAGATATGAAATCAATCATTGCAGAGAAGGAAGATTTGAATGTGTATTAAGAGACGGAACTGTAACATACATTGAGGCTGGAGATTTTGCAATTAACTTAATCAGTAACAGTTCTAAAGAATCCTTTTTTCCTATAAGTCATTACCATGGCGTTACTTTTTGCATAACGCCATCTGAGTTTGATGAAGAATTACATCTTTTGGAAAAAATGTTTGAAATTGATTATGAGGTTGTTTTGAATGAACTCTGCTATGGAAATAAACTTTTTATACAGAGAGCAACATCAGAGATTGAACATATATTTTTTGAAATTTATAAAGTCCCTGATGATATTATGATCGGATATTTAAAGGTAAAATTCCAAGAATTATTCTTATATCTCACAGCAGTTAAGAATAATATGCCTTATAGTAATAGGCAGTATTTTGCCAAAAATAATATTGAGATCGTTAAAAGGATAAATGACTATGTATTGCAAAATTTCACTGAAACAATAACGTATGAAAAACTGTCTGAAACATTCCATATAAAAATTACTACAATGAAAAACTGCTATAAGAGTATATATGGTGAAACGATTAATGACACAATAATAAAAAAGAGATTAGAAGAGGCAGCACTTTTATTGAAAAACTCGGCATTGTCTATAACAGGGATTGCAATTCAAGTTGGATATACGGATCATTCTAAATTTTCCAATGCGTTCAAAAAAAGGTATAATCTGACTCCTTCGGAATATAAAAAAATATCTAAAACAGCACATCTGGTCTGATTCGGCAAGCGATTTGAGTTAGATAGTGCTAACATAAATATTGCTTTATAGAAAAGGAGGAATGTTTATGGAAAGCACAAAAAAATTATCAATAAAAGATTTAGCAACTATAGGAATCTTTTCTGCAATCATGATTGTAGTATTCATAGCTTTTTCGATGATTACTGGGGCATCTTTATTTTTTAACATGATTCTTAATGCAGTGTTTACAGCGTTAATTTTAGGACCTTTTTTCGTTTATATGGCGATGAAAGTTGGGAAGCCCGGAGTTGCTTTAATTTATAATATTCTACAAGCAGTTTTGGCTACTG
>CALZYE010000024.1 GCA_945830395.1 uncultured Clostridia bacterium
GGTGCCTTATGGACTTTTTTACTTTACATGTTCAACTTGATTTTACAATCGGCGATAATTAATCCCTCCTTCACTCATTCAACTCAAATTAATCCTCTAAGAAAAACCGCTCCGCTCCATTCAAAATATTTGAATTGACGCTCTGTCCAAACAGCAATGCTCCTATTCTGTCAAGAAACATCACAAATCTTTCCATTTTCCTTATCAATTATTATGAATTAAAAATTAGTGCGTGTTTTATACTCTTCCTTCAGCATCGAATAACACAGGGAGTCTCTACAGACTCCGGTATATGTTCCGTATGAATTACGGATTCTTCCCTCATATACAAATCCACATTTTTTTATAACGCCTTGAGATCTGAGATTCTCAGGTCCTGTACATATCGCCACCAAATTCAAACCCAGCTCTTCAAAAGCGAACCTTAATACTTCCTTGCATGCCTCGGTCATATAACCCTTTCCCCATTTATCTTCAGCAAGGGAATAACCTATTTCCTTGGATTTCTCATCTCTATGACGGTCATTTTCCAGACCTATAGTTCCGATTATTCTATCGCTTCCCCTTTCTCTTACAGCCCACGCCTCTGCCGGAATGAACATCTGCTCTATTATTTCCAGGGATTCTCTGACACTTTCATGAGGTTTCCAACCGGCAGCCGGTCCCACATTAGGATTTTTTGCATAATTATACAGACCCTCTGCATCTTCCTTGCCATACATTTTCAGTATCAGTCTTTCCGTTTCCAAGGTGCGCATCTTTTTACCTCCTTTTGAAAAACCCTAAATATCTGTAGCAAATTTAATCCCTGTTCTTCTATATCTGCGAATGAATCTGCGTTCTTTCGTTTATTCAGTAGTGCTTATAATCGTATTGCTGCTTCTGTCTATCTGGCTTACCTTCATCCTCGCAGCATCGTTTAATTCCACATCCACCAAAAGTCCCAAAAGATTAGGTCCCAGATAAACGGTTCTAAGGGCTTTGCCGTCTAAAGTAACTTTACTGTATTCCGTAAAATTCTGTCCCTTTATGTAGTACTTTCCCGCAACATTGACAACCTTGTCAATTTTAATCTTCTTGACGCCCATTTTCATTCCGCTCTTCTTAAAAGGATTTGAGCCTCCGTAGATATAATCTTTTCCGTACAGCATGTCGTATCCAAGAAGCTTTAAGTCGGAAAGATAGTTTTCGGAATTATGGTTTACATTCTGATGATACTTAAATGTAGTTCCCACATGGAGATTCAGGCGATCCAATATCTCTGCCGTAAACTCATAAGTTTTAATATCTTTATCCTGTTTTTTCAGACCGATATTGTCCCATACCACATACTGCGTCTGATACAAATCCTTGGCTTTATATGAACTCTCTGCCATCTCAAGGGCAGGTATATGATCTCCGTACATCACAAGAACCGTAGGCTCTCCAAACTTATTGAGCTGATTTATGAGATCCTTCACGAATAAGTCCATCTCATAGACCTGATTGACATAGTATTCGTACTTGTTTTTTGCTTCTTCATTGTCCGCTTTCGTTACCTTTATCTCCGGTTTTGCAATCAGGGATTCAGATGGGTATTTTCCATGTCCCTGAACGGAAATCGTATATATGTAATCTCTGCCTTTCGTGGCTTTAAGCGCTCCTATAATCTGTGATGACAATATATTATCCTTTGCCCAGTTTTTAGGCGTTTTCTCTACATCGCTCATGTACTCCAAGGAGGTGAATGTATCATATCCGATATTGTCGAAAACTTCATTTCTGCTGTAAAAAACACCTCTGTGGTTATGAATCGCATGCGCCGAATAACCCACGGTTTTCAAATCTCTTGCAATGCTCTCCGCAGTCTTTTCCTTCAAAATAGATTTGAAAGGGTATTCGCCGGGTCCGAAGAATTTTACGGAAAGACCTGTCATCATTTCAAATTCCGTATTGGCAGTACCTGCACCGCAGGCAGGAACAGTGAGACTTCCGGAAGAATATTTCTTCATAAGACTTCTGTAATACGGCATTGGATCTTTGGAAACTTCTATATCTTTAAAAAGTGTAGGATCCACAAAGGATTCCAGCTGCAGAAACAGGATGTTCGGCTTATTCTTAGTCCCGTCTCCCTTTACTAAAGTAACTTTTCCGCTCTCATCTATATTACTTTTCTTGATTATATCATTAATCTTACTCTTTGAATACCCATTAGGTTTATGAATCCCCTGATTCAGCCATGTATTTATAAAGCAGTAAGGTACACCGTAATCTTCATAAGCGTAAGCCAAGTTACCGAAGAAAGTATTGAGGACATTAATTTTAACCAGTCCGTAAGTACTTCCGAAAGCCGCAGCAATTATAAGTATGACCACAGCGATGTTCTTCTTGATGGAAATTTTGTCTTTTACCTTAGGTCCCTTTATAAACAGCAATATAAAAAAGGCAACAACAACGGCAATCCCAACAAAAAGCATGACAATCTGTTTAAATGACATATAGTTTGTCATAATTGTCAGCCCGTCACCGAAGGAGTCCATATCCTTCATGGTAAAGGGCGTCATTCTCTGCATGAGTATTATTCCGTTGACCACACCTATGGTTATCCACACACTTGAAATCAAAAGTGTTGCAAAGAACCTTCTCTTAAACAGCACTCCGATCGATATGGTCGCCAAAATCACAAGTACATTGTAAAAGAAAATAACCGGCTCCTTTATCATAAAGTACAAACCGCCGTATACAGGCATCTTTTGTCTTGCCCAAGTTTCGATGAACAGGTTCAGAAAGAAAGCCCATAATATATAGTTTATAATCGTATTATTGAAATATTTATCATAGAAATCTCTAACTTTATGCATTTATCGTTTCCCCTCTTTAACTAATTCATTAGCTGCCGATGCAAACTCCGAAAGTGATAATGTCTCTGCACGCCTCCTGCTGCCAATCCCTGCATTTTCAAGGCATTTTGAAATAACCCCTTTTTCAAATCCCGTACCTGTCAAGGAATTCAGAAGCGTTTTTCTTCTCTGGCTGAATCCCGCTTTTATACATCTGAAAAACATCTTTTCGTCTAAAAGTTCAACAGCCGGTTCTTTGCGAATGTCTAACCTTAAAACGGTTGAATCCACCTTTGGCATCGGCATAAAACATTTTTTCGGAACATCTTCCACAACATTCACTTCACAATAATACTGAACTGCAACGGAAATAGCGCCGTATATTCTGCTTCCGGGAGCAGACTTAATCCTGTCTGCAACCTCTTTCTGCATCATTATTGTAATGCTTTCCACTGAGAGCCTTTCCTCCAAAAGTTTCATGATAATCGCTGTGGTTATGTAATATGGCAGGTTTCCTATAACTTTAACGGATTTGTATCCTCTTGCTTCCTGATTTATGAGAGAAACCAGATCCAATTTCAAAACATTTTCATTGATGATCTTGATATTATCAAAACCGGATAAAGTATCCTCCAAAATTGTCATCAAATTGGTATCTATCTCTATGGCAATTACTTTTCCCGCTTTTTCTGCTGCTGCCCGTGTCAGAACACCTATTCCCGGACCTATTTCAATAACCATGTCATCTTCGGTTATCCCTGCGCCATCCACAATTCTGTCAATTACGCCTTTATCTGTAAGAAAATTTTGCCCTAAACTTTTGGAAAATTGAAATCCGTATCTATTTTTTATTCTCCTTATTACTGATGGATTGTACAGCTCCATTAAATTCCTCTCTCGTTATTCCGTATCCGTTTAATTTCTTCAGCAGCCTTTTTCCATTGCCGTAGCCGATGCCAAGCTTATCGGAAAAAGCTTCTCTCCGAATTTTGCTCAAACTGCCATTTACAAGTCCCGCATTACGCAAGTCTTCCATCGTGAATTCCTCAAGGTCTTCTCTCTCAGAGCATCTCGCCTTTCGCAAGGCTTCAATAATATCCTCCGCCCTTGCATTTTCAATTCCCAAATCATTTTTTTTCAAAGCTTTTGTCTGAGACAGAAAGGCTTCCTTACAATCCGGGTATCTTTCTTTTATTTTTTTTCTTATGTTTTCTCCTGCTCTGTCGGGGTCTGTGAAAATGATTATTCCAGGACCTGCATAGGCTCTATCAATTTCCTTCCACATGGAAGGATTCATTCCAAATCCATGAGTTTCAATAGTTTTCGCATCTACAGCCATATTTATGGCTGCGGTATCATCCCGGCCTTCAACTACAATCACTTCCCTAATCTTCAGCATAACTATTCACTCTTTTTATCCTTAGCTTTATCCTTTTCTATCATATAAAGTATCTCGCCGGGTTTAATCATATTTAACTGCTTTCTTGCCTGTTCCTCTATATAGCTTTCGCTGTCGATATGTTTAAGTTCGTCTTCAAGCTTCTCTTTCTTTTCCTTTAAGGAGGTCTGTTCGCTTTTTAACTGATTCTGCTCCATTTTCAGATTCACAATTTTTTTCACGCTAAAAGAGGTTACACCCACAAGAATTACTACTATAGCCACAACTATTAACCTGCCTATGTTGAGTCTAATCTTCTTCTTTTTTCTGCGTCTCTCCCTGCGATCATTCATACTAAATATTCCTCTGTTTAATCCAATCCTCTGCCTCTCGCATGCGTTCTACCCTGCAAGTGCACATCTCTCCCAAATCCGTCTGCCCCGTATCTCTGCAAATATCACACAAGTACCTGACATCGGTATAGTCCATTTCATAGTTCATATCAGTCAAAAGTCCCGCTCTTTCAACCTCTAAGTTCGTTTTTTCTTCGTTGACTTCCTTGGAGTTAAAGTCCTTTCCCTCCAGCATATTCTGAACCAGCTGTCTCCTAATATCGTTTAATTTATCGTCAATTTCCCTGATTCTCGGAATCTTGGCATAAACCTCCTTTGTGCGCTTTTCCGCTTCGGCCTTATCCTTCTCCAGTATATATCTGTAGTACTCACTCAGCTGTGCCTCTGTCACCGTCAAACGATTATTTACATCATTTATTCCCTTTTTCTCAGAATCCTTCTTCCAATTCTCCAAAACCTTATTTACATAATTGAAGTTAGGTGTGGAAATTCCCGCAGTCTTTCCTACAGCTTCCACTATGGTGTCCATGGTATATCCCATACTGTCAAACCATCTATCCATCATCTGCTGCTCCTGCTCCGTTGCATTTCTGGTAAAACCGAAAGCCTGAAGAACCCTTCTGTATTGCAGATGCCTTCTGTCGTTTTCCTCCATATATTCTTTAACCTGTGAAACTTTTGAAAATCCCTTGATTGCCCAGTTTCTAATCACCGTGTGGATATATTTGGGGCTGTCTTTACCCTTTCCTTTACAATACTCAATACCGTACAAGATAAGTTCAGGAGAAATATGCTCATCTGCAATCAATTCGTTAAAGCTTAAAATCTCTGTAGAGCTGAGCTGCCTTTCCATCTTTTTCTCTATTTCATGAAAAAGTTCTCTCAGGTTGCTATCGTTAAAATTTTTCTCCGAAATCTGATCCTCCTGAGTCTCCTCCCCCATGGTGGAATACATCAAATCTTTTATGCTTAAAAATTCAATTACCGGCTCGATCTTGTCTCCCTCAACGAAATAACGCTTGACAGCACCTAACTCTTCCCAGTAATTCCACGCCTCAGAGACCTTTGATTTTGAAAGCCCAAGCTGCTTTGCTATAGCCTCTTCGTTCAGCTCCATATCAAACTGAGCATACATGTAGCCATACATGTACACCTTCACATAATCTCCTTTAGCCTGAGGTAAATATTCATTTATAAAAATATTTTCAATGGGGGTGTCGTGCAGATACAAATCCCTGACTTTTTTCTTTTTAAATTCCATTTGCCACATCACTAAACTTGGTATACTTTCCTACCCATGCAAGTTCCACATCGCCGGTAGGACCGCTTCTGTTCTTTGCCACTATAACATCACATATTCCCGGTTTTTCCGATTCTTCCTGAGTATAATAATCGTCTCTGTACAAGAAGAGAACTATATCCGCATCCTGCTCGATGGAACCTGATTCACGAAGATCAGATAAAACAGGCCTGTGATTAGGTCTTTGATCCGGAGCACGAGAAAGCTGAGAAAGTACAATTACGGGACAGTCCATCTCCCTCGCCAGAAGTTTAAGATACCTGGATAATGTACTGATTTCCTGTTGCCTGTTTTCTACTCTTCCTTCAGACTTCATAAGCTGGAGATAATCCACAACCACAAGGTCGAGACCTTTCTCCGCCTTTAATCTCCTGCATTTATTTTTAATTTCAAAGACACTTAAATCCGGCGTGTCATCTATATAAAGATTTGCTTTGGCCAGCGTATCCACCGCTAAGATAATCCTGTCCCAATCATTATTATCCAATGTCCCCTTCTTTATATTTTCCATTTCAACCCTGGATTCCATAGAAAGAAGACGATTCCCAAGCTGTTCTTTTCCCATTTCCAAGCTAAAAACCAAAACCGACGCCTCATGTTTAACTGCGGAGTTAAGGGCGATATTCAAGGCGAATGCCGTTTTTCCCATCGCAGGTCGAGCTGCAACTATTATCAATTCTGACTTCTGAAGTCCTGATGTCATATTGTCAAACTGTTTAAATCCCGTAGGAACGCCGGTAATTCTTCCTTGATTTTTCGCTGCTTCATTGATAAGCTCAAGGTCTGTCACAAGAACATCCTGAAGCCTTGCATAATCACCTCGCTGTCTTTCTTGGGCTACCCCCAGAATTTCTTTCTCCGCAAAATTGATTATTTCTCTTGCCTCTTCATTCTCATCAAAGCTCTTTTCTCTAATGAGCTCAGAAGTATGAATCAGCTTTCTTATCGAGGACTTTTCGGCAACTATCTTGGCATACTCGGAAGCATTGGTCGTTACCGGAACTTCCCCGGACAAGGCTCCCACATAAGCTCTTCCTCCAACCATACCAAGCACATTTCTGCGTTTAAGCTCTTCGCACACCGTAACTATGTCCACGGATTTATTTTCCCTGAACATATCCACCATCGCCGTATAAATCTCTTTGTTTGCGCCATCGTAAAAATCCTCAGGCTTAACTATCTCCATAACATCTGCCAAGGCTTCCTTGCTCAAAAGTCCGGAGCCCAAAACCGACCGCTCGGCTTCCAAATTATGTGGAGGAATCTTCTCTGCCATTACTCTGTCACCTTAACCGTCAACTCTGCCGTGACATCCTGATACAACTTAATCTTAACGCTGAATGTTCCCAGTGCCTTTATAGGCTGACTCATCTGCAATTTTTTCTTGTCGGCTGTTATGTCGTGCTGCTCCTTCAGTGCCTCGCACACATCCTTTGAGGTAATGGAACCGAATAATCTTCCGCCCTCTCCGGCCTTCGTTTTAATAACAACTTCCAGTTCTTTTATCTTCTCTGCAAGCTCTTGTGCAGATGCTTTCTTTGCCGCTTCCTCTTCAGCCTGCTTTGCTTTAACTTTTTCTAAAGTATTTATATTTCCCTTTGTAGCCTCGATAGCCCATCCTTTCGGAATCAACATGTTTCTCGCATATCCGTCACTGACTTTAACTACATCTCCTGCTTTTCCCGTTCCCTTAATGTCTCTCTTCAAAATTACAACCATCTCGTCTACCTCTCTTCACTTCCGATTATATTCTTTATAACCTCCAGAACATCCTCCGGACTTTCTTCTACCTGTGCTCCCGCCGTGGTTAAATGCCCTCCGCCGCCAAGTTTTTCCATAATAACCTGAACATTAATTTCTCCCAGTGACCTTGCGCTCACAACGGTTTTTCCCGAGTCGTTCTTTCCTGCAACAAAAGATGCCTTAACACCTTTTATATTCAAAAGCTCATCTGCAACCTGAGAGTTTATTATCTGAGCATCTCTATTGTATCCCTCACATAATGAAGTTGCCACCCCATTATTGTGAAGTTCCGCTGAAGCTATACTCTTTGCCCTAACTCTGAACATTTCCATATCAGTCTGAAAAAACCTTTTCACCTCGGTAGTATCCGCTCCCGATCTGCGAAGCCACGCCGCCGCCTCAAAAGTTCTCACACCTGTTTTCACCGCAAATCTGTTGGTATCTAATGTGATTCCTCCCAGAAGAGCCTCCGCTTCAAGTCTTTCCAATGCTCGCTTCTTCCCCGCATACTGCAAAATTTCAGATACGAGCTCACATGCTGAAGATGCGTAGGATTCGATGTAAGATAAATCCGCATCCTTTATAAAGTCCGTAGCTCTCCTGTGATGATCAATTATCGCAATCTTGCCAATTTTTTCCAAAAGCTTCGGGCAGGACACATAACTTGGTCTGTGGGTGTCCACCACTATTAAAAGCGTGTCCTTATCCGCAAGTTCCAAAGCTCTTTCTCCGGATATGAAGTTATAGTTTTCACTTTCCTTCGCCTGCCTGTATACGACACGCAGCGAATCATTGACTTCATCCACCACAATGCCGGCATCTCGTCCCTGCATTTTACAAACCCTGAACATTCCCAGCGCAGCTCCGAAGCAGTCCATATCCGGGTTTGTATGCCCCATTATCATAATTCTGCCCGCTTCAGAAATCATTTGCTTAAGAATATGCGCAATTACTCTTGATTTTCCCTTATTCGTCTTTTCCACCGTCTGGAGTTTTCCGCCGTAGTAGTCAACCTGGTGATGCTTTTTCACCACCGCCTGGTCTCCTCCCCGCCCTAAAGCAAGATCAAGCGCGTTCCTTGCAGATTCTTCAGTATCAAACATATTATCCTCAGCAACTCCCACGCCTATGGACAAACTCATAGGAAAATCCACTTCCGTTTCAATCTGCCTGATTTCGTCAAGTATCGAAAATTTGCTTTCCACCATTCTGCCTAAAAATATTTTCTGAAAATACATGGCATACTCATCTTCCTTATGCTTGACTATGGAAGCGCTGCAGTCCGCTGCCCATTTCCTTATAGTCTTGTCGGCTCTTGAGGAAATCTCCATCCTCATATCAGGAAGCGTTCCGGCAATCAATTCATCGTAATTATCTATACGAATAAGGCAAACGCAGGTCTTTTCGCCCTCATAAGTTGCTTTCAGATTCTCATATCTCGTTATATCATAGAAGAAAATCATCAGAGCCTCATCATCTTCCCCGGAGATCTCAAATTCATCCCCGGTTTCAGAGATTTCATTTCTCTCCAAAATGCCTTCTCTGATGTCTTCCCTGCTGCCGAAAAACATTCCGCCATAGCCGCCAGCGAAAATCTTAAAAGTTTTATCGCTTCTGTCGATGGTCAAGTTGGCTTTATTTTTCCCTGCGATTATAATGTCTTCAATCTTTATTCCGGTTATTGCAAAAAAATCGCTGCCGATAATATCATCATATAGAAAAACTTCCCCTATATGTGAATTAAATCCTATAATCTTTCCGTTGGCATCTACAATACACATCGGTAAAGGAATGCTGTCGATTAAATTTTTATTACGGATAATATCTTTCATAACTAATCCTCAAAATTCGTATAGTTTGCCTATCATAGTATTATAACACTTTTTATTGATAATCGGAACAAAAATTACAATAAAAACCTCTCTCTGCGTTTCTACGATTGTCAAATATATGTGAGGTAGGATTGTCAAACATATGTGACAAAAACCGTCCGGTAAAAATCTAAGCTGCCCGGCATCAAACACGAGGTTTCGATCATGTAAAAAATACAGCCTTTTTTAAGACTGTACTTTCGTTCTCCTACTTCAGTTGTCAGAAATTACTCGGTGTGTACCTAATTGTTATGATATTTTTTCTAAACCCATAATTTATTCTAAAAACTTCTTGACTTTATTGAAATTAAATTTTTTCTTTTTATCCTTTAAAGTTCTTTCTTTTTTATACAGCTTAGTTATCTTATTCATCTTAACTACATTGTCTTTCAGACCTTTCCGATCAAACGCAAAGTTGTATTCTTTGAGCTCGGTTTTACAATTAAATAATTTACTTATCTTTTTTATTTTTTTAAAGTTTTTTCTCTGCTCTTTTTTTGTCTTCGCATTATCTAAATTCATGAAAAAAAGCACAATATTGTCCATATTATATCCTCTGTACAGTATATTGCTGTCTCCTATAACGCTTATGGTATACGCATTTGTTGTTGTTTTGCCGAACCTGGATTTTATTTCTTTATTATACTCGCCGACAGTAAAATTCTTTCTCAAATTAAAATCCTTTGTCGCTTCAGCTATTTCGTACCAGTTTTGTCTTATAATGCAGTTAAAAGTCTTTGTATCGTTATATACCTTCCAACCAAGTCCCACAGTAAGTACCACTGCAATCAAAATAATAATATTCTTCTTCATTAGTCCGTTCCTTACCCTCTCGATTAAAATTGTTTCACATGAAACAACTTCCCTTAATCTTTACATTTCAATAAATCAATAAGTCTGTTTAATTCTCCTTTACTGTAAAATTCAAGTTCAATCATTCCCTTGTTCCCTTTTTGATTTATTGTGACTTTAGTTCCGTATATCTCCTTAAGTTCTCTCTCAACATTCAATGTATCCGGACTCTTTACCCTTTTTAACGGTTTTTTGCGAGGTTTCTTTTCTTCTGAAGCCAGTTTTTCCAGTTCTCTTACAGAAATACCTTCCTCAATTATCTTTTTACACAGCTCCGCCTGCTTTGCTTTACTGCTTACCGTTATTAAAGCCCTCGCGTGTCCCGTTGATATTTCTCCTTCACCGACTAATTTTTTAATTTCTTCGGGAAGCTTTAATAAGCGCAGTTTATTTGTTATATAAGGTCTGCTCTTGCTTACACTCTTTGAAACTTCTTCCTGTGTCAGTCCATATACATTAATCATCTGCTCAAGTCCCATAGCTTCTTCTATCGGATTCAAGTCTTCTCGCTGCATATTTTCTATAATTGCAACCAGCATATTTTCTTCATCAGAAAACTGCCGCAGAATACAGGGTACAAGGGATAAACCGGCCTCCCTGGCTGCACGCCACCTTCTCTCTCCGGCAACGATTTCATAGTGCTTTCCGCTCTTTCTCACCACTAACGGCTGTATTATTCCATGCTCTACAATAGATTGAGACAGCTCCGATATCTTCTCTCTATCAAAGGTCTTTCTGGGTTGATCCCCGTTAGGCTTTATATCGTTTATATCTATATATAAAACTCTGTCTGCATCTGCACCGTCATGTTTGGATATATTGCTCGTATTTTCTCCATCCTGTTCAGGTACAATCGGAGCCTGGTCTGCAAATAAAGCATCAAGCCCTCTACCTAAACCTCTGCTTTTCTTCAGCTTTCCACTCATCTTTCAGAAGCCTCTCTTTCAAGGAATTCTGTAGCAAATTCTTTGTACGCCGTTGCACCCTTCGACTTAGGATCGTATTCTACTATAGGAAGCCCAAAGCTTGGAGCCTCTGCCAGCCTGATGTTTCTCGGTATTACCGTGGAGTATACTTTTGATCCGAAGTATCTCTTAACTTCCTGAACAACCTGGATAGAAAGGTTTGTTCTTCCGTCAAACATGCTTAATACTACTCCTTCAACCTCCAAATTCTTTTTAAGGCTCTTTTTTACCAGTTCAATCGTGCTCATCAACTGGCTTACTCCCTCTAACGCATAGAATTCACATTGTATAGGAATTAAAACGCTCTCCACCGCGCTTAGTGAATTTATAGTCAGAAGACCTAAAGATGGCGGACAATCTATAAAGATATAATCATATTCATCTCTTATCTTATCTATTGCTTTACGAAGCCTCTTTTCTCTTCCTTCAAGCTGTACCAATTCTATTTCTGCACCTGCCAAATCAACATTCGCAGGAATTAAGTCAAGATTTTTAACTGATGTACTGATTATGGCATCATGCGGATCAAAATCACTTTCAATAAGCAATTCATACACCGTATAGTCTAAATCTTTCTTTGAAATTCCAATGCCGCTGGTAGTGTTTCCCTGTGGGTCTATATCAAGCATAAGGACTCTTTTCCCCTTCTGTGCCAAACACGCCCCCAGATTTATATTTGTTGTGGTTTTTCCTACACCACCTTTTTGGTTAAAAATTGCTATTGCCTTACCCAATTCAGTTCTCCTTTTTCATATTCATAAACCTGCTCTTATTATATCTTACATCACATTTTATTTCTATACCTTTGCATAAAAAAATAATGTTTCACGTGAAACATTATCATTTTATCGGTGACTTATTTGGCTTACCTGCTTGTCTTGGATAACCTTTAGGCGTTTTTCCCGTTTTTTCTATAATAACCAGCGATCTGGCATTTCCCTCTATGTTGAAAGTTTTTACATGTGACAGCTCTCCTTTTAAAACCTTAATTGCTTTCTCTGCACCCTTCAGTTCTTCACTGAATTCTCCGCTTTTATATGCGATAAAATACCCATACTGCCTTACAAAAGGTAAACAGTACTCTGACAGAACCGAAAGATTTGCCACAGCTCTGGAAACACATAAATCAAATTTTTCTCTGTAATCCGGTGCATTGCCTAAATCCTCCGCTCTCCCGTGAACGACTTCTATATTACACAGTCCTATTTTTTTCGATATTTCGAGGACTATCTTTAACCTTTTGCTTAAGGAATCTGCAAGCATAAATTTTTTCTCCGGAGAAAGTATTGCAAGAGGAATGCCCGGAAAACCTCCCCCCGTTCCCAAGTCAAGAATATTCTCCGCTGCGCCATATTCTGCCAAGTTATATATTATCGAAGAATCTACATAGTGTTTCAGTATAAATTCATCCCGTTCTTTAATAGCCGTAAGATTAATGCTTCGGTTCATGCAGAGTAATAAATCCATATATTCTTTGAACTGAGAATACTGAGTTTTATCACATGGAATATTAAGCCGGTCAAAATATTTTTTTAGCGCTTCCATAATCAACTCCTTCTCATTTTTTCAAGGTACACTAAAAGTACATTTATATCGGCAGGCGATACCCCTGATATCCGGGAAGCTTGCCCTATTGACACAGGTCTTATTTTATTCAATTTCTGTGCAGCTTCAAGCCTCAAACCTTCTATACTGTTGTAATCCATAGTTTCAGAAAGTCTCTTAGTTTCCATCCTTTTAAACTTTGCCACCTGCTGAATCTGTTTTTTAATATACCCTTCATATTTTATATTCACTTCAACACAATCTATTTCGTGGGATGATATTTCCGGTCTGTTTATGTCAATTTTTCCCATTGATTCGTAGGTGATTTCCGGTCTCTTAAGTAAATCATATAATGATACCGAGCCTTTGAGACTGTGGCTGCCTCTGGACTGCAAATAGTCTTCCGCATCTTCTGCCTTTATCATGGTCTTTTTAAGTCTGTCTATCTCTGCCTTAACATTCTCCTGCTTTGCCAAAAATTTGTTATATCTGTCCTCTGAAACCAAACCCACTTCATATCCTCTATGTGTCAAACGCCGGTCTGCGTTGTCCTGTCTTAGAACAAGTCTATATTCCGCTCTGCTGGTCATAATTCTATAAGGCTCGTTAGTACCTTTAGTCACTAAATCGTCGATCAGAACGCCGATATAAGCCTCGCTTCTGTCGAGAATAAACGGTTTTTTCCCATTTATTGACAATGACGCATTGATTCCCGCAATTAATCCTTGCGAAGCCGCCTCCTCGTAACCGGAGCTGCCGTTAAACTGACCTGCACAATATAGACCCTTGATTCCCATATATTCCAATGTGGGCCTCAATTCTAACGGATCTATGCAGTCATATTCTATAGCATAAGCCGGTCTGGTAATTTTTATATTCTCCAGACCTTCAATGGTATGATAAAATTCTCGCTGAACATCCTCCGGCATACTTGATGACATTCCCTGAATATACATTTCTTCCGTATCCAAGCCTTCAGGTTCAACAAAGAGCTGATGCCTTTTCTTATCTGCAAATCTGTTTACCTTATCCTCAATAGACGGACAGTATCTGGGTCCTATCCCCTCTATCTCTCCTCCAAACAAAGCGGATCTGTGGAAATTATTCCTAATAACTCTGTGGGTCTTATCATTGGTGTATGTCAGCCAGCAATTAATCTGCTTCTTCTCAAGGTAATCATTCATGAAAGAAAAAGGAATAATTTTCTTATCACCTTCTTGCTTAGCCATCTTACTGTAATCGAAGGTGGATGCCAAGGCTCTTGCAGGAGTTCCCGTCTTAAAACGCCTGAACTTCATACCGTGTTTAATAAGGTTCTCAGGCAAAATTTCCGATGCTGCAAGTCCGTTGGGTCCGCTTGAAAAGTTGCTGTCACCTATAAATATCTTTCCGTGAAGATAGGTTCCGGTAGCAAGAATTACAGCCTTTGCACCGTATTTTGTGTTGGTGCGGGTCACTACACCTCTGACTCTTTTATCTTCTATGATCAAATCCGTAACTTCACCCTGAATTATATCGAGATTTTTCTGCTTCTCCAAAGTTTTTTTCATTTCCAGATGGTACTTGGTTTTATCTGCTTGGGCACGCAAAGAGTGTACTGCCGGTCCCTTAGCGGTATTGAGCATACGACTTTGAATAAAAGTCTTGTCTATGTTGATTCCCATCTCACCGCCAAGAGCATCAATTTCTCTTACCAGATGACCCTTCCCCGTACCACCTATGGAAGGATTGCAGGGCATCATTGCAATTGCTTCTAAATTTATGGAGAAAATGAGAGTTCTGCTTCCCATTCTTGCAGAAGCAAGAGCTGCTTCACAACCTGCATGTCCTGCTCCTATTACTATAACATCGTAGTTATCCATATAAATATTTTTCATATATTATTCCGATACTTCTATTTTCCTAAACAAAATCTTGAAAAAACTTCATTTAAAATATCATCTCCGGTTTCTTCTCCCAGTATTTCTCCTAAAGAGAGATAGGCACTATTTACATCAATTTCTATAATTTCCAGAGGTTCATAAATCTTTGAAATTCTAATAGCATCAGCCAAAGATTTTTCTGTATTCTCCAAAAGATTTTTATGACGAACATTGGTTATAACTATACTATCCTTTTGTGAAACTTTTCCGGAGTAAACCATGTTAACAATAACTTCTTCAACTTTATCTATGAAGCTTAAGTCCTTCATACTGACAGGTAAAATTCTAATATTATCCTTGATTTCCTTTATATCATCTATAGTAATCTGTGATTTTAAATCAATCTTATTCAACAAAATTATTGCTTTTGACGGTTCCAAAAGCTTAAGAATCTCCCTGTCCTCTTCTTCAATACTTCTGCTGCTGTCCATAACCATTATTACAAGATCCGACTTATTAAAAGAATCCTTAGATCTTTGGATTCCCATAGCTTCAACAGTATCTTCCGTATCTCTTATTCCTGCAGTATCTGTCAAAAGAATAGGTATTCCCTTTATATTTATATTTTCTTCAATAGTATCTCTTGTGGTTCCCGGAATATCAGTCACAATAGCTCTTGATTCTCGTAAAAGACCGTTCATAAGAGAAGATTTTCCTACATTAGGTTTTCCTATTATTGTAATTCTGAGTCCATCCTTCAATATTCTGCCCGTATCGACGCTTTTGAGAAGCTCTTCCGTCTTTCTGTGAACCGACTCCAAACGGCTTATAAGATTTTGATATGTAACCTCCTCTATATCTTCGTCGGGATAATCAATATTTACCGTTAAATCAACGAGAACATCCATAAGCTCTTTTCTCGCTTCTTTAATCTTATCTGATAACATACCTTCTAACTGATTAAGCGCTGCATCAAATGTTTTGTCAGCTTTTGCGGAAATCAAATCCATTACTGCCTCGGCCTGAGTTAAATCAAGTCTGCCGTTAAGGAACGCTCTCTTGGTAAATTCTCCCGGTTCAGCAAGACGAGCCCCGTTTGACAACACTAAAGATAATATTCTCTGTATCGGAACAATACCTCCGTGGCAATTTATTTCAACCACATCTTCTGCGGTGTATGTCCCGGGTTTTTTCATATATACGGTCAAAACTTCATCAATTATCCTTCCCTCTTTATCACATATATGACCGTAAGTCATCATGCGATTTTTTATCGGATCTTTTCTGACAGGTGAAAAAATATTGCTTATAATGGGCAGAGATTTTTCTCCGCTTATCCTTATTATTCCTATTCCGCCTTCACCAAAAGGCGTTGAAATTGCAGCAATTGTATCTTCCATAGTTACCTTCTCATATTTCTAAAGTATATAAAATAAAGCCCGCAAATGCGGGCTAAATATTTTATTTTAATTCAATAATAACCCTGCGATAAGGATCTTGTCCTTCGCTTCTTGTAATTACGCGAGAATTACTCTGCAAAGTCGCATGAATAACTTTTCTCTCGTATGGGTTCATCGGCTCAAGTTTAATCATTCTCTTAGAACGAACAACCTTGCCTGCAAGTCTGTTTGCAAGCTTCTCTAAGGTTTCTTCTCTTCTTGATCTGTAATTTTCAGCATCAACTACAACCTTTATATAGCTGCTCTTATCCTTGTTCACAACAAGGCTTGTCAAATACTGAATAGCATCCAGTGTCTGTCCTCTTTTTCCAATAATCGTTCCTGAATCTTCTCCGTTTACCTCAACATATACATTGTTGTCATCTGCCCTTACAAGCAAATCAAGCTTAAGACCCATCTGTTCCGTAACTTCCTTGAGAAACTCTTTTGCAACATGATTCTCGCAGATAGGAAGATTCTTCATTTCACTGTTTAATTCCGATTTTTCTTCAAAGACAACTTCTTCTGACGGTAAAACTTTCTTTTCTTTAGGCGATTTTTCAGCTCTTGCAGCCTTCTCTTTCCTATATTTTGATTCCTTTTCTTCCGTAATTTCAACCTTTGCAGGCTTTTTACTCTCTTTTTTTATTTCTAAAGCGGGTTCTGTTTTTTTCTTCTCAACTCTAACAAGAGCAAGCTTTGAACCGATTCCAAAGAAACCTCTGCTCGGTTCTTCCAAAACAGTAACATCAACTTCATCTCTGGTGAGCTTCAGTTCCGCAAGAGCAAGTTCAACTGCCGAATCAATATCATCGCCCCATTTTTCTGTTACATCCATTTGTTACTCCTTATGTAAAAGGTAAATACCTTTACCACTATGCTCTCGAAGTTTTTCTCTTACTGTGCTTATTTCTTCTTGCTTCCTTTTCCTTATCCATTTTTTCTTTAATCTGATTAAATCTCAAGTTATAGAAAATCTGAATGAACTGACTGAGAAACCAGTACGCTGCAAGACCTGCAGCATATGTCTTTGCAAGCCAGATAATCATAATAGGAAACCCATATTTCATTATGATCGTCATCATTTTTCCCTGTCCTTGTCCCGTAGCTCCGGGCATTGAACCGTTCTTTGATGACAAATAAAATGAAACAAAAGTTGCAATACCTGCTAAAACAGGTAAAATCCATGGATCTGCCTGTGATAAGTCGTTAATCCAAAGAAAACTTTCATGTATAGCAAATATCATTTCAGGAGTTTTTATATATGAAAGCGGTGAGCGAAGCAAAGTAAACAGACCCATGATAATTATCATTTGAATTGCCATAGGCAAACACCCTGCCGCCGGATTTACACCTTCCTCTTTATAAAGCTCCTGCATCTTCGCATTAAGCGTCTCCGAATCACCTGCATACTGTCTCTGTAAAGCCTGCATCTTAGGCCCAAGCTCAGCCATTCCCATGGTGGAAAGCATCTGTTTCTTGTAGAAAGGATACAAAATAATCTTTACAACAATGGTCAATATTATGATAGAAATACCATAGCTGTTGGTAAAGTCATACAGCGCAGTTAAAATAAGTGCAAGCGGCTTTGCTAATATTCCAAATATAGCGTTCATTAATTTCCTCCATCACTTTAATGGATCATATCCACCCTCATTCCAAGGGTGACACCTCATGATCCGTCGTATTCCAAGATACGCACCCTTAATCGGTCCATACTTTTCCACAGCTTGGATAAAGTATGTGGAACATGTAGGGTAAAATCTGCATTTTCCCGGAAAAAGCGGTGATATGCAAATTTGATAAAATCTAACAAGCAATATGAGAATTTTTTTCAGTAAATTGCTTATAAGTTTCATTATCTTTATACTACCCCGGTTCTTTTCAGTGCAGATTCAAGTGATTTCTGCACCTGCTGACAATTAGCATCAATAATAGTATTTCTCGCTATGAAAATAAAATCATAACCCTTCGGAAGTTCAACTGAAGTTAATCTGAGTGATTCCTTCATCAACCTTCTTGCCCTATTTCTCCTGACACTGTTGCCAACTTTCTTGCTTGCCAGAAAACCTGTTCTCGTATAATCTAAATTATTTCTAACAAAAAATACAACAACAAACCGATCGCCTATAGATTTTCCTTTTCTATAAACCCGATCGAAGGCTCTCTGATAACGCAGTACATTTCGTTTCAGCATTTCTTAAGCCGTAAGCTTCTTTCTTCCTCTTGCTCTTCTTCTCTTTAAAACCCTTCTGCCGTTTTTAGTTGCCATTCTCTTACGGAATCCATGTTCCTTTTTTCTCTGCCTTTTCTTAGGCTGGTAAGTCTGTTTCATTTTAACCTCCAAAAATATTAAAATTTGCACAATCTAAATTACAATATGTGCGTACATACCGTTACATTATACGGTTAAACTATGATGATGTCAACGATTTGCATAAATAATGTTAAAACGACTAAAAAAGATTTCCAAGTTTTATAAAATTTGGAAATCCTTTTTATCATTTTTCTTAAAATTATATTTTACAAACTATCTACTTCAGTGTATGAATTATTGCTGTATTTAAAATATGTTATTTTATTGTTATCAGCATCATAGATAGCTATATTTTTATCATCTTCCGAAGTATTAAATTCCACCAAATAATTATGATGTTCCTTTTCCTTAACCAAAGCTTTAATTTCTTCTGAAGGATGTGTAATTCTCATATCTGTCATGAAGAATGCCACTTTATCGGCATAATCAAGCTTTTCTTTTCCGCTTTCATCTACTCCTTTATATGCAACAGACTTAGATTTATTGAAAATTCCACCGTTTGTTTCCTTTGTTCCCACGCTCATGTATGTGGAAGACTCATATCCGCTCAAATGAATATCGGGATTATAGAAAGCAAACAACTCTGCTGCAATTGATGAATCTAAAACTTTAAGTCCCATCTTATTAAATTTCTTCATTCTTTCAGGAATTCTTTCTGTAATATATCCGGGATGACCCTTATAATAATATTCGTATCCTTTTCCATAAAAAGACTTTGTAAAATTAATATAGTTATCTATTGGAAATTTATCCTCATTCAGTTTAGATGTTCCAAGTATAACCATTATCTTTTTATTTCTGGACCTTGTTTTCTTAAATTCCTTATCATCGAAATTATATAATGTCTTAAATTCTTTAGTCTTATTAACTTCTTGAACCTTTCCAAGCAAACCGTTTATATAATTACTGGTAACTTGAGTATCCGCCAAAATTTTCTTTTGAAAATCCAAATCTTTGGTTACAAGAGTATCTGCACTCTTTCTGACAAGCCACCACTGGCAATCTACTCCTGCTTTTCTTTCCGACTCAAGTATTGCATAGTCATATTCACCTAATCTGTCACCAAATTTAAATTTTGTAAATTCCTTTTTCTTTTCATCATATGCTTTTCTTTTGCCGCTTCTCAAATCTTTACGCCACTTCTCAAACTCTTTAATCATTTCATTATGGCGCTGCGTTACATTTACTTCATTTCCATATACAGATTTAAAAGACTCATAAGATAAACTTCCATCTGTAATAAATCTCAGTTTTATTACTTCTATAAAATGATGTTGTTACATACCAACGGCCGTAATCAGGCGCTTTTAAAATAAATTTTTTACCTGTTTTTTTAAAAGGCATTGTAAAACTTTTACTTTTTACTGCTTTTCCTTTTATTTTCATCTTTAAGTCGATTTTTAACTTATTAACTTTTTTACTTTTTACAAGGTCTTTATAGTTGTTAAATTTAAAAACGATATTTTTGTTATTTTCAGCTTCCTGCTTGTATGACATACTCACATGAGCCTTCTTCGGTATCCACTTTTTTGGCAGCGCTTTTTTCTTAGCGGCATCAGCTGTTACAAAAGTGAATCCGACAACCAAAACTATTAAAGCTATGATAATTGTCAATCTTTTTTATTAATATAACTGTACCGTATATCCATATTACCCCCTTTTTTTTATAAAAATATACAAACCCGTCCAATTATACCTGTCTCTTATACACATCTCCGAGCCCACGAGACCTCTCTACATC
>CALZYE010000025.1 GCA_945830395.1 uncultured Clostridia bacterium
ATTTTTTCATCTACCGCCTTTGCTTCCTTTTCAAGCTTTGCGTCTTCTTCCGCTACAGCTTTTTTAAGGTCTTCAAGCTTCTTTTCCGCCGCTTTCAGAGCTTCGTAATTTTTAACCTGCTTCTGGAGTGACTTGAGAAGTCCGTTGTACTCTCTTCTCGCATCTTTAATCATATTTTCCTTATCAAGTGTGACTTCACCGATTTCGGTTATTTTTTTCGTTACATTTGCAACAGCCGCAGCTTTATCTTCTTCCTTTGTTGAAACTACAAGTTTGAATGTAACTTTACTTCCGTCACCCAAAACTACTTCCCCATCGTTAATTTCGCTGTCTATAAATTCCACATCCGGAGGAAGCGTTTCAGTCAAGAACTCTCCTGTTCGCTCGGCAATATACCCAAACGGATGTGCGATCATTATGCTCTGGCTCCATAGGGTTCTTTTCACCTTCCAACGAGCCGCAGGGTCACCCTCAACTGAGAATACTCCGTTTTTGTCAAGCAAAGAAAGCGTTGCTGTATAGTTACCCTTTTCGCCCTTTAAAATGGCCGTCTTCTTTCCGTCACGGGAGGTGAACATAACCCTTGAGAAATATCTGTCGTTATTTTTTCTCTGCAATGTGGCAAGTTCATCAATTTTTGCCTTTCCTTCTTTCAACGCTCCCTTAATTTCTTCATCAGTCTTACCTGCATCAATCTTATCGGAATATTCCTGAATGTATTTCTTCAGCTGTTCCTGCTCTTCTGACTCATAGGCCTCCGCTTTTACATATCCGCTCAGTTCCTTTTTTGAGTTTTCTCTGAGTTCATTCAGTCGCTCTTCCTCTGTTTGCGGATCCAGCGTTACATTGAGTGTCAGCGTCCATTTCCCCTGTTCATCTTTCGTTTTCCCGTCAAACTCTACATATTTTCCCCATTTTTGACTATTATATTTATACACATATTTATAGCCTTTTGCTTCGGCTTTATATGTATATTGATAGTCTTCTATATTGAGGTTAAAAGTTCCGTCTTCTTCCGGAGCTACCGGATTATACTTGTAACTATAACCGTCCGGATCTTTGGAATAAATCAACGGTTTAGCATCTTTAATCACTTCACCTGTGGTCTTATCCTTTACGATGACGGTCACCTTGCATTTTTCTGCACCATCTGCATAAGCATGACCTGCAGGCGCCGCCAATGCAAAGGCAACCACTGCCATGAGAATGATAATGGCAGCTTTCAAGCCCCGACTGTTTTTACTCTGCAACATCTTCTTTTGTAACATTTTTTCCTCCTTGCTACTTCAATTAATTTTCTTTTTTCTTCTGATCTATTATATAGGTCTTACCTGTTTTGGGGTCCTTGTAAACCGTTCCCACCTTTTCCATTCCCGTTCCTCCGGATTTTTCCACTTCCGTCTTGCTACTCTTATCCTTATATTGAATCACCGCCTGATCCAGACGGGATACATCCACCTTAAGGTTGATAATCAGAGCAACCATAAGACCGCAGGCAAATACCAGCATTACATCCGACAGGTTAGAAAGGTTGTCCATGGGATTCGGGCTTTCCTCGTTTGCGAACCTCTTGGAAAGACGATTTCTGTCTCTCAGCATGGGGTTTCCTCCGATTTCATCTTTTCCAGAATAACTTCTATAGTTGACTCCAGACCCTGAGCATATGAACGATACCAGTGCTTGCGAATCTGAAAAATGACAAAGGCGATTGCCGCTATTATTACTCCTGCTGCCGTGGTGTCAAAGGCAACCAACAGGGACTTTGAAAGTGCCATGGTATTTCCTTTTCCTAAAGCTATTAATCCCGGACCGAGGGGAATCAGCGTTCCTAAAAGACCAAACATAGGTCCCAGTCTGAGAATAGCTTCCGGCCATCGAATGTACTTATGATAGTGCTCTTCCTCATCAAAGAGGAGTTGAGCGGCATAAGCCTCCCTGCTCTCGCAGGTCATGCCGCTTTCCCTGAGAATCTTCTGTATTGCAGCCTTCTGCCTTTTGAGAAGTCCGCTGTTTTTAATAACTTCTGAAATGTCATCGTTTTCCGCCGTGTTTATTCTTTCGATAAGCTCGGGGATCTTTGCAGAAAGCTTGCGATGCTCGGTAAAGAATTCGCAGATAAAGCTTCCCGCTATAACCACCGTAATTGCCATGAGCACCAGTAACACAACTACCACCGGTGTTTGCAATTCCGAGATTATTACTCTTAGTATATTGCTTGTCGTACTTGAAATCATTTTTTCTCCTGTTTACACTTTTTTTTACACTTTTTCCGTCAGTCCTGCTCTCTTCTGTACAAAACATATCTTCGCAACGCTCCGCTTCCGAAGGTTCCCGCAAGAATCAATATCAAAATCAAAGAAAGAATAGGACTGAGTGTTTTCACAATTTTAATTTTCTTTCCTATATTTTTTTGTATTTCTACCTCTCTAAGCATGCGTTTTGCAGCTGACGAAGACGGTTTTGATGAGGAGCGCACAGATGCTCCGGCAGGCTTGATTGACGGCTTAGGAACTTTGCCGTTGTCGGTTTTACCCACCTTTGCAGAAGATTTAGGGGTAGTGCTCCCTCCCGGTGTGCCACCGGGTTTGTCACCGCCCGGGCCTCCCGGATTTTCTCCTCCCGGTTCTCCCTGCGGATTATCGCCGCCCTGACGAAGCAGCTCACGAAGCCGCAGCTCCGCTGCAACTAATTTTGCGTATATTCCTTCATCTACCATACCTTTTTGAATTCTCGTAAGGTCATTAAACGCCGCTCTCGCATCGTAGATTTGATTTTTTTTCTCTAAAGTAACCTCGCCGATGGCGTTAATCATCCTTTCTACACGCTCAACCGCTTCTCTGTCCCGATCAACAATCGAAGATACAATCACTTTGAAATGTACAGGTTTACAGCCTCCTGTAGTATCATAAGGCTTACCGGTCACATATACCACACCTTCTCCGAGAATTGAGATATGATGCTCGCACCAGTAAGGTATCGTAACGCTTGCAGGGCTGAACCTCACGGAGTCCCTTACAGACGCAACTCCTCCCGTGCTGTAATACCAGTGAAAACGCTGCTCCGTAGCACCCTTTTGGCTTTTGGGTTCACCGTTTGTTATTATGTTGATACTGATCGGACCATCTCCCACTCTTGCATAGTACACCGATTTGTCGGAAACTGCGGTTTTCAAAGGTCTGAGATATTTAAACTTAACACTCACAATTTTGCTGATTGACGGTCTGTCAACAGATGTAACCCGGAACTTGGCTATGCCCGCCTTCCGAGGCACGATGCCTGCAGCGTGTTTTTCCTGAAATACCGCGATATCAGGAGTTAAGTCTGTCCATTTTACTGACGGGTTCGATGTATTTTCGGGATATACCTTAACTTGATAACTTCCCGGACGAATACCTACATACTGATCAAAAGCACCGTCCCAATCACCTACATATCCCTCCTCAGGAACGATTACATCGATCCTTTCAGGATGAACTATGGATGCACGAATCTTTACCGTAACCCTTATATGCGGTTTTGACACCAGACTGTATGTCATGCTTCCGGAAGTCCCCCATGTCCTGAACTGTGAAGTCACATGGCTCACGCTTGTAGATCCTCCGGGGCTGTACTTAAGTGAGTGGGCGGGGAGAGGGATCCATCTGTCCGTTCCGTAAAGTCTTCCCTCTATTCTTGCCTGCTTTTTCTCGCTTCCCATAACATCAATGGTCGCTCCCGAAACATCTTTTCCGTCTATAATGGCCCTCAATTTATCTATATGACCGTCTGTTATCCTGACTTTGAAGTCGACCTTCTGCCCTGTATCCCGCAAAGTCACATGAGCATCGTAGGTTCCGACGAATTTCCCACGATACTGTCCGCTTGAACCGATAATGACATTCCATGCGATATGCCCGTGATCCGGCTCAATATACTGCCATGTGCATTTCCATTCCGCCTCATAATCGTTACTTGGATAAACAGTACCGTCCGCTCTGCTTATATAAAAAGTTCCGCTATCCACGCCGGTAAGATTTATCACACCGTACTTATTTGGGCGCACTATGGTTTTGCCGTCATCCGATTTAAAGAAGATCCTCCCTCTGGCTTCCTCATTTTCGTATTGACGCTTCGTTTTAATACGGTCAATTCTTTCTTTTGCGGTTTTCAAAGAATATTCAACGCTGCTGACTACTGTCGCGGCATTGATCTTCTCAATCCCAAGATCAATTTCACTTTGAAGCTTTTCCTTCTCCGCGTCGCGATAATCATCCTTGTTTTTGTAATGAATCAGCGACTGAATTGCTTTGTTCTTTGCTGCCGTCAATGTATAATCTGTAGTATACATCCGCACTGTAACTATTGCCGGATCTGCTCCGTCAGCCGGATTGAAATAGCGGTTCCACCTGTCAAAGTTAAACTTCTCACCTTCGTAAGGTGTGTATCCTTTTGCCATAATCGTGAATCGATATGTATAAAAAATATTTTCTCTTTTTTCCTTTACGGCAAGAGTATACCTTGTGCCCCCGGCTTCTTCTGAATCAGGCTCCAAAAAACTCCACGTTCTTGCATCCAGTGAACGCTCCATCTGAACGACCTGCTTTTCCAGCGGCTTTCCGTTCTGATCCACGGCACGGATTATGACTTGGCGATTCTCTTTCTGATTCTCTTCCGGCTTCCGCTTCCCTTCATCTCTCGCTTCCTTTGCTTCCTTCTGTCCGGCTACATTACTCTCCGGCGCTATATCCACTTTTCCGGTTTTAGTCGTCCCTGAATTTTTAATGCTTTTCGCAGTTTTCCCTATTTTTTTATCTCCGTCCTGATTAGACGGTTGTTTCTTCACATGTTCTGCGGATTCTGCGGAGTTTTCGGTTTTTCTCGGCTCCGCCGCTTCTGTAGCCTTTTTCTTTGTCTCCGTTTTCTCACTCTTCGGCACGCTCGGCTCATTTTTTGAAGCTGCAGGAGCAGTCCCGGCAGCTCCTGCAAAGGCAAAGGTTGCAGGACTGAAAGAAATGGAAAAAATCATCATCACTGTAAGCAGCACAATCCATGCTTTTCTGTTTTTATTTCTTTTATTTTTTCTCATAGATTTCAAAAACAACCTTTCATATTATTTCCAGAAAATAAAAAGGACAGCTCCGCACAGCAGTCCATCAGAAATAAAAAAAACGAAACCCCATCCGCTTTACAATTTTTTACATTATCATGATGCTTGATACTGCCTCAGAGTTCATACATCGAAACAAAGCTCGTCTCCCGACTTATTCTCCTTCCCTTTTGCACGGAAAAATCACGGTTGCTGAGAAACAGTAAGGGATTTTGACCCTTTTCCGTTAGCCTTGCTTCCATCAATATTCTGTTATCCGCCCTTGTAAACATTTCCCACATATTTACTAAACAAAGAGATTGTACCATATGTAGTGGCAAAATGCAAGCCAATATTCTTTCCATAGCACAACCTTCACATCTACCTTTCAAATCATAAAACTGCCGATTGAACTGTAAACACAAAAACCCTTGAGATACAATCTCAAGAGCTTTTGATAAATACCGTTTTAATCTTTAAAATTTAATTTGTTGTATTTTAATGATTGACTTTCTTCTTTCTTTTTATAACTGACAACAGTCCTATAGCTTATAACTGACAACAGTCCTATAGCTGACATCACCAGCAATATGCCATATCCCACTGCATTACTTCCGTCTCCCGTGTCTGCAGGCTTATCTTTGTCCCTTTTATCCCCTGGCTTCTTACCTGAACGGTCTTTGTCTTCAGGCACATTCGGTTTCTGCTTTCAGCAGTCTTCTGATTTGCTTCTGCAAACAGATTGTAAGGAAAGCCCGAGATTGTTATCATTGAAACAGCAAGAGCTATACAAAACAATTTCTTTATCAATTTTTTCATCTAATGTCCTCCACGAATCGTTAAAATTACCATGTGTCAAATCACAGCTCTCAGTCAAGTTTTATCTCTCACGGTTTTCCTTTGCGATTATGAGTGAAAAGTATCCGGCATCATCGGGAATTTCTTCAACGCTGAAATAGCGATGTTCGTTTTCCAGACCGCAGTTTTCCACCATAGTGACATTTCTTCCGCTCTTTGCAAGGATTTCTTTTACCTCAGCCATCTTTTTTCCGCTCTTCATAAGTACATAGTTTCCTTTCAAGTCTAACTTATCGCCAAGCTGATGAACTGCCGGAATAACATGGAAAGGTTCCTGCCACTCACTTATCGGGATCCCCAACGAAGCTGCGGCGGCGCAGAAAGATGTAATTCCGCTTATATATGCAGTCTCAAATCCGTCATCCTTAACCAGCTTCTCAACATAAGAATAGGTCGAGTACACCGTAGGATCGCCTAAAGTAATAAAACCTACGCTTTTGCCCTTTTTCAGGCATTCTTCAATGGCATCTGCACCTTTTCTATGGTCACTTTCAATCTGTTTTCTGTCAAGCACCATAGGCATATAGATTGGAAGCAGCTCCTTATCTGCAATTTCGGAAACTGCCTGTACGGCAATCTTATATGCCGTTGTCTCCTTAACAACCTTTCCCGGAGCTGCGATAATATCCACTTCTTTCATCATTCTCACAGCCTTGAGGGTGATATGCTCAGGATCCCCGGGGCCGATTCCTATTCCGTATAAAATACCTTTCATCTCAACGACTCGCACAAAACCCGAAGGCTTCGCGCTCTCCTTTCTCAAATTCAAAATTGCCTTTTTTATGTTTTTTTAATTCAAACTGCAAAGAACCTCAAGAATTCCTTTTACGGAATGTTCTTCAGCAGATAAAAATTCTCTGTCTGTATGCTTTTTAAGCTCTCTTGCGGTTATATCGCCTATACATACTATTTGTGCAGATTCGGGGATGCTGTGACTTGACAAGAATGCCTTCAATCCCTGAGCACTGGCAAAAACTATGTAGTGACAATCCTCTATACGCTGTTGGTCTCCATCCCTTCCGGAAACAAACTCAGTATCGTAAATCTTTATATCATCAAACGCCTCCTTTGCTCTTTCGAGCTCCTCCGTAAGCTCCAAAGAACCCTTCTCTGCTCTCAGGATAAGAAGTTTCTCTCCCTTTTCCATCTTGCCGGGCAGCTCCCTGCCCAAGGTTTTTGCCGTATATTTTTGGGGAACAAAATCGGCCCTAATCCCATATTCCATCAGCTTTTCACGGGTGCCTCTTCCTATACATGCAAATTTCATGTGGGCTATTTCTCTGATGTCCATCTGCCTCTTCTTCAGTTCTTCAAAGAAAATGTCAATGCCGTTTGCGCTGGTGAATGCAGCCCATCCGTACCATGAAAAATCACTTGGAATGTTTTCGCCCTTATTCTGAAGGCTTATGGTTTCCACCGCCTCCACAAATGCCCCCTCTCCCTCAAGAGCTTTTCTGAGACGGGCCATAAACGGTTTTGTGCCTGTAATACACACTCTTTTTCCACGAAGCTTCTCATTTCCGCAGCTTTCCATATGAAATCCTGCAGCCTCTCCTACCACAAGTATTCCGGGAGTCTCGGCTTTGTTACGGACGGCTTCTTCCGCTATAGTTCCCAAGGTTCCGTCTATCCTTCTCTCTCTACCGGAAAAACCTCTGCAAACCACTGCCGCCGGCAGGCTCTCAGGCTTTCCGAACTTAATAAGCTCTGATGTAATTTCCGTAAGGGAATTGAGACCCATCAGAAATACCAATGTTCCTCTAAGCTTTGCCAATGCGGAATAGTCCTCTCTCATATCAGTTGCCGTATGTCCTGTGATAACGGTAAAGGATTGTGCAACATTTCTGTGAGTAACAGGAATCCCCAGACTTTCCGGAACGGCAATGGATGAGCTTATACCAGGAATCAGACTGCATTGAATGCCCTCCGCCTCAAGAGCCAGATATTCCTCTCCGCCTCTGCCGAAAACAAAGCTGTCTCCGCCCTTCAATCGAACCACAGTTCGCCCCGCTTTCGCTTCGTCTATGAGGATTTGATTTATCTCCTCCTGTTTCTTGCTGTGCCTTGCATAGCGTTTTCCCACATATATTTTTTTGCACCCGGAAGGTGCGTATTCCAAGAGGGCATCATCTATCAAATCGTCATACACCAAGGACTCTGCACTTTTTATGGCCTCAACTCCCATTACGCTTATGAGACCTCTGCCGCACCCTGCTCCCACTAACTTAACCATTCCGTTCATAGCTGACCTCTAAAAATTTCTTTCTTTATCTCCGCACACAGCTTCTCTCCGTTTAGATATGTTCCCGTCTTCTCAACGCGTCTTCCCTCAAACATTGCAGAAAGAATAAGCTTATCTCCATCCACTTCGGCGTGTATTCCCACCGCCATGGAGCAATCAGCCTCCATAATCCTAAACAGCCTGCGCTCTATATTAAACCGTTTCCAAGAATGCCGGTGGGTCATCTTCCGGACGGCTTTTACAACATCAGAATCTTCCTGCCTGCACTCTATTGCGATTATTCCCTGACAGACTGCCGGCATCATTTCCTCTACGGAAAATTCATGTACATCATACGGCGACAGGTCTATATTCAGTCTCCTAAGCCCTGCTGCAGCTAAAATTACAGCATCGCACTCACCATCATGGAGTTTTCTGAGCCTTGTGGTTATATTTCCCCTTATCTCCCTGAACTTTGCATCCGGATTTGCTCTTTTATATTCCAGTATCCGCCTGGGGCTGCCTGTTCCTATAATATTCAGTTCTTCCTTTCCCTTTGCGGAGATTAAACAGTCTCTGCAATCTGCCGCCTTCGGAACTCCTGCAATAACCAGACCGTCTGCAAGGTTATAAGGTAAATCCTTTCCCGAATGTACCGCTATATCGGCTTCTCCCGCCAAAATCGCCTTTTCTATCTCTCTTACAAAAAGTCCGTCTCCTCCGATTTCTTTGAGAGCACTGTTTCTGTCCTTATCACCTTTAGTATGAACGACTAAGATTTCAGTATCCACATTGATTTTCTTAAGCTCATCTTGAACCTGATGAGCCTGAGCAAGGGCAAGCTTGCTGCCTCTGGTTGCAATTACAAGTTTCTTTCTCATTTAGCTTCTACCACAATCTTTCTGATTTCATCCTCGCTGACATCGTTATTTCTCTCTATCAAAAGTATCATAATCTCACGGAAAATTTTGTTTCTAACTCTGTCATCTTCAATTTCTTCTTTGAGTTTAACCCTTATACACTCTAAACGCAACAGTATTTCTTCAATGCTTTCCGGAATAATCTTTTCAATTTCCTTTCTCAAATGCTTTGAATATGCAGGACTGCTTCCCCCTGTGGAAATACCTATGGAAAGATTTCCCCTCTTGATTAGTCCGGGCATATAGAAATTGCCCGATCCGGGAGCAGATGCGGAGTTAACCAAAATCCCCCGTTCTCTGCATTTTTTTGCAATCTGAGCTTCTTTCTCCTTATCTCCCATAGCCAAAACAACTATGTCCGCTCCGTTCAGATCGCCATCTTCAAAGGCTCGCAGCTCAACTGAGACACAGGTTATATCGGATTTCTCCGCAACCACCCTGATTCTGTCTGTAAACTGCAAAAGCCTGTCTATCTTTGCCTTTGCAACCTCTCCGCCGCCTACAACCAGAATGTTTTTGTCGTCAATATCTTGAAAAACGGGAAATAAATTCATCTCGCACCTATCCTATAATAAGCTTTTTCAGTTCATCAATATCTGTGATACTGTTTACGGTTCTTCTAAATTCCGCACTTCCGGGAAGTCCCTTTACATACCATCCGCACACCTTGCGCATTTCACGAACAGCTACATACTCTCCCTTGAGCCGAACAAGGTCCTGAAGCTGTCGCATCATCATCTCCCGCCTTTCATCAAGTGTAGGAGGCTTAGGGATTTCTTTGCCTTCCCAAAAGCACTGCAAATCTCTGAAAATCCAAGGATTGCCCAAGGCTCCTCTCCCAATCATCACAAAGTCGCAGCGGGTTTCTTCCATAATAGCTTTTGCAGATTCCACATCTGTAACATCTCCGTTGCCTATTACGGGGATTTTAATCGCCTTTTTTACTTCTGCTATGGCATTCCAATCTGCCTTTCCTGAGTAAAACTGCGCCCTTGTCCTGCCGTGTACCGCAACTGCCGAAGCTCCCCCGGACTCTATTGCCTGAGCCACCTCCACAGCGTTGTTTTCGCCCTCGTAAAATCCTATCCTAATCTTTGCGGTAACAGGTTTGTCCGTATTCTGAACCGCCGCTCTTACAAGTTTTTCCACAAGCTCAGGATTTTTCAAAAGAGCCGATCCTTCGCCGTTTTTCACTATTTTGGGCACCGGGCATCCCATGTTTATGTCCAGCAGGACATGTTTTCTACAGTTCAGCTTCTCCGCCGCATAGGCAATCATATCAGGCTCATGCCCGAATATCTGATAGCCGGTATTATCCTCATCTTCATATTGAAACAGCAGCTTTTCGGTGTTTTTGTCGTTATAGTACATACCCTTCGCAGACACCATTTCCGAATATGTCAAAGACGCTCCCATCTGCCTGTTTATTCGGCGCATGGGAGCGTCAGTTATCCCTGCAAGAGGCGCAAGGATAAAAGGATGCTTAAGTTCAAAATCTCCAATCTTATTCATTCTCATTTTTAATCTTTTTACACTTATCCTTTGAGCAGTGAGATAAATGGTTTCCTTTTCTGCGATTTTTCCTGTAGATAATCTCCAGTCCCTCCAAAGTAAGGAGTCTGTCAACGCAGTCGATACAGTCGGTTCCCGCTTCTATCATCGTGGCAAGACCTCCCGTTGCAATTACCTTTACGGGTTTTCCGCTGTGCGTTATCTCTTCCAGCTCCGCTTTCATCTTCTTTACGATAAATTCAACCATTCCCATGTGTCCGTAAACCAGTCCCGACTGCATGCTTTGAATGGTATTTTTGCATATAGCATGTCCCGGTTCCTCAAGTTCAACCTTAGGCAGCATGGCGGTTTTCTGAAACAACGCTTCCGAGGCAATCTTAAGTCCCGGTGCGATGGTGCCTCCAAGATACTCTGAGTTCTCAGTTATGGCGCAGAATGTGGTAGCGGTTCCGAAATCAATTATGATTAAGGGGCCGCCGTATTTCTTATGTGCGGCTACCGCATTTACTATACGGTCTGCACCTACGGTCTTGGGGTTATCATATTTTACTATGAGTCCGGTCTTAACTCCGGATTCCACAACTATGGCTCTCTTGTTAAAATACTTTTGCGACATGTGCTGCATCGTGTAGAGTACAGATGGTACAACCGTTGAAATTATAACATCTTTGACGGAGCTCATCTTCAGTCCCTCATACTCAAAGAGCTGGCTTACAAGCATTCCGTACTCATCTGCGCTTTTATTCGGGTCCGTTTCAATTCTCCAATTCGTCAGCAACTTTTCGTCTTTGAATACACCCAGTACGATGTTGCTGTTTCCAATGTCAAATGCTAATAACATATTTCTTACCAGTTTCAGTTAACTACCCTTTCCAATCTTTTCAGTGCCAACGCTATCGTAAGTCCCGGAATCACTCTGTTTCCCGTAATTTCCGCACCCAAAACCTCATTTATTCTCTTAAGTCTGTACTGCACGGTATTTGTATGTATTCCCATGAAGTCGCTGGTCTTGCCGCTGTTCATCCCCGCATCCAAAACAAAGGTTTCAAGAGTTTCCAAAAGCTGTTTCGCCTTATTTTCTCCCATTTCCCTTTTAAAAGGTTCCAAAAGCTCCATATAATTTCTCTTGAGATAACCTCCCTGAAGCTGCAGGTTGATGCAGTTTGACACCAACACGAGTTCATACTTTGTAAAAACCCTTTTGTACGGGAAAACGCTCTCTACAAATGTCCATGTCTCACCGATAAGCCTGAATGAGTCTGCCGCCCCTTCTATTCCGTCAAGTCCTGTAGCATGGAAAATTCTAACTTTTTTGTTGTCTTCTTTAAGCTTATCAAATAGCTCCAGCACTGCCGATTTATGAGTAAAGGCATCCTCTGAAGGTTCTTTTCCCTTCTTGAGCAAAAGTCCGTAGGACTCCTCCCCCTCCACCAGTCTTATAATCTCAATTTCATTGTCCCTTTCAAACTTTGCGATTATGTTGTTTCCCTTATCGGTTTCTATACCCTTGGCATAGAAAACACTCATTATATTTTCCGTCACCAAATCCATTTCATTCTTGATGGAATACGCAAGACCTTTGTTGGATCTGATCAGCGCCTTGATAAGCTCAGCTTTCACATCTCTTTCCGGAGTATACTTCCACATGCCCATGGCAAGCTCGATGATTTCTGCAAGTTTGGTAATCTCCCCTGCCGAATAGTTATCTTCATTATCCACAATCATAAGGAAGTATCTCTCGCCGCCTACCGTTATCGGACCCCAGTAAGTCAGAACGCCGTTTACATCTATAAAGGTGTATACACCCTCTTTTTCGACATTTTTCCCCTTGCTGAGACGAATAGCGTCTGCTATGGTGGTTTTTTGTCTGGTCTCAACCGTCAGAATGGGGTTAAAATCTCTGGATAACAGTACCACCTGAAACTCGTTGCTCAGTGCAGCTTCCTTGAGGGCGCTCTGAAAATTGCTGTGCCTCTCAAAATCCAAAAGGTGATAAATCGTGTTATTTATCAGTCCATTTTTGAAGTTAGTCCCATATAGGAGTTTATCCATAACATCTTCAATTACATTTGAATAATTTGAGGGGTTATCGCCGGAAACCGCAATCAGCGGGAATCCGATGCTGTCAGCCAGTGCCGCTAAAGAATCCGTCACCGCATGCTTTCCGTTTTTCTGCGCAAACACCACCAGCGCAGCCGCACCTTTCTTTGAAAGGATTTTTACGATGCTGCCCTTGTCCTCCTCATTATTCACATGACTGAAAGAAGTCAGCAAAAGCTGCTCTTTTACATCTTTGAGCGCCTCCGCCTCCTTTGCATTGACAGCCTCCAAGACAGAGATTGTCCTCACTCTGTTTTCAAGATTTCTTCTTCCCGATGCCAATGTGCTTGGAATAAGTGATTCTAAGCCAAGGCAATCATTTACCGTGACTTTCACAGCTTACTCACCATCTTTCTCGCTATCTGCATCTTCAGCATCCGTTTTAACATCTACTTCTTTTTTAACATCTGCTTCTTTTGCTTCTTTTGCTTCTTTGATTTCTTCTTTATCGTCTTTATCATCTAAATAGTCGGTATCGTATTTCGCAAGTTCCTCGGCAAGTTTTCTCTCCTCTTCCTCGCGAATACGCCTGCTTTCTTCCGCTTCAGCCGCGTTCTGCCTGCGAATCTCATCTTCCTTATTTCTGACCTGTTCTTCAAGCTCATCGGCATTCAACTTCCCTGTATACAGGGCTTCAAACTGTTCTCCGTCAAGGGTCTCCACCTTCATGAGCGCCTGGGCAACAACCTCAAGCTTGTCCATATTCTCCGTCAGGATTCTTTCTGTTTCCTTGTAAGCCTCCTGAATGATATTCTTGACTTCTATATCTATTTCAGCTGCAACACCCTCTGAATACGCCTTGGTTTTGCCGTAGTCTCTTCCCAAGAACACATCTTCTGAATCGCTGTAGTTAACAGGTCCTATCGCATCGCTGAAACCGTATTTCGTAACCATATCCCGAGCGGTTTGTGTTGCTCTCTGAATGTCGTTGCTCGCTCCGGTACTTATATCATCCAAGGTCAGCGCCTCTGCAACTCTGCCTCCCAACAGGTGCTGAATCTCGTGTTCCATCTCTTTCTTCGTTCCGTAGCTTCTGTCCTCGGTAGGAAGCGACATGGTAAATCCGCCTGCTGAACCTCTTGGAATAATCGTAATCTGGTGAACAGGGTCTGCTCCCGGAGTTGTTCTCATAACTATTGCATGACCTGCCTCATGATATGCGGTAAGCTTTCTTTCCTTTTCGCTTATAACTCTGCTCTTCTTTGCAGGACCTGCAATTACCTTTGTGGTGGCTTCTTCAATCTCCGCCATTCTAATCTTGCGTCCGTTTCTCCTTGCAGCGATCAGCGCCGCCTCGTTTAACAGGTTCTCAAGATCGGCAGGAGTGAATCCCGGAGTTCTTCTCGCCAAAATTTCCGGTGAAACTTCTTCTCCAAGAGGTTTGTCCTTTGCATGAACTCTGATAATTTCTTCTCTGCCCTTAACATCCGGAATTCCAATTACAATCTGACGGTCAAATCTTCCCGGTCTCAGAAGTGCAGGATCCAAGATGTCAGGTCTGTTGGTTGCAGCCAAAATAATAATCCCCGAGTTTTCTCCGAATCCATCCATCTCCACCAGAAGCTGGTTCAGAGTCTGTTCTCTTTCGTCATTGCCGCCGCCAAGGCCTGCGCCTCTTTTGCGTCCTACCGCATCGATTTCATCTATGAAGATAATGCAAGGCGCATTCTTCTTAGCCTGATCGAAAAGGTCTCTGACACGGGAAGCTCCCACGCCTACGAACATTTCAACAAAGTCCGAACCTGAAATTGTAAAAAACGGAACTCCGGCTTCTCCTGCGGTAGCCCTGGACACATAGGTCTTACCTGTTCCCGGAGGCCCCACCAAAAGCATACCTTTTGGAATCCTGGCTCCCAGCTCTCTGTATTTTCTCGGATCTTTCAGGAAGTCAACCACCTCTTCAAGTTCCTCTTTCTCTTCCTTAAGACCTGCCACATCTGCAAAGGTTATGGTCTTTCCATCGCCTTTATACATCTTCGCTTTGCTCTTGCCAAACTGGAAAGCTTTTCCGTTTCCGCCCTGATTCATCATGAGATAGAACAAAAATCCCAAAGCCAAAACCATTACTATCGTAGGTAAAAGCTGCACCAAAAATCCCGTGGAGCTTGGTTCCTTAGGGTCATATCCTATCTTGTTGCTTGCGATTCCCTTTGAAATATACTTTTCAAAGATCCACTGCTGATCAATCAGGCTGTTGGAATAAGTATATACATATTTCTTCTCGCCGATTTTGGCGGTAATCTTGTTTTCATCCACATTAACCGATTTAACCTTGCCCTGTTCAAAATACTGAACCATGGTTGAAAACTTAACCTTTTGGTTAGAGGTGCCCAAACTTCCTTTGTAGAGCAGCGCCCCTCCCAACACCATAGCAAAAATCACGATATAGATTGTTATGTTCTTTGCAAATCGTTTCAATTATCTGTTCCTCCAAATCAAACTTAATTTTGTAGGCGTAGTTTGTTAATTCAAACAAATTAACCCGTTAATTTTATCATACAGCACTAAATATTTCAATAATAAAAGCGTTTTTTGTGTCTTCGGACAAAAAATATTTGCCGTTATATCTCGCTTTATTGAATACACCCTTTTCCATAGGGATAAACAATATTTCATTTCCGATTGCCGCCAGAAAAATCTCATCTCTCACCATTTTGGGAATCTTTTCATCCACGAATAAATCCTGTATCTTCTTGCGACCGGTCTTTCCGCTCAGAAAATCCCCTGCTTTGCGGCTCCTCACTTCAATGAGAGAATCAAAATCTGCGCCATATTCCTTTTCGAGAAGTTCCGCGTCAAAGGCTGCAAATCTCCCTTTCTCATATTCAGCTTCATCATAAAATTCCGCAGCCATTTTTTCAGTCCTCAAAAGGGGGATTTTCCTGCTGTTCTCACAGGGAGCCGTAAGCGCCAGCTTGTCGTACCTTCTGCTGAACTTATAGCCTTTTGGCAGGTCTGCGGAGGCAGATGGGGAATCGCTTTCCATCACCTTATCCATAAGCTCATAGTGTGAAAAAGACACATCATCTTCAAGACCCAGCTTTGCAAAACCGCGCGCAACGGCTCTTCGGCGAAAGGGCGCCGCCACCGTTTTCAAATCTTCATCAAAGATAATCTCAAATGGATTTTCTCCGGCAAAATGGGCGTCATAGCTTATTTTTGAACATTCTTCGAGAAGTTCACTGTCTTCTCTTGCGGAATTTCCGAGGCGCAAAATGCCTTCCTCTATATTTGGATTGTATTTTTTCAGGTATGGAATCAACTCAAGCCTTATTCTATTTCTATCATAAATCGCCTGTTCATTGGTGTTGTCTTTGCATGGATTTAGTGACTTTTCTTCACAATATCTGTTTATATCAGCTTTGCGTACGCCTAAAAGCGGTTTGATTACCGAAAACCCGGATTTATCCCTGCGCAGCTCTTTCATGCCGGAAAGACCGTCAATTCCCGTTCCCCGCAGTATTCTGAACAGTATGGTTTCCACCTGATCATCTGCATTGTGGGCTGTGGCTATTACAATCTTGGACTTGTCCGTTCCTCCCGCCTCAATATTTTTTGCAGTTTCTGCGAAGGCTTCATATCTTTTCATGCGCCCCGCTTCCTCTGTGGTTACTCCCAGTTCCTCAGCGGTTTCCTTACAGTTAAATCTCACTATACGGCATGTAATACCGTTTTCTTTGCACAGGGCTTTCACATAGGCTTGATCTCTGTCTGCATCTTTACCTCGAATCATGTGGTTGACATGAACGGGGTATATGTGAATCCGTTTCTTATCTGAAAGCCGTTTCAGCACATCAAAAAGACACACCGAATCCGGACCACCTGACAGGCCCAAAACGATGTGTTGTTCATCTTCTATCAATCCGCTATTTTCAACGAGTTTACAAATAGTATCTTCACTCTTTACTCTATCATTCATCCTGCTCTCACTTCCCGCTTACCTAATTTCGGCAGCTTGCCCAAGAAGCTGCTGCCTCATGAGCGGTTTATGCTGATGTCTCACTACATTATATCACAAGATGGCTGATATTTTTTATTTTTGTATCTGATATTTCTCTAATTTTAATTATTTCCGCTCTTTCTCCGGGACATATTCCATCACATCTTCAACTCGGCAGTCCAATATTTCGCACAGGTCATTAACCGTAGTAGTGGTCAGGGGCAGGTTCTTTCGTATGCGCTCAACGGTGGATGCGCTGATATTGTGCTCGTGAATCAGCTTATATGTGGAAATCCCTTTATTCTTCATTGTACGCCGCATCGGGTCATAATTAATCATTTTACCAGTTTCTCCTGATAAAATTATAAAATCTGCTATTTTTGTTGACTATACTCTATATAGCGACTATACTTAGGGTGTAGAGTAACTCCTTGGTTACTTTGCGATACACTTATTCAGGGCATCTTCGGATGCCTTTTTTTGTGAGCCAAATGCGGTACAAAAGCATAGTTCAAATTGTATAAATATGGTATAATGAACTGCGAAGTATTTTTATCTTAAAATATGGTGTGTAAGTATTTGATTGACGCATTAAGGAGTAAACTCACATGAAACACATTGCAAAATACAAATCGCCATTAGGCGAACTGCTTTTAATTTCAAGCGATACCGCTTTGTCAGGTCTATGGTTTGACTGTGGCAAACACTGCAAAGACTTTCCGAAAAGCACGGTTAACGAAAACGCTTTTGATAGAAATGTCAATGATGTTTTGGAAAAAACCATGCTCTGGCTTGATACCTATTTTTCTGCAAAAATCCCCGATTTTACTGTGCCCGTAGAACTCCATGGTACCGATTTTCAAAAACGGGTATGGGAGATTCTGATGGAAATCCCCTACGGAAGTACCATAACCTATGGAGAAATAGCAAATATAATAGCAAAGGAAAAGGGTATCTCAAAGATGTCCGCCCAGGCAGTGGGACAGGCGGTGGGAAGCAATAAAATCTCGATACTCATTCCGTGCCACAGGGTTTTAGGCGCCCAAAGAAAGCTAACCGGGTACGGCGGAGGACTCGAAAGGAAAATCTCATTGCTGAATTTGGAAGGGATCGAGTATACGGTTTAAGGCAAATGAAAAAAATAAGAATTATTTACTCCTCCGTTACGGGAAATACGAGAGAGGTTGCAGCATCTGTCTTTGCTTTTCTAAGCAGTGTGAAAACAAAAGACCGTAACCGCAAATCTTTCAAAAATATCAGTTCCCGTAACGAATATACACTTTCGGAATACACCTTTTTAGAAGATATTCTTTTAGGGGATTTTCTCACAGAACTGCACGATATAAGGTTTTTCCACGATGAAATATCCGAAGGGGACATTACCGTTCTCTGTTTTTGGTGCAGAAGATCAAGTCTTGATGACTTGAGTCTTTCATTTTTAGATGGGATAAAAGGCAGAAACATTATGGCAATCGGAACAATGAGCGGTGATGCAGAAGGTGAATACGGAAGCAGAGTAAGGAAGAATGTTCAGCGTGCCATAACTGAAAAAAATAACTGCGTAGGAGTCCATCTGTGCCAAGGACATTCAGACCTGAAGCGGATAGAACCTCGGTGTCATTTGGACCCAAAATCGCCGAAATATGTTTCACCGAAGAAATGGAAGCATCACCTGAGCATCCAGGCACATCCCGATGAATACGACATACAACATGCTGTTCAGTTTGTAGCGGAGACTTTGGCTTCTGCACTTGCTTCTATGAAGTAATAAGTTCCGTCGGAGTCCCTGCATACTTGTATGCATATCTATATTCATCCACACATTCACCACAGGTCTTGGGATAACCGGAAAACCCATACTTCCTTGTTATTTTTCTGTAGATTTTCCTATGATTTCAACTACGGTATTTATAAATGACTGAGTTGCAGGCAGGGCTTTTTCTCCTGCACGGGTTGCAACCCCCAAAAATCTGTACATAGGCGGATCGAGAGAAATGTTTACGGTTTCGGCTTCATAACTGCTGAGCATCAGCTTTCCCGCCAGGGAAACCCCCAAGTTGTGTTTTACCATCTGTATAGCCGTCAAATCATTCTTGCAGGTATACATCACATTCAACTTGGCTTGCGGAATGCGGTTTTCAGGCCAACCTTGGATTGAAGAGGTATCTCCCGTTGCGTAAGAAATAAAAGGATATTTTATTAAGTTCTCCAGAGCAATTTTTTTCTCCCCTGCAAGTTCATGATGCTGCGGTAAAACAGCAAATATTTCATCCTTCAAAAGCACTTTCGATACATAGGTTTTGTTTTCGTCAACCTCCATAATCGCCATGTCAATCCTGCCGTTGAGCAGCATCCTTTCCAGACCGGGAGCCTCGTGTTCTATCATTTTTACCTTTATATTGGGGTATTCTTTTGCAAAGGTTTCCAAAATTCCCGGCATCCACGCCGTACTGATACTGGACAGGCAGCCCACAGTTACACTCCCCGTTTCTTTTCCTGTCATCCTTGCGCATTCCTGCTGTATGGTGCGTTCCCAGCGAAACTCTTCCCTCATGAGAGGCAATAATTCCTGACCGTTTGGAGTCAAAATCGCCCCTTTATTCGTCCTTGTCAGAAGCTTTACACCAAGCTCCTTTTCCAGACTGTTAATCATCTGAGTAATCCCCGACTGTGTGTAGCCCATTCTCTCCGCAGCATTTGTAATGCTTCCGGTCTCCGCTATATTTATAAGCGCCTCATATTTTCTGTTATCCATGATACTCTCGGACGGAAAATCCCGTCTGACCTTTCTCCATTAATTTTACTAATGTCAAATATTAAATTTTGTCGTTTTACTTATTATACAAATCGTATTATGATAAGTCAAGAAAGCGAAACCTTAATCGGCACAGCTTACTGCCGAGCTTAACTTTCGCATATAATGCCTTAAAAATGAATAATAGTTACAAAGTAAGGGTCGTCCCATTAGCAAATCAATGCGTTTGCCAATGAGACGACCTTTCCTTTTGAAAAATGTTATATGTTGTTCTTCCGCCTTGAGTATATGAACATCATGACCGCAAGTGCTATAATAGCTGAACCTACAGCCGTAAACATGTATGTACCCATGCCGCCGGCATGAGGAAGCTCATAAAGTCTCTGCCTGTTCTTTATAAGTATTTCTCCTTCACTTATACCGCTGTTGTTATCATACTTTATATCATAGCCTTCTATTTGAGATATTTCTTTGACTTTATATTTATATACCTTGCCCTCCGCCTCTGCCAGCTGAGAACTGTTTCTGTTAAATTGCTTCATCCAGTTATTGCTCTTGTTTAAATCAAACTGAAACTCTTTGATCCTGCCTGTCGTTACATCGGTCTGTATCAGAAC
>CALZYE010000026.1 GCA_945830395.1 uncultured Clostridia bacterium
TGAAAGATATATTTATGGATACCGCAAAGGTTATGGCAAAAGGACAGGTTACTATTCCGAAAAGGATAAGGGAACTTTTGAATTTAGAAAATGGAGACCATGTTACTTTTGTGGTTAATAAAGATAAAGTTGAAATTCAAAATTCCAATGTTTTTATCGAAGAAAACATTAAGAAGTAAAGGCGGTGAAATGACTATATGACGATAGATGAAATAAAGAAGTTAATTCAAGTCGGAGAAAAGATAGATGTCGAATTTAAAGAATCAAAAAATGCTTTAACCAAAGATGTCTTTGATACAGTATGTTCTTTCAATAATAGAAATGGAGGACATATTTTACTTGGTGTAAATGATAAAAGAGAGATTGTTGGTGTTAGTAAAGACAAAGTTGATAAAGTGATTAAGGAATTTACTACGGCAATCAACAATTCGCAAAAGATGTATCCACCACTTTATTTGCTACCTGAAGTCTTTGATATAGATGAGAAAAAAGTAATTTACATCAGAGTGCCGGAAGGCTATCAGGTGTGCAGACATAACGGCAGAATTTGGGACAGGTCTTATGAAGGAGACATCAATATCACAGATCATTCTGAACTTGTATATAAGTTATATGCAAGAAAACAAGGAAGCTATTTTGTAAATAAAGTATATCCGAATCTTGATATTGATTTTCTTGATGCTTCTGTCATTGATAAGGCTAAGAAAATGGCTGTTTCCCGAAATAAAAATCATG
Source organism: uncultured Clostridia bacterium (assembly GCA_945830395.1). GTDB lineage: Bacteria > Bacillota > Clostridia > Peptostreptococcales > Anaerovoracaceae > Aminicella. The sequence goes on from CALZYE010000026.1 coordinate 736, forward strand.
TTTGGGAGAATATGAGTAATGATGAGCTTCTTAGAAGTGCAAATCTCATTCTGACAGATCCGGAAACAAAGCGTGAAGGAATTACATTAGCTGCTATTTTGTTATTTGGAAAAGACAACTCTATTATGTCCGTTCTTCCACAGCATAAAACTGATGCGATATTTAGAGTTGAAAACAAGGATAGATATGACGATAGAGATGTTGTCATAACAAATCTGATTGATAGCTATGACAGACTTATAGAATTTGGACAGAAGCATTTGAATGATTTATTTGTCTTGGACGGAATTGTAAATGTCAACGCAAGAGATAGGATACTCAGAGAAATAGTTTCCAATACATTGGCTCATAGAGATTATTCAAGTGGTTTTCCTGCAAAGATGATTATTGACGATCAGAGGATTACGGTTGAAAACAGCAACTTGGCTCATGGAATGGGAGCTTTAGATTTACAGAAGTTTGAGCCATTTCCCAAGAATCCTGCTATATCAAAGGTGTTTAGAGAAATAGGTCTTGCGGATGAACTTGGTTCAGGAATGCGAAATACCTACAAGTACACACAGCTTTATTCAGGAGAAAACCCGCTATTTGAGGAGGGGGATATATTCAGGACGATTATTCCTCTAAAGAAGATAGCGACACAAAAAGTTGGTGGAGGGAATGTCCCTCGAAATGTCCCTCAAGATGTCTCTCGAATGTCCCTCGAAGAAATTGAAAACATAATCAAAGATATGATTAAAGGGGACAATAGAGTGAGCCGTAAAGATATAGCTATGGTATTAGGCGTTAGTGAAAAAACCATTACAAGATATATAAAAGACATTCCTAATATTAAGTATGTTGGTAAAGGGAAAAATGGTCATTGGGAACTGAATGAATAGAATTAAGTTGCAATACACAGAATTTAAAGGTGATTAGAGTAAAATCTAACCACCTTTTTTGTTTGGAAAAAAGAAGGAGGTAAAAATGCGAATAAATGATTTTCATAACATTTTGGAGCTTGTAAAACAAGATATTTTGCAAAGTGAAGCAGAATATCTAAAGCTCCTAAAGGTCGTCGGAAACAATCAGAGATATGACTTTAGAAGTCAGCTCAGTATCTATGATAGAAATTCTGAAGCGACAGCCTGTGCCAAGTTCGACTATTGGAGGGAACGCTTTAACCGTACTGTTATGAGGGGACAAAAAGGTATCCCCATTTTAGAGGACTATGGCACATACAAAAAAGTGGACTATATCTTTGATATAAGCCAGACGGTTTCAAGAAACAGGGATGTCAATGAAGTAAATCTTTGGAGATTTGATGAGGAAGCTCATAGGGATGTCTTAAAGGAAATGATAAAAAATGAGGGTTATGAGGAAAGTGAAAGCATCTTAGAAAATATCTTTTCTTTAAGCAGACTTTATGGTGATGAAAAGATAGACAGCCTTATGAATGAGCTTAGAATAGCAGATGAAGATAGAATATCTTTTACTAAATTTGTGAGAGACTCAGTGAGTTATGCAGTAGCTTCAAGATTTAAGGTAGACTATCCTATGGATAATGAGCTTCTAAAGGAAAACTTTGCAATGCTTGATAGCATTTCCCTTATGAGCTTAGGTGAAACCGTATCGGATATTAGTGGAAAGATTATTGATGAAACCATTCAAAAAAGCAAAGAGCTGGAGCTTCAAAAAGAAGTTTTAATAGGAAAAGAAGCAGGATATAATAGGATTAAGGAAGAATTAGAGGAGGTAGAAGAAAATGTACTTCGACGAGATGATCAGGAAAGAAATGAAAGCGGGAGAGTTCTCCGAAATGGAGAGTACGGACGAGATAATAGAGAAAATCAGGGAGAATACGCTAAACAGCTTGGAGGAACAGACGGACTTCATGAAAGAATTCCCGAATCCGACTTACGCAGTGATGAGGCTGGATTATCTATCACAGAGCGAGGAGCAGAGCCACTTCGAGATGTTGGTGGATCTATACAAGGAGAAGAAACTGACAGGACACCTGATGAATATTCAGAAACAGGCAATAGAATTTATGAGAACGGAGAAGCCGAAATTGATGGTAGCTTGGAAGATAGAGGACGAGAACAATCCACAGTATGGGGCGATGATTTCAGCTCTGAAGGAAATGACAATCAAGGAAGTAGTGGAAATTTAAAAGATAATACTAATGTAGAGTTAAAAGAAGCTGAAAAGGCTTCTTTTTCTTTGCCCGAAAATTCTCATGGACAGATGAGGCTTACTATTCCTCTTAATCAGAAAGACATAGACACTATCCTTATTAACGGAGGAAACCATGATGGCGGTAGGCTTCCTCTTATAGCAGAGTTTTCTAAAGGAAAGAGCAATGAAGAATTGGGAGAATACCTCAAAGATACCTTTAGAGGAGGAAACGGATTTTACATTGATGAAAGAGAGGTATCTTCCTGGTATTCGGATAAAGGTATTCATTTAGCTTACGGCACTTCTGCAAGAGAAGATGATACGCAAATTTTAAGCTGGAGTGATGCTGCAAGTAGGATAAATGAGCTTCTTGATAGTGGTGAGTTTGCTATAAATGTAGAGCTTTTAGAAGCACATGACTATGAAAGAGATAGAATTTCAGAATCCTTATGGTATCTAACGCATGATTTAAGCGAAGAAGGTCAAGGACAGGGATATTTTGAAATCTTAAAAACAAGCGGAGGAGGCTTTCCGGAAGAAACGAAAAGATTGTCTGAAGCATTAAAAAATCCTGAGTATCTGAAAGAAACAATCAACGAATACAGCAGGTTTTTAGAAGGATACAAAGAAAACAGAAATGTATTAAGGTTTCATTATCACAAGGTAGATAGCCTTTATAAAAGATTGCAGGAACTTGAGTTGCTACGAAAGGAATATAGTACCAATCTGACAGAGCTTCCAAAAGTAAAGCCCTTTATTACAGAAGATGAAGTTCTTGAAAGCCTTTCAAGAGGAAGTGGGGTCGATAGGGGAAAAGAGCGAATTACAAAGTTTTTCAAAGAAAATCATACCTTGCAGGAAAAAGCCAATTTCTTAAAAGACGAATATGGCATCGGTGGAAGAAGTCATGCAGTATCAGGTGCAATGGGAAGTGATGAGTGGCATGATGCAAAGGGACTTAAATTACAGAAGAATGATTGTAATGATGTGTTCCTTACTTGGTCAAGTGTGGCAAAGCATATAGAGGAGCTGCTTTCTAAAAATCTTTATCTTGAAGAAAAGAAAACAGAAAGTAAGTCAGAGATAGAAGAAGCAAAAGAACCACAATATTATTCTAAAGATGATCCTGAAAACTTAATGACTGATGAAATGCTTGAAAGAGTGCCTGAGCTTTATGCACAGGAAGATGTGTCTTTAGCGGACAAGCAGGTTCATGCAGCATACATCATACCTTTCCGTTCAAATTGGACTTGGTATATGACGGAATATGACAGGGAAAGCGGTGATGCCTTTGGACTTGTGTTAGGATTTGAGCCTGAATGGGGATATTTCAATCTTGAAGAATTAAAGGAGTTAAATGCCCAGAGGCTAATTTTAGAAGATTTTCCAAAGACCTTTAGAGAGCTTAAAGATACAGAACTTGCAAAGCAGATGGATGAACAGGAGCTTCAATCAGTCTTTAACGGAGAACTCAGCTTTGAAGATAAAGAAGAACTTGAAATATCTGAAGAAGTGGAAGAAAGAGTACCTGCAACACCTGTTCAGGAAACACTATTTGATTATCTGAAGGAAAAGGAAGAAGTAGAGCTTAAGGAAGAAAAGGAAAGGCTTTCAGATGAATTTGCAGTTAAAGAAGGTGATACCGTCTATTTTAACCATGAAGAATACAGGGTTAGGGAGATTGCTAAAAACCAAATCACAGGAAGAAATGATTTATGGCTTGATCCGGTAAGAAGTGGAAACCATCAAATCCCTATTGTAGCTTTTACAGATAATGAGGATTTATTAAGACAGGTAAGTCTTGAAAGACCTGCGTTTATTATTGGAGATGAAATTAAATATAAGGACAAAGACTATACCATCACACGCTTTGATGATATGGGAAATAACCTAAAGGCGGTAACGGTTAAGGATAATATGGAATATCTTGGCGGCATGATAACAGGCTCTGATGTAATTCCTTATCATCTTGAAAGCGATCTTGAGATGGTATTTGAAAATCTGACATATAGAAAGACTGAAACTATTGTTAAAGAAAGTGAACTAAAGAAAGCAGAAGCTCATAACTTCAAGATTACGGAAGAAACACTGCCTGAAAAGTTATCTCCAAGTGAAAGATTAAATAAAAACCTTGAAGCAATTTCCATGTTTAATCGAATTGAAAAAGGAGAGCGAGAGCTTGACAGTATCGCTCAGGAAGTTTTAGCAAAGTATGTCGGATGGGGTGGACTTGCTGATGTGTTTGACGAAAGTAAAGAGGGACAATGGGAAGTTGCAAGAAACTTCTTAAAAGAAAATTTATCACCAGCTGAATATGAAGCTGCAAGAGAATCTACTCTAACAGCCTTTTATACACCGAAAGCAGTCATTGACAGCGTATATAAGACACTTTCCGATATGGGATTTAAGAGTGGAAATATCCTTGAGCCATCAATGGGTATCGGAAACTTTATCGGTAATCTTCCTGATGAAATGCGTAGGTCAAAGTTTTATGGTGTAGAGCTTGACTCTATAAGCGGTCGAATCGGAAAGCTGTTATACCCTGAAAGTGATATACAGATTAAAGGACTTGAAGAAACTTCCTTTTCCAATAACTTTTTTGATGTTGCAATCGGCAATGTTCCCTTTGGAGAATACAAAGTAAATGACAGGGAATACAATCGTAATAACTTCCTTATTCATGACTATTTCTTTGCCAAGTCCATTGATAAGGTTAGAAACGGCGGGGTTATCGCCTTTATTACATCAAGTGGAACAATGGATAAAAAGGATGAAAGTGTAAGACGCTATCTTGCAGCAAGAGCAGAGTTTTTAGGAGCTATCAGACTTCCTAATGACACCTTTAAGGGTACTGCCGGCACAGAAGTAACCTCAGATATTATCTTCTTAAAGAAAAGAGATAGCGTATTAGAGCGTGATGAAGATTGGATACACCTTGCGGAAGATGAAAACGGTCTTGTATATAACAAATACTTTGTTGCTTATCCTGAACAGGTACTTGGCTCAATGCGTGAAGTAAGCGGAAGATTTGGAAAAACTCTAACTTGTGAACCGATAGCTTATTTAGGCACAGAGCTAAATATGGCTTCATTAAAGGATCGTATCGAGATTGCAGGAGAAAGAATTTCAAAAGATGCCAAGTATGAAGAAATAGAGCTTTTAGATGATGAAATCACTTCAATCCCTGCAACGGATGATGTTAAGAACTTTTCCTATACCATTATTGATGATGAAGTCTATTACAGAGAAAACTCACTGTTTATCAAAAAGGAAGTAACCGATAAAAACAAAGAAAAAATCAAGGATTATCTTGAGCTGAATGCTGCCTTAAAAAATGTGATTTACAAGCAGAAAGAAGGTTTTAGTGAGGAAGAAATCAAGGCTTCACAGGAAAAACTAAATGAAGTCTATGACCGTTTTTCTAATAAGCATGGCTTTGTAAATAATTTAAGCAATACAAGAGCTTTAAAAGAGGATAGCAACTTCCCGCTTGTTTCCTCCATTGAAATCCTTGATGAAGAAGAAAACTTTAAGGTAAAGGGAGATATTTTCTCCAAAAGAACTATTACAAAGGCTAAAGTCATAGATCATGTGGATACTTCTTTAGAAGCCCTTGTCTTATCGGTATCTGAAAAAGGATATGTGGACTTTGACTATATGGAAGGTCTTACAGGAAAAGACAGACCGACTTTGATTGAGGAGCTTCGAGGGGAAATCTACTTAAATATTAGGGAAGAACAAAACTTTTATAGACCTCTATCCTTTAACCCCGAAGATGGAGATTTGCCTTTTGCCTGTGCCAATGGCAGTAATTCCTACAAATACGGCTATGTAACAAAGGATGAATATTTAAGTGGGAATATCAGGGACAAGATTGCCATAGTAGATAGCTATCTATCAAAGCTCAGACAGACGGAAAGAGAGCTGCCTCATCTTGGATATGAAGAAAACGGAAAAGAAAAAGAACTTATAAGCTATGAAATGAACCGTTTGGAATATCAAAAAGCAGAGCTTACCAAAGTTCTTCCAAAGGAGCTTGAAGCAAGTGAAATCAATGTAAGGCTTGGTGCAACTTGGATACCGATTAAAGACATTGAAAAATTTATCTTTGAAACTCTTAAAACTCCGGGATATGCAAGATGGGATATTAAGGTTAAGTTTTCAAATCTGACAAGTGAATGGAATGTAGAGGGCAAAAGCAGGGATAGAGGAAATGACCTTGCTGAAATGACTTACGGTACATCAAGGGTAAATGCGTATAAGCTGATTGAAGATGCCTTAAACCTGAAAGAAACAAAGGTATTTGACCAGATTGTAAATCCGGACGGCTCTAAAACTTCTGTACTAAATAAAAAAGAAACCATGCTTGCAGGGCAAAAGCAGGAACTACTAAAAGAAGAATTTAAGAACTGGATATTTAATGATCAGGAGAGAAGAAACCGTCTTGTAAAACTGTATAATGAGCGTTTTAACTCTATCCGAAACAGAGAATATGACGGAAGTAATCTTTCCTTTGAGGGAATGAATACTAAAATAGATTTAAGACCTCATCAGAGAAATGCCATAGCAAGAAGTCTTTATGGAGGCAACACCCTGCTTGCTCATGTGGTAGGTAGTGGAAAGACCTTTGAAATGGTGGCTTCTGCAATGGAAAGTAAAAGGCTTGGAATGTGTAGTAAATCGCTCTTTGTTGTACCGAACCATTTAACAGGACAAATCGGTCGTGAGTTTATGCAGCTTTATCCGTCAGCAAATATCATGGTGGCAGATAAGAAAGATTTTGAGCCGAAGAACCGTAAGCGTTTTATCGGTCGAATTGCCACAGGAGAATACGATGCCGTTGTTATCGGGCATACGCAGTTTGAAAAAATCCCGATGAGTAAAGAATATCAAGAGAAGCATATTCAGGATCAGATTGATGAAATCGTAAACTATGTAGAAGAATACAAGCATGACAGAAATCAGAACTTTACGGTAAAACAGCTTGAAAAGACAAAGAAAAAACTGGAAACAAGGCTTGAGAAATTAAATGACGATTTTAAGAAAGATGATGTCATTACCTTTGAGGAATTAGGAGTTGATAAGCTCTTTATTGACGAGGCACACAACTACAAGAATCTCTATCTTTACACAAAAATGAGGAATGTAGCAGGTATTGGGCAGTCCGAAGCCTTTAAATCCTCCGATATGTTTATGAAATGCAGATACATGGATGAAATGACAAATGGAAAAGGCATTGTCTTTGCAACGGGAACGCCTGTATCAAACTCCATGACTGAGCTTTACACTATGCAGCGTTATCTTCAGTATGAAAGCCTTAAAAAGAATAATTTGGAGCATTTTGATAGCTGGGCTTCTACCTTTGGGGAAACGCAGTCTGCTTTTGAGCTTTCTCCGGAGGGAACAGGATACAGAGTAAAGACAAGATTTTCCAAGTTCTATAACTTGCCTGAACTAATGTCTATGTTTAAGGAAGTCGCGGACATTCAGACAGCGGATATGCTAAATCTTCCTACTCCTGAAGCACACTATGAGGTTATCAAGACCTTGCCAAGTGAGGAGCAAAAGGAAATTCTAAAGAGCCTTTCTGAAAGAGCAGATGATGTGAGAAATAGGGTGGTAGAGCCTGACGAAGATAATATGCTAAAAATTACTAATGATGGTAAAAAACTTGCCTTAGATCAGCGTTTAATTAATCCTCTGCTACCTGACAATCCTGACAGTAAGGTCAATGTCTGTGTGAAAAATGTCTTTAGTATATGGGATAAGACAAAAAAAGATAAGTCAACACAGCTACTATTTTCTGATATGTCTACACCAAAAGGCGATGGAGAATTTAACATCTATGATGATATTAGAGAAAAACTTGTAGCAATGGGAATACCAAAAGAAGAAATCGCCTTTATCCACGAAGCGAATTCCGATAAACAAAAGGACGAACTCTTTGCAAAGGTGCGTAAAGGAGATGTGAGGATATTACTTGGTTCTACTCAGAAAATGGGAGCCGGCACGAATGTACAAAACAAACTGATTGCCCTTCATGATTTGGATGTTCCTTGGCGTCCTGCCGATGTTGGACAGTCCGAAGTGGTAAGGCGAAAAGCATTGAAAACAGGACTATCTCAAAAAATACTAATGCAGACATAACTAATAAGTTGATATAGAGGATTTTTACAGTAGTTTGTGTTATAATGATAAATATAAAACTACTGTAAAGGAGGTAACCTATGGCACTTAGCTATAAACCCTTATGGCACTTATTAGTTGAAAAAAAGATGAATAAAGAGGACTTAAAAAGAGCTGCCAATATAACAAGTAATATAGTTTCAAGAATGAGCAAGGATACTTATGTAAATCTTGATTCTTTAGAAAAAATATGTTTAGCGTTAGACTGTACCCTCAATGATGTAGTTGAAATCGTAAAGGATACAGAATAACAACTGTAAAATCGCTTAATTATATATTAGGTGATTTTATTTTTTCGTCTAAAGTTAATACCGGAGTTTTTAATGATAGGAGATTTCTTAAATAGTTTCCTTAAAAATTCCTTTTCATCTTCAGATAGCTTTTTATATTTTAGCTGAAAAGAATTACAGAAAATCTCAATGAATTTGTCTATATTGTTTCCGGAAGAAATCATAATTTGACGAATTTTCTGTAATGATAAGGTATCATCATCTTCAGGAATACTATCAATATCCTGTTCATGATTTTTACGAATATCTTTTATAATACTATCCCATGTTTTATGGGTGATATGACAAAAGAAATCTTCTTCGCCTACTTGAGCAGCTGATAGAGTTCTCAAAGTATGGTCATCAGATACATTGGGATTTTGATTTAGGATTTCAGCCCTCACTGTTTCAAGAGAAGAATTTAAGTCATTAAATCGTTTAGTAGCAATACCATCAACAAAAATCTCCGTATCAGCCATAAGTTTCTTAAACTTATCATGTGTAGCAATTTCACAAAGTAAACGGTTATTGATAGAACCACTTAGCAATAAATCAATCATATTATCACTCAAGTGTAGATTAGTTAAATCTGTATTTGGGTGATTTTTGTTTTCTGTAAGACAAAGTAAGTAATCGGTAGAAACATTATAAAACTGTGCAAGTGTAACTAAATTCCCATGATTTATTTCTTTATAATCATCATTCTCATAGTTACCTAAAGCGGATTTTGAAATACCTGTTAGCTTAGCTAATTCCTCTAAATTTAGATTATGTGCAACTCTTAAATCTTTTAAGCGTTCCTGTAAGGTTATTTTACATTTCATAACAGATAACCTCCTTGATAAAAATATTCTTATAAATATTATACCATACCGTTTCCACAATCGTGGAAAAGTGGGAACAAAATGGAATATTCCAAGATTTAGGACATACGGGAATAGGAACAAAAATGCAATATCATACAGGCATAAAGAAAATTGTTCTTTGACAATTGAATGAGCGGTCTGTAAGGATATGTATCTATGGGGAAGTAGGCGATGACATTCTAAGTAATCAGAAAAGAGCCTGCCAAGTAGAACGAAACGTCGCTGTGAGATTCTGGGGCAGGAACTATATCAGATGTAACCGACAAAACAATAATAATAAATTTTAAGAAAAAACAGTAAAAAAATAAAAACTCAGGGTAAATTCTGATTTTTATCTGAAGTTCTAAATTTATAATAAAACCATCTTGAGAAGGATAAATCTATCTGTGTTAAGAAATATGTGAAATCAACTAATAGATTCGGATGTTATTTATGTTCTTGAACATGGAAGAATAGTTGGAAAAGGAACACATAATGAACTTTTGGTCACTATTCCTTTATACAGAGAATTAGCAAAAGAGCAAATGGTTATTTAGAAAGGTGGATATTAGTATGGAGCATATTATAGAGATAAAGAATGTTTGTAAAAATTTTGGGGAAAATAAAATATTGAAAGACGTTAGTTTTGAAGCTAAACAAGGAGAAATTACAGCATTTCTCGGTCCGAATGGTGCTGGTAAGAGTTCGACTCTTAGAATTTTGTTAGGGCTTGATAAAGCTACTTCTGGAGTTGCCACTATTGATGGCAAGTTATATTCAGAATTTAAAACTCCATTATTAAATGTAGGGGCATCTTTTGATGGAGTAGGAGCTCCTAATGATAGGAGCGTATATCAACATCTAAAAATTATTGCTGCAAGTAATGGTATCAATCAATCAAGAATTGATGAAGTCCTAAATATAACAGATATAAGACATAAATCATCATCTATGATAGGGAAATTATCATTAGGTGAGGGGCAGAGATTAGGCATTGCAATTGCTTTATTGGGAGACCCCCAATTTTTGATTTTAGATGAACCTACAAACGGTTTAGATCCAAGTGGTATCAGATGGTTTAGGGGATTTATAAAATCTCAAGCAGATATGGGAAAAACAGTTCTATTATCTTCGCATATTTTGTCTGAAGTTGAAGCTGTTACAGATTATGTGGTCATCATTAACAAAGGTGAGATTATTTCAAAAGGTAGATTAGGTGAAGTAATGAAAAATTTATCTTCTTTAGAAGAAGTATTTTTTAGTTTAACAGATGGAGGTAGCAATGAGTAGATTTTTAATGGGATTTAATAGTGAATTTTTAAAATTTCGCTTTTCAAGAGCTACTAAAATAGTCGTGATGTTGACGATGTTTTTGCAGAGTGGATTAGCTTATATTGCAAGTAAACAAGTTTTATCTGTTGGTTTAAATGCTACACCAGAAACGAATAGTAACTTATACGAAGCTATTCCGCCAATTGAATATTTGGGATTTGATGTAATTATATTTGGACTACTTCCTATGATTGTGTTAGGAGCAGTTTATGGAGCTAGTGAATTTAAATCGCATAGTATGAGAACAACATTGTTATCAAATAATAGTAAAACTATATGTTTCTTTGTTAAATTGTCCTTAATAACAGTAGCTTCTTTAGTTATATCTTTTATATCAATCGTTTTAACTATTTCGGTTACGCACTTGTCATTGGGGAATTTTGGACTAAATCCTTTTGTATTAACTCCTATAGTTTGGAAATTTATTGTATTAGCTGCAATAGCATGGAGTGGACTCACAATTTTATCTTTTGTCATGGGATTTTTGTTTAGAACAGCTATTGTGCCACTACTATTTTTAATCCCACAAGTATACAATGTTGGAGCATTTTTGTCAGAGAGATTTGAAATTGCAAAATTATTACCAGTTTCTGTTGGAAATGGTTTAATTGCAAGCTCAGAAAAAGCATTTACAGAAAATCCATTAATGAGTATTTTAATTCTACTTATATGGATTTTATTTTTCGGGGGATTGTCTTTGAGACGTTTCTATAAAAGTGACTTAGGAGGGGAATACTAACATGAGATGGAATTCTCTTAAAACAGAACAGTTAAAATTTTTATATAACAAGTGGATAATTTTGACAATTATATCATTAGTAATATTTATTCCCGTCATGGCTATTGTATTAAATAAACCTACAGGAAAAGAAAACGTCGATTTTATAGTAAATCAGATATTACAAAGTTTTTATTTAGGGCAGTCAGGTTTTACTGTTATTTCTGTTTTGTATTTTGGACAAGAATTTTTGAATTCGACATTAAGGACAAGTTTTTTGAGTGTACCAAACAGATTTAAGTTTATGACTTCTAAAGTCATAAATCTAGTATTATGGGAAACTTTATTGTTTTTCATTGCCACAGTAATCACGATAATAACTGTAAATACTTATTTTGATTTTAGCATAACTGATGAAAATATATTAATTTTGATAAAATCATTGATTCCAGTATATATAGTTACCGTTCAGCTTAGTTTGATAGCTATTAGTTTGACAAGTATGAGTAGTTCTATCGTTGTTTCATTAGCTATTCTCTTATCAATGATTTTAGGCTTGGGTCAATTGTTATTACAATTCAGTAAAAATTTAATATTTTTACCTGTTTTATCAGTAATGAATGCTTTTTCAACTATTTCTACAATGGTTTATCCTAAATTGGAAAGTGGGATTATCATACAAGGATTATGGAGTATTTCTCTATTATTTGCAGCCTATTATTATATTAAAAGAAGAGTGGTTAGATAAAAGTATATATTGAAAAGTACAAAGAATAGATATTGCTCATGTGTGGTATAATATATGCTATAAGGTGGTGGTGATTTGACTTATCGAATATTGGCAATAGATGATGATCTTAGTATTCTTAGATTGATAAAAAATGTTTTGAATTTATCTCAGTATGAGGTAGTAACTCGTAGCAATATTGAGGAAATAAACTTGTGTGATTTTATTGGTTTTGATTTAATACTTTTGGATATTATGATGCCATTAAATGGTTTGGACATTTGTAGATATATAAGAGAAGAGATAAAAGTTCCGATATTATTTATAACAGCAAAGGATATGGATGAAGATTTTGTAAAAGGAGTTCAAGCAGGAGCTGACGATTACATTACCAAACCATTTAAAGTAAATGAATTATTAGCAAGAGTAAAAATGCACTTGAGAAGAGAAGAGAGACATAAAACTCATAATAATATTTTGCAGTTTGGAGAGATTACAATCGACTTGGGATTACAAAGTGTGTCAGTTTGCGGCGAAACAATTCCTTTGACAAAAAGAGAATTTATAATCATACGCTTATTGGCGACCAATCCTAAAAAAATATTTCCGATTCATGAAATATACGACAAAGTATACCCACAAGATTCCAATGCACAGTTTCGTTCAATATCAGAATATATATATCAAATAAGAAATAAATTTAAACCATACAATATAAATCCCATAGAAACTATGTGGGGAGGTGGATATAGGTGGAAAAACGGGTAACTTTCAAAAGGTTAGTTTATAATACATGTGTCAGAATAATATGGCAATTTTTATTAGCTATGTTGTTATTATATTTGATACCTTTATTATCAATATCCATTGAATTTATCAGTATAAATTCTAATAAAAGTGATTATGGAGTTTCCTCCATATTTTTAAATATTTTTTCGTGGATATATATTTGTATAGCGTTGATTGTAATTGTAAGTTTTAATATTTTTAAAATGTTAAAACTAATAAAAAGAGAGATGGACATAGTTTATCATAAAAGTATGTGGCTAGAGCCTCAATGTAAACATAGTGTTTTGACACTGGATGAATTTATTGAAACAAATAAGAGAATAGATACTATGCAATATAGGATAAAAGAAATGATGGAGAATGAAAAAAAACAGAAAGAAGATTTAATCTTTAAAGTTTCCGCAGCTTCCCATGATTTAAAAACTCCTTTGACAGTTATACAAGGGAATTCTGAATTACTATTATATTCGGATCTGAAAGATGAACAAAGAGAATACTTGAGTGATATTATAGTTGCAAGTGATAAAATAAGTAACTATTTTAATCTTTTGATAAACTATTCAAAAACTTTTTATGACGGAAAATTAGAATGGCAGAATTATTCTGTTTGTGAAGTTATAGAAACTATCAGGCAGGAAATATTTTTTATTTTAAAGGATAAATCTATTTTTAAACTTGAGAACAAAATTGAAAAGGATAGAGTAATCAATTTAAATCTTAATTATGTTGTAAGAGCTATTTCTAATATAATAAATAATTCGTTAGAATATGCTAAATCAAACGATAAAAAAATAGAAATGAAAGTGGATTATGAAGATGAAAAACTTATTTTTACAATTTGGAATAATGGTTCATTGTTTTCTCAAGAAGTGATAGATAATTGCGGTAAACTTTTTTATAGGCAAAACAAAGATAGAAATGGAGATAAATCTCATTATGGAATAGGGTTAGCTTTTGTAAAAAGAGTTGCAGAGCTACATGGGGGAGAATTGATTATTTCAAATTCGAATTATGGAGCAGAGGTGATTCTTTCGTTGGGAGTTGCATAGCTTATAATTTATTAAACTAAAAATCATAACATAGGATATTAGTTTGGAGGATATTTTGCATAAGTGCAGAAGTCCTCCTTTTTAAAAAACAGAATAAAAATACGAAATGGAGGAAATTAAAATGAAAGAATTAGAAAAAGTAATGGAACAATTAGAAAAGGAAAATACCAAAATTGAAAAGGCACAAAACAGAAAGAAACTTCTTATCCAGAAGCAAAGCAAATTAAAAAGAAATGCTGAGACGCAAAGAAAAATCAAAAAAGGTGGAGTGTTTGAAGCCTTTGAAAGAGAAATTACAGGTAGACAAGAAGAAACAAATAACGATTTAGTCTATGCTTTTTTAGACTATGTATTATCAGATAATAGGAACAGAGAAAAGCTAAAGGAACTTACAGAAATTCATCTGAAAGACAGAGGAATAGATATAGAAGAAACTAAAAATCCTGATGATGAAAATGATAGGGTAGATGATATAAAAGGGGAAAACTTAAATGAAGATATGGAAGCTTATTTTTTAGAAAGTGAAGATTAAAAATAAAGATTGGACAGGTGGCTTTTATGAAAAGTAAATATGAAAATTGATGTAGCAAAGTGAAAAGATTTTTAACACTTTGCTTTTTTGTTGATTTAGTAAATCTACAAAAAACAAAGTCCACAGGGGTTTAAGGGGGAGTAGCCCCTATACAATTCAAAATGGATTTATCCTTTTGAATTCCTTAGCGGAGCGATAAGCTTTCTGCAAGAACGCAAAGCACCGAATGTAGTCGGTGTATCTTTGCGCCCTTTGAAAAAGGGAGCGAAGATACCTATCATCATAAAGATACTAAAATATAAAAATTAAATATCGGATAGAGATTAGCAGATAGAAAAATTTTAAGAAAAATCTATCTGCTTTTCTTATGCCTAAAAATATAAAAATCATAAATGGAAAGGAGCGAAAAAGAATGGAAATTAAAAGCCTACATACCCATGTAGATATAGTTTCAAGGTCAAAAGGGCATAGCGTGATTGCAAAGGCTGCATATAATGCAAGAGATAAATTAAGAGATGAATACTATGTAAAAGTCCATGATTACTCTAAAAAAGATGACCTTGTTTTTTCAAAAATATTCTTACCGGAACATATCCCAAAAGAATTTTCTAATAGAGAATACCTATGGAATAGTGTTGAAAAAATAGAGAAAAGTAAAAACTCACAGCTTGCAAGAAACTTACTTTTTACACTTCCAAGAGAATTAAATGAGGAAGATAGGATAAAACTCATCAGTGAGTTCATAGAAGAAAACTTTACCTCTAAAGGTATGATAGCGGATTGCAACATTCATAATCCTACAGCCAGTGATAATGAAGAACAACCACACGCCCATATCCTACTTACACTTAGAGAAATTGACGAACAAGGAAAATGGAAACCTAAAAGCAGAAAAGAATATATCCTTGATGAAAATGGAGAAAAGATAAAACTGAAAAGTGGAAACTACAAATCAAGAAAAGTAAACTTAAATGATTGGAACGAACCGGACAAGGCAAAAGAGTGGAGGGAGAACTTTTCAAAAAAAGCAAATGAGTATTTAGAAAAAAATAACATAGATAAAAGGATAGACCCACGAACCTTTGAAGAACAAGGAAGAGAGGAATTACCACAGGTTCATTTAGGAACAGCAAGCTATCAGATGGAGAAAAAAGGAATACAGACAGAAAGAGGAAACCATAACAGAAAAATCATAGCCTTAAATAAAGAGTTCAAAAAATTAAAGGAAGAAATTGCAGAAATAAGCAGTTGGATTTTAAGTTTGGTCAATATGGTAAAAGGTTTATTGAAAGGATTTTCTAAAGAAAAACAAGAAGAATATAATTTAACTCCAGACCTTTTTGATGTCTATTCCTATCTTGAAACCTACTATAAAATTCAAAAGGAACTATCTAAAAATCTAAGTTATGACAGTAGAATGAGAAAGGAACATTTTGACTCTAAAAAATATGTAAAAGCCCTATCCTATATGAGTGGTAACAACCTAAAAACAATCATAGATATACAGTGTAAAAAAGATGAAGTATTGACAAAGCTAAAAGAAAATAAGGGAAGCATAGCGGATTGTAACAAGCAAATTAAAAATATAGAAACCTTAATCAAACAAGCTAAAATTATGAAAGAATATAAAACCATCTATGATAGATATAGGGGAGCTGATAATTCTATCTTCAGTAAAATAGCAGGAGCAAGCAAAGAAGAATATTACAATTCCCATCAAGAAGAAATTGATAAATATATTAGAGCAAAATCTATTCTAAAAAAATTAAGTGGAAGTGAAAAGATAGAAACAAAGAAATGGGAGAAAGAAAAAAGAGAGTTGCAGACAGATATAAATCATCTCACTTTTAACCAAAAATTTATAAAAGAGGAAATCTCTCAAATAAACCATATCAAATATGTAGTAGGTGAAGTAAATAAAGACTTTGGAATAGATATAAACATTGAGATAGAAATAGCCTATAAAAAAGCTATTGCAAGGGGAGAAAAGCCAAGCGTAAAAATGGCATTAGAAGAATTTCAAAGACAGATTAAAAGAGAGGATAGGCAAAAAGCATGGGCAAAGGAGCATTACAAAAAGAAAGACCATATCCACAAGGAAACTGAGAGATAGAAAAGAGCCTGTATTTTTGGTATAATTATATCAATTAGACTTTGAAAAGATGATGGAGAATTGCTTACAAGCTGTAAGCTAAATGAAAGAAAGAGAAAATGGCTACAAGTTGTAGCCAAAAAAATATATTGGAGGTGCATTTTGTGGCAGAGCAAGAAAGAGAGATAAAAATTGTAGATGATAGAACACTAAAGGAAAAGATTTATTTTGTTCGTGGACAAAAAGTAATGCTTGATTCAGATTTAGCTGAAATTTATGGTTATGAAACAAAGGGTTTTAATAGGCAAGTTAAGAGGAATATTGAAAAGTTTGAGGGCGAAGATTTCATGTTCCGATTAACTGATGAAGAAATAGATGAACTTTCAAGGTGCCAAAATGGCACCTTGAACAGAGGAGAAGGTAGAGGAAGCAATATAAAGTACAATCCATATGCTTTTACAGAACAGGGTATTTATATGCTTATGACTGTATTAAGGGGAGAGCTTGCGGTGAAACAAAGCAGAGCCTTAATTAGAACATTTAAGCAGATGAAAGACTTTATTATTGAAAATCAGGATTTTATCGGTTCAAAGGAATTAGTACAAATTGCTATTCAAACCAACCAAAACACAAATGATATTGCAGAAATAAAATCTCAAATGGCTACTAAAGAAGATTTGAAAAAGGTAATGGAAAATTTTATAGACCCGGAAACATATAAACATTTCCTTTTGATGAACGGAGATAAGATAGAAGCTGATGTTGCTCATACGAAAATATATAAGTCGGCAAAGAAAAGCATTTATGTTATAGATAACTATATAGGGCTTAAAACACTTGAACTTTTAAGAGCTGCAAGAGATAAAACTCAAATCATAGTCTTTAGTGATAATGTTAAAAATAAGGATATGCTTACAAAAAATATTTTAGATGATTTTAGAAAAGACTATCCTAATATAGACCTGAAACTGAAGATAGCGGGTAAAAAATACCACGATAGATATATTGCCATAGACTATGGAACGGAAAATGAAGCCTTTTATCTTTGCGGAGCTTCATCAAAGGATGCCGGAAATAAGGTATCAAGCATTACCAAGATAGAAGAATCTTCTAAAGATATGTACCATGATATGTTTAGTAAGCTGTCTCTTATACACATCTGACGCTGCCGACGATATGCAGTGTGTAGA
>CALZYE010000027.1 GCA_945830395.1 uncultured Clostridia bacterium
ACACACTGCATATCGTCGGCAGCGTCAGATGTGTATAAGAGACAGACTTTCGGCAGGGTGAAAAATTTGGAGGTAAGAAAATGAATTTTGAAAAGATTAAACAGATTATGGTTGACACTTTGAGCTGCGACGAGGAAAAGATTACATTGGATGCTACCATTGCAGATGACCTTTCCATCGACTCTTTGGATGCGGTTGAACTTGTAATGGCTTTGGAAGAAGCTTTTGGAATTAAGATTCCCGATGAGGAACTTGCAAATATGAGTACAGTTAAGGACATAGTAGACTGTGTCGAAAAATACCAAGGTTAATCATGAAAAAAAAGGAAATCTTTGAGCTGGTTGAAAAGTTTCAGGATACGAATATTTCTTTGCTTGAATATGAGGATGCAGAGGGAAGGTTGCGGCTTGAAAAAGGTGAGAGCCGCCATTGTGAAGGCAAAAGAGGTCCCGGCTATATATCTGAGAGAAATTACCTTAAGGACAGAAGAACAGATGAATTTTCGGATTCACCGGAAAACTTTGCGAAAGGAAAAGCCGGAGAAGGAGAACCCGATGCGAAGCCTGACAGTCACCGGGAGGCAGAGGCAGAGACAGATACAAGTGCAGGCATTGAAAAGATAAAGGCTCCTTTGGTGGGAGTTTTTTACAGAGCTGCAAATCCGGGCAGCAAGCCCTTTGCCGAAATCGGCAAAGAGATAAAACAAGGCCGGCCGCTGTGTATAATTGAGGCGATGAAGGTGATGAATGAAATCAAGGCGCCTTATGACCTTATCGTGAGAAACATTATGGGAACCGACGGAGAAATGGTTGACTGTGCAACGGAAATTTTTGAGGTGGAAAGATGCTGAATCGGGTTCTTGTCGCAAATCGCGGCGAAATTGCAACGAGAATAATACGAGAATGTAAGGATAACTCCATTGAAACGGTGGCGGTGTACTCTGAGGCGGATAAGAACTCTTTGCATGTGATTTTGGCAGACAGAGGGGTATGCATAGGAGCTGCCCCGTCCTCACAAAGTTATTTGAATGTGGGAAACATAATAGAAAGTGCGAAGAATACGGGATGTGACGGAATACATCCTGGCTTCGGTTTTTTGTCGGAGAACCCTGACTTTGCAAGAATTTGCGAAGAAGAAGGTATTGAGTTCATAGGCCCTTCGCCTGATGTTATCGGAAAGCTTGGGGACAAGTCACAGGCGAAGAAAACGATGAGAGCTGCGGGAGTTCCTGTGGTTCCGGGATCTGAGGGGGCTGTTTCAACCATGGAGGAGGCGAGGCAAATCGCATCTGAAGTGGGCTTTCCTGTTTTGCTCAAGGCGGCAGCAGGCGGCGGCGGCAGAGGAATGCGGGTAGCTGAGACATTGGAAGAAATCGAGTCTGCCTACAATGAGGCTTCCATGGAAGCTGAAAAATGTTTCGATGACGGAAGAATTTATGTAGAAAAACTCATTAGAAATCCCAGGCATGTGGAATTTCAAATTCTGGCGGATAAATTCGGCAATGTGATTCACCTTGGAGAGCGAAACTGCTCCATTCAAAGGAGAAATCAAAAAATGCTGGAGGAAGCGCCTGATTTTGCACTTTCAGAGGAAATGCGCATTTCCATGGGAACAGATGCGGTGAAAGCGGCAAAGGCGGCAGGTTATGAAAACGCAGGCACAGTGGAATTTATAGTGAACGGCGATGACTATTACTTTATAGAGATGAATACGAGACTTCAGGTGGAGCATCCGATAACCGAAATGATTACAGGGGTTAACATCGTCAGAGAGCAGCTTAGAATTGCCTCGGGACTTCCTTTGGAATTTGCTCAGGAAGATATTAAGTTTTCGGGTCACGCCATAGAATGCAGGATAAATGCGGAGGATATTTTCAATGACTTTTCTCCAAGCCCGGGACGCGTGAACTTTCTCCACTTTCCCGTAGGAAACCAGGTTAGAGTTGAAAGCGCCCTTTACAGCGGGTGCGATATAAGCCCTTTTTATGACTCTATGGCGGCTAAGATAATAGTCTGCGGAAACACAAGACTTGAGGCCGTTCGGAGAATGCGCAGGGCCTTGGAAGAAACTGTTATTAAAGGAATAAAAACCACATTGCCCATACAGCATCTCATAATGTATAATCGTGAATTTTTAAGGGGAAACTACGATACAGGCTTTGTGGAAAAGAACATGGCGGAACTGCTGAAGTTATACGAGGAGGCAGGTGGAAAAGATGAATCCCTTCAGTGAGAAAAAAAGCATATTGGATTCTGTTAACAGCCTGCTCAGACCTATGCGAAAGCCGGCGGCAGGCGGAGAAGATAAAATCTATAAGTGTAAAGGCTGCGGAAACAAGTATACAAAGGCGATTTTGAGAGAAAATCATTTTGTATGTCCAAGCTGCGGTCATTATGGGAAGCTCTCTGCAAGAACGAGAATCACCACCGTTGCAGACAGAAAGTCCTTTAGAGAATTTTCTCGAAGCATGATAGGAAAGAATCCTCTGAAGTTCCCGGGGTATGAGGAAAAAATCCGGGACGCCGAAAAGGCTACGGGGCTGAAAGAGGCTGTTATAACGGGAACCTGTACAATAGATGGAGAAAAAGCGGTTATATGCGTAATGGACAGTAGATTTTTAATGGCGAGCATGGGGACTGCCGTGGGAGAGAAGATAACGAGAGCATGTGAATATGCTACAAAGAAGAAGCTTCCCATCGTAGTGTTTTGCGCATCGGGAGGAGCAAGAATGCAGGAGGGGATTCTCTCTCTGATGCAGATGGCAAAGACATCTGCCGCCTTTGGGAAACATGGAGAGGCGGGGCTTTTATTCATTTCGGTATTGACAAATCCGACCACAGGAGGCGTCACTGCCAGCTTTGCCGGTTTGGGTGATGTAATACTGGCAGAGCCGGGAGCGCTTATCGGGTTTGCAGGTCCCAGAGTTATAGAGCAGACCATAGGGGAAAAACTTCCCGAGGGGTTTCAGAGTTCAGAGTTTCAGCTTGAACACGGTTTTGTGGACGCCATTGTAAAGAGAGAAAACATGAAGGAAACTATTGGAAAAATTATTAATCTTCACAGGAAAGCGAAGGATTATTGATGAAACGAGTTTTGACTGCGGGGGAAAGAGTGAAACTTGCGAGAAGTCCTCAAAGACCCAGAGCAAAAGAATATATTGAAGCAATATTTGACGATTTCATCGAGCTTGCGGGAGACGGTGCTTTTGGCGAGGACAGAAGCCTGGTATGCGGAATCGGAAGCTATAGGGGAATCCCTGTTACCGTCATCGGCCAGCAGAAGGGAAGAAACTTTGAAGAGAACATGCTTTACAGGTTCGGAATGCCGAATCCTGAAGGGTACAGGAAGGCAATAAGGCTGATGCGGCAGGCTGAGAAGTTCGGAAGACCCGTAATAACCTTTGTGGATACTCCGGGAGCATATCCGGGAAAGGAAGCAGAGGAGAGAGGGCAGGGAATGGCTATTGCAAAGTGTATACAGGTGATGAGTCTGTTGAAAGTTCCAACCGTCACTTTTTTCATAGGTGAAGGAGGAAGCGGAGGTGCCTTGGCCATCGCTACATCAGATCGGAGAATAATGCTGGAAAACAGTATTTTTTCCATTCTGTCTCCGGAGGGTTTTGCCAGTATATTGTGGCACGATGCGGATCGCTGGGAAGAAGCCTGCGATGCCATGAAGCTTACGGCAGGAGATATTCTTGAGCTTGGAGCTTGTGATGAGGTTATACCTGAGCCTGAGGTTATGGATGAGACGGGCAGACGAATTCTGTTCAAGAAGGTCGACAGGGCTATAGACAGGAATCTGAAGGAACTTTTGAAGCTTTCTGAGAAGGAACTGCTCAAGGGAAGATATAAGAAATTAAGAGATATGGGAAAAACAGATGTCAGGAATTAAAATTTTAGGTTATGGATTATCACAGGGGGATAAAATCGTTTCCAACTCCGATTTAGAAAAAATTATAGATACAAGTGACAGTTGGATAAGGGAAAAGACGGGAATAGAAAGAAGGTTTTTTTCCGTAGAGAAAAACAACTTGGATATGGCAGAGGAAGCTGCAAAACGCGCGGTGGAAAATAGTGATGTGAAGGTCTGCGATATAGATTTGATACTGGTCTGTACATTTACACCGGATTACGCAACGCCGTCGGTGGCGTGCGGAGTTGCAGGAAGATTGAACTTGGGCAAAGGTGTTATGTGTATGGACATCAATGCGGCATGTTCGGGCTTTGTATATGGCCTGAACATTGCGAAGGCAATGCTGGAATCAAAAGCCTCCAAATGCGTTTTACTTATCGGCAGTGAAAAAATTTCTCCTCTCCTTAACATGGAGGACCGCAGTTCATGTATATTGTTTGGCGACGGTGCGGGAGCGTTAATTCTTGGAGCTGATGAAGAGGGATTATTTGAAAGCTCCTCAGGGGTACTGTATGATGATGAGATTTTGTTCTGCGACAGGTCTAATCCCAAGGTGTCTATGAGAGGACAGGAGGTTTACCGTTTTGCAGTGAACAAAGTCCCGGAGATTATTAGGGAAGTTATGGCAAAAGGCGGCTGCAGTGCAGAGGATGTGGACCGATTTGTTTTTCATCAGGCTAACCTGAGAATTATAGACAGCGCTGCAGCCAAACTGAAGATTCCGGAAAACAAAATTTACAAAAATGTCCAAAACTACGGGAATACTTCCGGTGCCAGTATCGGAATTTGTATGGCTGAAATGATGGAAAAAGGACTTTTAAAAGCGGGTATGAAGGTTGTATGCTGCGGATTCGGTGCAGGCTTAACTTATGGAGCCACATTTTTTACGGTAGGAGAATAGGTTGTATGAATATAAATGAACTTTTTGGAATAAAGTATCCCGTTTTTCAGGGAGGCATGGCAAATATTGCTACAGGAGAATTTGCTGCAGCGGTGTCTAACGCAGGAGCTATGGGAATCATAGGCGCAGGAGGTATGGACACTGAAACCTTGAAAAAAGAGATTAAGAAGTGCAAGGCAGCTACGGATAAACCTTTCGGAGTTAACATAATGCTCATGAACCCGTGCGCAGATGAGATGGCGGAGCTTGTGACAAAAGAAAAGGTTGCGCTGGTGACTACAGGAGCCGGAAATCCGGGAAAGTATGTAAAGATGTGGAAAACCGCCGGAATCAAAATTTTTCCGGTGGTATCTTCGGTTGCCCTTGCCAAAAGGCTTTCATCTTTGGGTGTGACGGGGCTTATTGCCGAAGGTTGTGAAAGCGGAGGTCATGTGGGGGAGCTGACTACTATGGTGCTGGTTCCGCAGATTGTTGAAGCTGCGGAGCTTCCTGTGATTGCAGCCGGAGGAATTGCAACGGGAAGACAAATGGCGGCGGCAGACATATTGGGCGCTGCGGGAGTTCAGGTGGGAACCGTTCTTCTGGCAAGCTCTGAATGTCCGATTCATGAAAATTATAAAAATGCAATTATAAAGGCAAAGGACAATGACAGTGTGGTTACAGGCAGAAGCGTGGGTGCGCCTGTCAGAATCCTTAAGAATCCCATGTCCAGAGAATATCTTAAAATGGAGCGCAATGGAGCAGAGAAAATGGAACTGGAAAAATTTACTCTGGGAGCTTTGAGAAAAGCGGTTTTTCAAGGAGATGTTAAAAACGGCTCTTTGATGGCAGGTCAGGCGGCTTCCATGGTGACGGAGATAAAGCCTATTTCTGAAATTTTGTTAACGCTTAGGAAAGAATATGAGGAAGTGCTATGTACAAGATGTCGGTCCCTATAATTCAGGGTGGAATGGGAGTTGGAATTTCCATGGGAAACCTTGCAGGTGCAGTGGCTGCGGAAGGCGGAATGGGAGTGATTTCCACCGCAAATATAGGATTTAGGGAAAAAGATTTCTGGACCAACACCCATGAGGCGAACTGCAGAGCCTTGGAAAAAGAAATTTCAAAAGCAAGAGAAATAGCAGAGGGCAAGGGGATTATCGCCATAAATGCCATGGTAGCAACGAAGAATTTTGCGGAGATGGTCAGGCTTGCGGTGAAATCCGGAATAGATGCGGTTGTTTCCGGAGCCGGACTTCCGCTGAACCTGCCGGATTTGGTTGGAGAAAAGACCCTGATTGCGCCTATCGTGTCAAGCAAAAGAGCGGCATCTCTTCTCATAAAAACATGGAAGAATAAGCATGGAAGAATCCCAAGCTTCATAGTTGTGGAGGGAAGTAAGGCGGGAGGCCATCTGGGCTTCAAGAAGGAGGAACTCCTTGAGGGAAAGGAAGAGGAGCTTGAAGATATTGTTTCCCGGGTGGTGTCTGTATCTGAAGGAATTCCCGTGTTTGGAGCAGGGGGAGTATTCAATTCCGAAGATATAGGCGGCATAAAGGATAGAGGTGCCGTTGGGGCGCAGATTGCGACAAGATTTATCGCAACGAAGGAGTGTGATGCCACTCAGGGATACAAGGATAGAATTCTATCGGCAAAGGAAGAGGATGTTAAGATTATAGCAAGCCCTGTGGGCATGCCGGGCAGAGCGCTTAACAGCCCACTCATACAGAAGATGGAAAGAACTTCCCAAATTCCGCCTAAAAGATGCATAGATTGTATCGTAACATGCAATCCCGGGACTACGCCCTACTGTATTAACGCCGCTCTGATTTCCGGATTTTACGGTGACTGGGAAAAGGGACTGTTCTTTGCAGGCAGCAATGTGGGGAAAATTAACGAGATGACCACCGTGAAAGATTTGATAAAGGAGCTTGACAGATGAAAACGGCAATTATATTTGCAGGACAGGGAAGTCAAAAGGCGGGAATGGGAAAGGACTTATACGAAGCTTATTTGAGCTTCAGAGAAATCTTTGACCTTCTGCCTGAAAAGTATAGAAAGACAGCCTTTGAAGGTACAGAGGAGGAAATGAAGGATACCGTAAACGCACAGCCTGTTCTTCTCGCTTTCGGAGCGGGACTTTACAGAGTCCTTGAGGACATGGGAATGAAACCGGATTATGTCTGCGGCTTGAGCTTGGGAGAATATACGGCTCTTACGGCAGCAGGGGTTTTCTCCCCCGAAATCGCAGTGGAGTTGATTCAGTTCAGGGCAAATGCCATGGCTGAAGCCTCGAAGGGAATCGATACCGTCATGAGTGCGGTTTTAGGCTTGGAAAAGGATGTTATGACGAAACTGTGCAAGAAAGCGAATGAAACTGCAAAGGTGGAAATCGCAAATTATAACTGTCCGGGGCAGATTGTGGTTTCGGGAAGCGAGGAGGGGGTTTCAGAGCTTGAGCGATTGGCAAAAGGGGCAGGGGCAAAGAGGAGCATGAGGCTTTCGGTAAGCGGTCCCTTCCATACCTCATATATGGAGCCTGCCTCTCAGGCTTTAGCGGAGAAATTCAGGGAAATCTCCTTTGGTGAAATGAAAATTCCTGTGATTTTCAACTGCACGGGAAGGGAAAAGGGAAGTGAAAGTATTCAGGAACTTTTGGCAAAGCAGGTGTGCAGCAGCGTGTATTTTGAAGATTCCATAAGATATATGAGAAGTAAGGGCGTCGATAGAATTATTGAAATAGGACCGGGAAAGGCGCTTTCCGGATTTGTAAAGAAAACCTGCAGAGATATTGATGTTATCAGTATTGAAACTGCAGAGGATATCAGAAAGGTGGAGACATGGATAGAGAAGTAGCGATTATAACGGGGGGAAGCCGCGGAATAGGAAGAGCCGTTGCCATTGCAATGGCAAAGAGAGGCAGAGATGTTGTGATAAACTACAGCGGAAATGAAGGGGCTGCAAAGGACACAGCGAAGGAATGCATGAAAAGCGGTGTAAAAGCCGTAGTCGTACAGGGAGATGTTGCCGCTCACGAGGACTGCGTCAAAATTTTGGATAGAGCCGTAAATGAGTTTGGCAGGGTGGATATTCTTGTAAATAATGCAGGGATAACCAAAGATAATCTCATGATGCGAATGTCAGCAGAAGACTTTGATTCAGTCCTGAATACTAATTTAAGAGGACCGTTTATTTTGATGAAGCTGACTTCAAAGATTATGATGAAGCAGAGATACGGCAGGATTATTAATATGGCATCTGTTTCAGGAATTTTGGGAAATATAGGACAGGCAAATTATGCAGCCAGCAAAGCGGGGATAATCGGACTTACAAAAACTGCGGCAAGGGAACTTGCAAGCAGAAATATAACGGTTAATGCAGTTGCTCCGGGATTTATTGAAACTGATATGACAAGAGCCATGGGACAGAAGATTCTGGATGAAATGTGCAGTCAGATTCCTGTTAAGAGACAAGGACAGGCCGAGGAAGTTGCGAATGCCGTGGCGTTCTTTGCAGATAAGGAAAACGGATATGTTACGGGTCAGGTGCTTTGCGTGGATGGCGGAATGTGCATGTAAAAAGTTTTTTTATAAGTGGGAGGAGCTATGAAAAGAAGAGTAGTTATCACAGGAATGGGAGCGATCTGTGCAATCGGAAATAATGTTGAAGATGTTTGGAGCAATGCGGAAAAGGGAGTTTGCGGAATAGAAACACTTGAGCCTTTTTCCGGGAGAGAGATGAAAGTTACAGTTGCCGCCCCGGTTAAGAAGTTCGACCCTACAGCTTTTATGGATAAGATGGAGGCAAGAAGAAGTTCAAGATTTACTCAGCTGGCTATCGGCGCTGCCACTCAGGCCATAGAGCAGAGCGGTATTGAAATAGAAAAGGAAAATCCGTCGAGGTGCGGAGTAAATATTTCCAGCGGAATAGGGGGGCTTGATGTAATAGAAGCTGAGCATTACAGGGGAATTGAAAAAGGCTTTGATCGTGTGTCTCCGCTGTTTGTTCCGTCATCCATTACAAATATGGCGGCAGGACTTGTTGCCATCAGGTTAGGCTTTAAGGGGAGCTGCACCTGCGTCGTTACAGCCTGCGCATCATCTACAAATGCAATAGGTGAAGCCTTCAGGAGCATAAGAGACGGTTATGCGGAGGTTATGGCGACAGGCGGTGCGGAAAGCTGTATAACGGAGTTCGGAATAGGAGGCTTTACGGCTATGAGAGCTCTCTCTCAGGCAAAGGATCCTATGCGAGCATCCATTCCCTTTGACAAGGAAAGAGAAGGTTTTGTCATGGGAGAAGGCGCAGGGATTCTGATATTGGAGGAACGCGAGCATGCTCTTGCGAGGGGAGCAAAGATTTTAGGTGAAATAGCAGGCTATGGGGTAAGCTGTGATGCAAACCATATGACTGCACCTCTTGAGGATGGAAGCGGCGCGGCACTTGCCATGAGCAGCGCAATTGAAGATGCCGGGATTGAACCTTGGGAAATAGGATATATAAATGCTCACGGCACGGGAACTCCTATGAACGACAGATGTGAGACTCTCGCTGTTAAGACCGCCTTTGGTGATCATGCACGGAAGCTTGCAATTTCATCCACAAAATCTATGATGGGTCATACCCTCGGCGCAAGCGGAGCTCTCGAAACGATTTTGACCGTTAAAGCCTTGGAAAATTCCATAGCGCCACCGACTATAGGCTACAGGGAATATGATGAGGACTGCGATTTGAATATCGTTCCGGGGAAAAGTCAAGGCTTCGAGGGAGAATATGCCATGTCAAATTCATTGGGATTCGGAGGACACAACGGTTCTATCGTGTTGAAAAAGGTTTAATTTATAATCGGTCAGAACAGGAGGAGCAAAATGCAGTTAGGAATAAAGGAAATAAAGGAGTTGATTCCCCACAGATACCCGTTCTTGCTCATAGATAAAATTACGGATATGGAAACGGGAAAATGGGCGTCGGGAATTAAGTGTGTTTCAGGAAATGAACCTCAGTTTACGGGGCATTTTCCGGGCTATCCCGTAATGCCCGGGGTTCTGATTATCGAGGCTTTGGCACAGACCGGTGCGGTTGCACTTTTGTCAGAGGAAGAGAACAGAGGAAAAATCGCGCTGTTTGGAGGAATAAGAAGCTGCCGATTCAAAAGAGAAGTTGTACCGGGAGATGTTCTTGAACTCTATTGTGAGATAGAATCAAAGCGCGGTCCGATAGGATTTGGAAACGCTGTTGCATGTATTAACAACGAAATTGTCTGCCAGGCAAAACTTTCTTTCGTAATTAAGGATAAGAATTGATTATGAGAAAAAAATTTGTTAAAATGACCTCGGAGGTTGGTGATGATAAAAGATAATTTCTCGTCTATTTATAACAAGTTCAAGCTTCTTTTATACTCAAAGATGATGACTGAGTTTGATGACCGGAAGGAGGAGTCGCTGTCGTATTTTGAAGTTTTTTGTATGGAAATAATAGTTGCCCTGAAAAAGCCTACGATTAACAAGTTTGCCTCTTTGGCAAATATCTCCGCACCTAATGCGGCGTACAGGGTGAACAAACTTATCCAGAAGGGCTTTGTAAAGAAGGTTCAAAACGAGGATGATAAGAGAGAATTTTACCTTTATCCGACCCAAAAGTATATGGAAGTGTATGGAAGTATGTTCGACTACATCGAGCTTGTATCTAAAAGAATAGAGGAGAGATTCAGCAAAGAGGAACTGGATACTTTCAACCATGTACTCGAAGTTATTGACACTGAGTTGATGCCGGAAGTGAGCAGATTGGATAATGGGAAGTAGACGAAACAGGCAGAGGCATGGAGAAAACAGAAGCATTTTAAAACCGGGGATTATGATCCTTGTTATAGTTTTAGGATGCTTTTTTTTAGTAAATAAATTTAGTGCGGATATAGGCACAAAAGAAGAAAAGCAAAAAGCAAAGACGAAAACGCAAAGGGAGAAAATTCAGGGCATAAAGAAATTGCCGGGTGGCTACTCTTCCAAGGCGGAGAAGCGCGGAGAACTGAGGGAGATTACCTACAGCGTAAAGCCCCGGCTTGGAGGCCCCCAAAAAGTAAAAAGCGCCATGGTATATTTGCCATGCGGTTTTGACAGGGATAAAAAGTATAACTTTTTCTACCTCATGCACGGATACGGAGGGACGCACCATACTTTCTTGGGAAGCATGATGGCTCCCAGAACTTTCAAAAATGTGCTGGATAACATGATAGAAAACGGGGATATACCTCCTGCCGTGGTGGTTTCCGTTACATATACAAAAGACTACGAATACTACGATTCAATGAACGATTTGGGCACAGAGGTTGTGGAGGATTTAGCCCCCGTGGTTGAAAAAAGATACGGAAGCTATGCAGAGAGCACGGATCGCAAGGGTCTTGTGAAATCCAGGGCACACAGGGCAATAGGAGGCTTTTCCATGGGCGGCTGCTCGACATGGATGGCGCTTAAGAACAATGCGGACTGTTTCAAATACTACCTTCCCGTGAGCATGCCCATGTATTACGATAACGGAGGATATGTAAATTTCAGAAGCAGAGAATGTGCCAAGCAGATTGCATCGGGAGCTAACGAAAAGCGTGGAAACAAGAAAGTGTACATTTTTGCCGCATCGGGAGACGAAGACTTTATGAATGAGGCGACAAGAAGACAGGCGGAAGATTTGGCAAAATACGACGGATTTAAAATGTCAAAGGGCGAGTTTGACGAGGGAAATATAATTTTTCATACATGGAAAGGTCATAAACACAGCTATAGATACAGCTTTCCATATTTCTACAACGGATTGATCAGATTTTGGGAGCAAAGATAAATGTCCAGTTTCAGTGTAAAAAAACCATATATAGTTTTGGTAACGGTTCTGATGCTTGTAGTTCTTGGAATTACAGGCTTTTCAAAGATGAGTACTGACTTTCTGCCCAAAATGAATCTTCCGTATATGATGATCGTTACGACTTATCCCGGAGCATCTCCTCAGAAAGTGGAGAAGGAACTTACCGACAAGATTGAGAACAATATTTCCACGATAAACGGAATAAAAAATGTTACCAGTATTTCGGGAGACAGTGCAAGTCAGATTACCCTTGAATTTCAGCAGGGTATCAACATGGACTCCGCAATGGTTAAGGTGACTTCCGCCCTTAATCAGATACAGCTTCCGGACAAGTCGGGAAAGCCTATGGTTATGGAGCTTTCCGTGGACATGCTTCCGATTATGTATTTGAGCGTGGACAAGGGAGAAACGGATATGGGAGAGCTGTCTGCCCTTGTTGAGGAGAAGGTGATTCCGGAGCTTAAGAGGCAAGATGGAGTAGCCGCCATAAAAACTCAAGGGATGGTCCAAGACTCAGTGGAGGTTAATCTCAAGAAGAAGAAAATAGAAGATATAAACCGTAGAATAAGAAGTATAGCCATTGCCAAGTTTGATTCCGCCAAGGCAGGTTTAGACAGCGCTTCCGGTAAGCTTTCCGATGCGGAAAGCACCATAAACAGGCAGCAGAGAAATCTCGATGAGGGATATAAAAAATATGCAAATAAAAGGGCGGCTGCCATCGCAAAATATAACAGGCAGATGGGAAATGCCATCGCTATAAAAGGAGCATTGCAGGCTCAGTACGATATTTTCAATGCGACCTTGCAGGTACTGACAGCCCGAAAAGAAGAACTCAAAAAAATTGATCCCACCGGTAAGCTCTCTGAAAGGATGGAAAAAGAAATTCAGTCTCGCAGAAAACAGCTTGAAGGTATGAAAGCAGAAATTGACAAGATGTCCGCCCAAGTAAATAAAGGGCTTTCCGCTTCGGGCGATATTGAAAAGGGAAGGCTGAAAGCAGAGCAGATTTTTGACCGAGGAGCACTTAAGCTTTCTGAAGGAAGAATTGCAATACAGATGGGAAGAGCAGACCTTAAAAGAGGTTATGAGGTCCTTGAAAACAGCAGAAAAACGGCGCTGAAGAACGCCAATGCCAATAAGATTTTAGATTTAGATACACTGGCGGGGATCATAAGCGCTCAAAATTTTTCCATGCCGGCAGGCTACATAAGCGGAGACAAGACTCAGTATCTTCTCAGAATCGACGAAGAAGTAAAATCTGTAAAAGGAGTGGAGGAGCTGGTTTTAACCCATATTGACGGAATCGGAGATATAACCGTAGGCGATATTGCAGATGTGAACCTTGTAAACAGTAGCGGCAAGACTTATGCGAAGGTGAACGGAAAAGCCGCTGCAGTTTTAGCTATATATAAATCAGGCACTGCCGGAACTTCCGGAGTTTCTCAGAACCTGCACGAAGCCATGGACAAAATTAAGGAAGAAAACAAGGGCGTCAGGCTTTTTCCTTTAATGGATCAGGGACAATACATAGATGTAATAATAAATTCGGTGTTTTCAAATTTGATTTGGGGAGCGATTCTTGCATTCATAGTCCTTCTGCTTTTCCTGAGAGACATAAGACCTACCATGGTGGTGACGATTTCTATACCGCTAAGCCTTTTGTTTGCAATACTTCTCATGTATTTTGCAGATATTTCCATGAACATAATATCCATGTCGGGGCTTGCACTTGGGGTAGGCATGCTGGTGGATAATTCCATAGTGGTGATGGAGAATATTTACAGACTGAAGAATATGGGAATGGACTCAAAAACTGCGGCGATAAAAGGTGCAAATCAGGTAGCAGGGGCTATTGCGGCTTCCACCATGACTACGATTTGTGTTTTCATACCTATTTTGTTTACAAACGGACTTACAAGGCAGATTGTACAGGACATGTGTCTGACTATAACATTCAGCCTTTTGGCGTCTCTCGCCGTGGCGCTGACCGTTGCGCCTGCAGCATCGGCAACGCTTATGAAAAATGCCGAACCTAAGGAGCACAGGTACTTAGAGATGCTCATGACGAAATACGAGACTTTAGTAAGAATGTGCCTCAAGAAAAAAATTATTCCGCTGGGTCTTTCGGTAGTTCTTCTCATAGTATGCTCTTTTGCGGCGGCAAGGACGGGCGTGGTTGTAATTCCCAAGATGTCCGGCAATCAGATAGGCATTCAGATCAAGGGCAACCAAGATGAGAATATAGACAAAACATTCAAATTAATCGATGAGACTGAAGCGGAAATCAGAAAGCTGAAAGGAATAGAAACTGTTGGGATGATACAGTCTGCGACCCTTGCAGCCGCAGGTGCAGGTCTCAATAATAAGAATTTCTCGTCCATGATTTTATTGAAGGACGATTACTCTAATCGGAATTATGAGGTTGCAAAGAAGATAGAAAAAATATTGGAGAAAAAGAACTTTGAGGAGTACAAGGTCAATGCACAGACCATGGACACATCTCAGATGTTCGGCAGCGGGCTTAAAGTTGACATCTACGGTGAGGATAATCAAAAGCTTCTCAAGATAAGCAGAGATGTAAAGAGAATGATAGAAGACGTCGGCGGATTTGAGAAGTTGGACAACGGACAGAGCAAGGACAGCAAAGAACTGGTTTTGAACATACATAAGGATAAGGCTGCGAAAAAAGGATTGACGGTGGCTCAGGTTTATCAGGGCATTGCGAAGAAATTGTCGCCGGAGAAAAAGGCTACGGAGATTACCTTGAACGGAACTGATGTAAGTGTAGTGCTTAAGGATGAGAGAAATAAAATTTCCGGAAGAACCCTGTTGAACACCAAGATAGACAGTATAATTATGAAAGAGGACGGGACACAGGAAACGACAGAAGTATCCCTGAAGGAAATTGCAGATTTCAGGGAGGCGGACGGCATCTCGGCAGTAAGCCATGATAACGGCTCAAAAATTCTTTCAGTGACGGGAGCTGCAAAGGAGGGATACAATACGGCGCTTCAAGCCGGAAAGCTTGAGAAAAAGTTAAAAGACTACGATGTGCCCAAAGGCTACAAAATTGAAATTTCAGGAGAAACCGAATCGGTAAATAAAATGCTGACAGACATGGGGCTTATGATGCTTGTGGCGATTATTCTCATTTACTTGGTTATGGTGGGTCAGTTCGGAAATTTCCTATCCCCGTTCATAGTGATGTTTACGATTCCGCTGGCATTTACGGGCGGATTTTTGGCACTGCTTATCACAAGGCAGGAGCTGTCCATGATTGCCCTTTTGGGATTTTTAATCTTGGCGGGAGTCGTGGTAAACAACGGAATTGTATTTGTGGATTACACCAATAAATTGAGGGAGGATGGCTTGAGCAGGATTGAAGCCTTGATAAAGACGGGAAAAGACAGAATGAGACCGATTATGATGACGGCTTTAACCACGATTTTGGCAATGTCCATCATGGCGCTTAGCCATGGTCAGGGTGCCGAGATGGGAAGGGGCATGGCGATAGTAACCATAGGTGGCCTCCTATACGGTACCCTGATGACTTTATTCATAGTGCCGGTTCTATACGATATATTCCATAGGAGGAAGAAAGATGAAACGGAAATTCAGTAAGGCAGATCTGTTTGTCATAGGATTTATGACTTTTGGGATTCTTTTTATTCTTTTGGCTTACAGAAAAAGAGAGTTGAAAAAAGGCAAATTCAAGGCGAAAAAATCTGTGAATGACCTTGATGTTCTGAACTATGACAAAAAGGAACAAAGAGAAATTAAGAAATTAGTGAGGAAATACTCCAAGAAAATAAACAGGGCAGGTTCATTGGAAAAGGTGGATTGTTTCAAGGATGAGTTCAACATGGAAATCGGAGAAATTCCTACTTCTGTGGTGAAATTGGCTGCAAAGAAAATCTCTGCAGTTGAAAGGGCGCACAGGAAAGCCTTGGTGCATAAAAAAGGCAGGCCGTCAAGAAAAGTAAAGAAATTACTGAAGAACTTTACAAAACATGTAAAGACGGCAAAAAGCGAAGAGGAAGTCAAAACGGCTGTGAGAAAGTTTGAAACAGACTTCGGAAGACTGAAAAATGTGCTGAAAGGATAAAAAAGGATAAAAATATACGGAAAACCCGCATTTTTTGTATAAATTAAAGGTTTAATTTGCGTTTATAGAATATTTATTGTATAATATTGTGAAATATAACTTAAGGTGGGTAAGAATACTATGTTAGATTCAAGCACGGCATTGCTGCTTTTAATTCTGCTTGGAGTCATGATTCTTGTAATCCTATCTGTTACATTCCTGATCAAAATAGGAAGTATTAATCGTGATGTTGAATCTAAACTTGCCAAGGTAGAAAAGTCTATTTGTAAGTTGGAGAGTAAAATCAATACGAGTAAGTATGTAGACACGGTGGTACAGCGGATAGAAACATCTATACGAGGTGCAGAAAATGATTCCTCGGGTGTTTCTGAGGGATTGAAATCTGAGGGATTGAAACAGGATGTACCCCGCAGAGACGATGAATCTGAAACTAAGGTAATACAGTCTCCTTCAAATGAGATTGAGACTTTTGTTACGGGAGGGAACAGCTTTCCTCTTGATACAGGTGCAGCGCCGGTATCACAAGAAAATAATTTTTTTGGCGCCAAAGAAATTCATTCAAATCAGTCCGATATTCCAAGAAAAGAAAGCATAACATCTTTGGATGGAGCAGAGGACTTTTGGAAGAATTTGGAGAGAAAAGTGCCGGGTGAGAAGCAGGCTTTGCTTAACCCGGAAGTTACAGGCGGGCGCGACCGGTTTGGGCGTTCGCAAAAGAACGATACTGTTTCTGTGGATATTGCAGGGATAAATGAAGAACCTGCTCATTCCTTGGATTCGGTTATAGCAGGTTTTGGTCAAAATGCGGGTAAGAGCTTTTACCGGGCATCTGAGGCGGAAGCTCCAAATCAGACGGCTCAGAATCAGGCGTTCCGGAATCAGGAAGTCCATAATCGTACGGCTCAGAGTCAGGCAGCCAGAAATCAGACGGTTCAGAACCATGCAGTCCGGAATCGGGAAAACAAGCCGGTGGAAGAGTTCAGAAAGCCGGAGGTTGCAGTCGACCTACGAAAAGAGCCTTGGAATTATGGCGGGGATTTGTCCTTTGCAGAGAAACTCAAACAAGGCGCCCAAAAATTTAAAGAATTTGAAAAAGAAGACATAAAAAGAGAAAGCTTAAAAAAAGAAAGTGTGCGGCAAGCGGATTTGATTCAGCCGGTGGCACAGGAAAAAGTTATTAAGTCTGTGGATTCTGCGCGTAACTCCTATGGAAACAAGGCTGCTCCGCATTTTGTGGACAGAGCCAGCGGAATTGACAGGCGAGGTAGAGTTTATTCTGTTGAACAGTTAAAAGAACAGATTAAATAGATTTAAATAATTCTATGCAGGAGGCGGATATGATTTGTAAAGAATGCGGACATCTGTTGAATGAGGGGAACAAGTTTTGCCCGAACTGCGGCGCGAAAGTCGTTGCAAGGGGACCTGTTCCAAATATGGGAGCATCCAAGAGCAAACTGGATGATCTTATGTCTAACCTGAATCAGACAACAGAACCACAAAAAGCGTCAGAGAATTGGACAACAGAGGCGCCTAAACACAAGAGGGATTTCCAGTTTGAAGAAATTAACTGGAATTTGGACGGATACCCTACAGAAGGAAAGAAAGAAACTGAGGAAATTGATTTTAACTGGGAAGCAGTAGTAGAACCTATCAAACCGGAAGAGACTATATCGGAGGCTGAACTTTCTGAAGCACTGGAAGAAGGAGGCTCCTATTTGGGAAAAGTCAACGAGGAGCTTAGAGATCCGGCAAAAGAGGACAGAGATATATTCAGAGCTATGGAGAAAGATGCACCCGGTTTTGAAGAATGCGTAGCGAATAAACTTGACTCACAGGAAGAAAAGCAAGGGACTCCCGATTTCATGAAAGGTCAGAACTA
>CALZYE010000028.1 GCA_945830395.1 uncultured Clostridia bacterium
CACACTGCATATCGTCGGCAGCGTCAGATGTGTATAAGAGACAGCACCAATACTTTCTTCTAAGAAAATCAAATGCATAAATGTTCAATTCCATGGAAAATATAAAAATATAAAAAGTAAGGACAAAATTAAAAAAATAAAGAAGGTATTTTTACACGCGAAAACTGTACCAACAAAAAATGCTACAGGGAAAGGTTGGATTTATAGAATAAAGACGAAAAATAAAAAAGGAAAAGTTTTGGAGGATATTATCATACTTGATAAAAATCACATAAACTATATGGGTGATACATATAGGTGCAAAATAAACTTAAAAAAATTAGATAAAATTTTTAAAATAAATCGGTATTAATCTGAGAACATAACAATTGCTTATATGCAAAAAACACCTCGAAAGAGGTGTTTTTTGCGATAGAAAGGATGTTTTTATCCGGATATACCGCGGCTATTCACAGAAAATCTTGTAAAAACCGTAGTTTCTTTCATCCATTTTTTCATAGGGGATGAATTCCAAAGCCGCACCGTTGATACAATATCTCAGGCCGCCTTTTTCTGCGGGACCGTCATTGAAAACATGTCCTAAGTGGGAATCGGAACCTTTTGTACGAACTTCCGTACGGTTCATCCCGTGGCTGGTATCGTTTTTTTCGATAGTTTTGCCGGATAAGATAGGTTTGGAAAAACTTGGCCAGCCGCATCCGCTCTCGAACTTGTCGCTGGAGGAGAAGAGAGGTTCTCCGGTTATTTTATCCACATATATGCCCTTTTTGTGCTGGTCGTTTAGGGAGCTGCTGAAAGGTCTTTCCGTATCATTTTTCTTCATTATGTTGTAGGCATGGGAGCCTAATTTTTTCTTCAGCTCCTCATTGTTTGGAACGGGATAATCTCGGTCGTTCAAAGGTTTGTCAGCCAAATCCAGATTGATATGGCAATACCCGTTGGGATTTTTTTCTAAGTAGTCTTGGTGATAATCCTCCGCTCTGACGAAGTTCTTCAACTCTTGGTTTTCCACAGCAAGCTTTCCGTGTTTTTTCGATTCATATTCCAGAAAGTTTTTGATTGAACTTTGAACCTCTTTCAAATGTGATGCAGAGAGTTTATCGGAATCTGTGAAAGTCTTGTTGTTATTTTCACCCTTCAAAGTCGGATAGTAAATTCCCGTACGATATTGACGCCCCTCATCGTTACCCTGCTTATTTACGGATTTCGGGTCAATTATTCTGAAGTAGTGGAGCAGAAGCTCGGTAAGTGAAATTCGTGACATGTCATATTCGATTTTTACCGTTTCGGCATGGTCGGACATCTTTAACTTGTTATAGCTTGCTTCTGAAGTTTTTCCGTTGGCATAGCCCGTTTCTGTATTGTACACGCCGGGAAGCTTCTTGAAATACCCCTCCACACCCCAAAAACAGCCACCTGCCAGATAAATGGCTCTGCGATTGGATTTTATAACATCTTCTTTACTTAAAGTTTTCATTTCCTTATCTCCTTTCGAGTTTTTTTTATTCATTGCATTGCAGGCGGAAAGCCCTGCGAGAAGCACCGCCGCCAGCAGAAAAACTATCAGCTGTTTCATCATATTCACCTCCTGAAAATATTCGCCCTGTGAGGTGCGAAGTCACGACTTTTTTAGCTAATACCCATTTTACTGCTTAATTACAAACAAATTATGTAGAATTTAAGGTGTTTTATGGGATTATGAATTTGAAAATCACAGGCAAACGCAAAGTTATGATCAAAGACCCCATCGTAAGAAAATCTGAAAGAAGATATAATAAGAGGGATAAGCAAAGGGACTTCGCATGAGTTATTGCCACTCAAGTACGAAGTCCCACAACATGTTCTGATTTAATTTAGCAAAACGAAATAAATTACATATGCCCAGCTGAACAGCCCGTGAATAATAGCCCAGCCCACAGATTTCCATGTGGTATAGCTTATTACCATGGCCAATGCACTGCCGAAGGTGATGCCTGATGTGACTGTTTTTTTCACGACTGTTACTTTGTTTTCTTCCATAATCCATACCTCTTTCGTAATTACATATATTTCCGAATTGCTTGATTATATCATTTCTAAGATGTTTCTTCTACCATTTAAGTCGGTTTTCTTATATAGTAGTTAAAGAAGCGCTGAAACGGTACGGGCGGATTTTATAACAGCTATAATCTGCTAAAGAAATTCATATCAAATTCATACGATGATGATAATTTAAAGTTACGAAGGAAGGGATACGGGAAGATGGCAAAAATACTTTTTTTAGAAGATGAAAAAATGATAAGGGAGGTCTTATCGGAATACATGGTGGTTGCAGGTCATGAAGTAATCCCTTGCGGCAGGGGGGACGAAGCGATAAAGCTGCTACAGGAAGAAACAGCTTTCGACCTTGCAGTTTTGGACATCAGAGTTCCGGGGGCGAGTGGACTTGAAGTACTTAAGCAGATTAAAACGCAAATTGGCGATAACGCCGGTGTCATAATGCTTACGGCCTACGATGATGTGAACACTCAGCTGGAAGCTTTTAATTTCATGGCTGACGATTACATCACAAAACCGGCATCGCCTATAATCCTGATAAAGAGAATAGAGGCGGTGCTAAGAAGAACGGGGAAAAGGTCTTATGGGGAATCCGGCAGCGGATTCATCGTCGATGAGGGGGAGTACAGGGCTTATTATCGGGGAGAGAATCTGGGACTTACCGTAAGCGAATTTGTCCTGATGAAAACTCTAAAAGACCATCCCGGCAGAGTGTTCGGCAGAGATCAGCTTATAAACATAATTTTCGATGAGGAGTATGTTGCAAATGACAGAATTATAGATGCACATGTCAAAAATCTAAGAAAAAAATTGCCATTTGACTGTATTGAGACTGTTATAGGATTGGGATACAGATGGAGAAAAGAAGATGAAATTAGGAAGTAAAACTTTTTTATACAGCGCCGTAATAGCTTTGATGATGGGGATAGTGATATTTTCATACATGATTTTTCTAATGCCCGCCATGTATATGGATTACAAGGAAAAGCAGAACTTGGAGACTGCAAAAGCCTCGATGGAGCTTTTTAAGAAAAAGAAATCTCTAATGAATCTTGAGACCGGAGAATCCAGCGTATTCGGCATAATCGTGAAGGATAGAGGCTATGACTTTAAACTTACAGGCGTAGGCTTTGACGGGAAAGTCCGGCTGGTAAACCCCTCTATGAAAAAGCTTCTGGACAAGGTCAGAACTTTGGACAAGAAGGATGCGGAAAAGGGAGAGATGATATTTAGAGATTTTAAACCTCTTTTATCCTCAATAGCTGCAGATAACAAGGATGCGATTGAGAAAAATCTTAAAATAGAAATGGATGCAAAGAAGACCACATCCCGGTTTGAAGCGGAAAAACAGAGGCTGCACTATTTTGATCGCGGAACGGTGATGGGAGAATTCACCGTTAAGAACAAGTATTCGGGAGCAAGTTATACATCTTTTGTAGGCTTCTCAAAACAGGGAAACAGCACTCTGATAATGGTAAGCAATGTGATAACCCCTACAGCAAAGGAGATTTTGCCGGTGCTGTACGGCTCCGCACCTATGCTGATTTTGCTTATG
Source organism: uncultured Clostridia bacterium (assembly GCA_945830395.1). Lineage (GTDB taxonomy): Bacteria > Bacillota > Clostridia > Peptostreptococcales > Anaerovoracaceae > Aminicella. The sequence goes on from CALZYE010000028.1 coordinate 3,593, forward strand.
GTATTATTTGCCTTTGGAGTTTCGGCAATCTATTCTAAAAAGATAGTGGAACCTATAAAAAAACTTTCAATGGATGCGGAAAAGAGGATGTATTCTGCCGGAGAAGGGCTTCCGCCGCTTGAGGTTTCGGGAAAAGACGAAATCGCAGATTTGACGGCAGCATTGAACCTGCTGTATGAGAAACAGTCTGAGGCTGTCAGTGAACTTGAGGAGGAGAACAAGAGGAAAGAGGTTTACATGCGTGCCACCTCCCATCAGCTGAAAACGCCTATTGCGGCCTCAATGCTTCTCGTAGACGGTATGATGGCAAATGTAGGAAAGTTTAAAGACAGAAATACATATCTGCCGGAGGTTAAATACCAGCTCAGAGAAATGATGAATATAGTTGAAGAGACTTCAACTATAAACGGTATCAGTGACGGTTACGAAGTTGAAAGAGTAGATTTAGAGAATATTTGCAGAGAAATTATAGGAAAGAATCGCATTGCCGCAGACTCCAAGGGAATTGATTTGCAGCTTGAGATGCCTGAGAAAAAAATCTACTGGCAGAGCAATTTCGCCATGCTGAAAAAAATCTTGGAAAACCTCATTTCAAACGGGATAAATCACACAAAGGACAAGGGAAGCGTGAGGATTATCGCGGAAAAAACGAAGATTAAGGTTTTGAATCGTCCCGCTCATATAGAGGAGGAAATTATTGAAGATATGTTTGAGCCCTTTGTGACTCGCATTGAAGGTGAGAGCTTGGAAGACGGAAAGGGGCATGGGCTTGGTCTTTATATTGCAAAATATTTTGCCGGAAAGCTGAATTTGGAGCTTAGAGGAGAGAACTTGCAGGGCAGTGTGCAGTTCATACTGGAGAAAAGAGGTAGAGATGATTAGACTGGATAATGTAAGGGTTAACTTCAAAGAAAAGGTCGCTTTGGACCTTGGAAGGGCAGTAGAGATTGAAGCAGGTGAGAGGGTTGGAATCATAGGAAGCAACGGAGCGGGAAAGACCACCTTGCTGAAAAGTATACTGGGCATGGTTCCTCACAAGGGGAATATAACTCTCGGAATTCCCTCAAGTGAAATCGCTGTCCACATGCAGCAGAATGAGTATATAGAAACGGTTCCCATAAGAATCATAATTGAGATGATCATAGGCTGTAAGATAAGGGAAAATCCGAAGATTGTGGAGATGATCCGGTTCTTTGAATTTGAGGATTGTCTGAAAAAGAGGTGGAAGCATCTTTCGGGGGGACAAAAGCAAAGGCTGACCCTTATACTGGTAATGTGCAGAGACACCGGCATCGTGATGTTTGATGAAGTTACATCGGGACTTGACTTTGAAACTCGCCGGCGCCTTATGAGCAAGCTTGTGGAATGGTACAAAGATAAGGAAACTACGCTGCTCATAACATCCCATTACTATACTGAACTTGAAAATTTGGCGACGAAAATTCTATACCTGAAGGATGGAAAAGTGGTGGATTACGGCTCTAAGGAAGACCTTTTTCGTAAGTACTGCGGAAACTCCGTACTAATATTTGAAGATGACGGAAAGGCTTCTGAGATTGCAAAGGAGCATAAGAGAATTTTGTCGGGAGAGGGAGTAATTGCATTGTCCTGCACTGACATTGCAGAGGAACTGGAAATTACGGAAAAACTGGTTAGAAACCGCATAAATTACAGAAGAAGTGATAACGATATAGAATTGATGACTATTAACGCAGGGGGAAAGAGATGAATAAGTATACAATCAAATATGAATTTTTAAATACGCTGTATAACGGATATGCTTTTTTCTTCGGTGCCGTGTTTCCTGTGATACTGCTTCATCTGATCAGCAAAAGCGCTTTGAAGGATGTGCCTGAGGGAAGTAAGCCTGAGGCCGTGACCGCCATGTTCATCGGCATGGCGATGATCATTCCCCTTGCAAGTATTTTTCTCAGTCACGCAGCTACATACTCAAATGAATTGGATAAGAATGTCCCTGAAAGAATTCTTCTGTTCGGTTTTTCAGAAAAGAATATTTTGATGAACAAATTAATTTCCAATTTTATCTTTTTAACCTTGTGCATGGTGATATATCTCGTCGGTACCGTTCCTTTTATGGATTTGGAGAAACCCACATTTGTCGCAGGCACCGTTTGGATTTTCGGAATATATCTTCTTTCGGGAATTTTGATGATGCTTTCTCACGGAATCGCCACATTGATACGGAAATTCGGTCCTACATACGGAGTGACGATGGCACTTTATTTTGCAATGATGATTTTGAGCGGATATATGGGGATTTCGGTGTCAGACCTGCCTAAACAGCTTAAATGGGTATCGGATTTGCTGCCTACGACACAGCTTGGAAACAGCTATATGGATTTCTGGATGGGAAAAGAATATAACTTCGGACCGCTGGTTCAATCCATGCTTTTCATGTCTGCACTTAGTCTTGTCGTCCTGCTGATTGCCTTTAAGGTCAGGGAAAGGAAAAACTGAAATTGCTTGAATCTGATATAGATGGCATCGTAATATGAGGGAATATGAAATGAACCGGAAAAAGTCGCTGTAACCATTGATAACAAATGGATGCAGCGATTTTTAGTTGTATGAAGGTCATGGAGGGCTTTAGAAAGAAAATTAGAGAAGAAATAGGGAGAGAATTGAAATATACTGAGAAAAAAGCATTGACAATTAGAAAAAAGTTCAGTACACTGTTGCCAGTTAGAGATGACTAACCAAAGAGATAACTAACCTAATTTGAGTGTAGCAATTTGATGAATGAAGTGAGGAGGAATTACAAGATATGGAATTAAAGCTTAAAAAGCTCATAAAGTTTGCTGTGGCATTTGCGGTAACGGTTTTTGCCGTCAATATGTTTACATACGATGCCCATGCCGAGGAAATTGATTTTACCTCTATTCAGGCAAACGCTGAGAAACAGACATTTTATCACGAAGAAAAGATGGGGAAGGTACATGTGTGGGCGCAGACCGTGCATGTGGACCCCTTAAATAAGGTAAAGGAAGTCGTGCTGTACGGCAAGTTTGATCTTCCTTTAAATTCTACGGATTTCGGCGTTAACGAAGTGGACAATGTGCTGTTTTTAGATGATACATCATACACAAAACATAATGAGTACATCAAGACTCCGCTTATTTGGGCGCCGGAAGATAAAAATAATAAATACGACAAACAGATATTCAAAACTAATATGAATTTACATGTCAGGGGAGAGACCATAGATTTGTACCTTGCCGATGTGAAATTTACGGTGAAGATAAGCAGCGGTACGAAAACCGCCGATGTGAAATTTCTGGAAGAGGCAATTTTAGAGCATTGGAATGACTATACTGCGGCAAAGACAAGCGGTATAGAAATGATTAAGAGCACGGAGGATGCATATTTAGCAAAAGATTTGCAAGCCAAAGAGCTGGTGAAGAAAGTTAAGAACAAGGAAGGAGAGGTTTCTCAGAAAGAGGTGGACAACATGAGAAGCACTCTTAACGATGTATTCTCGGAACTTTCCCCTGCGCCGTATCCAAGAAAGCCCCTTTCTGCGCTGATGAAGAAGGCAGAGAAACTGACAGATCAAAACGGTAAAGGAGGAGAAAGGTATACAGAGGACAGTTTTGACGCCTTCAGTACAGCCTATGCTCGGGCAAAAAATTTACTTGCATTGGATGATTTGACTACGATACTTGTTCCTCACGAGGGCGAACCTCTGAAAACTCACAGAGACTTCAGAAATGCCGAAAAAGCGTTGAAGGAGAAGATGGAGGGATTGAGAAAAGAAAAGTACAGAAAAGTTAACTTGGATGAATTGTTGAAACTCTACGACAAAGCAGTGGATAAAAAACCTTCAAAGAATAAGACATTTTCACCGGAAAACAGAAAAGCATTGAACAAAAAAATAGATGCGGCGGCACAGATAATCTTTACCGGCAGAAAATTTTATACAACAGAAGAGAGGGTGAAGAAGCTGCAGGAGGATCTTGCTAAAGCCCTTACCGCCATGAAAGAGATTCCCCTTGATTCAAGCAAGAGGATTAAAATCAAACTTCGATATACCAGAAAAGCGGAGGGCTCCGTTTCCTCCGCCATGAACGAATATTTCAGAGATAAAAACAATGAGATAATAGAAGAAGAATTGGATTTTGCCTTGGGTGAAGAAGTGCATATATCGGTCAGAGATAAATTGATAAACAGATTCCAAGGATATATGCCTGTAAATTTCCATCTCAACGGCGATGACGGGACCTTAGGACTCGTTAAAGTTTTGGAGCGTACAGACGGAAACGAAAAGGCGGTATTCACCGCAGGCACAGGCAATTTGGAATTGGAAACCGGACTTGTGGTCTCCTACGAAAAGGGGGAGCTTAAAAAGCTTCATAAAAAAGGAGAAAAAGAAAATACGGAGAAGATAAAGAAGAGTATCTATGTAAGTGCAGGTAAGATATCTGCAGCGGCGGACTTTAAGAGGAATACCATGAAAATCAGCTGGAAGAAAAATTCTCTCGCTACAGATTACAAAGTTGTATTTCGCAAGGCAGGCGCAAGGAAGTGGAAATCCGTGAGCACAAAAGGTAAGAGTGCATACATTTTCAGAAAGCTTACGAGGGGAGGACTCTACGAGTTTAAGGTACAGGGAATAAGAGCTTGCGGCAAGACTGTTATCAGAAGCAAAACATCGGATATATGTTACAAATACTTTCAGACAGCCAAGATAAAGAAGATTAAAACCGTAAAAAAGGTGACTGTTGTCACAATAAAAAATGACGGAAAAGCTACAGGATATGAGATTTCATACATAGCAAAGGCAGGAAAAGGAAAGCTTCGGATTAAGACCGTAAAGGGTAATGGCTCCAAAGACACAAGAATTACCCTCGGTAGACTAAAGAAGGGAGTATATACGGTTAAGGCAAAACCGATTAAAAAGTATAAGGGTAAGATTTACCGAGGAATGTACTCTGCTTCTAAGCCTGCTGTAAAAGTCGGATAACAGGCAAATTTACATCTAAAAAAGCTCTGTAAAACTACAATAAGAAGTAAAGCGGCGTTCATATCGCAAAATGAAGATATGGATGCCGCTTTTTTGTTTTTTGCAAACTCATTTTCCGTATAACTAAGTTTTGTAGACCATACCCGTGAAAATATGTAAGAATGCATATTTGAGAATAAAAATAATATATAGGAGAGTGAAAAAAATGAAGTATGGTTATGTGAGAGTTTCCAGCAGGGAACAAAATATTGACAGACAGATGACAGCTATGGAGAACCATGGATTGTCGAAAAAGAACATTTTTATCGATAAGGCTTCCGGTAAAAATTTTAACCGAAGAGGGTATAAAAGAATGCTCCGCAGGTTAAAACCGGGAGATGAAATCTTTATAAAATCCATAGATCGCTTGGGAAGAAATTATACGGAAATTATAGAGCAGTGGAAAATTCTGACCAAGAAAAAGAAGGTAGACCTTGTCGTTATAGATTTTCCGCTTCTGGATACGCGGAAAAGGGTGAACGGGGTAACAGGTACTTTTATTGCAGACCTCGTACTGCAGATCATGTCTTATGTGGCGCAGATTGAAAGGGAAAATACCCATAAGAGACAGATGGAGGGCATCAAAGAAGCACAGAAAAGAGGAGTTCGGTTTGGAAGAAAGTCCATTGCAAAACCGGACAACTTTCATGAAATCGCCGAACTTTGGAAATCCGGAAAGATAAGCCTCAGGAAAGGAGCGGAGCTTCTTGACATCAGTCATTCCACTTTTTCAAAGTGGATGAAAACTTTTCAGAAAACGGTTTAGGTGAATTTTAGTTACATAATGCCATATAAATTGTACAAAAAGGTAAATTGTACAAAAAGGTAGACTTTAATTTACACAATACTCTTCATGCAGGAAGATAGAATTTATCTGTATGTTTATAGCTTAACAGATTTGTAAATATTTGTCTGATATTTTTTACATGACGATAGTTAATCAACAGGTGGCGTGTCAGTAAGTATAGAAAAATATGAAAGGGATTTTTTTAAGGAACCTGCAATAGGAAACCAGACTTTTCGGCGGATGTAAAGGTGGTTCTTTTGCGATTTCTTTTAAAAATATATGAGGTAGTTTTTGTTCTTAATATGTTTTATTGTTGTCCGTTATAACAAAAATCATTAGTTAAAAACGAAACCGTAAGGAGAAAGGGAAGAAAAAAATGGGAACTAATGTAAAGAAAAGATTCGGCATCTTTATGGCAATGGTAGTAATACTGTCCATGATATTGTCAGGGAGCATGGCATCGATATTTGCCGATATGGATGAAAAACCTGTCGATGTGACAGTCAAAAATGTGGAGAAGGGTGCCACGGTTAAAGCCTACAAAATTGTAGAAAAGGGTACCGATGGAAATTGGAAACCGGTGAAAGCTGGAAGTATTAGCGATGTGATGGCACCTACCGCAGATGAAATAATTGCATTATCACAAAGAAGCGATTTGGGTGAGGGAACTGCATTGACTTTACGCGGGACAGATTACAAAGGGGAGCTGGGAGCCGGCATGTATTTGGTTTTAGTCAGCAAAGTCAACAGTGATAAGGTATACAATCCTATGATTGTTTCAGTTAATTATGACTATGATAATGGGAAACTTAAAGGCGGAGAAGTGGACGCAAACGGCAAATTTTATACAGCCTATGCTAAGAGCTCCAAACCGACTTTGAAAAAGCAGGTGGTAAAGGACAATAATGCCTCTGTAACTAACGACAGTGCTGTAGACCATGGAGATACCTTAGCTGTGGGGGATTTTGCAAAGTTTAAGATTAGCACTACGATTCCTTCTTACTCGAAGCAGTATGACAACAATAAGCTTAAGTTTGAGATCAAGGACACATTAAGTGAGGGACTGGATCCTGCGGAAGATATAGTTGTAATGGAAGGGACAGAAAAGGTTGATTCGCAAAAGTATAAAGTGGAAAAAAGCGGAAGAACATTTACCATCAAATTTCAAAAAGAATATCTGCTTTCGGGAAATGCAGCGAAAAACATCACCGTTACATACAAAGCGAAATTAAACAAGAACGCTAAGTCAGGCTTTGATGCAAATACCAATGAAGTTAATTTGGTTTATTCAAATTCACCTTCGACAGAGGATAATTCCAAAAAGGATAAGACATATCACTACACTTTCGACATTGACGGAAATGTTGGCGGAACAAACGGACTACAGGGAAAAGAGATAATAAAGGTCGGTGTAGATAAGCTGACAGGAGATGTAATTAAAGAAGTTCTGACAAAAGACCTTGGAAAAACTACAGAAAAGAGATTGAAAGGGGCAGAATTTGAGCTTTATAAGGCAGGGCCTGACGGTAAGGCAACAGGAAGTGCTTTACAGACGGTAACTACAAACACAGAAGGTCTTATGAAGTTCACAGGACTTGATGCCGGAAAGTATGTTCTGAAAGAAAGCAAAGCGCCTAAGGGATATGTGCTGAACGACAAAGAAGTACCTGTTGAAATTACTGCAACATTAAACCCTGACGGCACACTCGGGTCATACACGGTTACCATTAATAAAAAGGCTACCACAACATATACGGGAAGCTATCAGGGAGAAACTGTTACTACAAAGATTGAAGATAACAGCGAAAGCGGACTTTTCCAGAATGTTAAACCCGGCGGATTGCCTTCAACAGGAGGTATCGGTACATACCTGTTTATTTTGGTAGGAAGCGCGCTTGTTGCCGTAGCAGCGGTTCTCTATATTAGAAACAGCAGAAAGCAATCGGAATAAATATTTGGTGTTTATAAGCATAAGAAATTTCATTTAAAGTAAGGAGCCGTGAACATGAAAAAATCAGGAGACAAGAGACAGAGGCTGTTTATTGTAACAATTTTGATTGTCGGGCTCCTTATATTATTTTATCCGATGTACAGCAATTACATAAATCAGAGAATTGCTTTAAAAACAATAGAAAAATATGACAGTGTGGTAAGCAATAAAACAAAAAAAGAAAGAAACAGAGCCTTGGAAAAAGCATATAGTTATAATCGAAAGTTGATAAATGAAAAGGTTCCGGACTCTTTTGCCAAACGAATGGGAATCAAGCATGACAAGAGATACGAAGGAATCTTGAATATTGTCAACAACGGCATGATGGGAGTAATCGAAATTCCATCTATAAAAGTCAAGCTGCCTGTCTATCACTATACCACCGAAAAAATTCTGGAAAAAGGAGCAGGTCATCTTTTTGGAAGCAGCCTTCCTGTAGGAGGAAAGAGCACACATGCTGTAATAACCGCCCATAGAGGTTTGCCCGGTGCCAAGATGTTTACCGACTTGGATCAGCTCAGAAAAGGTGATGAGTTCTTTGTGCATGTTGTCGGTGTTAAGCTCGCATATAAGATAGACAGGGTAAAGACTGTAAAACCGGACGAAACGGCAGGTATGGGAATTGAAAAAGGGAGGGATTATATAACGCTTGTTACATGCACTCCGTATGGAAAAAATACCCATAGGCTTTTGGTAAGGGGACACAGGGTTCCATATGAAAGCGGAGATGAGAATAAGCAAATTCCGAGAAGAAAAATTCCATGGATGCATGTATTTTTCGGATTTATCGGAATATTGATGTCTGTTTTATGTTGCACAGCAGTCATAATATTCCAAAGGAAAAAATTAGGAAAAGTTTGTAATAAAAGGGGTTAGTGTATTTTGGCATACTACAGAACTTGCTAATTTTAAACTGATGAAAGAGAAGAAGATAAAAGATATAGCTATAAAAATAATAATAGCGGCAACCTTTATTTCAGGTATGGGGATTTTGCTGTTTCCCGTATCAAGTAATTTGAATAATGAGCTGATTAACTATGATTTACAAAAGAATTACAAGAGCAAAATAGAAAATAATTCTACCGTTCAAAATCAAAGGCTGTGGCTTCAGGCAAGAGACTACAATCGTCAGCACAAGGTAAATGTTATTGCGGATGTTTTTAACCGAAAACATGGGGAGGCAGATACATACAGCCATAAATATAACGAGGTTCTAAATATTGGCAAAAATGGAATGATGGGATACATAGAGATTCCGAAAATCAATCTTAATCTGTCCGTTTTCCACGGGGTCTCGCCAAAGGTTTTGGAAAGGGGAGCAGGACATTTGGAAGGTACATCTCTGCCGGTAGGCGGCAAAGGTACTCATTCAGCTGTTGCAGGACATAGGGGACTTCCTTCTGCCAGGCTTTTTACAGATCTTGATCAGATGAAAAAAGGCGATAGGTTTTACCTGCATGTTGTCGATAGAACTTTGGCTTACGAGATAGATAAAATCATAGTAATAAAACCTGAGGAACTTACGGACTGTCTCGGTATAGTTAAAAACAAGGATATGGTTACCCTTGTAACATGCACGCCGTACGGTGTTAATTCACACAGAATGCTGTTGAGAGGCTGTAGAGTACCTGTAGACGACCATCAGAACAAAAGTCCTTTCAGTAAGTATATGATTTACGGAGCTGTCATTGCGGCTCTTACAGTAGTATGGGTGATTTTTTATGTCAAAAGAAAAAATAAAAATAATTAATAAATTAATAATTCTATGGATGTTGACTATGTTAATTGCAGCGTGTTCTTCTAAAGCGGAAGCGCTTGAAAACAATGTGGTACCTGACATTGATGACCGCAAATCCTTATCACTCACTATAACTTATGTTTATGAAAACGGAGAGGAGAAAATTCCTTTGAGAGGTGTGCCTTTCTGCACTTGCAGGGTATCGGATCTTAAAGTGAAATCAGGGGATGCGAGCTATGAACTGTTAAAAGAGTTCTCTAAGACGGGAATATCTTTTAAGAATATGAGCGCAGACAGCTCCAATAAGGCGGCGGAACTTTTAAAGAAAGTTGCTGAGGCTAAAGGGATTTCATTGCTAAAGGCAAGGACTGACGAGGATGGAAAAGTGAGATGGAGAAAGCTTAAACGGGGCATGTATGTTGTATTTCAGGAAAAAACACATACACAGTCAGGAAGAAAATATTATTCACTGCCGTTTTTAGTGTCTGTTCCGTCAGTCGAACCTGAGGGAGAAGTGAATTTCTGGAAATATTCAGTGGAGGCTGCGCCAAAGGCATCTACGGATGAAAAGATTGTCCCACCTGAAAAACCGGGGACAGGAGATAAGTCTGAACTCTATGTTTGGGCAGGAATACTTATTATGAGCAGCGTTTATTTAGCTTTAAAATATTATATCGAAAAACGGAACAATGAAATAAATATTTAAAGTTATATTCGCAGGGGATAAGTTTAAATCTATAGAAAAGTTTCTATCAGGGGATGATATAAATGAAGATTAAATTAAAAGAGATTGTGAGAAATACAATTTTGATGAAAACGATATTCTCGTTTCTAATGGTTGTTTTTGTTCTCGGTGGTTGTATGTGCTTTACAGCAGATAACGCTGCCTTCGGAGCTCAGGGAAAACCATATCGCCAAAACTCCCGTCAGGTTTACCATGTATGGTTTGACGGAACATTAGGTATGGGAAAAAATGATTCACTGGTTCAAAATACAATAGATGATCACAGATATACTGATAACCGGGGAAATGTCAATCTGCCTAATGCTGGCGAAGCGGGATACAACAATAAATACGAGCTGAAGGGATGGATTGATACGAATACGGGGAAATGGTATGCCCCGGGCTCCCGCGCTCAAGTTAGTAAAGACACGGTGTTTTATGCCAGCTGGATGCAGAGAAATTACAATTTACATCCAAATGGGGCGCTGCTTGACGGTATAACAGATACCGGCAGCTTTATCAAGACGAATGTGTTTGACTATAATGAACTTTTTAATATTAAGCATGGGGCAAAATTGAGCGGCAATATCCAAGGCGGTTACAGTCACGATGAAACATGGAATGGTAAAGGCGCAGATTTATTGTTCACAAACTGGTATAATTTCGATATGAAGCCGCAGCATGAAAAATCTTTAGGATTTCCTGCCGAGCTGGAAAATGTAAAAAATAAGTTCGATGTAGCACAATCAAACAGAATTTTTCAAGACATAATGCCTTCAGAGATAAAACCCGGAAACAACGACGGACTTTTGAATGATTTGTTTAAACCCGAGACCAACCGGGAGATGGGAAAAAACTATCTCGGAAAAGGGAATATGCTGTTCAGATATATAAAAAATGATATAGACCCTACGGGAAAGGGTTTTAAAAAAGGTTATTATTACTACGACAGCGATATAAACGGAACTGATTATAATAAGGATAATCAGAGATTTTATGTGTACAATAACAAGCAGTTTATACAAAAACAATCTCGCAGATATGGCGGCGGATGGGATGATAAGGAAAAAATTTCCGGATTTATGCCTTTTGAGCAAGGAACGGTATATGAAAAGTCAGGGCAGACTAATTATTGGTTTGGAATGAGTACAGAACTTGATTTTACTCTGCCTAACGATGTGGGCTACAAGGATTCCCAAGGTAAGTTTGGAAATCAGGCTATAGGAAGACAGGATATGAAATTCTTCTTCAGCGGAGACGACGATGTCTGGGTGTATGTAGACGGCAAGCAAGTGTTGGACTTAGGAGGCATTCATGCCAGAATATCGGGAGAAGTGAATTTTTCTACAGGAGTTATAACCTACTATAACGGCTCAAGTCCAAGCAGCGGGGTTAAAAAGAGGGATGTGGAAACCCTTAAAAAATTTAAAAAGGGAGACCATAACCTTAAGATATATTATCTTGAGAGAGGTTCATCCGAGTCAAACTGTGCCATATATTTCAATCTGGCGCCTAAATATACGCTTAATATTGATAAATATGATGTTTCAAACAACACAAACGGGTCGCTTCTTCCCAATGCCGAATTTTCGGTTTATAAGGACAAAGCATGCACTGTTCCGGTAAGATTGTGGAACAGTGAAGCTGAGTATAAGCAGGGGAATCCGCCGAAAAATGTATTTAAAACAGATGCGGACGGAAAACTTAGAGCCTACGGTTTGTTTGCAGGAGACAGCTACTTTATAAAGGAAACGAAGGCTCCGGCAGGATATCCTTCCGTGTCGGATAAAATAATAGAGCTTAAGCTGGATGCTACGGGGAACGCTACTTTAGAGAATAACGATGATAATTTTGCACAGCTCCAAAATAACAACGGCTCCACAACAATATCCTTGCGTGTAAATAATAAGAAGAAACCGAAAACCTCTGTCGAGGTGAACAAGCATTGGTATAACAAAGACGGAAGCTTGATGGGTCAGGAAACTCCTGAGTCTGTGAAAGTCCGGCTGTACAAAAGTACAAAGACGACAGGTGGAGGCAGTTTGGGTGCTGCAGTTCCGGTAAACTTTACTACTCAATATTTTGATGCAAACTATTTAGGTGCGGGAAACGGCTGTAATGAAGACACGGGGTTTATAAAGCAAGGAGATTATAAATATAGTACGGTTGCAACCTCGGGAGGAAAACTGAAATTTAGAATCAATATAACCCAAAACTCCGCAGGAATCTATTCTGTTACGGCAGGCGGCAAAACCCTCTATCCCGTGAGCAGCGGCAATAATACGGATATGAACTGTTCAATAGATGGAGAGTGGGGAAATTATCCTCCGAGAACGGCAGAGTATGTTATAGACCCGGTTAAAAGCGGAACGGACATAAAAGTTACGCTGATAGGGTACATCGGGTATAAGCCGAATACAGGAATACCTTCTGTGGCAGCTTCAATGGAACCTATACAGGTCACATCCACAGACCCTGCGGGACAGGGAGGAACGCCGCCGGATGTGATGCCGGAGGATGCCGAGCCTGTGAGAGATGTAGTTACCCTTTCAAAACAGAACATGTGGCATAAGAAATGGGATGATTTGCCTGCTACGGATGCAAATGGAAAGCCTTATTACTATTATGTTAAGGAGATTTCCGTTGACGGATATTCAACCTCTTACGAAAATAACGGCGTAATTAACGGAAAGATAGAGATAAACAATATTAAAATACCTAACATAATAATAAAGAAAAAATGGCTTAAGGTAGACGGCACTGAGATGAGCAGCGGTGACAGACCGGATATTTCCATAAAAGCAGTTCTGATACAGACCGATGTAACGACAGGCAGGATCAAAGAGTTTCAGTTTGATT
>CALZYE010000029.1 GCA_945830395.1 uncultured Clostridia bacterium
AAATATAACAATTATTAAATTCCTTGGAATAGATAAAATCTCAATTCCAGTTTGTCACTCACTTCCACAAAAGCCTCCCACCAAAATGATGGAAGGCTTTCTAAACAATTTACCTAAACTCAACAACTCCCTTTCAGACCTGCTTTTTCTTGCTTTTAGTATCAAAATAGTATCACTAAGGAGCTTTTTACTCATATGAAACGCTGTATTTTCAACAGTTTTGAAGTGGGAACATATTTGTCACTCTATTCCCACTCGACAACTACTAATCAATTTTGTTTAGAGATTATTATTTGCTGTATTTATAGTTCTTTTGATTATTTGATATATCCATATTATCCTGCCTATATGGGCTAATGTTATCATTTTGTTATCGGTATTGATAACACTCGCTTAAGCAACTGCGAATAATGGCTATATGATTTTCTAAATTTCTATTGCCTCATCGACCAGGTCATTACACCTCATTGCTCCGTCTTTTGCAATAGTTTTTTAAATTTCGCACACAACATTTGATGCTTTGTGTGCATTTTTTATTGAAAAATTACCCATCCTATGATAGAATAAATTTCGAACACAATGGTTTTGTTTTTGTGTGCGAATTTTTGAAAGTAGGTGAATAAGTGAATCTCTATGAAATGGCAAAAAATATCATTGACAGCAAATGCGGTGTCGCCAAATCCTCTGACTTCGTTGCTGCCGGAATGCGGGCTGTCGATGTCGTAAATATGTGCAATGCCGGATTTCTTGATCGTGTACGCCACGGATACTATCAGCTTGCAGAGCAGTCAACCGTTTCCGAAGAACAACTACTTGCCACACTCATTCCGCAAGGTATCGTCTGCGTTGAATCTGCTCTGTTCCATTATGGATACAGCGACTTCACACCTCGTAAATGGTCTATTGCAGTGCCTCGTTCTATGTCGAGAAAAAAACTTGATGTAGATGCTCTTGCTCTGCAACCGTATTATGTGCAGCAAGACCTATACGAGCTTGGTAAGATCGCCGATAATTTTGATGGCGTTATGCTTCCTGTTTATGACCGTGAACGCACGATTTGCGATTGCTTTAAGTATCGTTCACGCCTTGATAATGAAATGTTTAATAAGGCAATCAATGCCTATGCAAATGACAAAAAGAAAAATCTGAATAACCTTTCTGCTTACGCTAAGAAGTTGCGTGTGTATAAAAAGGTTACAGACCTTATGGAGGTACTGCTAAATGGCTGATATGGCTGCATCCGCAGCTCTTCGTACTGCCATTAACAAGCGTATCTTCTGAAACATAACAGTTATTTCCGCAGTCACAAAGACACTTCCACAAAATAGAGCCTTTTGCATTTCTATTTAATGTAGGGTATAAAGCAACCAATCGTCCGAACTGTTTCTCTTTAATATCTCGATACCACCTGTTTTTCTTTCTTTTCATACAGCCACAACTTTTCACATATCCTTTTTTTAGGTCTCTTGCAGTACAAACGGTCTCCTCTCCGCAGTCGCATTTGCAAAGCCAAGCTACTTTATCGCCCCTGTTTTCCACACGACGAATAACCGTCAGCATACCGAAGTGTCTTCCACTAAGGCCTTCTGCAATGGTTCCGTTTTTTGCAGCGTTTTTAGGAATGCATCCGCAGTTTGTGACGGTTCCTCTTTGAAGCTGCTTTGTATTTACTACGATTTCTCCTCCGCATTCGCACTTGCAAAGCCACTTGGCATATCCTTTTTCTTTGCTCTCGATTCTGCATGCAGCAGTCAGTTTCCCGAATTTCCTACCCTTTAAATCAAGAAATCTCGTCATAGGATTTTACGCCTTCAGGATTTGATAACCTTAGAGAAGAGCACATAGAAAAGGCTCCACAAAACAAGCCCTACCAATAGGAAAATTCCTATGAGCTTGATAAAATCAAGGGGTGTGTTTAATGGGAACCAACCACTTACCATAAGGCAAGGGAAAACGGTAACCAGCATGAGCAGAAAATGGACTATGGATTGTTTCTTGAGTGACCATCCTTCTATTTCATAGAGCACCGAAGCCGCCGCTACTGCCGTGATAATCAGACCTGTTAAAAATGTAGATTTCACTTGATAAGGGTCCATCCCTTTGTATTTCATGCTGATAGAAATTCCTGTCATAATGATGAAAGGTAGTCCTCCCCTTAATATTGCCTTCTTAACTAATCCCATATATCTCTTCTTTCTATTTCCATTCTCTTTCCTTTAACGAAAGAAAAAGGAAAGAAGACTAATTACAATTAGAGCTGCAATCATGCTCCCCATCATCAGAAAGCCTGCTCTTGCCCAGTTCTGCTTGTTTACATTGGTATTATCCGATAAAGCCCATACAAACAGCATGATGAAGCCCACGAAGGGGATCATCGTAATGAGAAAGGTTATGAGCCAGTCCTTCACGCTCATCGACTCATATCTATCCTCTCGTTGCTGTATTTCCTGATGAAAGTTTTCCTGCTTATTTACTTCGTTCATTGTTTTCCTCCGAAATTTTTCTAAAATATTCTTCTTATCTATCCAAGAGAAAAGGCAGCAGGAAAAGGGTTCCCCATCCTTGCTGCCTCATTCTATCTATTTACCTCTTTTGATTAACTTTTGTAAGTTCTTCTGCTTACTGTCTTTTTCTTCTCATGTAAGTGGCAGCTCCCAGTCCTCCTCCGGATGCAAGAAGCAGCATAAATAGAAGCATGATATTGCTATCATCTCCTGTTCTTGGTCCATGTGGCTTCTTTGGTTCTGGTTTATCAGGAGTCTTTGGCGTTGGATTCTTCACCGTATTGGTATCGGAATCGTTTACCCCGTCATTTACTCTTGCCGTATTGGTAAGAGTTGCTCCGTTCACATCCTTATCTACCTTTACCGTAAACTTAACGGTCCAGGTTTCCCCGTTTGCTACTTTCTTCATCCACTTAACGGTTCCGTTTTCATTCTTACCGTCATTATCTGCGGACACAAAGGTAGTATGCTTTGGAAGCTTATCGGTGATGGTTACATCTCGCTCTTCTCCTGTGGTGTTCTTGTAGGTAACAGCGTATGTAAGTTCATCTCCAGGGTTTACCTTCTTACCGTCAATCTTGGTCGTTGTGCCGCCCTTAAAGACTTTCTTTTCCGGTGGGGTTGGAGTTGGATTGGTTACTTCATTGGTATCGTAATCATTTTCTCCATCGTTAACCTTGGCTTTGTTTCTTAGAACTTCGCCCTTTACATCGCCAGCTACCTTTACCTTAAAGCTAACCGTCCAGGTATCTCCGTCTGCTACCTTCTTTGTCCACTTAACAATTCCGTTTTCATACTTACCATCGTTATCTACAGATACAAAGGTTGTATATTTTGGAAGCTTATCGGTGATAGTAGCATCTGCTTCCTTACCCTTTGTGTTCTTGTAGGTAATGGAGTAGGTCAGCTCCTGTCCCGGTTTTACTGCCTTTCCATCGATGTTTGTTGTGGTTCCTCCTGTGAAGACCTTCTTCGTCGGTGGAACATGGGTATTCTTTAGGATAAAGCCGTCTTTCGCATTTCCTTCCATGGTGATGTCATAAAGAGGGAGCTTCTCTTCTTCTACGATGTAGCTAATTTCATTTCCATCTTTATACTTTTCAAGGTTAGCAAAGGTATGCTGCCAGTTGTTTCCTTTATTTAGAACAACGGAATCCACCTTTTTACCATCGGCAAGGAGATTTACTGTTGCAGAAGTTCCTTCCTTGCCTATCCAAGTCTTGGTAACCGGAACGGATACCTTACCTGTAATGGTATTAGTAATGGTAAAGCCGGTTTCCGCAGCTCCGCTCTTACCTGTGATATATCCATCTACCTTTACTTCTTCGATGTCGTACTTAATTTTATTTCCATCTTTATCGTACTTTGGAAGGTCTTTAAAGGTATGTTTCCATGAATTGTCTTTACTTAAGATTACAGTATCTTTTACTTCATTTCCTGCAAGAAGCTTTACTTCCACCTTGTCTATCGCTTTTCCTACCCATTTCTTTTCTACAGGGATGGATACCTTTTCTACATTGGTGTTGGTGATGGTAAAGCCTTTCTTTACATCTCCTTCTGTATCGCTCTTATAGCCTTCTATTTTATCCTCTTTAACAGTATATGTAATTTCCTTACCTGCATCGTCATACTTTGGATAGTTACTGAAGGTATGCTGCCAGTTACTTGCCTCATCCAAATCCTTAAAGGCTTTTTCTGTGCCGTTGGCAAGAAGTCTTACTCTTACCTTATCTGCCTTTTTACCTACCCAGGTCTTTTTAACAGGAATGTTTATCTTCTCTACATTCTTATTGGTAATGGTAAAGCCGGACTTTACATCCCCTGTTTTCTTACTTTCATAGCCCGGGATGGTAACCTCTGCTACATCATACTTGATTTCTGCTCCATTTTTATTTAGCTTATCCAGGTCTGTGAACTTTCCTTCCCAGTTCTTATCTTTAGTAAGGGTTAGAGTTTTTCCCGGTACTTCTTTTCCATCCGCCAGAAGTTTTACGGTAACGGAATCCTTTGCAGGTCCCACCCACTTCTTATTTACCTTGATTTCCACCTTCTCGGCGTTAGGTTCGTTATACATTGCTACAACTGCACCTGTTCCCTGATTATTAAGCTCAATCACCTTTGAATTTGCTGATTTCGGATACTTGGTACTGTTTGGATTTGCATTATCTTCCTTTACATCTCCATAACCTGCAGGATGTGCTTTTTCAAAGAAGCGGTATTTTCCTACTGTAAGTTTCTTAAGCTGAACAATTCCTTTATCATCCGGTACTAACTGACCATTATCCAGACTTCCCTTTTCAAGCATATCCGGTTTCACATCTACCTTAGTCCATGTAGTACCGTTATCCTTTGTGTTCTGAAGCTCAAACTTAAAGCCTTTTGACAGGGCTGCTCCTGTTTTTCTATCTGACTTAATCAGCTTTACAGATAGAGGGTCTGCAGGGGCATCTGCGATTCCTGCTGGTGGGGTCAAAACAGCTTTAGCAATGGAATCTTTGTTCACTTTATTTGATTTAAAAGTTGCAGTATTAGTCTTCTCTTCCTTTTCTTTTACAGGAGGATAATATCCTTCAACCCAAATATCTGCATTCTGAATCGACTTTTCATCATACATTTTATTAATTTTTGTAATTGTTGAATCAGCAAGTTTTCCGTAAATCGCAGGTTCTTTCTGTTTTAGGAAACTCCCCACACCTCCTGTAGCTTTCACTTCTGGCAAATCACTAAATTTAACACCTTCTCCATTTGTATTCCACCACTTCATCATGAGTGTGTATGTCTCATCATGATTGTCGTATATGCAATATTCACCCTTCTTCAGTAAATTTTTAACTTCTTCTCTACTTTTATTTCCTTGCTCAATTTTAGTCAAAAGGCTCGTTGGCATTTTAACCGATACAAAATCAGAAATAACTTTATTATCATCATCTATTCCACTTACGAAAACATTTATATTTCCTGTAAGTTTAGGTGCTTTAATACAATCAGTGAATGTATCTTCAATATATATGTCTGTTAGTGCTTTTGGGCTATATTCTCCGTTATGCTCCAACATATACGGAGCAAAATAGGCTTTGCCATCATTCATTACCTTATAGTCACTTCGGATCATTAAATCCCATGCTATTACACTGTCTGTTGTTCTTATTGCTCCCTTAAATAAATTTGAAGTAGTATCGTTAACATTTATTGCCTTTACATAATGTTTTTCAAAAGAAGTAACTATATCATCCTTTCCAAGTTTGCCAGTTTTATTTTCTCTATCTCCCAATTTTAGTGTCTTAGTTTGAGATAATGAATAATTTTTCATTTCTCCAGTCTCAAAAGAAGCAGTGAATTTTTTTATTTGATTATTTTTAATATAGTCTCCAGAAAATTTAATTTGAATTTTTCCATCTTTATATTCCCAAATCCCCAACTGTTTATTAGTAGAATCAAATAAAGGTTTTGATGCAAATTTTTCAATATCTCCACCATATGTCATTGGAATAGATAAGGTATCTCCCTCTTTTATCGCACTGTTTCCTTCGTAGTCCATAGACATATTAAGTTTAATTCTACTATCGCTTTGATTTTCGCAAATTGCATTGGTAAATTTAGATGGATTATCTTTGTATTCGTTATATTGTGGATTGTCACTTGTCCTGTAATCAATCTCTTTATTTCCATTTGCAACATCAATAATCTTAAAAGACTTAATCTTCACATCATCAAGGCTAAGTGGTCCCGGACCTGCCTGATTATCTTTATTCTTCTTCTCATATCCGGCAACTATTGTGCTGTTCATAACTTTTCCATAGATAGCAGCCTTTTCTCCATTTGTCCCTGTTCCTAATTTAGTATTGGAAAACTTTACAGCGCCTGAATTCAGCGTTGCCGTCAAGCTCTGTCCTTCTACATCCTTAGAGAAATTTATTTTGAATTTCCCTGCATTGTAAATGTAGCTTCCAATTTCCTTACCTGAGGCATCTCTTAATGTGGTGTTCGGAAAAGAGGCTGCTGCAAATTCATCTCCAAGGCTTACAGGAATCTCAAGAGTATCTCCAGCTTTGATTTTACCTTTATAAGTAAAGTTAAATTTCAGAGACAGTTCAGATTCTTTCTGATCCTTTCCCACAGGCTGATTAAACTTTGATGGATTATTAAGATAATCGTTATAGCCTGAATCTCCCTGCGTCTTATAGTCAATCTTGGCACCGCCATGTGCATTATCGACAATGTCAAAGGAGTACGAACTGATGTCCGTTGGGTTCAGTTTATTCCCTCCATTTTCAGCAAAAGCCTGCATACTTGCCCCCGGGAGCATACCAAATAGCATTAGGCATGACATCGCAATGGTCAAAAGCTTTTTGCCTTTCTCTTTGAGCTTGGTTCTCATAAATTTTCCTCCTTCATGAATTTGCCAGATAGATTAACCCGATAACCAACTTATCTACCATAGCTTCGAACACAACGATTTTTTACTGCAAAGCATTACATAAATCGTTGTTTTATTCATTAACACAATTTTTCATCACTGGAATTAGATTTTAGACCGTGAGTTTCTTCCTATTCACGAATAACATAACTGCAAGAGCAACCAGTGCAGAGCCGATGACCATAAATATATAAGTTCCACTTCCACCGGAATTTGGCAAGGTATAGAGTCGGTTGTCCTTTACTGTTACCAAATTTTGAGCGAAAGTTACATATGAATTATTTGTTCCACTGTATGACCCTTCAGGGTTTATAACCACTTTCACAACTGTATTATTCAGTTCATAACCTTCTGGCGCTTTACGCTCTTTCAAATAATAGGTTCCCGGGTTCAATCCGTACACAGCGAATTGTCCATCGGTCCCAGTAATGAAAACTTCCTTTTGTTTCTTTATATCTCCCGCATAAAAGTCTGCTTCTCGTTCGTATCCTTTAACAATCTTCTTGCATGCAGCATCACTATATATAGAAAATTCTGCACCCTTCAACACCTTTTTCTGATCTTTGCTGTCTACTTTCTTTAACTTGAATATAAGCAGAGAATCTTTAACATTAACTGTATTCTGCACAAATGAAACTATATTATCTTTTTCCCCTGTAACATTCCCTTTTTCATCAATATCGACTGATATCATTTTAGTATTTAAGGAATAACCATTCGGGGCTTTAGTTTCTTTTAGATAGTAACGCCCGGGACGCAGACCATATATTGTTAACGCTCCATTTTTATCAGTTTTAAATACTGTCTTCCATTTTTGATTACTCGCCTTGAAATCTGTTTCATTATCGTACGCTTTAACAAGTCCTCCGCCATTTTTATTCAAATACAGCGAAAATTCTGCACCTTCAAGCAACTTCTTTTCGTTTTTTCCATCCAGTTTCTTAACCTTCAATCTTAAATTTGGAACATTTGTGACAATAAATCCATTTTTGGAATCACCTGTAATCTTTGGATCATACGTCTTTGGCTTCTTTGTTTCTCGGATAAAATATTTTACTTTCGTTATATCTCCATGTTGTACTTTTAATTTCTTAACAAGAAGTCTACTGAGCGAATCTTCGTCCGGCACCTGATAAAAATGCCCCTCCCAGTTCGTTGATTTTTTCAAAACAATAGAGTTTCTGTCAACGATAGGATCGCCCTGTGCTTTCACTTCAACTCGTTTCCCCTTATTATAGTATTCATAGTATAAATCTACCTGAATATCATCACTGTCATGGTTAAATTCATCATGCCACTTCTTATTTACATGTATGTCTTTATAATTGATTTTATTATTGGTGAAAGCCTGTGTACTTATAGTTGCCCACATAAAGTCAGTCTTTGGAACTGTAAGCACATTCCCTCCTGTTGTGATTGGATCTCTTTCCATATTTCCCATGGTAACGCTTACTCTGTCTGTGTTAGCTGTTGTAAACATAACGGAATTTTTTGACCAATCAGGATGCTTCGGGTTATCTTGTATATAATTCCACGAATTATGATTGCTTCCTCCATTATACCCATATTGAACACCAGCCTTTGCCCCACCATTATAAGAGGTTACAATGTTGCTGTTTGCCGTTTTATACACATTGCTCACTGTACCTGCTGCCGGCACAACATATTCAGCGCCGTATGCTTGTGCAGCAGGAGCACCCTGCCAGTGCTTCTCTTGATAATCGTTAGGTGTTGCTAATTCCCAATATGTGTCATGCGGTGGATTTAAGGAATTAATCGTATAATACGCAGCATTAGGGTCTCCAAATTGCTTGTTTGGAAATTTTATAGCTGTTGTTTGCCCTTTTTTATAAAACTGCAAATCGACTTTGAATTCCTTGACATTCTGCCATACCCATCCTCGATACAATACATCGCTTACCTGAATAATCGGATAATATGGATTTTTGGTATAATTTTTCTGTCCATAACTACCATGAAACTGTGATCCATCGCCTACCGTTGTTCTATTTTTCATCGGAGTAACTCTAATGGTAGCTACAGCATCTACCAACTCACCATTGTAATAGGCAGCATTGGTGTATCTCACCTTTACTTGCATCGTGGTAGTTGCTAAACTCCAGTCTTTTGCATCCCAACCACTTTTAGGATCAGTCTCATGATTTGCCACTTTAGGATTAGATGGCTTAAATACAATAGTATATCCGCCCTTATTGCCACCGTGCATAGCCGAAAAAATCTGATTTTCTTTCAATGATTTTTCATAGTCGCCATACCACATAGCCTCTCTTGCAACAGGATTATCTAAACGTTTATCCCTATGAACGCTACTGCTCTTTTCTATAAGGCTAACCTTAGATCCCGGAATACCGTCAACAATACTTATATAATTTGACGGTGCCACATCCTGATTGCTTACTACTGCAGGAGTCGTTACATTTGTAGGATTTCCTACCCCAAGAGATCCTAAAGCAAATATTTCCATCACAGAAATCCCAGAACTGCAGATAATTAAAAGTAAAGATATTATTATAGAAATCTTCCATGCGGAAAAGCATTTATGTATTTTTTTAAATACGTTACTCATTTAAAACTATCTCCTTTAAACTTCACACCAAAACACAGTATGGAAAACTAATTCTTTGTCCGCATAAATACTTTGAGAATATTTTGACATCAAACTATTTTTTTGCATTTTTCCTCGTCCCATATAACATCCATGACAGCAAAATGCCGCACATGATGAGTATCAGTCCCCATATTTCAATTATCGTATCATCTCCTGTTTTGGGCTTGACAACAACAGGAATCGGTTTCTTTGTAGTTGATTTCGGCTTCGCCACAACAGAATACTCCCAAACATTGGTATTGCCATTCAACATTGCAAGAGGGGCAGATATGAGAAAAGGTTCTGAGTAATAACGAACATTATTTTTTTCACACTTTCCTGTTTGTACGACCAAGTACATCCCTGGAGCAAGTTCTCCGAACTTGGCTCTGCCGCTCAAATCTGTCTTTTCCCTCAATGACTTTAAATTATGCCTTTTAACTATGTCATATAGTTTTTTCGCTGCACGGTTTGATTCTGAAGCCTTCATATTCTCAAAGTCAACACCGCTGCCGTAGAAGTCCTTAGTCAAAGTATACTTTGCAGACTGATTCTTAACTTCTAAATCTGCTACTTTGTGAACAGAAAACTCCACCCCATTAAGTAAAATTTCGCCACTTTTCCCTTGCTGTTTGTATTCAACAGTCAGAGTTGCTTTCCTTCCTTTCTCCAACGGAGAAACAACACTATTTCTAACTTCTGCTGCTGACTGTTCTAAGCCGCAATACAAAAAAACTACAATCAAAAGAAATAGTATTAAGAATGTTTTACTCAGCTTTTGACACATTTTTTCTTCTTTTATAAACATAAATCATCACCAATACTATAGATACAACAATCAGTGCGCATATCGTGAACATCAGGTACACGGTTAACGGATTAATTTCTCTATGATTACCCATAGGCACCCTATGCCCACGTATCAACAATCTGTGTGTATTTACTCCATAAGGAGTACAGGTCATAAGAGTTACATAATCTTCTTTCTTATCTATATTGAAATACATAGAAATATTTTCAGGTGCAACTACCTTTATTCTATCTATCTTATATGCTAAAGTTCTATTAAGTACGTGTATATAAAATCTATTTCCTTCCTGTACATTGTCCAAATCTGTAAACAATTTTGCAGATGGCAAACCTCTGTGTGCAGCAAATACTGCATGGTTTCCTCTTCCACCTATTGGAAGACTCGTTCCTTCTAAATGAGCAACGCCTTTTTCCAAAACACTTCTCGATGCCCCGTGAAAAACTGCCAATGATATATTAGCTTTAGGTACTTCCACATAACACATCATTCCATCTTTATTTGGATTTAAGGTGTTCATATAGCTCTTACTGTCCTCGGGGATATTTTCCTCATCGTCAAAAACATCCTTAACAGCATTTGTAGTGTGCTCTTTATTATAGTTTTCAGCCTCTTTTAAAATAGACTTATTTTCTTCATCAGAATTGCTTCTTATCTTTTCTAGATATTTTTTATTTAGTTTTTCATTATTCCATCTGTTATATATGTCGTTTGCCGTAGGATACAACAGAAATGCCGCCCCTGTGATGAACAATACAAATATTAAAATTCTAACTATTGTATTTTTGTAATCTTTTTTTAATTTTCTCTGTCCCTTATTCTTATTTTGCTTGTGCACCTTATTACCTATGCTCTACATGCTTTTTCTTACAATTATTCTTTTTATGATAAAATAGAGAAAAACTGCGACTATGATACCTATAAATACACAAATTATATGATTCCAAGGGACATGAAAATGTTTGGTTTCACTATCTTCATCACCTTCTACGTATGGGACTCTGTGTCCTCTGACCAAAAGTCTATGAGTATTGCTTCCGTAAGGTGTACAGGTGATAAGCGTCGTATAGTCTTCACCTTTAACTATTCCAAGTTCTTTAGTTTCATCCGGTTTTACAGTTTTTATATGGTCCACCTGATAAGCCAAAGTCTTCCCCAGTACTTTTATAAAAAACTTATCGCCCTTTTCCAGTTGATCCAAGTCAGTAAACATCTTGGCACTCGGAAGACCTCTATGTGCGGTTATCACTGTATGTGTGTTCTTGCCCCCTACAGGCAGGCTACTTCCAAAAAGATGCCCTGCCCCATTTTTCAATATTTCTGTGGTTGTGTAATGATAAATGGGCAAAGACACGCCGATAGACGGTACATCTATATAAGCCATAACCCCGCTTCCATCCACATCAAGAAGACTTTCATACTCTTTATCATTCTTTACGCCCATGCGCTTGGCAAAAGATTCCGGTACACTTTCATTGATTAAATCAGTATTATAATCATTCGCAGCCTTTATATCAGCGCTTATTTCTTCGTCATTTGTGCTTTTTACTTCCTGTGAGTAATTTTTTATTGTATTTCTCAAGTGTATTTCATTTACAAAATTACTCAATGTAGGGTACAACAGTACAAGAAGTCCTATTGTAAAAATTAACAAAATTATTACATTGTCCTTTTTTAATCCGTTATTTTTCATATTTTAAGCAGAACTTCCTGTACTTGTCTCCCTTGTCTATATTTTTAACTTATGACAATAAATTAAAACAAAATCTACTTATAAGTTTTGTTTTTGCGACTACCCACATACATAAATGCAGCTAATGCCATTAGTGCCATACCTAAAGCATAGAAGATATAGGTTCCAATGCCTCCTGTTGATGGAAGACCTCCCGGTCTTACATTCTGGAACAGACCACTCTTATTGCTGTTATCTTCAACAGTAGTTTTGATTTCACCATTTTCATATGTTGAAGTGTATGTAGAAGTTGCTTTTCCATCTATAGTTACAGAATATGATTTAAGCGTTCCATCTCCATTCAATTCTGCTGTAATAGAAACAGGTATCTTCTTATCATTCAAAACGTACCCGTCCGGAGCCTTCGATTCCTGTAAAATATATTTTCCTGCATCAAGCTGTGCGAATTTCATCAATCCATTTGCATCTGTAGTAACAGTCTTCAGAACAGGTCCATCAATGTCCGTTCCTGCTGCATTAGCCTTATACAGTTTAAATTCTGCACCTTTAAGCTTATTCTGCACAGTAGACAGATTTGTGATTTTTTCTGCCTTTATCACATCTCCAGTAAGTTTATCAACTCCGACCTTTACAATTTCTTTGCTCTGCTCTCTAATCTTACCGCCTATATTTCCATCAATATCGAATGTGTAATGATAAGTTTTCTTTTCCTTATGCCCTTTGTTTTCATTAGGATTGTTTGAGTAATCTATATAAGCCTTATTTGTATTAGCATCAAAGCCACTTGTTGCCTTATCGTTGAGCTTAGCCATATACTTTACAACTATACTCTTTGCAGAATTTCCGGAAAGAAGATAATCTTTAGTAAATGTAATAGTGAATTTCTTTCCTGTCTGTGCCAGCCTATACTCTGTTCCATTAGTTAGTTTAACATTTCCCGGACCAAAAACTTCTATATTTGTAGGTGCATCCAATCCCTCACTAACCTCGTCAGTAATGATAAATTGAGGATTCTCATATTGCTTTGAATAGGATGGAATAGTTGTAATAATATCAAAATTTGTGATATCTCCCGGCTTTAAAGAATCACCGTAAACTGTGCTATCATTTGTAACTGAACCATTCTGCACTTTTTTTGCAATTTTTTTATCCAAAGTAGGTTCAGTACTCTTTGCATAAGCGGTTTCTGCCCCTACGGCAAATTTGCTATTTGCATCAACAGTTCCTCCCTGCTTTCCAGGAGTGGCTACGCTGTAATCATAATTTACTGATACAATCATAGGATTATATACTTTTGCATTATTAGTCTTTGATACTAAAACAAGGTACATTCCCGGTTCCAATGTTTTTGTATAATCATTACCAGACTTCTCATCTATAGGGGTTGAAGTGAGACCACTTGTGTCTTTTGCCAACTCTATAATCTCTGAGGATTTAGGTGCCTGCGGATTAGCAGGCTTTCCTCCTTTTACAGCGACCCATTTCCCCGCAGCGTCCTTTTTAACAATTTGATATGCTGTTACGGTCGCTCCGGCTTCAACATTTTTTATTGTAACCTTGCCTCCATTTGCTGCAAAAGATTGGGAATGCATTCCGGTTATCATCATTGCGAAAACCAGAAAACAAACTAAAAGACTGCTAATCTTTTTCTTTTGATTCTCTTTCATTTTCTTTAACCTTCTCTTTCTAATTCAAAAAACAATTTACTACAACTTATATTGCTCGTATTTTCAGTACGCTTCCTCATCTTTTAAACAATATTCACACATACCGAAAACGCAGCCTTGTTTTGCGTAAAGCAAATTAGTACTGGTTATAAAATCAGACAAATATTTACAAACCTGTTATAATGTGAACACATAGATAAAATCAGTCTTTTTGTGGGTAAAATGTCTGTAAATTAAAGCCTACTTTTATTTACAAAAGTAGCTATTCTCTCTAAAATCTTTAATTGTAAAAGTAAATTCACAGATTAAGCACTTATCTGTGAAATTAGTCTTTCACAAAAGTAGTGTACATTTTACTTCCTAAGATGTATCATTGCTTTGCAGTCCAGAGCCCGGAAAGGAGACTCAATGAAAGGTGCTAATTTAACATTGGAAGACCGCAAAGTTATACAACTTGGACTCGAAGAAGGAAAAAGCAAATCTCAAATAGCAAGAGAGATTCACAAGAGTCCTTCTACGATATCAAAAGAAATTAAAACCCATAGGAAATTCAAACTTGGAAATTACTACGCAAGAAACGCCGGATACTTTTGTGCTAACAAAGGTCAATACAAGGAATGCTATTCCTTTTGCCGGAAGATACTGTGCCTGAACAGGGATAATTACGCTATCTGCTGCTGAAAGTGCATTTATGGTTATCATTCCAAGAGACGGCATGCAGTCAATTAAAACATAGTCGTATTCTTTCTTTATATCTTTGATATACTCTCTTAATGCGGTTTCTCTGCTCATGGTATTCACAAGCATCATCTCAAGTCCGGAAAGTTCAAGGTTTGATGGGATAAGGTCAATCCCTTCCTCATGTTTCAATATTCCCTCTCTTTTATCTACCGGCTCTTCTCTGAACATTTTTGCCATTTGCGATGCTAATGTATCTTTCAAATTGTCATTGTCATGCCACCCAAAGCATGTTGTTAGGTCTCCTTGCGGATCTGCGTCAATGAGAAGAACCTTTTCCCCTTCCCTTGCAAGTCCAGCTCCAAGATTAACCGTTGTCGTTGTCTTCCCAACGCCTCCCTTTTGATTACATATAGCGATTACTTTTGTTTTATTCATATTCACCTCCTACTTTTCTCTTATGAATCTCTTTTTTATATCTCCCACAGGAATCATTACATAAAAAAAGCAGTAAACTTTTTTGATTTACCGCTTTTTTTGAGTTGATAGACTATGGTCTTTTTATATAATTATTTGGGTTGGATAGATGGGGAGTTCCATGTGCTATTTACAACATTTCTTTCTTGTGATAATAATTCCTATCGCCAGTGCTATTAAAACAATAGGAAAAATTCTAATAAAAATCCATTCAAACCCATGAATCAATACACCAGCAACTGCTAACTCCGGATTACTATAATCCCAGTTTAAGTATGAGCCATTCATCATTAAGAACATCGCAAAAATAAAGAGCATTCCAATAAATGATACTATCATTATCCAATGTAATATCCTTCTGTTCGAATCTTTCTTCTTTGCTAACTGAAGATTTACCACCTCTAACTTTTCAGAAATCGCTTTTAAATCATCTGTTTTAGACTCTTCCATAGTTTCTCCTAACAATATACTAACCGGAATCTCCAATATCTTTGATAAAGATATTAACATTTCTGAATCAGGAACTGATAATCCTCTTTCCCATTTTGAAACAGTTTGTCTTACAACATTAAGCTTAATAGCAAGTTCATCCTGCGAAAGCCCTTTAGATTTTCTACTCCTTTTAATATTTTCATTTAACATGTCGAAAACCTCCTCCTAATATATAAAGTGTAGTGGTCAGTACTCCCAACATCCAACTGGGAACTGTTCCTCTCATTGCTAAAGCTGTTAA
>CALZYE010000030.1 GCA_945830395.1 uncultured Clostridia bacterium
CACATCAATTATCATAGAAGATCTGAATTTACAGAAAAAATTTCACAGTCTCACTATAAAATTCCAAATTATGACCGTTTGTTTCACATGTAACAACTTGTCAAGGATTTTCTAATCATTTTTATCATTTTTTTGATGTTTTTCACTCTCCATTTCTCTAAGCATTATGCGTTTCAATTTATCTTGCATTGTTTCAGTAGCATTTTCGTTGAAGTGAACTACAACCTCATAGGTTACTTTCCCAATTTTCTTTATCGTTTTTGTTCCTGTATTCTGTTCATTTTTATTTTCGTACATATAGTTTCCCTCCTGTTTATTGCAATAAAAAATGACGATTAGTGAGTTTTCCCAATCGTCATTAGTCAATATATATTTAATTCTAATTTTAATTATCAGAGTCTATTTCTTTGACCTTTTTCTCGATTTCTTCAATACTTGGCAAACTGCTCTTATATTCTGCTTCAAGCAGCTTAGTAATCTCGTATTTGCTTATACCTATAGGCTGTGATATTTGTTCTAATGAATATTCGCAAACAACATCGTTTTTATCTTTGCAAATCAGAAGTCCAATAGTAGCATTATCTCTATCTGTTTTCAATTCTCTATTCACAGCCGTTACATAGAAATTAAGTTGTCCTAAATGCTCCGGCTTAAACTTTTCTGCCTTCAACTCTATAACAATGTAAGAATGAAGCTTTAAATTGTAGAAAAGCAAATCTATATAAAAATCATCTCCATTTATATTTAAATGATACTCTTTACCGATATAGGCAAATCCCTCACCAAGTTCAAGCAAAAAATCAGAAATTTTGTCAACCAGTTCTTTTTGTAATTCTCTCTCATCGTATCCTTCACGGATTGTAAGAAAGTCAAAATTATAGGGATCCTTTAATGTCTGTCTTGCAAGATCTGATTGTAAAGCAGGCAACCTTTTTTCAAAGTTTGTTATAGATTTTCCTTCTCTGCTATATAATCCGCTTTCCATTTGATGTACAAGTACATTTCTACTCCATCCATTCTCAATGGTTTTATTAACATAATATACAGCTTCATCAATGGTCTTGCACTTATTTATTATTCTTTGATTATGTCCCCATGGTATCTGTTTAATAAGACTAATAACTCTTTCATCAAATTGGGCTACAGGCTGTAGCCCTTTTGAATTACTATCGTTATTTTCTATTTGGGCTACACCTTGTAGCCCTTTCATATAGAATAAATACCATCTTCTAATATACTTAATATTTGTTTCGGAAAAACCTTTCATATCAGGAAACTCTTTTTGCAAATCTTTAGCTAACGATTTTATAAAAGCATCTCCCCATGAATGTTGGTCTTGATTTTTTACTATGTTTTCCCCTAAAGTCCAATACAAATCCAATAACTCATAATTAACCTTTATTGCAGCTTTAAGTTGACTATTTCTTACTTTCTCTTTTAACTCTAACAATAATTTTTTATACTCACTATCACTTGTGATAGATATTTCTTTATTATCCAAAGATCGCACCTCCTTATTCTTAACATTTAATTATACCAAATTTAGCGATATTTTTCATCTGCCGATTTTAGTTAAATTGCTTTTAAGGTTCATTTCTTGTTTTAGCCATATCATGATACCTCTTTTCCCTTTAACACTCTAAAAAGCCTTCCCACTACCCTATACGACGATTATAAATGTTCACCCTTGTCATATTTTTCCCAAGTAGGAATGTTACTCTTGTTTCTCTGTGTTAGTTTATCTTTATCCTGTTCATACCAATTAAGGATTGTTACATAGTGGTCTTGATAATCTTTTCCCGCACTCTTGATATATCTTGATAGCTTTTCAATCATAGTATCTGTATGAGCTTGCAGTTTATCCTTTAGCTTATGGTACTCTTCATCGGTTAAACGGATATTTTTATATTCTCCATAAAAAGAAAAAGGGGCTGGCTGGTTTTCTTGTTCTTCTCTCCCCTTATCTATACTAACCTTATCTAATCTACCCTTACCTATTGATAGAATTTATAATTGAAGATTTTCCGCTTCCACTTTTTCCGGTAAATAATACGCATTCTCCTTTCTTGACATTTAAATAAATGTCTTTTAATACTTTGGGGGAATTTTCATAAGATAGAGATAAATTTTCAATTTCTACCATACAATTCCTCCTATAATCATAATTACCATTAAAAACACATAAACAAAATCAACTATTTTTAATTTAACGGATACATACCTTGTTTTTTTAATAGGATTTTCAATACATTTTGTTTCTGCCGCCTTTGCAATATCATCAGAAATATTAGAAGATATAACGAGTAACGGTACCATTACATACTCAATGTATGAAATCGGATTTTTAAATGTAATTCCTCTTATCCTCATCGCAAGTTTTATATTCCGGCTTTCTTCTCTAAATGACGGAAAAAATCGAAACATTACAGCAATCGGTATAGAAACAGTGCGAGATAGTTTGATTTTATCCATTGAAGATATTACACTTCCTACATCGGAAGTTTTTACAAAAAAACTACCTGCACTGAATGGAAGATAAAACATCCTAAATACGGCAAACAACATAAAAACCATCATCAAAATAGAGTTCATATTTCTAATTACATCAATATTTGGTACTACTAAACAAAGACCACCAAAGAATAAAATGTTTTTCAGTGCTTCTTTTTTTAATCCATTCTTGTAAAAAAGAGTCGAAAGAAGAAATACAATCCCCCATTCGAAGCAAATATTTACTTTATAAAATACAGCAAACCCAAGTGAAAAAGTAACCAAAAGCTTACTAATCGGATTAGGATTATACGGGTTGTCCAAGAAAACGGGCATTATACAATACCCGCTTTTTCAAAATGCTTTTTAAGAAAAATTTTACCGATATATGCACCGAGTAATCCACCGACAATCGCACCGATATAGACCAATATCATGCTGCGATAATTCAAAAGTGCGATGAGCTTCATTATATAATCATGTCCCATTCCCCTGGTTTCAGCCATTTCAATTACTTTGTCTTTTGCAAGCAATATCTGCATAAGAAAGCCGCAAATCCAAGTGTTGAACACGGCAAAGGAAAGCATATTATATTTGAAAGATTTATATTCTCCTTTTTTTCTTAAAAGTTCAGCAATCACCATACTAATTACAGCATGTATTACTATTACATATGTGTTCCCCATTGCAATTACAATAAGACTGCAAATCAAACCAAGTATAAACAATCCCCAGGGTTTTTGAACTTTTGCCATAAAAAGCATAATAACTGTACCTGTTATAATCCCAGCCAAAGTAGGATATGCCAAATACAAAATCGGTACCATACCAATCATTCCTGAAGCAAACATAAGTACAAAATATATTACTGTAAATACACCTATTGTAACTAAATCCTTAATTCTTAATTTTTCCGTTTTCATAATGTCCTCCTTAACCTACATAAGATTTCTCTAACATATTTTTATAATATCTCGAACTATCGCATAGTTCGTCATCTGTACCTATAGCTTCTATTTTTCCGGCATTTAATAAAACGATTTTATCTGCATTTCTAATCGTTCTTAATCTATGAGCAATTACCATAACTGTCTTATCTTTTATGAGTTCGGACAGTGCTTCTTGAATAAGGCTCTCATTCTCAACATCTAAAGAAGCAGTAGCCTCGTCGAGAAGTATAATCGGTGCGTCCTTCAAAATAGCTCTTGCTATGGATATTCTCTGTCTTTCTCCTCCTGAAAGTCTTTGTCCGTTCTCACCTATTATGGTATCTATTCCTTCCGGCATTTTATTGATAAATTCATAGCATCTTGCTATTTTAGCTGCTCTTACAATTTCTTCGTCTGTAGCTCCTTTTTTACCAATTCTTATATTATCTTTGATACTTGAATTAAAGAGAGTAACCTCTTGAAATACAATAGAGAAATTTTTAAGGAGTATTTCCGGATCAACCTCACTTACATCCTCTCCACCTATACAGATTTTTCCCTTATCTACATCCCAAAATCTTGCGGCAAGCTTGGTAAGGGTTGTTTTTCCACTTCCGCTTGAACCGATTAGTGCCGTGATTTCACCCTGCTTTGCTGTAAAACTCACACCATTTATAACGGAATAATCATCATAGCCAAAATGAACATCCTTAAACTCAATATCATAATTTTTGACTTTCATATGTTTTTTGCCCTCTTGGATCGGCATCGTTTTAATTTCCTTTATTCTTCCGACAACCGCATCAAGCATCACTATCATAGACATAAATGTGATTATTCCTTCTATAGGAAGATAAATACTTGTTGTCAACATTAGAAAAGCTATATAAACCAGCACATTTACCTCACTTGCCATAAGCATGTTTACTCCGATAACAGCAACACTTATAATTCCAAGCTTTAAAATTGCAGTAGCTATTCCTGTAAGTGTTCCGGCAACAACTTCACCTTTCGTTTTCTGTTTTGTGGATTTGTTTAGTTTTTCAAAAAAATCATTGAGCATTCGTTCTTCCAAATTATAAGATTTTATTTGTTCAATCTGCTCTATCTTTTCCTGTAAATCATCAAACACCTTACGGTTATCATCTATCCAGCTTTGTACTATTTTTTTCTGACTTTTCTTTGATAAGAATATGATTAGGATGGAAATAGGAATTACCCATAATGCTGCAAGTGCAAGCTTCCAATTATATATAATGAGCATTAAGGCAATAATACTTGTGGAAATAGCCGTTGAATATATATGAGGTACAGCGTGAGAAAAAATTGTTTCATATAAGTTCATGTCATTCATCATTGTTTCAGCAAGGTCTGCCAAATCTCTTTTACCAAAATAAGAAAGAGGTAATTTTTTTAATCTTTCCGCCAAATCAATTCTCGAACTTGCACTTTCGTTGTACACATTGGTATAAAGCCTTACATAATCCCACCTTGCTACTAAAAACATCACAATCATCATCACTACAATTAGTACCATATAATGAACCAGCGTAAAATTATAGCTCTCAATACCTTTTAAAATGCCTATATACTGGAATAAAAACATAAAAGCAATGGTTGGTGCAAATAATTTTGTTAAATTAACAAGTGTATGTGAAAAGATAGCTTTTTTTAAGTTAATTGCTCCTTTTTCTGACATAGCGTATCTTTTTATAAAATAAGAAACCATATTTTAACCTCCTATCTTCCAATTTACGGATTTTTGATATTCTTCCCAAAGCTTTTTATAATGCCCATTTATATCTATTAAATCTGCATGCTTGCCTTCTTCTACGATTTTTCCCTTATCGATAACGAGAATCTTGTCCGCGTCTATCACTGTAGATAATCTATGAGCAATCATTAATGTTGTCTTGTTTTTTGACAGTTTCTTAAAAGACTCCTGAATCAAATGTTCATTCTCAGGATCTGCAAAAGCTGTGGCTTCATCCAATATGATAATGTCTGCATCTTTCAGAAAAGCTCTCGCTATAGAAAGCCTTTGAGCTTCTCCACCCGAAAAATATGTGCCTTTTGTTCCATAAACAGTATCAAGCCCATCTTCCAAACCTTGAACAATATCCTTAGCACCTGAACTTATCAAAGCACTATCTATTTCTTTATCCATCGCATCAGGTTTTGCAATCAAAAGGTTATCTCTTAAACTCATTTTAAATAGTTTGGAATTTTGAAAAACAAAAGCGATTTTTTTCATTAAAGCCTCTTTTTCAAAATCTTTTATATTAGTTCCTCCAATATAAATTTCACCTGATTTAATATCGTAAAACCTTGTAGCAAGCCTTGCTATAGTAGTTTTACCACTGCCTGATGAACCAACTAAAGCAACTCGTTCTCCCTTGTTTACTTTAAATGAAATATTATCTAAGACATTTTCGTCGCCGTAAGAAAAGCTTACATTTTTGAATTCTATCCCGACATCAGTACTTGTCTTATTTCCATATACAAAATCATCATATTCAAGTATCTTTTCAATTTTGTCTAAAGCAAGTTCTGCAAAATAACTGAATTGTGTAATCGTCGCAGTTCTCATAATAAAAATCGCAAATGCCGGTCCTATCAGAAAGTAGATAACAGAATCTGCAACAACATTAGATAAGTTTCCATTATATTTTATTAAGAGTAATGCCACAGGCACTAAGAAAAATGCCGTCGAT
The DNA here is from genome assembly GCA_945830395.1 of uncultured Clostridia bacterium. Lineage (GTDB taxonomy): Bacteria > Bacillota > Clostridia > Peptostreptococcales > Anaerovoracaceae > Aminicella. The sequence goes on from CALZYE010000030.1 coordinate 6,134, forward strand.
GTAGAAACAGTTTCAAACCATGACATTTTATTTGTGTAACTCATAGTAAGTTTCAGTACATTATCTTTTATTTTTATGATTATGGCATACAACTTATCAAAACTCTCGACACTTTGTGCAAATGTTTTAACAACAGGAATTCCTCGAACATATTCCACGGTCTGAGAGGATAAATTGGAAAGTCCTGCATAATACTCATCTTTCATGTTCTTGGTTTCGGCTGTCATCATTGATGACATTAATATCATGCCGATAATCATCGGTATCATACTGGCAAGACCTAACTTCCAGTTAAACATAAAGAAAAACACAATTAGAACGATTGGCGATACAATCGTCATTGCCATATCAGGAAGTTGATGTGCTAAAAAAGAATGGGTTTCAGATGCTCCAGATACAATGACATTCCTTATCCTTCCGCTTTCTTTGTCATCGAAATACCCAAGTGGTTTGTTTATTAGTTTTGTCACTGAAGTCTTAATGATGTTATCTTCCACTTCAAATGCAAAAATATGAGATAAAATTAGACCTATTAGATATATAAACAGACCAATTCCGGCAAAGACTGCCGCACATATTGAGTTTTCCTTTACATAATCAAAATTTACCGCCCCATTCAAAATTAAGTTATTCACAATTCTATGAATATAAACCATAGGCATTAAAACCATAATTCCTGATACAGCAGACATGACCATAGCAATATACAACAAAAAACTTTTTTTACCACCGTAAGACATTAGTCTTTTCAGTATTGATTTTTTCTTATTCTTCACTGAATAACTCCTCCTTTTCTTTGAAATCAACAAGCTCTAAAAATAGCCTTTTCAGACTAATTTTATGAACTTATTTTTAAATTCATCTTTAATATAAATGCCTTTTTCTTGCTTTTATCTTTTATTTATTGTATAATAAACGATGAATTTAATCAATTAGATACAGCTAACTATGTCTATTTGGGATAATGTCTATTTGGGATAAAATATAAGAAAGAGGCACAACATGAGTGATTTTTATAACTTCGTTAAAAAATTTTTTTCTACAGATGAATGTGTAGGTAATACAAAATACTCTGCTGTAGGACATACATTCCGTTTTAATACGGATGATGCTGAAGGCATATTTTGGTTTTATGAAGGAGAAAATTTTACAATCGATATACATGATGTTTTCATAAAAAAAGAAATTATCCATACAAGTTTTTCAGGCTTGGATAATTTCTATTCCTTTTATTCATCTTATTTAGTTACTGCAAACGGAGAATGTTTTAACCCTTACCAAAATCTTTCTTCAAACTCACTTTATATTATAAATACAAAAAACTCTAAAAATTATAGGTTTATATTGCATAAAAACTCTCCATATTTAGGAATAGGAATAAACTTCAAACAATCTATGATAGACGAATGCCTGTCCTCTTATAAAAATAAAGTTTGTAACTATGAAGATTTATTTTTTAATACCAGTGCTGTCATAAACAAACCTTTAGAAAGAATTGCAAAAGATATACTTAATTGTAAGATGATATCTCCTGCCGCTGAAATCTTCTTTGAATCAAAGGCAAAAGAATGGTTAAGCATCACGATAGACTCATTTTTAAATAAGTACAACAATCCTATATCAATTGCTGATGATGAAGCTTTGAATAATGTTGCGAATTATATAGATGATCATTATGCAACATCAATCTCACAAGATACTTTAGAAAAAATATCCACTATGAGTGGTACAAAACTAAAAAAATTATTTAAACAAAAGTATCAATGCACAATTACAGAATATACTCAAAGACGGCGAATGAATATGGCGGAAATTCTTTTATTAAACTCCACACTTAAAATCCAGGATATAGCAGAAGCTGTAGGATATTCCTCTCACAGTAAATTTAGTACCTGCTTCAAAAAATATAAAGGTTTTTACCCTAAAGACATTAAAAAATACACAAAAAATACCAGTTCTTCACAACAATGAAAAGAGATTGATTAACCTCAATCTCTTTTTTGTATTTACTCAATAGTATCCCTGCCCTTTTCAAAACCTTTAGCTTCTCCTGTTTTCTCTCCTCTCGCCTTGCCTTATATCTTTCCTCATACTCCTGTTGTTTTCCATTTGCTTTACGCTTGAGATAGTTTTGATGAAGCCTGTCTTTTCTCTCATTGATTTTTCGTTCTTCTTCCTCAATTTTTAACCTTTCTTCTTCGGTCAATTCTTCTTTTGGTGGCTCATAGTTACCAATAAAGTTGAAATATATCTCAATTTTTTGCTTTGATGTTTGACTGCCTTTTCTATCCCTTTCATGAATGATAATCTTTTCTACAAACTCATTTATTATCGTGGTTGTGAGTTCATCAAAGTTTTCATAGCGGCTAATAAGGGATATAAATTTTCTTGCCTTGTCTGTTTCTTTTTCATACCTTGATATTGCAAACTCTAACTCTTTAATCTCTTTGCTTAAAGCTCTTTGCTCTGTTTCGTATTGGCTATTAAGTATCCCATATCTACTACTTGGTATTTTTTCAAGTATCATATCTTCGTAAATACGGCACATAAGCCTTTCTAACTCTTGTATTCTCGACTTATTGTCAATTAGCCTTAATCTTTGCCTCTCTACCTCTACTTTTTCCTTTTCCTCCATTTCATTTTGAATTGAACGGATAAAGGCTTCGTTATCTTCATCAAGTGTTTTTTTTATATCTTGTAAGGTGCTTTGAATGAGATTTAAGACCACTTCCGCTTTTATCCTGTGAGCAGAGGAACAAAGTGTTCCACAAGGTACTTTTGTGTAAGCACTACAAGTATAATAGGGGATATTCTTATAATTACTCGTTCTGTGAACATACATTTTACTGCCACAATCAGCACAATACATTAGCCCTGTCAGTGGGTGATATTCGCCCCAACCATCAGGATACCTTTTTACATTTCCTCTTATCCTTTGCACATTATCAAAGGTCTCTTGATCTATGATTGCTTCATGTGTATTTTCAAATATCAGCCAGTTATCTTCAGATACATATTTACTTTTCTTATCTTTGAAATGCTTTCTTGTTTTGAAATTTACAGTATGACCTAAGTATTCTTGTTTCTTTAAGATGCTTGCAATTGTGGAGCTACACCATCGATAAGGATATTCAAAGTTCTTGCTTTGATGTAGTCCATATCCTAATTTTTGTTGATGATAGGCAGATATATCTACTTTTTCCGCTTCTAATATCTTTGCTATTCGATACGGACCATTGCCTTGCATGGTCAGATTAAATATTCGCCTTACTATCTGTGCTGCTTTTTCATCTACAATCCACTTATCTTTATCTTTTTCATCTTTGATATATCCATAAGGTGGAGAGCTTGCCGTATGCTTACCGCTTTCTCCTTTTGACCTGAATGTAGATTGTATTTTTCTTGAAGTATCTCTTGCATACCATTCATTCATAATATTTCTAAAAGGGGTAAAGTCATCTTCTCTGTAAAAGCTGTCTACATTGTCATTGATAGCAATCAGTCTTACTCCCTTTTGTCTTAAAATCTCCATACATTGACCGACTTTGAGATAATCTCTGCCAAGTCTACTCATATCTTTTACGATGATACAACCGATATCCCCAGTATTTACTCCGTTCATCATTGCCATAAAGCCCGGTCTATCAAAAGCTGATGTTAGATAACGATACTTCTAAAACACAAGTAAATCCAACATTTTTATAACAGCAGACAAGCTGGTATTGTACAAAAAACTGAATATATCACATACCAAGCGGTGATTTTTCGCTTCTTAACAGGAAGCATAAGGACACCGCTTTTTTCATGCCCATGTTACGAAGTAGAGGCATATACAGGCTTGAAATACAAGGCTTTTAGAAGGCGGTTTTGACAAAGCAAGGGGAATATACCTTTTCTTTCAAAATCGCCCTTTAACTGCGTAACAAATAAAAATGAAAGGAGCAGAGATCATGGCAGTTTTCAGAGTAGAGAAAAACAAAGGCTATACCGTCATGAGCAACCACCACCTGCGAAACAAGGAGCTGACCCTAAAGGCAAAGGGCTTGCTTTCTCAAATGCTGTCGCTTCCGGAAAACTGGGACTACACCCTTGCCGGACTTTCTCATATCAACAAGGAAAGCATCGACGCCATTCGCACCGCCGTCTTGGAGCTTGAAAAAGCGGGATATATCGAAAGGTCGCAAGGCAGAGATGAAAAAGGAAAAATGACAGCCATTACCTACACCATTTATGAGCAGCCGATTAGTCCGGTATTGGAAAATCCAACATCGGATAAGCCGATATTGGAAAAACCGAAAGCGGATAATCCGACATCGGAAAATCCAATGCAATTAAATAAAGATATACAAAATACGGATCTATCAAAAAAAGAAGAAAGAAATAAAGATGGATTAAATACCGATTCCATTCCTATCCTTTCCCCTGAACCCTCTCCTTTAGAGAAGTCCTTACCGGAAAAGAATGGAAAGGAACAGAAAGATGCATACAAAATCTACGAGGAAATTATCAAGGATAATATCGAGTATAAACACCTCATAAACGCAAAACGACTTGACCGTGATCGTATTGATGAAATCCTTGAACTCATTCTTGAAACCGTATGCAGCAAAAGAAAGAGAATCTTAATTGCAGGTGATGAATACCCGGCGGAGCTTGTAAAGGCAAAATTCATGAAGCTTAACAGCAGCCATATTGAATTTGTCCTTGACTGTATGCAGGAAAACACCACAAAGGTAAGAAACATCAAGCAGTATCTAAAGGCGGTGCTTTTCAATGCCCCGTCCACCATCGGAAACTATTACACCGCACTTGTCAATCACGATATGTACGGAAGAAATGACTTCTAAAGGAGAAAATGTATGAAACAGGGAACCCTTATCTTTGACGAATACTGCGACCGCTACGACATCCGTTTTGACTTATCCGAGTATTACGGAGGGCTACACTGTGGGGACTGTCTTGAGGTATTTACCCGCGGCAAGTGGAAGCCTGCAAGAATGGAGTACGGCAATAACTGGTATCTTACGGGCATACGCACCGATGACTTAAACGGACTTTTGGTACGGATTTAATCCATATAACCGCAGGAAGAAAAGAAAGGATGAGAAAATTGCAGGATGAAATAAACGAAAAAGTGATTGCCCTGTATATCAAGGGCGGAAAAATTACGGCAAAGCTGCTTCAAAAGGCAATGAAGATATTTCTTGCTGAAATAAAAAAACAAGCGGAAAAACAAAAGCTCCCTCACGGAAAGCAGAACCTAAAGCAGCTTATGAAGCAGAACGCCGGCGTTTCCAATATCGAAATCACCGATGAAAATATCAAAGCCTTTGAAGCGACCGCAAAGAAATACGGAATTGACTTTGCCCTAAAAAAAGACAGAAGCACTTCGCCGCCCCGCCACCTTGTATTTTTCAAGGGACGGGATGCGGATGTTCTAAAGGCGGCCTTTGACGAGTTTTCCAAAAAGAAGCTCACAAAAGAAAAGCTCCCCTCTGTAAGAAAAGTGCTTTTAGCCTTTAAGGAGCAGGCAAAGGCAATCAATAAAGGTCGGGAGGTCGTGAAAAATAAAGACAGGGGGATTGAGCGATGACGGATGAAACAAAGAAACAAATTTTACTGCACCTGCCGTATCTGTTCTTTGTCTATCTCTTTGACAAGATAGCACAGGGCTTTCGCTTATCCTACGGCATGGATTTTGGAACAAGGCTTCTGCATTTCCCAAAGGGTTTTACAGAAGCCTTTTCTTCTCCCCTTATCAGCTTTCATTTATTCGACCTTTGTATCGGAATCATAGCGGCGGCACTCATTCGCCTTGCCGTCTATGTGAAAGGCAAAAATGCAAAGAAGTACAGAAAAGGAACAGAGTACGGATCTGCCCGTTTTGGAAATAAAAAAGATATTAAGCCATATATTGATCCGGTATTTAGGAACAACATTCCTCTTACCAAAACGGAGTGCATTACCATGAACAGCCGCCCGAAAAATCCGAAGTACGCAAGAAATAAAAACATCCTTGTGGTCGGAGGTAGTGGCAGCGGAAAGACGAGATTTTTTGTAAAGCCGTCCCTTATGCAGATGCATTCAAGCTATGTGGTTACCGACCCCAAAGGCGAGCTTCTTCTCTCCTGCGGGAAGTTACTGCAGCGAGGCGGATATAAGATTAAGGTGCTTAACACCATCAATTTCAAAAAATCTATGCGGTATAACCCTTTCTCATATATCCGAAGCGAAAAGGATATTTTGAAGCTGGTAAATACCATCATCATGAACACCAAAGGCGACGGCGAAAAAGCTGCCGAGGACTTCTGGACGAAATCGGAACGCCTTTTCTACTCTGCCCTGATCGGATATATCTTCTATGAAGCGCCGGAGGAAGAAAAGAATTTCACCACGCTTCTTGAAATGATAAACGCATCGGAGGCCCGTGAAGATGATCCGGAATTTCAGAGTCCGGTTGACCTAATGTTTCAGAGATTGGAAGAAAAAGACCCGGAGCATTTTGCGGTAAGGCAGTATAAGAAATTCCTTCTTTCCGCCGGAAAAACAAGGTCCTCCATCTTAATCTCCTGCGGCGCCCGTCTTGCCCCATTTGACATAAGGGAGCTTCGAGAACTTTTGGAAAAAGACGAAATGGAGCTTGATACCATAGGGGATCGAAAAACGGCACTCTTTGTCATCATAAGCGACACCGATGACACCTTTAACTTTGTTGTATCAATTCTATACACCCAGCTTTTTAATCTTCTCTGTGATAAGGCGGATGATGTGTACGGAGGAAGGCTCCCCGTTCATGTTCGCTGCCTTTTGGACGAGTTTGCAAATATCGGGCAGATTCCAAAGTTTGAAAAGCTGATTGCCACCATACGAAGCCGTGAAATATCGGCTTCTATTATTTTGCAGTCCCAGTCTCAGCTGAAAGCAATCTATAAGGAAAATGCGGACACCATTGTCGGAAACTGCGACAGCTTCCTCTTTCTTGGAGGAAAGGAAAAGACAACCTTAAAGGAAGTATCGGAAATACTGGGAAAGGAAACCATCGACAGCTTTAATACCTCTGAAACAAGAGGACGGGAGTTATCTCACGGGCTGAACTACCAAAAGCTTGGGAAAGAACTTATGACGCAGGATGAAATTGCGGTTATGGACGGCGGAAAGTGCATCCTGCAAATCAGAGGCGTAAGACCGTTCTTTTCGGATAAGTACGATATTACAGCCCACCCTAATTACAAATATCTTTCCGACTATGATAAGAAAAACAGCTTTGATGCGGAAAGGTATATCAAGCGCCGCCCCGCAGTCGTAAGGCAAAATGAAGTCTTTGACTACTACGAAATCGACGGAGGGAAAT
>CALZYE010000031.1 GCA_945830395.1 uncultured Clostridia bacterium
AAATGCTATCAAGCATTGCAAAGTTTTCCTTTAGAAGCTCATTATCCATAGGATAATCAAGCTGAAACCTTGAAGCTATGGCATAGCTCACTGAATCTCTCATAAACTTTGTAAAAGATATTCTATCCTCATCGGCTATTCTAAGCTCATTCATAAGACTGTCTATCTTTTCATCTCCATAAAGCCTGCTTAAAAAAAAGATATTTTCTAAGGTACTTTCGCTTTCCTCATATCCCTCACTTGTTATCATTTCCTTTAAGACATCCCTATGAGCTTCCTTATCAAATCGCCAAAGATTGACCTCGTTGACATCTCTGTTTCTTGAAACAGTTTGGCTTATATCAAAGATGTATGCCACTTTTTTATATGTGCCGTAGTCCTCTAAAATGGGGATACCCTTTTGACCTCTCATAACGGTACGATTAAAGCGTTCCCTCCAGTAGTCGAACTTGGCACAGGCTGTCGCTTCAGGATTTCTATCATAGATACTTAACTGGCTTCTAAAGTCGTATCTTTGATTGTTTCCGACAACTTCTAAGAGCTTTAGATACTCTGCTTCATTATGCAGGACATCTTGTTTTACAAGCTCTAAAATGTTATTAAAATCATTTATTCGCATTCTTACCTCCTTTTTTACAACAAAAAAGGTGGTTAGATTTTACCCTAATCACCTCTTAATTCTGTGTGCTGCAACTTACTGCAACTTAAATTTTCTATTTTGTCTCGCTGAAAAGCCTTATTTTACTGAGTTTGTATCACAAGTCATTCCAAATAAATCATGCTTTTGCAACTTACTGCAACTTAAATTAAGCCCAAAACGGAATATATTTCATATATCTCGGAGCCGTATTTTCATCAACAGGTTTAATAAGTTTTGCTTCCAAAGCGTCTTTGATAATTCTCGATGCTTTATATTTATCTTTATCATTTATATCGAATAAATCTCTAAGAGAATTATTTGTTATACTCTCTCCATTAACATATAAAAAGCAGGCTTGCATATAGCAAGTTCTTATTCTATCTTCTTTACTTATCAAATCAAATGGAGCCTTCATGTATAGAGTTACCTTTGTAAATTTATCACTTTGATTTTCAATTTTAGGAGCCAGCATAGAACTTTTACTTGTAGCATAAATTATCTTATCAAAGCCACTTCCTCTTTCTTCACAAATTCCACATTTGTGCATAAATCCCGCAAGATTTTCATTTCTTGAAATTGGAACTGTGTCCACAATACGGTCTATTGAAACAAGAGGGGAACCTGCATTTGAAAACTCTATTCTATCTTGAAATAATTCGACCATCGGACTTGTACCTTTTTGTTCAATAGCTTGATGAATCATAATATTAGCAATCAACTCACGAATAGCTATCTCTGGATAACCTAACTTTATTTTTCTGATAGAGTCCTCGATTATTTCTTCCTGTGGAATGATAGTCAGAACATATTCTACAATTTTGTCATACGCTATTGCATATCCTTCACTAAATACTTTTTCTCTTATCGTATCAAGTCTATTGTTGCCTTTATACCAAATCACTCTTATAGACTTATGAGATAATCCCTCAAAACTCTTTAAGTCTTTAGAAATAAGTAATGCACCCAAATTAGTAATATCATAGTTTCCTGCATCATTTCTTCTTACAAATTTTTCATTAGTGAAATCATCCAGTATCTTATTACTATTTTTGGGTAATGCAAATCCCATCTTTTCATAATATCCCGCTACATTCAGTACATCTAACACCTCGTTAAGTGAAATATTATCTTTTACATTTCTTAATTCAAATGGAGTTGTATCAAAAGCCGCCCATAGAGATCTCTCTTTATCAGGATATTCTTTCAATTTTTTCTTATTTGTTCCAATTCTGATATATTCTTCACCTGAAAACTTAATCGGCTGCTTTTCGGCACCTGGAATTTCGAGTAATACTACATTTTTATCCTCAAGTTCTGTTTTATAAAATCTGAAATCTATTCTTGGATTTGTCATTCGAGATAACCACGCTTCGAGTTCCTCTGCACCTTTTTTACTATTTCTATAATCAAATGTAGTACCTACAATTTTATGTGTACTATCATCAACACCCCAAATCAAATAGGCTTTAGGTCTTCCCCATAACGCCGCAGCATTTCCAAGAGCAGAAATATATTCTCCTATCATCTGAGGTTCATAATTATTATGCTTAAATTCAACCCATTCTGTTTCACTTGGCAAAGAAATCAACTCTCTAATTAAATTTTTTATATAATCTTGATTTTTTATTGCCATCTTAATTCTCCTAACAATTATAAATAAATTGCTTATATTATAGCATTTTCAGGGCATTTTTTCCACTCTGAAATTAGTTGACTCTTACTTGCTATATGCCAAAACCACTGCCTTTATCTCATTTTCTATTACTTCTAAAAATTTTTCCTTTGAAGATTTTCCCTGAGCAATATCCGATAATTCCATTTCCCACTTCGCTGTCGTTTCTGCCGACTTAAAGTTATCCGCTACAATCGTTACAAGGCTAATTCCTTTATGAGTGGCTAAAAGATTTTTCTTATCTCTTTCAATAAAGCCTTTGTAGATCAAATTCTCTATGATTCCAGCACGAGTTGCAGGCGTTCCAAGTCCTTTTCTTTCTACTTCTACACCTTTTTCTAAGGCTTCACTTCCTGCAATCTCCATAGACTTTAAGAGCGTATCTTCAGTAAAGTGTTTCGGAGGTTGGGTATATTTTTCTTTAACTTCCTTACTTTCAATAGCAAGTACATCCCCTACACTTACATCCGGCAAAACTATATCTCCACTTTTTTTAGTCATATATTCTTTCAAATACTTGCTAAATCCCTCATCTTTAATAACCTTGCCTGAACTTGTAAATTCAAAACCGTCAAATTCAGCTACAATCTTCGTTGTATTTTCGATTAGCGGATAGCCTACACTTGCGTGAAGCTTATTAGAAATAAGATTATATACCTTTGCTTCACTCTCAGGAATACTCGACAAATCTTCACTCAACGAGCTTACTGTCGGAATAATCGCATGATGATCCGTAACCTTTTTAGAGTTAAACACTGTCTTGATACGCCCTGTGTCAAAGTCATTTTTCCCTAAAATATTATTGACCGTACTCACAATCATATCTTCTGTTAAATATCTGCTGTCTGTTCTTGGATAAGTAATCAGTTTCTTCTCATAAAGGCTCTGTGCATAGTCAAGTGTCTGCTTGGCACTATATCCGAAATACTTATTGCACTCTCTTTGAAGTGTTGTCAGGTCAAATGGCAAGTCTGGTTTTGTAATTTTCTCTTTCTGAATAACATCGGTTATTTCAATCTTATCGCCTACTAAATTTAAGAGCTGCTCTGCTGCTACTTCATCATCAATTCTATCTGTTGAAAGTGTAAAACCATCCATAGATAGCTCCCCTGTATAGTATTTCTCTTTCTTGAAATTAGCTATCTCATCATCTCTTTTTACGATCATAGCAAGGGTAGGTGTTTGAACTCTGCCAACTGAATAATTTTGCTTATACAGGCAAGAATAGAGCCTACTGATATTCATTCCGACAAGCCAGTCTGCAATGGCTCTTGCCTGTGCCGATTCAAAGAGATTGTCATAGTTTTTTCCGTCTTTTAAATGATCAAAGCCATCTCTAATGGCACTATCTTCCATAGAAGAAATCCAAAGGCGTTTCATCTTCTTTTTGCATTTAGCTTCGTTATATACAAGTCTAAAAATCGCTTCTCCTTCACGACCTGCGTCGCAGGCATTTACCACAATATCTATTTCCTTATCATTCATCATTTTTTTTAGGATAGCAAACTGTTTATTAGTGGACTTTGCTACCTCATACTTATAGTCCTTTGGAATAATAGGTAAATCAGCCATATTCCACTTCGCATACTTCTCATTATAAGCGTCCGGATTTGCCATTTGAATTAAGTGTCCAACACACCAAGATACTTTGTATCCATTCCCTTCATAATATCCGTCTTTCTTTTTCGTTGCTCCAATAACCTTTGCAATAGAGATTGCAACACTTGGCTTTTCTGCAATGACTAACTTCATTTCTGTACTTCCTCCTGTTTTCAATATAAGAGGGCGAAAGATTTTACTCTCCCGCCCTGCATTTGCACCAAATACTGTATTATTTTTGATGCAGCATTACTGCTCATCTTCTGCTTCTACTTCATCTACATCATTTGGTTCTTCTTCGCTTTCAGCTTCAGAAAAGAAATCATCATCTTCTTCCTCTAAGGCTTCAAGCTCCCTATCTTCTTTCTTTTTTACAACCTTAAAGTAGTATCCTACTCCCAATGCCCCGCCTACTACAAGTAAAAGAATTATATATGTCCCTAAACTGCTCTTTTCTTCTTTTTTCTCAGGCTTTACTTCTTCTTTAACAGGCTCTTCTTTTACCACTTCCTGTTTTGGAGTTTCTTTTTTCTCTACCATGTTAAGTAAATCATCTTCGGATACTTCTGTAAGAAGCATAACATTCTCACTATTCTCATCGTGGTTAATGATGAGATGAAAGGTCTTACCGTTTTTCGTCTGAAAGGTAATAAACTGCCTTGCATCGGCTGAATACATATCCGTTTCCTTGTTATCGCTGCTATCCCCATGATGAATCGGATAATCTTTATTTCCATTATCTTTATTTTCTGTAACAGTTCCTCTTGCCTTTGATGGAGTAGAAGCCACACCCTTATTGGTATTTACACTCTTACTTGTACCGTCCATAGATGAATCCTGACTACTGTTATTAGCAGGTGCTTTTGCTGTCAATTTATTAGGATAGCGAACTTCCTTTTCTTTCTCCTTTACTTCTGTTTTACCTGTATCTTTTGTAGTATTGCCGGAGCTTACTGTATCAGATGAGCCTTTACCGGAATTACTTACAGAAGTTTGTGGCATTTGAGGAGAAATGCCTGAGCTTGTCTTAATCCCTGAAATAGGACTAATCGGTGTAATTGACTGTGATGTTACAGGAGCTTTATTTGTTTCCGCAGCCTTTTTCTCAAGCTCTTTCACCTTTTCTGTCAGCTTATCTATTTCCTTTTTCATATCTTCTGATAAGTCTTTATTTCCCTTATCTTTCTTCATTTTTTCTTTCAAACTTTCAATCTCATCCTCAAGGTCTTTGATTTTTTCTTTCTGCTTATCGCTTAGTTTGTCTTTATCCTTGATTTCGCCATTTAACTTATCAAGTTTTTCCTGAAGTTCCTTAGCCTCTTTTTCCATTTTGGAAATATCATCTTTAGAAAGCTCCGTCTGTGTTCCCTTATTTTCCGTCTTTGAATTTTCTGTCTGCGTGCCTTCGTCCTGCTTTGGTTTTTCTTCTTCCGTTTGCGTTTCCTTATCCTTAACCTCAGTCTTTGCTACCTTACGGATAATTTCATCATTTCCATCTCCCTTTACTTCATAAAATAGAAATTCATCAATAAATTTCATATTATCAGGGAGCATTGGAAGATCGCCACTATCAAGAAGCTGTCCTTTTTCAGCCTTAACCTTTTCTTCCTTAAAGACTTTTTCATCTTCAAAAATATACTTTACATTTACTTCAACTTCCGTTTGGACAGCCTTATCACTTGTAGGCGTATCCGCCCCTTTTTGCTCTTTAGCATAAACAACTGTCCAAAGACCTAAAATGCAGCTAATACTTACAATCACTGCAAGTGCTGCTGTCCAAAATTTATTATTCTTTTTCAAACTGGTTTTCATTTGTCCTCTCCTTTTTCAGTTCTGCTTTTTCTCTATTTACCTTTGCCATCAAATCACTGATTGTGATGTTGTTCTTTCTGCAAATGGCTATGATTTCCTCGTTTTCAAGTTCTTCTTCACGAATAAATAAAGGCTCCAATTCTTCATCAATCAGAGCCTTTTTATCCTTTAATTTCCTTATTCTGTTTTTAACTGCTGTAAGTTCTTTTTTCACATTGTTCCCTCCTTATCTGTTTACATTTGGTGGAAAACCGAAGCCTACCGGATGGTGTTTACAAAAAGTTGCAATCCAATCATCTAAGGTAGTTACTCTTATATGACCGATGTTATCAATTACCTTTCCGTCTCCGATATAAATGCCGACATGACCATAGGTAAGTCCTGCTGTGCCTCCGCTACTGCTGCTTTCCACTGCCACAAGCATTCCCACTTTTAGCTTTGACCTGTCTGATGTAAAGGTATAGTTTCGATACATATCATTAGCATTTCCTCCGATATATCCAAGTCCTGCATTTTGGTAAACTTGCGATACCCACATGGCACACCAGCCTGCACCCGGAGACGGCGTGATGTATGCAGCATTAACAATCTTCTTTTGTACTTCCGAAGATGCCTCATACTCTTTCCCACCACCTACACCACCATTAGCACTGATAAGGTCTGAATTTCCAAAGGCTTCTCCCATATTTCCTTGAGCAAGGAATAAGGCTTCATAGTGCTTTAAATTATCGGGATAGTCTGCAAAGACCCTTCGGATAATGCTATACATCTCTTTTTTATGAAGCGTTACAATGAGCTTTTTATATTCATAAGGTTCCTCATAGCTTTCGGTATATTCACTGCCATCTTCATCGGTATAGGTTTCTGTAACCGTCCTGTATCTGATTTCAATTTCTTCCCTGTATTCAAGGTCATACATGGACTCAAACAATTCTTTTAATATGGATTCTACTTCCGATACACTCTTTACTTCTCCGCACCTTGATGTAATGTAGGATAAAAGCTCATGAACATTATGACCGATATACTCTGTGTTATTTAAGATGTACTCATCATAGCCGGGATGGTTACTTTTGACATTATCAACCTCATTTTGAAGTTCCTTTTCCATAGCAGAAAAGTTCTGATTGATTTCACTTAGGACATTTGGCTTTGATAAATAGCTTGTTGTAAGCACAGAGCTTGTAGAGTTCATAAAGCCTGTCATTCCTATTCCTGCAAAGTTAATCACAAAAGTCCCTAAGATAATGATACCTATGAAAATAAGCATTAGTCCTTTTGCTTTTCGGATAATCATATCCTTTGAGCTTTTCAGTGTTCCGATAAGTCCCTCTTTAATTCGATCTCTAAGCCTTGACTTATTCTCACGAGAAATTGCTGCCTTTACCCGATTTTTCTTTTGAAATCTTTTATATGCACTTGCTCTTTTATACTCATCCGTCTTTTTCAGTTCCTTTTTGGCATCACGAAATTCCAACTTTGACTTACGCTTTCTGATTTTATAGTCCTTTTTCGTAAGGTCATAACCTTTATTCGCTTTTTTCCTATCCGAGTAATTCTTTATGCCATGAATGAGCTTTGAGCTTGTATCTGCTGTCTTTTCTCCTGCCTCTACGCCCTGATTTTCATCACTTCCATGAGATAAGTAATCTCTTACGGTTTCACTTCCTTTGGCAAGTCCTGAAAGGGCAGATACCTTTACCATATCTTTTTTTAGCTTTTTCTTTTGGTCTTTTGATAGGCTGCTATGAACTTTTTCGCTGACAGCATCTTTTCCCGCCTTTTTATCTTCAGTCTTATTTTCCTTTGGTGCATCGTCCTTTTTCCTTGTATAAAGGCTTTCAGAATAGTTCTTCCTTTTGTACCTGCTTTTTTGAGTCTTATGATTTTTAAAGGAATTTTCTAATGATTTTTCTTTATGGGAAAGATTATCCTCCACATCATAGGTCGATTCAAAATAGTTGCTGTCTCTAAAGTCATTATCGTATCTGTCTATAATCCCGTCATTATCAAGGTCTTTTCCTAAAGGATCATAGATTTTTCCATCCTTAACCTCCGTAATATAATCTGATCTTCCCGTTTCAATTGCGGAATTTACGTCTCCCTTATCTGAAGCTCTATATTTTTCGTTTCTCTTGGATGTTCCATAAGACTTTTCATTATCAGCACTTACCTTACTTGTTTTTTCATGCACTTTATCCTGAAACCGTTCTTTCTCATGAACGATTTTTCCTCTGTAATCATCGCTATGCTTTAGCTTACTTTCTTCAGGTGTGGAGTTTGTTTCAGCTTTAAGCATCTCTCTTTCAAGACTTGCCTTATGCCTTTCCCTAAAATCCTTTTTCAGCTTCTTTTCCATAAGCTACCTCACTTCTTCAGGCTTGGTAGTCATCTTCTGATAAAGAATGGTATCTTTCGGAAACTTATCAAGGAAAGGAACAATAGTATTTCCAAAAAAGAGTAGTCCCTCACCCTCATTAGAGTTGGTTACATATCGAAGCTGTGGAAGTGAGATTTTAAGTTTTCTTGCTAAGATTTCTCTATCTCCCGAAGCCTGATTTAGCATTAAGACAAAGTCCGTATTATCAAAGATATTTTCAATTTCCTTACTCATAAGTAGGTCTTTGACATTTTGCGTAATACCTGTCGGGATACCTCCCCATTTTCTGAAACGCTTCCATATCTCAACTGAGTATGAAGCCGTCTGCTCATCTTTTAAGAGCAAGTGAAATTCGTCTATATAGTATCTTGTCGCTTTATTTCCTCTGTTTTGCGATACCTTGTTCCATACCTGATCCTGAATGACAAGCATACCGATTTTCTTTAACTGGCTTCCAAGCTCCTTAATATCAAAGCAAAGCAGCTTCTTGTTTAAGTCCACATTTGACCTGTGATTAAAGACATTAAGTGAGCCTGATACATATATCTCCATCTCTGTTGCCAGCTTCTTACCAACTTTTTCTTCCTGTCCTTTTAACATATCGTATAGATCCCCCAGTATCGGCATATTGTCAGGAGTCGGATTTTCAAAATACTTTTCATAAATTTTAGGAAGGCATCTATCTATAACCGACTTTTCTTCTGCTGTAAGTCCGCTTCCTCCAACTACAAGTTCAAGCATGGACATAATGAAATTTGCCTTGTCTTTAAGAGGTGCATCTCCATCGCCATAGTTCATGTTTATATCAAGGGGATTTAAGTAGTCTTTTGACTTACTGCTGACCTTAATGACTTCTCCCTTAAACTGTCTTACAAGGTTTCCATACTCTCCCTCCGGATCGCAGATGATAACATCATCATCTGTTACGAGAATCGCATTTGCCATTTCACGCTTTGCTGAAAATGACTTGCCACTACCCGGAGTTCCTAAGATTAGACCGTTTGGGTTCTTTAATTTCTTTCTGTCCGCCATAATCAGGTTATGACTCAGGGCATTTAGACCGTAGTAAAGACTGTTACTTGAGTTGATAAACAGCTCCTCTGTTGTAAAAGGCATAAAGACTGCTGTGGATGAACTTGTCAGTCCTCTATCTATTTCAATCTTATTTATCCCAAGAGGCAACACACTCACAAGTCCCTGTTCCTGCGTATGGTCAAGTCTTTTCAATTTACAGTTATGCTTGTTTGCAATGGAGCTTATCTGAGCTATGGTGTTATCGAGCTTTTGCACTGTCCTTGCAAAATTCATAAAGACAATACTTACAAC
The DNA here is from genome assembly GCA_945830395.1 of uncultured Clostridia bacterium. Taxonomy (GTDB): domain Bacteria; phylum Bacillota; class Clostridia; order Peptostreptococcales; family Anaerovoracaceae; genus Aminicella. The sequence continues at coordinate 9,430 of CALZYE010000031.1, forward strand.
AAACATACGCTCATCTCTTGTCTGTAAATCTTTTAAAAGACTTTTTACATCTTCTCCGTAAGTAATTAAATCACTTGGAAGAATATCCATATCATAGCCTGACCTTACAGCTTTCTTGTTTTCTTCAATCCTCATCTTATCAATATCGGTGTTTTTTCGTTTTACCATCTTGATGGCTTCTGACTGGTCAATCGCCTTAATATGAAAAGATATATTGATGTTATCATCAATATCCAAAAACTCCGATAACATACGGTCTGAAAGCTCACTTGCAAGGATTTGAAAATGACTTGTTGCTCCGATAAACTTCCCAAACTTGAAATACCTGCTTGGCATAAAGTTAAATTCATCAGGCACAATATATGTCTTGGTACTTTCCTTTTTCTTCAGGTCTTTGTAGGAAAACTCAAAGGTCTTATTCGGATTTAATATATCGTGAAGAATCTTTAGCCTTTCTTCTCCGGTAAGACTTTCAGCTCTTACCCCCATGCCTTTTAGATTAGATAATATATCTATCTCCAGTCTTTCAAGTTTTGATGTTGCCTGTTCTAAATTATCCGCTTCTACTGTAAAGGTTACATACTTTGATTTTTTCAGTCCGTTATTTCCCTTTACAATCTGACTTTTTAGCATCTCTCTAAACTCAAGTCGTATATCGTCAAATCCGTCCCCTTTATCCGGTATCTGAATTGCCGATTTCATTTCTTCATTTCTCCCAAGCTGATTGATGTAGGAAAACTCAATGCTGACACTTGGATCAAAGGAATTTAGAAAGTTTGCAAACTGATTAAAAATCAAATCTCTATCTTCATCTAAGGCGAGCTGATAGTTAATGTCCTGAAAGGCTATGCTTTTACTGAAGTGCTTTTCATCAAGCTGGCATATACCACTTTTTAAGAGTCTAAGATAGGGAATGGTATCTTCGACAGTATATCTTTTTGGTTCTTTTCTAAAAATAAGGTCAAGTAGCCCGCCTTTATCTTTTTTCGATTTTCCCTTATTTTGCTTTAAGTCCTGTCTTTGACTTCTTAACATCTTTTTGTTTTGTTCTAACTTTACCCGCTGAATCTTTCTTTTGTCTTTCAAGGTAAACCTCCTTTCTCACCCTTTTTTGTGGCTGATAAAACTTATGAAGGTAAATATATTTAAAATATTTCTCAAAGGTCAGTCCGTCCTTTTCAAAAAGAGTGATGAAAAATATAGGGAGTGTGGACACAATGAGAAATATGACGGCTATATCATTTGGAACGATCTTTCGCATAAATAAATAGACAGGTATTCCAACAAGTCCTGCAATGGTAAACCCTATGAGCTGCCTTTTTGTAAGGTTAAATGCTACCTTTGTCTTTACCTTCTTTAAGTCCTTGGGTATTGGTACATATGCCATAACTTACCTCCCATCTTCTTTTTCCTTTGAAAGCTCTGCCATGTGTTCATAAACAGAGCCGATTTCTTCCTGAATGCTTTCTATCTGTTTATCTGTATTTTTGTTATATCTTTGCTGCATTAAACAAAAATCATTATGGCAGCGACCAATGTCCTGTGTTCTTTCTTCCAATTCATCCACTTTGTTATGAAGTCTGATTCTGTCAATTACCGCCATAATGCCTGCTCCGATTGCTACTGCTGTAAATACTGTTTTTCTTTTGTTCATACTATCTTTCCTTTCTTTTTTAGTGTGCATTTAATACGCTTTTGGCCAGTGTTCCGCTCTTTAGCATCATTAACCCCAGCAAAACCGCATATCCAAGTATCGTCATGGTACTTGTGTGTATATCTGTTATTTCAATCGTCTTAACTAATACTGCGTAAATTCCAAGACAAACCATTAAAAAGAGTCCTTGTAGTCCAAGTGCAAATAGTCCCTTGATGTAGTTTGTTCCAATCTGTCCCCACTCCTTGTTTCCCATTGTGGCAAAAGGAATGGCTGAAACCGATGAATAAACATAAATCTCAAACATTCTTCCGTAAACCACAAGCATAATTACTATGGAAATTGCCTGTATGGCAACCTTGATGATGGAGGTTTCAAAGAGAATCATGACAAGTTCTCCAAGCCCCTTTTCTTTTAGGGTATCCATCATTGCCACTATCTGATCTCCGGAAACGGTGGCAGAGGTATTTATCACCCCTGCCGCCTTATTTACCATATGCTGTGCCACATCAAAGACCGCCATTGAAAACTCAAAGGCATGAGATACTAACCATACAGCAATCCACATCTTGATGATGTACTTGAAAAACTCAAAGGTATCTGTATTATCGTGTAGGTTATTTTTCTGTATAACCATGTTGATAAGCTCGATACAAAGAACTGCTGTGATGATTAGTCCTGCTATGGGAATAATGACGGAATCGTTAATGCTCTTGATAAAAGCAAATACATCTCCGTTCCACCCCATAGGCGTTTTCCCTACATCTGTTGCAACTGCACCAACTTTATCATTTATGTCAAGAAACATGGACTCTAAGTTTGCTTGGATACCGCCCAGTAGAAGTTCCTTAAAGAATTCTTCTATCTTGTCGAATATTCCAAACATCTAAGCTCTCCTTTTCTTCTTACTTGAGTACATTGGCAAGAAGTGGAATTAGCTTAAGTCCAATAAGGACAATACCGCCTCCCGCCATCAACTGCTTGATCCCCTGACTCTTGGCTCCGGGATTGTCATTCCCATATCCTTCCATCAGGTTGATAACGCCCCATGCTCCAAGTCCTGCTCCTACTGCCATAACCAAAATCTTTAATACATTGACTGCCTGTGTAAAAAATTCCATAATTTATTCCTCCTCGTTTTCCTCTTTCTTTTCAATCTTGTTGTATGACTTCACTACAAAGTTTTTGTAAGTCTTTCCCTCTTTTTCACGCTTCTTAAAGT
>CALZYE010000032.1 GCA_945830395.1 uncultured Clostridia bacterium
GGATAAGCTTTATTCTGAATATCAGAGACCGCCTACCGTTTCAGAAATGGCAGAGGTTACCGGATTTACCGAGGAACAGATTATTGAAGCAATCGACAGCGCTCAGGCTTATGGAACATATTCTCTTGATAAAACCTTCGATGACGCCGGAGAGGATGGAGAAAATTCATTCTTGGAAAGATATACAGGTTTTGACGAAAAGGGATTTGAAAGAATTGAGACTTCGGAAATCATTGACAGCGTTTTGGATACCTTCAACGAACAGAATAAGTATATTTTCAGGGAGAGATTTATCTATAATCGTTCCCAAGCTGATATAGCAAAGACTTTGGGAGTTTCCCAAATGACGATTTCCCGTGCGGAGAGAAATATAATAAAGCAGTTCAGAGAAGAGCTGCACAGATAATAATAAATAATGGTTGCGGAAGGAGGAAAACACATGAAATTAGAACTATATATGTTTGATACATGTCCGTTTTGCCGCAGAGTAATAGGCGAAATAAATAAAAGCGGCAGAAGTGACATTACTTTTTACAATATTCATAAGGATGATGAAGCCAGAAAGCGTCTTGTGGAAATTGGCGGAAAACAACAGGTTCCGTGTTTATTCGTAGACGGGAAGCCTATGTATGAAAGCGGCGATATAATTAAATGGCTTGGCGAAAATCCACAGGTATAGACTTATAGATGGAATTCAACAATATTAGTTGAAAATTAGTTGAAAAATAGCCGGTAAATGAAAGCACCCGAAAGGATGTTTTTGTAGTTCTGTAGTTAATGTTCAACAAAATCAAAGATAAAAACATGTAATTTTTCAATCTATACCATATTTTTATAAAAAAATCTTGATCACATAACTGATATATCTTACAATTTAAACATATGGTATATTAAAGGGAAGAAAGAAAATGTGGATTAACTAAGAGAAAATACGGAACATATAGGTATATAATACCGGTAACATTATTAAGTTTAATATTGTTAAGTAGTTTTTCGCCTTTCAGTTGGTGATGAGGATAAGGACGGTGGCGAGAGCAACTGTATTGTAAATCAAAAGGCTTTTTATAAAGATACGCAAGACAGCACAAACTAATGAACATTCGCCGCTATATCGACGATGATGAAAACGGAAGGTTCTTTGACCGCAGTGCTTATACACAGACGATAGGCGATGTAGAAAGCGGAAAGATCGGCATTATTATGAAAGATATGATAATTCTATGGCAATTCGATAATTTTAGACTATAAAGGTTATTTCAAAAATGATATAATAAGCCGATTAGCAAAGACTAAATTCGCTTATATATATTGAAATTTGATAAATCGAAATTAAAATTAAACAGGGGGGAATGTATTATGGGCTGGTTTGGAAAAAAGAAAGAGTGGGATACTCAAAAGTCCGACACAAACAAAAGCAGATTAAGAGAATTATTTAATGGAATTATGGAAGATGGAGACTCCTACGATATTGTTTATGGGTATGGCTTGAATATAAAGAACAGTGATTATATTTTAGCTCGTAAAACAACATACACATATACAAGTTTAATTATAGGTTATCGTGAATCTGATATGAGTATAGCATTACTACAAACGACTCCGGAGCTTGAGGGTTGTAGTGAAGCTGAAATTTTTAGAAAAGACAATATTAAAAAGGCGAAAATTGCAACAGGTATGTACACGGTTTACCATCAAGGTGGGTTGATGGCAGGATATACTCAATTCGCAACTTTAGCAGAAAATGATGAAAAATTCCTCGCTTATGTATACCAGCCTGAAGAATATGATAAGTTTGACACATTCTTTAAGAAATTTTCGGGCAAGTAAGCTATGACTTGGCTAACATACTTTTTAATCTTTTTAGCTGTCTGTGTTGTATGGTTTGTTATTACACGAATTTGGGTAAACGGAATAGATATGATTATCTCTATTCTCAAGAAAATGTTGGGACTAAATAAAAATAACAGTACAGAAAGTTGGCATACTTTGGAAGATATTAGGGATAAGACTAAAAAAGATTAAATAACAAATACAATTAAATTTATAAGACTTTGAAGAACAGTAAATCGCAAAGGTTTGCTGTTTTTTTACCCATTTTTCAAAAAATCGTCCACAAATATAAAAAGGCACGTGATAAAACGCATCATGGGTACATTTACTATACTTTGTTGGTTTAACACATTAAAAATGGGTTTTGATCAGTGTAAAATAATTACGGAGATTTTGAAGAAAAGAAAAGAGATCGCCTCTGTGATAAAATGAAGTTAAGAAGCTTTCATTTAGCAAATCATCTAAGGAGATCTCTATGGACAATAGTATACTACAAAACCTCATTGAATGGGCAAACAAAATTGAAGAAATAACCGATATTGATGCTATAGGTACAAAGATATTCGAAGCAGACAATTAAGAGCATCATTGAAAAGGAATATGACTGGAGCGTTTTTAAAAACGAAAGACCAATCATGAATGGTGCCACCGGCACGCAGAATGCAATTAAACAAATCGGTAGGCTTGAGGCAGTAATCTAACCTGTCAATCAAAAACTCCGTAAAAACTTGACACCGTCTGTGTTTGTATTGTGTTTGAATAAATTCAGTTTGTAGTGTATAATTTACTAAAATTGTAAGAAGAAGTTATTTCGTAGGAGGAAGAGAAATGATTAAAAAGATTAAAGAAAACAAGTCAGTACAAATGACGATGATTACACTGTATTATATAATCTTTGTATTATGGATTCTACTTTATCTTTCTATAGAATTTAACTGGTCCACAGAGTGGAAATATGAAACAGAGATGGAGCTCATTTTTGTTGGAATGAATCTTCTTATGATTCCATTGATACTACTTGTAGATTTAAAAAAATACAAAAAGATTATCATACTTCCATACATAGCAAATATAATAATGTTTGCTCCGTTTCTGTATGTTTTTGGAGCGTATTATTCCTTATATAATATACTCAATTAAATCTTAAATGTACAATCGGTAGCTCATTTATAGGTGTAAATGATTTTTATGCATATTGGACAAAAAATGGCGGTTCAAGCTTGTATTGTTCTGATAAAAAGAAACTAATAAAAACAGCAAAAGTAGGAGGTGTTGTTATAATGAGTAAAGATAAGAAGAGCAATATAATAAAAGTTTCAGTTTTAAGTGCTTTGGGGGCAGTGTTGCTTCCACAATTTTCCTATGCTGCATCATGGGTATGGGTGTCAAATTTGACTCCGTACAAAATATTTCCTCTGTTAGCAATCATAGCGGTTTTGGTAGAAATGGGAATACTCGTAAATTTTACAGAAGCAAAACAGCATAAGAAAAAAGCGTTTTTATCAGTATTAGCAGGTAATGTATTATGGTTTATCATTGCGTATCTGCCTATCGGCGGCTATATTGACACTGCCGATTCTATCTTGGAGGCTGCGGGAGAAATTTCAGCAACCACCATAAATATTGCCCTGTTTGTAGGCGCGGTATTGTTTAAAGTTCCGGTAGTATATCTGTCCATGAAGAATTTAACAGATAATCATAAAAAATTGCTGTTAACACTCGTAGTGTCTGTTGCAGCTACGCTTTTATTAACATTTATTGTTGAATACTATTTGTGCAGAGGTATGTGGGGGGCGTAGAATAATTTTTATTATGGATTCTATGGCAGATATAAACGGCTCCTTCAGATTCTGAAGGAGCCGTTCTCATACCTATAATTTTTAATAACTATTCTAAATCCTTTACATTTCCGCTGCGAATCACCTTGGAATTACCTTTATCATCAGTGGATCTAACATAATATTTGTCGCCTTTTCTTTCTACATGAAAGTCAGGATTTTCAGGAACTCCAAGAACTTTCTTGACTTTTATTCCATTTTTTTTCGACAATATATTTTGTCCATTCTGGTCAAATGCAGGGAAACTCATAAGCTTTTGTCTTATACGGAAAGGAGCTGCCTTCAATACGCTTTGGCTGGAGAATCCGTCTCCGTAAACCTTTACAATCTTTAGTTCTGTCTTGGTTTCTTTCACATCTACCATGAATGGTCCGGAGGATCCTGAGTCACAGTAGGCTATGTCATGTATTTTGACATAGTTGCCTCCGAAAAAGTAACCGTAAAGCGTCTTAATGTTGCCTTTTTTTTTGCTTATTTCAAGTATTTTCACTGTCGCCTGCTGGGTGTTGGTTGCCTTTGGAAATTCCAGCGGTTCGTATTTTTCAATTCGTACAAATTCTTTTGACAGCGAGTCCATTTGCATGCGATTAAATCCGCCTGCTTCAATAGGGGCAAAGAAGTATATAAATAGTCCTATCAATACAGAAGCCGTGATAAAAAGTGTGACTATAACAGTCTTTTTCGTTTGCTTACTGATCTGCTTTTTTAGTCCTTTTAGTTTGTTTTGCTCATTGGCAGCATCTATTTTGCACACTTCCTCTGAGATTTCTTCATACGACTGCTTCATAGATTCTAAATATTTTTTACAGTCTGCACATTCTGATAGATGTTCTTCTACGATTTTTTTACTTTCATCGCTTAAGATTTTTTCATCCATATATAAAGGAATTAAGTCTTTTATGACATCACAACTATATTTCATTTTCCAATACCTCCATTAACATTTTCCTGGCTCTATAATAAGTTACACGGCTCCATGTTTCGCTACGACTGAATATCATGCCTATTTCTTTGAAGGATAATTCTCCAAAGGTACGCAACGAAAAAACTTCTTTATACGGTTCTCGTATTTCGTGCAGTGCTATGTGCATATTCATAATGTTTTCACGATGGATGTACTGTCTTTCCGGGTCTATTGCGGATTCTGATTTTAAAGCAGAACTTTCAATATCTTCATAGTGTTTTTCTGATTTACAGTGTGTATAGTAGGTATTTCTTGCAATGGAGTAGAGCCAAGCTCTTACATTGCTGTTTTCCGGCAGCTTATTCAGATTGTGCAAAGCCTTTTCAAAAACCGTTTGAGTTATATCTTCTGCTACTTGGAAATTGTGGGAAAGAGATAGACAATACCGAAATATGTGATCGTAAAATTTCAGGTATATTTCTTCTGCACTATTCATAATTTCCTCCTTTCTACATAGATAACTCCGCAGTCTGCAAAGCGTTACAGAAATTTTGCAAAAAAATTTAATGAAAATTACCAATGGAAAGTATGGTGCTTTTGCTAATCTGCTTTGAGCTCGTTGATCCCTTTATTTGCAAGCTCATCCGCTTTGTTGTTCATTTCCGTTATGTACTTAAAATCTTCAAAAGTGAATTCTGTTCCGTTCCATTCGATGAATTTGGCATATAGTTTATCCGTATTGGTGGATTTACCTTGTAGATTTACATGCCCCTTGACTCTGAAAAAAGTTACATTTTTATGATTTCTAACCAGCGCTAAGAGTTCTTCCCAAAGTTCTTGGTTTTCCACAGGCTTTTTCTGAGAATTTTTCCAGTTATTTTTCTCCCAGCTCACATACCATTTTTCCCTGAAACAGTTTGCAACATATGAACTGTCGGTAAATACATGTATTTCCAATCCATTACGATTCAATGCCTTCAGAGCGGAGATAACTGCCGTAAGCTCCATTCTGTTGTTGGTGGTGTTCGCCTCGCTACCGTACAATTCTTTTTTATGTTCTCCAAATTCCAGAATAGCGCCCCAACCGCCAAGATTTATGTCATTCTGATTTCCGGCACAACCTCCATCTGTATATAGTTTAAGTATATTTTTCATGGGTATTTTTCCTTTGTATATTGCGATAAAAAACTTATAAAAAATTATATCATAGCCAAACTTTAATCTCAATTTTTTGTAATTGAAGGTGATAGGTGGTATAATAAAGCATTATTTTGAGGTGACCGATAGATTATGAGTTTATGTTTTTCTTCATTTGCCAGCGGCAGCTCCGGCAATTGTTATATGATAAAAAGTGAAAATACGATAATCCTTGTAGATGTTGGAATTGCAGGAAAGCACATCATTTCCGGGTTGAGCAGGCATGGATTTGAGGCAAAGGATATAGATGGAATACTTGTAACCCATGAGCATGCAGATCATGTAAAAAGCATAAGAATGATGGGGAGAAAATCAGAAAATGCCGGAATATACGGTTCTGCCGGAACCTTTGAACAGATTTCCGATAAAATTCCAAAGGAAAGATATATAACAGTTTCTTCTGATGAAAATTTTATAATCGGAGATATAGAAGTTATTCCTTTCGACCTGTCTCACGATGCGGCAGAGCCGTTAGGGTATTCTATGAAATGTAAAGAACGGCAGATTACCATAATCACCGACACAGGATGTGTCAGCGAGAAAATGCTTGAAGAGATGGTGAAGTCGGACTTGTTGGTACTTGAAGCGAACCATGAGGTAAATATTTTGAGGATGGGATCTTATCCTTTTTCTTTAAAGCAAAGAATTCTGGGAGACGAGGGGCATCTTTCCAATGAAACCGCAGGGAGTATCCTCTGTCATGTATTGAAGAGACTTGAGGGAAGGAAAATTCCAAAGGTAATGCTCGCCCACTTATCCAGAGAAAATAATACTCCACAGCAGGCTTTTTTGACCATAAACAATATGCTTTTTGAAGAAGATTTCATGGAGGGAAAAGACTACGAGATGTGGGTAATTCCAAGGAATGAAATAAGTGAGTTAATTGAAATTTAGATTGTCGGGGGCCGGTGTGATTTTACAATTAAAGGAAAATAAAAGATTAGTATGAATATATCCGTAATCTGTATAGGGAAATTAAAAGAAAAATATTGGCAGGACGCCATTTCAGAGTACAGCAAAAGATTGAAAAGTTACTGTAGCTTCAGCATTATCGAGCTTAAGGAAACCAAACTTTCCGCCAATTTTGGCAAAGCGGATGAGGATTTGGTAAAGAAATCAGAGGGTCGGGAGATACTTTCACATGTGGACAAAGGAATGTATGTGATAACTTTGGAGGTTAAAGGGAAAAAGCTCGGCTCTGAAACCTTCGCAAAGAAATTAGATGATCTTGGGATAACAGGTAAAAGTAATATTGCTTTTGTCATAGGAGGAAGTCTTGGATTATCTGAAGAAGTCAGTGACAGGGCGGATTTTAAACTTTCCTTTTCCGATATGACTTTTCCTCATCAGATGATGAGAGTGATTTTATTGGAGCAGATTTATCGCTGCTTCAAGATAAGTAAAAATGAGCCGTATCACAAGTAAAATGATTTTATGTAAGTTGTATACAGGAGGAAGTGAAGGCTTAAATTCTTTTTATTGATAGTAAAAAAAGTTCGGCATTACAATATGCTGAACTTTTTTGTTGCATTTATATATCTTCCTAAAATTCCTAAATTTGCGTAGAAGTAGCTGAATTTTTCAACTTTGTTTATTTCAACAAGGCCGGATTGAGTCAGTTTTTTCATGTGTTGTGAAATTGTGGCCTGGGCATAGTCAAATACTTCAACTAAATCTTTAGTGCAAACCGGTTTCATTTCCTTATTGCAGTGCATTATATATCTAAAGAGTGCCAGGCGAACCGGATGGGCGAGGGCATCGGAAACGGCGGCAATTAGTTCTGTTTCTATTCCCTGCAGCTCCTGATTAACACCTTTGTCTCTTCTAATTCGCATTGTCAAACCTCCTGTATATTAAATAATGACTGCTCAATAATTCCTCGCCTGCCCTGCAAGGCATGCAATAAATAAGTGTTGTCTGTAAATATATAAAATATATAATTAGCCTAACTTGTAATAGAGCAAGCGCCGTTAATTATACTTTAAATCCTACATATTTTCAAGAAAAGAAAGATAGAATAACCGTGTGTGTGGATTGTAAGTTTAATTGTCGCACCTTACACACAGGAGATTTCCATTAAAGCAGTACCAAGACTGGATAATCATTTTGTAAAGGCAAGCATTTCGGATGCCAAGTCTACAGCATATTCCTCTTGGTATGGGACTACGCCATATGAACCAACATTAGTAACAAAACCGGGAGTATAGGAGGAAGGAAGGTATGATAAAACAATAGAAATTGATGGTAAGAATGTGAAATTTGATACGTCGCTATCATGGATGTTTGTATATAAAATGCAGTTTGGAACAAATCAATTGTTTGAATTTCAACAAAATTGTTAAACTATGCGTAAAAATATGATATATAGTTAGATAAGTATAATTAACTGTAGTGTTGGAAAGGAGAAGCAAAATGAGTACTAGAAATCGAAAAGTTGTTACTTGGATTAGTTTAATAGTTTTTGTTGTAATGTCAATCATGTTTTCTACACAGAATGCAATTGTGGTTAATGCACAAACTGCAAAAAATGTATCAAAAGAAAAAGCTGCTATTGATTTTATCAAATCTGTGTATTCGGATTTCAGAACTATTAAAGATAACGATGCTTTTGATAAGGCAATACAAGAGCAAGTTTCAGAGAAGGCAGGAAGTTTTAAGCAACTACTGAAAGACAGAAAATATATTCATGAACAAGATGATGTTTCCTTTAATACTGAGGAACATTTGATTAGTGAAGAATATAAAAAGCCAAAAGTAGTTTTCGAAGACGAAAATTCTGCAAGCCTGTTTATAGAAGCAGAATACCAGTATAAGGAAGAGTATGCAAAAGGTTCAAATATAAAAGCGGAAGATAATGAGGATTTGACTTCTGGTATTCAGGTGTTCTATAAAGTAAACATGCTAAAAGAAAATGGAATATGGAAGATTAAGGATGTGCAGTCGAACGATTTAACTGCAGGAGTTATGTTTCCTGGATGTATTTACGATGCAAATGAGTGGGGAAATTCAGCAAATGTTAAAAAGAATAGCGTAAAGTCATTATATAAGTCTCAGCAGAAAAAAGAAGAATATAATCTGAAAGAAATTCTAGAATGCAGAAAGAAAGAAGGTGAAATTTCCAAAAAAGACCAGGATAAAATCAATGAAAAAGGCAGTATTGAATCCAAAGTAGTAGCAGTTAAAAGGCATGGTAAATTTCATAAAATGTATGCAAAATCACTTAGAAACTATCAAAATAAATGGTGGAATAAGCGTAACCCTAAGTATCAAAACTGCGATTCTATAGTAGGTGATTGCACAAATTATGCATCACAAGTTCTACATGCCGGCGGAGCACCTTATGACAAAACCGGTAAATTGAGATGGTATGCTGGTAATACTACATGGATTAGAGTCGTTGAATTAAGAAATTATCTGCTGAAAAACACATACACCGGACCTTTTGGTAAAAAAGTTTCTAAGCGTTCAAGCTTAACTTGTGGAGATTTGATTCAACTTGGGAATTATCATCCCGTAGTTATTTATAAAGGTGGCATGAATGATCCGTACGTGACCGCACATACATCAAATTATAAAGGTAAGTTCATAAAGAGATATGGAACGTCAGGGACAACGAATATTTTAGTTAAAGGATATTATGACTGATTTGTCAAAAAGGGGTGTGTAACTATGAAAAATAAAAAAATAAAATTAATTACTACTTTCTTGTGTCTGATGGTAGTCTCTGTAATACTTGCTTCTTGCGGAATCAAAAACACGGAATCTAATGAAAGTGAACCAACTAAAAAAGAGACGGTACAAGTGAAAGAAATATCCAATTTTGATAATGATGGAGAAAAAGTAGAGTCAACTTTACCGAGAACGCTTTATGAGACAAAGGATAAACTAGTGTTTTATACAACACAAGGAGTGTTTACTTACGATATAACGAAGAAGAAAATCTCAGAAGGCTTTGCCATTATGGATAGCGAGTACGCTAAGGAGGGAGAATCTGCTGGCAAAATTCCATTGAACTTCCAAGGAGATGTTACATTTACTGCAGATACAGGTAAAGACAATAAGGAAATCTATATATTCCCTCAAGACAGAAAATTTTACTATATCTATAGTGTAGCAGACAAAAAAGTAACAAAAGTAAATGAAATGTATAAGAAAACGATAAGCGACGAGAAGGGTCTTGATAAATTAATAAATAAGCAGGAAAGTGGATGGACTTCCGGCAATGGAGAAGCAAATATCAAAGATTACAAATATAAATCTCCTACTACTGGGAAAGTATACAGACCTTTTGCTAAATAAAAATAACATCTAATCTTTATGTAAACTAATAAGCTAACAAGAGAAAACACCTCGAAAGGGGTGTTTTTTCTTGCGGAAAGGAGAGCTAAAGCATGGCAGGTAATATAAAGGGAATTACCATAGAACTGAATGGAGATACTACCAAGCTGGATAAGGCTCTCCGTGAAGTAAATAAAGAAACAAGGACTGTTCAAAGGCTCGATTTTTACCGTTTTCCACATCGCTTATCATCTGTGTGTAAGCATTACGGTCAAAGAAGCGACCGCTTTCATCATCGTCGATATAGTGGCGAATGTTCATCAGCTTATGCTGTTTTGCATACCGTTCTAAGAATGCCTTTTGATTTACGATACTGTTGCTTTCCCCACCGTCCCTATCCTCATCACCAACTGAAAGGCGGGAGTATAGTGCTGTGATTTTATTTGTGTATTCTATCATGGCATTATCCTCCTTTTTTGTGTCTATATATCACTCCTTTACAGTTAATATTATGCAACCCAGGGAACTTAAAGACTACTTTCTGAAGATTGAATACTTTTCAGAAGATGAGCAAATTTTTCCTAAATGCAAAACATATTTCAACAAGGAAATGGAGAGAGGAATTAAAAAGTCTAAAGTCAAGAAAATCAAGCTTCATGCACTGAGACACAGCCATATATCGCTGCTTATAGAAATGGGGTTTACACCTGTTGACATTGCAGCAAGAACAGGGCATGAAAGCATGAAGGTGTTGATGGATTACAATCATATGTTCCCGAATAAACAGTTGGATATGGCAGATAAACTTAATAAGGAGGGAGAGTATAGTGAAAGCACCAAAATTTCCAAGCTATGATGAAGCTGTAAATCGTAAAAAGAAAAAGGCTCAAAACTTGCTGAGTAAATAAGAATGGCAAGTGTTAGAGGAGGAAAGAAAGCAAAAGGAAAGAGACAAAGGTAAGCGATTTGCTGGTAACAAAAAAAGGATGTAACCATAGCATTCAGAACAAATCGAAAAGATAGGGAGCTTATTTTCAAAAAGATTGCGATGTCCGGACTCAGCAGACAGGATTATATGACCAATGCAATCCTTAATGCTCCATTAAAGATATTTGCTACAAGGAATGTCATAGATAGTTGTAAAAATGAATTGCAGGAAATTCTATCAGCAATATACAGATTGGAGGTTATGATGATTAACAAGGAAAATTACTTACGAAATATTCCGGCTGAATTAAGAGAATACAAGCAGTGGTTATGGTTTAAGAAAATCAGAAAACAGGATTTGAAAGGAAAGGGAAAAATACTAAAGATTCCCGTAAGTCCGATTACATTCAAATCTGATGACTGGAATAATAAAGAACAATGGGTAGATTTTGAAACAGCAGTTAATAATTTAGAAAGTATTGGCTCAGAACGGCTATGAAGTGGTTATGAGAGCCAGACATCAGGCTTCCGTCGACCTTGTTTTAGTTAAATAGGCATATACATTCTTGTTTGTGTATGGAACAGAGTTTGCCGGATTATCCGATGTAATCTCT
>CALZYE010000033.1 GCA_945830395.1 uncultured Clostridia bacterium
ACACACTGCATATCGTCGGCAGCGTCAGATGTGTATAAGAGACAGCTATTATATAATAGATGTAAATAATTTCAAATAGGAGAGTGGGATATGGAAAGTTATATTTTAAATGTAGATTGCGGATCCATCAGAAAAATGGCACGAGAAAAATTAAGCGGTAATTGGCTTGCTGTGTATGTGGGAGTTGCTCTTGCATATATTTTGGCAGTGGGGATGGTTGTGTTTCTTTCAAATTGTATACCCATCGGACAGATTCAGTCTCAGGTAAAGCCATACGGCCCTGAAATGTTTTTAAGAACTTTCAATCAGGAGGCGGCTGAATATCGTGTTTCTGTAATTGCATACTTTTATCAGGCATTTATTTCAGAAATATTTATGATAGGACTTGCATCTTTTTTATTGAAATTCATCAGAAAAAACGATATTAATCCGGGACATATATTTGACGGATTTGAATATTATTTTAAGGCTGTCGGTCTTGTAATCGTTCAGTCGATTTTCATCTTCGGATGGGCACTTTTATTTATAATTCCGGGAGTTATAAAGGCGTACAGTTACAGCCAGTCCTACTATATACTTGCAGAGAACCCTAATAAAGGAATAATTCAGTGCATTACCGAGAGCAGAAGGATGATGGACGGCAACAAGGGGAAACTTTTTCTTCTTCAGTTAACATTCATAGGTTGGTTCATACTTGCCGCAATCCCTTACGGTATCATTTATTTTGCAGTTAAACCTGTACCGGGAAGCATAAGCGAATTTATTGTTTTCTTTATAGGAATGCTGCCGATATTTATTGTTTATGAATATATGCAGACAACAGCTGCAATTTTCTACAACTTGGTTTCAGGCTTTACGAAGATTCCTGATATGAATGCAGGAAGAGTGTTTAGTGAATCGGAATATCACTTTGACGACGATTCCAAGGCTGAGGATAATCACGGATTTATACTTCCTTCTGATGAATCACAGAAGAGTCAGCCAAACGCTTCTAAAGAACATGATGAAGATAATGGATTTTCCGGCGAAGCTCAAGAGGCTCCAAATGAGCATGAGAGAGCTGAAGAAGTGAAAAACTCCAATGAATTGGATGTTACTGAAAGCAAAGAAAAAAATACCGATAATGAATAGAGATTGATTTTTTAAAGCATAGTTTGATTCAAAAGGAGAGTATATGGATAAGAATGTGAACACACCGATAGGCTTATACAGGGCGGAAGCGAGACAGATTCTCAAAAGGAAATTGGTTAAAAGCTGCGGGAGTTGTTGCGGTTTCATATTTATTTACAGATATAACTCTTACGGTATTGGGATGGTTTGTTGAATTTGGTCACATAGAAAATCGTTTCTTATCTGCACTTATGAATATTACAAATGTAATAAACTCGGAAATTCCGTGGAGACTGATAAAAGAATATTTTAAATCTCTTGCCTTAAATCTAATATGTATTTTAAGCATTGCAGTAGGAGGCTTGCTCCTGATTGTTCCGGGATTTTTAGCAGCTTACGGATTTTCTCAGGCGAAGTTCATTCTGATGGAGGATCTGAGCAAAGGCGTAATACAATGTATTAAAGAAAGCTGGGTGCTCATGGATGGAAAAAAGGCTGACCTGTTCTTAATTCACCTCACATTCATCGGGTGGAGGGCGCTGAGTGCAATTCAGGTAGTAAAAAGTTTGATCCCGAGCTGAAAAAGAAATATCTGAATGATGACATATTTGACAGAGATAAGAAGTAGCAATAGTATATATATTTAAAGGACCCGAGCATAGAGCGAAGGTCCTTTGTTAAATGAACTTTGAGGCAGTATTGGAATAATTTTTTTATTTGATTTCGTTCAGAAGGTTAATCATTTCTATAGCACCCTGAGCACAGTCAAACCCTTTGTTTCCTGCTTTTGTTCCGGCTCTTTCCAATGCCTGCTCGATATTGTCGGTTGTCAGAATCCCGAACATTACAGGAATTTCCGTCTCTAAACTGATGTGGGCAATTCCCTTTGAAACTTCAGAACAAACATAGTCGTAATGTGAGGTGGCACCTCGGATTACCGCACCAAGGCAGATAACAGCATCATATCTTCCGCTCATGGCAAGTTTCTTTGCTGTCAGTGGAATTTCAAATGCTCCAGGACACCAAGCGATTTCAATATTTTCATCAGGAACATTGTGTCTTTTCAGACCGTCAAGAGCACCTCCCAATAATTTTGATGTTACAAGCTCGTTGAATCTGCCACAAACTATGGCAATTTTCGCTTCTTTTGATACTAATTTTCCTTCGTAAACTCTCATTTTTTCCTCCATAACAATGTGTATTATATTCTTATATGTGAAGCTGTTTTCCGGTTGTTATTAATAATCCAGGATATGTCCCATTTTGTTTTGTTTGGTTTTTAGGTAGAACAGATCGTGGGTTGTAGCTTCCATTTGAATTGGAACCCTTGAAATGATTTCCATACCGAATTCCTCAAGCTGGTAGACCTTATCGGGGTTATTTGTCAGAAGCCTCATAGTTTTTATGCCCAGTTCTTTCAGTATTTGAGCGCCTATATAGTATTCTCTTAAATCTCCGGCAAAACCCAGGGCCAAGTTTGCCTCAAGGGTATCCATTCCTTTGTCCTGCAGCTCATATGCTTTTAATTTGTTGATTAAACCGATTCCGCGACCTTCCTGGCGCATATACAGGAGAACCCCGCGACCTTCTTTTTCGATTTGAGTAAGGGCCGAAGCAAGCTGCTGACCGCAGTCGCATTTGCTTGACCCGAAAGCATCTCCGGTAAGGCATTCTGAATGGACGCGGCACAGCACATCATCGCCGCCTCCTATATCGCCTTTAACAAGCGCCACATGATGTTCTCCGTTAAGCTTGTTTATGAAGCCCACAGCTCTGAATTCTCCGTAACATGTTGGAAGCTTTGTGTTTGCAACTTCCTCAACGAGCTTATCGTGTTTTTTTCTGTAGTCCTGTATAGCTTTGATGGTTATGAACTTTATGTTAAATTTTTTTGCCAGTTCTTTCAGCTTGGGAGTCCTCATCATTGTTCCGTCCTCATCCATGATTTCGCAGCATATACCGCAGTGTTTCAGACCGGCAAGCTTCATCAAATCCACCGTTGCTTCTGTATGACCGTTGCGTTCTAATACGCCGCCTTTCTTTGCAAGAAGGGGGAAATTATGTCCGGGACGCCTAAAGTCTGTAGCTTTGCTGTTTTCGCCTGCTACAAGGCGGGTAGTGAGTCCTCGTTCCTCAGCGGAAATACCGGTTGTGGTATCTATATGATCTATTGATACGGTAAAGGCGGTTTCATGATTGTCGGTGTTTTCCGATACCATTTGAGTAAGGTTAAGCCTGTTGCATATTTCCTGATCCACAGGCATACATATAAGTCCTTTTCCGTGCACTGCCATAAAATTGATATTTTCCGTTGTAGCAAATTCTCCGGCGCAGATAAAATCTCCTTCGTTTTCTCTGTCGGGATCATCTGTACAGAGAATTATTTTTCCCTGCCTTAGATCCTCAAGAGCATCTTCAACTGTATCGAATTGAAATTCTTCATTTGTATTTTCTTTTATCATTTATTTTCCTCCCCGAAAAATTGTTTTACATATTTTCCTATTATATCGGTTTCCAGGTTAACCAAATCTCCAGCTTTCTTTTCTGAAAGCGAAGTTTCAGAAAGTGTGTGGGGGATTACTGAAACCTGAAATTTCCCTGTAGGCTCCGTATGGGCGACGGCTGCCACAGTTAAGCTTATGCCGTCTATTGTGATAGAGCCTTTTTCCACTATAAATTCAGTTATTTTCTGGTCTGCTTCAATGGTGAACCACACGGCATTTCCATCTCGCTTTATAGCTGAAATTTTTCCGATGCCGTCTATGTGACCGGAAACTATGTGACCGCCGAATCTTCCATAAGAGGGCATTGCCCGTTCGAGGTTGACTTTGCTTCCGGGTCTCAGTGATGACAGGCTTGACCTTGCAAATGTCTCAGGCATAACATCTGCCGTAAATGTGTCGCCGCGAAGTTCAGTTACGGTCAGACAAATTCCGTTTACTGCTATACTGTCGCCTGTAATAGTCGGTATTCCCATTGAAAGATTACTTGACATGGTGTTTTTCTTTCCCAAAACTTTGCTGCAGGAAATTATTATCTTTGCTTCGCCGCTTCCTCTTCGTATGGACTTTACTCTGCCTACTTCTTCTACTATTCCGGTGAACATTATTTGAGCTCGCTTTCTATGAATATATCACTGCCGATTTTTTTTATTTTTAAATCCTTAAGCATGAATGCTTCGGACAAAGAGTCGACCCCAATTCCCCCAACAGGAGTTAAGGCTTCTTTTCCTCCCAGTATTTTAGGAGCAAGGTAACATTGAACCTTGTTTACAATTCCGCAGTTTAGGGCAGACCAACTGAGAATTCCGCCTCCTTCAAGTATTATGCTGTCTATTTTCATTGCTCCCAGGCGTGCCATAAGCTGATGGAGGTCGATATGACCGTCTGTCCCTGTTGGCGTATAAAGGACGGTAACTCCCATGTCTTCATATTTTTTGATTTTATTTTCATTGACCTCTGAGGTTGCTATTATAGTTCTCGGAACGCGCTGCTCATTAGATTCGGCACCACTGCAGGACTTAACTTTTCCTGCATACCGAGTTTTCTTTGACTCTGCAAAGGCGGAGACAACAAGCTCTGAATCCAAAGGAGTTTGAAGCTTTGTATCGCATATAATCCTGATGGGTGACAGTCCCTTTCCGTTTCTGCATGTGAGCTTAGGATTATCTTTTATTACAGTTCCTACGCCCACCATGATTGCCATGGTATGTCCTCTGAGAGTATGAGCATGCTTCCTTGATTCCTCACATGAAATCCACTGTGATTCTCCGGTGGCAGCGGCGATTTTGCCGTCTAAGGTCATGG
This sequence comes from uncultured Clostridia bacterium, assembly GCA_945830395.1. Classification (GTDB taxonomy): domain Bacteria; phylum Bacillota; class Clostridia; order Peptostreptococcales; family Anaerovoracaceae; genus Aminicella. The sequence goes on from CALZYE010000033.1 coordinate 4,917, forward strand.
CATATTTTAATGTGACATAAGGGGTTTTTGTTTTCATAAAGTGAAAGAATACGGGATAGAGAGCATCGCACTCTTCTGTGAGAAAGCCGTCTGTAACCTCTATGGCTACTTCTCTGAGAAGTTTTAATCCTTTCCCCATAACGAGGGGGTTTGGATCTCTTGAGCCCACCACAACTCTGGAAATATTGCTTTCAATTATGGCTTCGGTGCAAGGAGGGGTTTTTCCGTAGTGACAGCAAGGCTCAAGTGTTATATACATCGTTGCGCCGTCAGGTGATTCTGTGCAGGCTGATAAGGCGTTTCTCTCTGCATGTAATGTACCGTATCTTTCATGGTATCCTTCTCCTATGATTTTGCCGTTCTTAACAACTACAGCGCCTACCATCGGATTGGGATTCACATCTCCTGCACCCTTTTTTGCCAATTCTATGGCTCTTCTCATAAAAAATTCATCCTTAGTTTGATTTACGACATCTACTTTCATGATTTACTCCTAAATAAAAAAACTGAAGCACTATCGCTTCAGGGCACCGGTAAGAAAAAGAAAAAAGCCCGGATTTAAAAATCCGGGACTCTTTAAAACAATGAAATTAAATTTTTTTCATTTCTTCTCACATCCAGACTATACTGTCGGCTTCGGAATTACACCGAATCATGCCATAAGGCTCGCGGGCTATAACCGCCGGTGGGGAATTTCGCCCCGCCCCGAAGATATTTAACTACAGGTATCTTATACCATTTATATATAATTTGTCAATGGGTGTAAGGGAATTGTATGAAAATCTTAGAGATGGTAAATAATGGTTGACACTGTATGGGGAAGTTGTTAGGCTGAAACTAATCCGGGGGAGGTGGAAAAATGTTACATGTCGGAGTCGATGTTTCAGATGGTGATTTTGCATTTGCACTGGCCAGAAGTCTGTCGAGAAATGATAAAGAACTGCAGATACATTTGGATAATATTAAGGACTGCGATTTAATATTATCTGACAGGAGAGAAAGGAGGAATTTGAAGAATGTGTTATACCTGAGCGGTGAGATTAACCGTGGGGATTTTGACGATTCTATGTATAAATATTCTGATTGCAGGTATATAAGCAATATGGTTTTGGAGCATTGGGAGAAATATGGGATTTGTGACAAAGCGGATATTTCAGCAAAAAAAGGGATATCTTCAAGTTTAAGAATGAAGGACGGCAGCTTCACAGGTAAAGTAATATCTTTTCTGGGAACGACAGGGGGATGCGGCGTTACTTCCACAATTATGAGTTTGTCAGTAATATTGTCGGAGGTTTTTGATAAAAGGGTTTTATACTTCAATCTGCAGAGCAAAGACAGTTCTTGCCTGTACCTTGGCAGAACGGAGAAGAAAGCCGATACTCAAAGACTTTTCTATTACTTAAAAAGCGGTGTACCTGTCAATAAAAAAGAACATATTGCAGGGGGAATTCCGAGTTATATAAAAAGAAATGAAACAGATGATTTTGTATATAATGCAGAAATAGGGGATTTGATTATATTGCTGGAAGAACTGAATAAGGGCAATCCGTTTCACTATATTTTTTTGGATTTCGGCACGGAATTAAGTCAAAGAAATGCCGATTTAATACATCGGGGAGATGGATCTGTAGTGGTGAAAAAAGATAAGGATAATACAGAAAATCATATTCTGAACAGGGTTAAAGCTATTACATCTTCGGTAATAATGGTTAATACCTTTTGTAAAAGTAATACCGGAAACGGCGAGAGACTTCATTACATTTCCTTTGATGAAAGTGCATTTGAAAATACAGAAAGTAGAGTAAATATAAATCTGAAAACTCTGTATGGTGGAGATATGTGGAAGTTTGCGAAGAAATTTGAGAGATTATATGGCAGAACATAGTAAGAGATATTCCGTATACAGATATATGCTGGATGTAATCAAAAATAATCCGAAAATATCAGATGATGAGTTTGACGAAAAGCTGAGAGACAGAATCTTTGACGGAAAAACTTCGATTGAAGAGTGTCAGGAAATGTTCATATGGGTTCAGTCAAAGCTTAGAAGCAAGCTGGGGATACTGACGCCTTTGACAAAGGACGAATCCATAAATGAAATAATGGTAAACGGCTATGGTAATATATTTATTGAAAGAGGCTCCGGCATGGAAAAAATTGATATGGCTTTTGAAGATTCAGAAGAACTTGAAGAAGTTATTAGGAATATTGCGGCGTCGGTGCATAGAGAAATAAACGAGCTTAATCCCATTTTAGACGCGAGGCTGGAAAATGGAGCAAGAGTAAATGCAGTGTTTGGCAATGTGGCATTAGACGGGACTGCACTTACGATAAGAAAATTTTCAAACGAACATATAACGATGGAAAAACTGCTGGAATACGGCACCTTAAACAAATCATGTGCAAATATGCTGAAAAGTATGGTGGAAGCGGGTTACAACATATTTATAAGCGGCGGAACTTCATCAGGGAAAACCACTTTTCTAAATGCTTTGGCAGATTATATTCCACAGGATGAGAGAGTTATTGTTATAGAGGATTCGAGAGAACTTGCGTTAAAACAAATAAAGAATATCGTTCAGATGGAGTGTCATAACGCAAATACTTTGGGCAAAGGTCTCGTATCTATGGACATGCTGATTAAAACAAGCCTTAGAATGAGACCGACAAGATTAATAGTGGGTGAAGTAAGGGGGAAGGAGGTTGCGGACATGCTGCAGGCAATGAATACAGGCCATGACGGAAGTATGTCGACAGGTCACGGAAACTCTGTGAAAGGGATGATAAGAAGGCTGGAGGCTATGTATTTAATGGCTTCAAAGCTTCCTATGGATACCATTAGAGCACAGATAATAGAGGGCATAGATATATTTGTGCACTTGGCAAGACTGAAAGATGGAAGGCGAACAGTTTCTCAGGTGGTGGAGCTCATAGGATACGAAAACGGAGAATATGTGCTGAATGAGATTTTCAATTTAGATTCTAATAAGTTGTTGGCAGAAACCGGAAACAAAATAATTAATACCGGAAAATTTGAATTAAAGGGAACAGATTATGTTTAAAATCAGCGTAGATACTGTTTTTACAAATAAAATCAGAAGCAAGGCGGTAAGAAAAATTGCCGTCATATCTATATTGTTTATTGTAACCGGAATTATCGGGATTCTGTTCTACGATACATTTTATACCTGTGTAATATCTGTTTTCATCTATAAACCTGTAAACAGATATATAGATGAACTTGTGAGAAAAAACAGAGCAGAGGTTCTGCGATTGCAATTCAGAGATTTTTTGTCATGTATTGCATCTTCCCTTTCTACAGGAAGGCATATTGAAGAAGGTCTTAAAGAAACAAAAGCTGAGTTATTGAAGATATATAATCCCAAGGATGTAATTATGATTGAGCTTAATACTATGGTAATGCAGATTGAAAGCAGGCAGATGGACGTATCGGATGCACTTCAGAATTTTGCAGGCAGAAACGATGTTGAGGATATAGAGATGTTTGTTCATATATATGAAGCCTGCAAAAAAAGTGGCGGCGATTTTGTTTCCGCAATATATAAAATTTCGGATTTGATATGTCAAAAGATCGAAATTGAAAAAGAGATCAAACAGATCATAAGTCAGCGAAAATTTGAGGGAAGGATTATTACAGCAATGCCGGTACTGGTCATCATGTTCTTGAGAATACTTTCTCCTGAATATTTGTCAGTAATGTATACTGTTATTCCGGGCAGAATAGCTATGACCGCGGCACTTGCAGGAGTCTATGCATCGTATAGGATGATTGAAAGGATAACAGACATTGAAATTTGATTTAAATTATGAGCTCAAAAGGATTAAAGAATTTATTTCAACCCGTGAAAATAGGATAAACTTCCTGATACTTCTTATTATAACCCTTGTCATTATCGGAGTTCTGCTTTATAAGGGATTGGGACTGGGAAACAGATATGTAGTCGACAAAAGCGGAAAACTGATTGGGCTTAGCAGGGAAAGCCCCGATGAATTTATATGCTATCCCGTTGAAATTGAGGCTGAGGGACAAGGCAGTAAGATAAAAGAAGTAGTAAATATTAACCTTCGGGGGAAAAATGTTCAAAAAGAAAAGAAAAATGATAATGAAGCTGAAAACGAACTTTCAAATAAAGTGAAAAGGGTTATCGATGAGATTGGACGATCCGGAGAGAAAGTTGTTATACTGCCGCGTAAAATCCAAGGAGGTATTTCGATAAAATGGGCAAGAGTGAGAAATTATAATGCTGTAATTTTGCTGTTCATACCTTTTATTATAATGATGGTCGTATATTTTGATAAAAGAAAAAAAGAAATAGACAGCATAATTAAGAAGAATGAAATCATACTTAAATCACTTCCGGGATTCAATGATCAGCTAATAATGTTGTTAAACTGCGGGTTAATATTCAATGATGCTTTTTATACATTAGTGCGAAGTTACTTGAGAAAAAAGGAAAAGGATTATTTTACAAAGTTAATTTTGGAAATCGGAGAGAATGCATATGATTCAAACAGAAGTTTGACACATATTTTACAGAGAAAAAGTACGGAAATCAAAAACAGGTGGTTTTCAAGAATGGTATCAGTAATTGTGGACAATCAAAAAAAAGGGGTTGATTTATGTGAAAAACTAAGCAGAGACGGCGAGTTGATCTGGGAGGAGAGGAAGAAAAAAGCTATAGAAAAAGGGAAGTTGGCCGAATCTAAGATGTCCTTTCCACTGGCAATATTATTAATTGTACTTATTATGGTAACGGCACTTCCTGCAATGTTACAAGTAAAAGGAGGATGAAATTATGTTGATGAAGATATTCAACTTAGGATTGAAATTTAAAAATATGTTCAGAGGAAAGAAGGGAACGGTAATGCCTATGGAAATGGTTCAGGTGGCCATTCTGATTGCCCTTGCAGTGGCTTTGGGACTTATTTTCAAGTCAGAGATAACCGCTTTTATAAACAAGACCTTCAGCACACTGAACTCATAATCGTACGAGATGATTTTACAGGTGATGAATAATAAAAAAGGGGAATCTATTGTAGAGGCGGCCGTTGTGGTTCCCATCATAGTGCTGATTATAATTAGCATGCTATATATGCTTATTTACTTTTACAGCGAGGTGAAAACTCAGGTTATGAGCCATGAGGCTCTGCAAAATAAAGCTATGGTTGAATCAAATATTTTTAAGATAGAAAGAGATGAGCCTTCAGTTGAAGGATACATAGGCGGTCTGATTAAGAAAAACCTGTCTTCGAGTTTTGATAATAAAGGATACATAATTAATCCGGCTGACGGTGTGAGGATAAAAGAGGGAATGAAGGGTGTTAAAGAATAAAAAAGGTTCTGTTACAATTCTAATACTTTTAATGTTTCTGTCTCTGATTTCATGTGTAATGATTTTCATCAATGCTTCAAGAGAACAGGCCGTAAAGAGCAATACAAAGGAAATGAGTCTTGTGTGGTGCGAATCGATATTAGGTGAATATGACTTGAATTTGCAGGGAAGATATGGAATCTTCGCATTTGAAGGTATCGAAAAAGATATAAACGAAAAACTTGATTTCTATGCAGGCAAAAGTTTTTTTAATAAGAAATATATCAAGTATGAAGGGGCAAATTGCAGTCTGTATAACTATTCTTTAAGAAATTTACCATGTTTTAAGAAACAAATAGTAAAAGAAGGAAAGTATGCTGCTTTAAATAAAAACAGGGGTATCAGAGAAATTAAAGCTGCAAGTAATGCAAAGACATTATCTCCGGATAAAGTGGACTTTACAGATTTGCCCTCTTCAAACTCAAATACATTCATAGATATAAAGTCATCCTTTGAAACTGTTAAAAAATTAAGTTCAATAAAAGATCTGATAAAAAAAGGTACAGACAAGTATTTTGAAAGAAAATATGTAGAAAAATACTTCGCAAATTGCAATAACAAGTTGAACATTTACAGTTGAATAGTCCATCATGCAG
>CALZYE010000034.1 GCA_945830395.1 uncultured Clostridia bacterium
CTCTGCCATTTCTGAAACGGTAGGCGGTCTCTGATATTCAGAATAAAGCTTATCCTTAACATCCTGAATTTTAGAAGAAATTTCCTTCAGCCGCCTTGGAACCTTCAGGCTCCACTGCTTATCTCTAAAGTACTTTTTAATTTCCCCTAAAATCGTAGGCGTAGCAAAAGAGCTGAATTCAAATCCTCTTTCCGGATCAAATCTTTCAACAGCCTGAACCAGCGCCAATGCCCCTACTTGATATAGGTCATCGTACTCAACACCTTTATTTAGATATTTTCTAATTAGGATATCTACCATGTAAAGATGTTCCTCTACTATTTCATTTCTTAATTCAATTGTAGGATTCTTCTTATACTCGGTAAATTTTTCCCGATTTGTCATGCCTTCTTCACCATTTTAACGAACTTATGGTCGTTCTCATTTTTACCAAACTCTACTTCATTCATCAATGTTTCTACGACATAAACTCCAAGGTCTCCCTCGCTTGGGCAGATTTTACACGGTTTATGCTTTTTTTCCAGAGAATGACAATCACAATCATCCTGAACGATAATTTCTATTAAACCCTCTGCTGCATTACATTCTACCTCATATTTCTCAGAAAATCCATTAAAACCGTGACAGGAAACATACTTACATGCCTCGCAAACAGCTGTCTTAATATCTTCGATTTCCTCTAAATTAAACCCGGCATTAGATGCAATGGAGCCGATGGCGAGTCTAACCATTGTCAGATATTCAGGCTTTCCCGGGATAATAAAATTAATTTTATCCATATTTTACTCCTCATTTTAATAGTTTACTGTGCAGACATACCATCTGCACAGTGACTATATACCCTGATTTTCTATTTTAAAGCTGAATTTGTTCTCCTGGTTCCTCTTCCGAAGCTTCATCTTCCTCTTTAATCACCTTTGCCATTGCAACTATTTTGGTTTCATCTTCAACTTTCATAATCTTGACGCCCTGTGTTGCGCGACCCAGCTCAGAAATTTCATTTGCACGGATTCTGATTATTATTCCCTCTGAATTTATCAAGAGGACTTCGTCATCTTCATCCACAACCATTGCTCCGATTAATGCTCCGGTCTTTTTAAACTTACTCTTGTCATAGGTCAACAGACCTTTACCGCCTCTTACCTGAATCTTATATTCTTTAACCGGAGTTCTCTTTCCGTAACCGTTTTCCGTTACTACAAGAAGCTCCTGCTCAGGATCAACAAGAGACATGGAAACAACTTCATCGTCCTTATCGAGCTTAATGGCACGCACACCGCCGGCAACTCTTCCCATTGCTCTAACATCTTCCTCTGAGAAACAGATGCATTTTCCCTTCTTGGTAACTATTATTATGCTATTGGAACCGGTCGTCTGCTTAACATCTATAAGCTGATCGTCATCCTTAAGCTTTATGGCAATAATTCCACTGGTCCTGTTAGTGTCATACTCAGATAAAGATGTCTTTTTAATCGTACCCTGTTTAGTAACGGCGATCAAATATCTATCCTCTGCAAACTCCTTAACCGGAATCAATGCGGTAATTCTCTCTCTCTGCATCAAGCTCAAGAAATTGACAGCCGGCGTTCCTCTGGCAGTCCTTGAAGCCTCAGGAATTTCAAAAGCCTTTAGCTTATGGGCCTTACCTGTATTTGTAAAGAACATCAGGTAATCGTGGGTAGAAGTCATAATCAAATCCTTGACAAAGTCATTATCTCTTGTCGTAATTCCCATTATTCCTTTTCCGCCCCTTCTCTGCGCTTTATATGTATCGGATGGAACTCGTTTGATGTACCCAAGGTGAGTCAGCGTAACGGTAACTTTCTCCTCTTCTATAAGATCCTCGTCCTCAAAATCGGAAGCATCAGGTGAAAGTTTGGTTCTTCTTTCATCTCCCCACTTGTCTCTAACTTCAAGAAGCTCCGCCTTGATAACTCCCATGAGCATTCCTTCATCGGATAAAATAGCCTTGTAATATGCAATTCTATCCATAAGTTCGCTGTATTCCTTATCGAGTTTTTCTCTCTCCAGCCCTTGCAGCCTTGCAAGGCGCATATCCAAAATTGCCTGTGCCTGAATTGCAGAGAGTCCGAAACTCTCCATCAATTTTTCTTTGGCATCGTTATATGAACTTCTGATTATCTTTATAACTTCATCAATGTTATCAAGGGCAATTCGCAGACCTTCCAAGATATGTGCTCTGGCTTCCGCTTTTTCCAGATCAAACCGGGTTCTTCTCGTAACAACTTCTTTCTGGAATTTAATATACTCTGAAAGCATGTCGTACAGATTCAAAAGTTTCGGCTGACCGTCAACGAGAGCAATCATAATGCAGCTGAAATTATCCTGCATCTGAGTGTGCTTATACAGTTGATTCAGGGTAATCTGAGGATTCGCATCCCGCTTAAGCTCAATTACAATCCTCATGCCCTCCCTGTTTGATTCATCTCTTATGTCGGAGATTCCGTCAATTCTCTTATCCTTAATCAAATCGGCAATCTTTTCTATCAGCCTTGCCTTATTAACGGCGTAAGGAATCTCCGAAACTATAATCTGTGATTTTCCCTTTTTAGTTTCTTCAATTTCGCAAACGGCGCGAACTTTAATCTTTCCGTTTCCGGTTCTGTATGCATCTCTGATGCCGCTCTTTCCCAGAATCTGCGCTCCCGTTGGGAAATCAGGACCCTGAACTATCTTTATAAGATCTTCCACAGTGGCCTGCGGATTATCGATAATCTCCACTGTAGCGTTGATTACTTCCGTCAGATTGTGAGGAGGTATGGATGTTGCCATACCTACAGCGATTCCGTTTGAGCCGTTAACCAAAAGATTAGGATAACGAGCAGGCAGAACTACAGGTTCTTTTTCTTCACCGTCAAAGTTAGGTGTAAAATCAACGGTATTTTTCTCTATATCTCTAAGCATCTGAAGTGAAAAATATGACATTCTCGCTTCCGTATAACGCTGAGCTGCCGCACCGTCTCCGTCTATAGAGCCGAAGTTTCCGTGACCGTCAACTAAAGGGTATCTCATAGAGAAATCCTGTGCCATTCTAACCATGGCATCATAAATAGAGCTGTCACCGTGAGGGTGATACTTACCCATTACTTCTCCCACGATTCTGGCGGATTTCTTGTATGGTTTGTCAGGGGTTACTCCCAGCTGTGACATTCCGTATAAAATCCTCCTGTGTACCGGTTTCATACCGTCCCGTACATCAGGAAGAGCTCTTCCAACGATAACGCTCATGGCGTAGTCGATATAAGAGTCTCTCATTTCATCGTGAATCTCATGTTGTATAATATTCTGTTCTTCTAATAAAGTATCCAATACTTCCTCCCGTACTATATTAAATGTATGATTCTTGACTTATGTAAACCCGATTAAATGTCAAGAGTTGCGTACTTTGCATTTTCCTCAATGAACTTTTTACGAGGAGGAACCTTATCTCCCATAAGCGTTGTAAAAATTTCATCTGCCGCTGTGGCATCTTCGACCGTAATCTGAACCATAGTTCTCTTGCTGTAATCCATGGTGGTATCCCAAAGCTGATTGAAATCCATCTCGCCCAGACCTTTGTAACGCTGAATTTCCAGCTTACCCGGCATATCTTCTATTTCTTTCAAGAGCTTTTCCTGTTCACGATCTGAGTAAGTGTACCATGATTTTCTGTTTTTCTGAACCCTGAACAGCGGAGGCTGCGCCGCGTAAACATATCCGCCTTCAACTAAAGGTGTCATATAGCGGTAGAAGAATGTCAGCAAAAGAGTTCTGATATGAGCGCCGTCAACATCAGCATCTGTCATGATGATAATCTTATGGTAGCGAAGCTTGGAAATATCAAATTCGCTTCCGATGCCGCAGCCGAATGCCGTAATCATATTCTTTATTTCTTCTGAATTCAGCATCTTATCCTGACGGGCTTTCTCCACATTAAGAATCTTACCTCGCAGAGGCAATACCGCCTGTCGCTTTCTATCTCTTCCCTGCTTTGCAGAACCGCCGGCGGAATCTCCTTCGACTAAGAAAATTTCCGACAGCTTAGGATCTCTTTCAGAGCAGTCTGCAAGTTTTCCCGGAAGTGAAAGTCCTTGTGTCGCCGTTTGTCTTCTGACTAAGGCTCTGGCTTTACGAGCAGCTTCACGAGCACGGGAGGCACTTAGACATTTATTCAAAATAGCGTTTGCCTGCTTCGGATTTTCTTCCAGAAAAGCAAATAAATTTTGGCTCGTGGAGGTTTCAACAAATCCTCTCATCTCTGTATTCCCCAGTTTAGCCTTGGTCTGTCCCTCAAACTGGGGTTGGGTCAACTTAACTGAAACTATTGCAGTAAGCCCCTCTCTAACATCTTCTCCGGAAAGAGATTCTCCCTCCTTCATAATCTTATTCTTCTTGGCGTAATCGTTCATAACCCTTGTAAGAGCCGATTTGAATCCAACTAAATGTGAACCGCCCTCCACCGTGTTTATATTATTTGCATATGACAGAAGAAGTTCACTATACTTATCTGTATACTGCATAGCAACTTCAACTTCTTGACTTTGGTTTACAAATTCAAAATAAAAAACATTTTCATGAATCTTATCTTTATTGCTGTTCAGGTGATTAACAAACTCCTTAAGCCCACCCTCATAGTGAAAGACTTCTTTCTTTTTCTGACCTTGCCTCTTATCTTCCAAAGTTATATGAATTCCTTTGGTCAGGAAAGCCATTTCTCTCAATCTATGCTGCAGTGTTCCGTAGTCGTATACCGTTTCCTCAAAGATTTCAGGATCCGGCCAGAAAGTCGTCTTTGAGCCTGTAACTTTCTTTTCACCTATTTCATTTAATTTTTTAGTGGTCTTTCCCCTGGAAAATTCTATATTATATACTTTTCCCCCTCGGCTTATCTCCACAATCATCTTGGTGGACAGGGCATTTACAACTGAAGCGCCTACACCGTGCAGACCTCCGGAAACCTTATATCCTCCACCTCCAAATTTACCTCCGGCGTGAAGAACTGTATGAATTACCTCCACCGCGGGAATTTTCATCTTCGGATGCATATCCACCGGCATTCCTCTGCCGTCATCTGTTACGGTAATGGAATTGTCCTCGTTAATAGTTACCTTTATCTTTTTACAGAAACCTGCAAGAGCTTCGTCCACGCTGTTATCCACAATTTCGTAAACTAAATGGTGAAGTCCTCTTGGACCTGTAGAACCAATATACATTCCCGGGCGTTTTCTTACCGCCTCAAAACCTTCTAAAACTTGTATTTGGTCAGCATTATACTGATTATTTTTTACTTCTGAACTCATTAAAATCCTGCCTTTTTAAATTATATTTTTTATGTTCACACCTGTACCACATTATACAAAAAAAAACAGATTTTTTCAAGGAATAAATCTGTTTTTGACTTTTTTTATTATTAAATATTTAAAACGCCTTTAAAACGCAAACTAAAGGGCAAAAAACAATATTTAAAATCTATATACCACTCTGCCTAAGTGTTGTTTATAGCTATCGAATATTTTAACCCCGGCTGAGAAAATAATTTTACTTATTTTTAATCACCGCCAATACTTTTTAATATTTTATAAATGATACAATATGCAACACTTATTTAACACTTATTTCTTTACTGACTTGACACATGACATGTTAGGCGGTATTCTTAAAAATGTATTGAATGTAAGTATATTTTTTATGGAAAATTAGGTAATTGAGGTAGTTATGGAAAAAGAAAATCATATTTCTTCTTTTTTAAAAAGAAAAGACATCGAGATAAGTACGAAAAGATATGCGCAGGATGCTCTATCTGCAATGGGTTTAGGGCTTTTTTCTTCATTACTAATCGGACTTATTTTAAAAACCATAGGTCAGCAGCTTTGTAATCTTCCGTACTTTACTGAATCACACCAGCTGATTTCGTTTCTGATACTGGTAGGCGGCACAGCTATGAAAATGATGGGACCTGCAATAGGAGGTGCAGTCGCATACTCTCTAAAAGCCCCTCCGTTAGTGCTTTTTTCAAGTATAATAGTGGGACAGATGGGTGCGGATTTCACAGGCTTCGGTATAAAGATAGCAGGTGGACCTGCAGGAGCTTTTGTTGCAGTTCTTCTTGCAGTGGAATTCGGCAAAGTTGTTTCCAAAGAGACTAAACTGGATATAATAGTAACCCCTGCCGTTACCTTAATAATAGGAGGAATAACTGCAAAATTAATCGGCCCTCTCGTAGGTTTACTGATGATAAAGCTGGGACAAATAATAATTTTAGCTTGTGAACTTCAGCCATTTTGGTTTGGTATATTTGTGTCTGTTATAGTTGGACTTGTACTCACTGCACCTATTTCCTCAGCCGCCCTATGTATAATGATGGATCTTTCCGGTCTTGCCGCAGGAGCTGCAACTGCAGGGTGCTGTGCACAGATGATTGGATTTGCCGTTATCAGTTTCAAGGAAAATGGAATAGGCGGCTTACTTGCACAGGGACTGGGAACATCGATGCTTCAGGTTCCGAATATAATAAAAAATCCTATGATATTGCTTCCTCCCACCCTTGCAGCCGCAATAACAGGTCCTATTTCCACATGCTTGCTGCATATGACTAATAACCCTGCAGGTTCAGGTATGGGTACATCAGGTTTTGTGGGACAAATAATGACATTCACCGTTATGGGATTTACAACCGAAATACTTTTAAAGGTACTTTTCTTACATTTTTTACTTCCCGGAATTTTATCCTGCATCTTCTATTCAATTATGAAGAAAAAGAATTTAATAAATAAAGGAGATATGAAACTGGAAGTATAATATCCGATTTGATTTTGTATTTATAATCAACAAGTTATGAACAAACTTATCCACATTATATGGATAAGTTTGTTTTTTATTTATTTTTCAATATAAATATTTTATGCTTGTATATGGATAACTTATTAGTTAAAATGTAAGTAATAAGTTTCTTAGAGGTAAAAATGGAAAATAAAAAAGAAATCTGGAAAAAAGTTTTATCTATTATAAAGCAAAATACAACGGATGCAAGTTATTCCCATTGGTTTTTGAAAGCAAATTTACATTCTATCAATGAGATTATAAAAATTGCCTACATAGAAAGCAATGATTCTTTCGTTGTAAAAAGTTTGAATCAAAGATATAAACACATGCTCGAAAGTACTTTAATGCAGGTTATGGGTGAACCTTATAAAGTAATAGTTAAAGAAAGTAAAGAGTATGAAAATCAGCAGATTATGGATGATAGCGATTATTCAAATACCCAAATTAAAAAGAATAAAGAAAAGGTCAATAAATTAAACAATAACTTAAAAAATCAACGAATATTTAATCCTAAATACACCTTTGACAATTTTATAGTGGGAGACTGCAATGAGCTTGCATTTGCCGTGGCAAAAGCAGTATCGGACAATCCTTCAACATCCTATAATCCCCTTTTTCTGCATGGCAATTCAGGACTTGGTAAAACCCATTTAATGCATGCAATGGGAATTCATCTGCTTGAGAATTTTGATAACATAAATATCCTGTATGTTTCATCGGAAATGTTTACAAATGAACTTATAAAATCAATTCAGGATCAAAACAGCAGCAGAGAATTTAAAAAGAAGTATAGAAATTTGGATGTACTGCTAATAGACGATATCCAGTTTTTAGAGGGAAAAGAAACTACTCAAATTGAATTTTTCAATACCTTCAATGATTTGTACGGCAATAATAAGCAGATAATAATTTCCAGCGACAGACCGCCAAACAAATTGGTAAGGCTTGATGAAAGATTAAGATCGAGATTTTCGTGGAAAATGGTTGCGGAGCTTCTTCCGGCAGATTTGGAAACAAGGGTTGCTATTTTGCAAAAAAAGGCTGAAAATGAAAAAATAGATGTGGATGATGATGTATATGAAGTTATCCAGCTTATATCACAGAAAATACCTGATAACATAAGAAATTTGGAAGGTGCTTTCAACAGGGTTGTTTCATTTGCAAACATAATGAAATGCAATATAGATGTTCCTTTTGCAAAGCGTATATTAAACGACATAATTGAAATAGGCGGAAAGAAAATAACACCGCTTAGAATAAAAGAAGTTGTCAGTAAATACTATAATATCAAAGTAACCGATTTGGAATCATCTAAAAGAACCAATAAGGTTGCATATCCAAGGCAGATTGCGATGTACCTGTGCAGAATTATGACAGATCATTCTTTTCCTCAGATTGGGAAAATATTCGGAGACAGACATTACACCACAGTTATGCACGCCTGCGATAAAATTCAGGCAGAGCTGAAAACTGACAGCAATCTGAAAGAAATTATCGAAGATATAAAGAAAAAAATTAATAATGTGGATTGAGTATAATAAAATTGCAGGGTTATCCACTTGATTTCAACAATAAAAAATTTAGTCTTTACAAGTATTTAAAAAGTTATCCACATAATCCACAAACACTACTACTATTACTACTAAAAAAATATAAAAATAATAATGCATTTTGGAGGCAAAAATGAAATTCAAATGTCAACAACAGAAACTATCTAAAGCTTTGAATATAGTTTCAAGAGCAGTAACCTCAAGAACAACTATTCCTGTACTGAAGGGAATCCTCGTGGATGTAAATAACGGCAAATTAACAATGTCTGCTTCAGATCTTGATATAGCAATAAAAAATACAATAGATGTTGAAGTTATTGAAGAAGGATCAGTTGTTATAACAGCAAAACTGTTCAGCGATATAATAAGAAAACTTCCTTCATCGGAGATAAAGATAGAAAGTGATGAAAATAACAATATTACGATTAATTGTCTGACATCGGAATTTAAGGTTGTGGGAATGTCAACAGACGAATTTCCAATAGTGAATACAGAGAAAGATATAAATAATCGTATCACTTTTGAGAAAAAATCTCTTAAGGACATGATAGAAAAAACAGCTTTTGCAGCAAGTTTAGACGAAGCCAGAGGAATAATTACAGGTGTACTCATAGAGCTTAATGAAAATGAAATGACCATGGTAGCGATAGACGGCTACAGAATGGCAATTACTAAGAAGTCTCATACTACTGTAAATCCAAAGAAAATCGTAATTTCGGTTAAAACCCTAAGTGAAATAAGCAAAATTCTAAATGATATTGATAATGAAGAAGATAATATAAATCTTTATCTGAACGATAAGAAAGCAATTTTTGAAATTGGAAATTGTCAGGCTGAGTTAAAGATAATGGAGGGAGAATTTATAAAATATAGGGATATCCTTCCTAAAGATAATAAAATTGAAGTAACTATTGATAAATCAATGCTTTTAAGCAGCATTGAGAGAGCTTCACTTTTATCGAAAGCAGGAAAAAATAATCTTATAAGAATGAATATTTCAGGAAGTCTTGTTACTATTACATCCAACTCAGAGGAAGGGAATGTAAAGGAAGATATAATTGTGACTAAAAATGGAGATGATATAACTATCGGTTTTAATGCTCAGTATGTTATAGATGTTCTTAAAAATATTGATGATGAAGAAATCAGAATGTTGTTAAATACTCCTGTTACACCTTGTCTGATTGAGCCTTTGGAAGGAAACGAGTTTGAATATCTTATTTTACCTGTAAGAATTAACTGAAAATGTACATAAAGAAGCTGGAACTGAAAAATTACAGAAATTATAAAGATTTTTCTATTGAATTTAGTAAGAATTTAAACCTTATAGTGGGACAAAATGCTCAGGGAAAAACGAACCTCATAGAAGCAATTTCCCTTTCTTCAATAGGAAAATCTTTTCGTACATTAAAAGATAATGAATTGATAAAATTCGGTGAAGATACTGCTGTAGTAAAGGTATGGGCAGAAAAGGATGTAATAGATACTAATGTTGAAATTTCAATAAATAAAGACTATAAAAAGTCCATAAAGAAAGACGGCAATGCCATAAAAAGAACATCTGAACTGATAGATAATATAATTATAGTGATTTTTTCACCTGAAGATCTGAAAATAATTAAGGATGAACCTGAAAAGCGAAGAAAATTTATAGACAGAGAGCTGGCTCAGATAAAACCGGCATACTATGATTGCCTTTCAAATTATAAGAAAATTTTGGCTCAACGAAATGCTTATCTTAAAGAAGATTTTGTTGATGACCTGTCTCTTATACACATCTCCGAGCCCACGAGACCTCTCTACATC
>CALZYE010000035.1 GCA_945830395.1 uncultured Clostridia bacterium
TCTACACACTGCATATCGTCGGCAGCGTCAGATGTGTATAAGAGACAGAAATAGCTCTTTCAATTTTGAAATACTACCAGATAATTTTTCAGTTTCTGAAGATAACAACATTTCAATGCCTTTTTCATTCAACGAATCTACAATCAATTTTACAAGAGCTAATATCTGTTGATCAAATTCTGCTTGCGACTCCAACAGTGGAATTCTAAGGCTCTTAAGTATATATTCATCATCGTTGTGCAGTGGAAGAAATAATGGATAACCAAATTTTTCTTTAAATGCATCATTTAACTTATTATACTTATTTTGAAAAATAAAAACAGGAGATTCTGATGAACTAAACGTGCTTAAAAAATCTCTCATGAACTTTGAATGACTAAGTTTTCCGTCAATTGTAATATTATAATTTTTCCAGTGCATTTGCTCCTTTCTTGAAAGATTTCTTCCTAAATCGCCAAGGTAAGCTGAAACATATTCACTGCTTTCATTGTCAATATATAATGACCATAATGTTCCACATCTTAATAGCCCTGATTCAATGAAATATCTATCAGGGTTATCATAATATTTTCCCAATACCTCACGTTTAAAATATACTGGAGTAAGGTAATGCGGGGCTCCATTATTGTCTTCAAAATAATTTGACAACATTGATGGATCAGATGTAAAAAATATATCGTTTCCATCTTCGTCAACACCAATAGCGTAGTCTTCGTATTCCTTACTTTCGCTATATGGCCAATATTCACAGTCCTGAATAGAACAACCATAAATTGCTGTTTTCGCATAAAGCAACGAAAATGGCTTTCGGCATATCTCGCCAAATGATAATGTATATATTTTATTGTCCATCACTTCAGTATTAAAATCTTCAGGTAGTCTTTGATCCAAGCTAGTTGTAGAATATCTGCTATCACAATGAACAAACATAACCATATCTTTCACAGAAAGATATCTCTTTAAATATTTTCTGTCTACAGTTACAAAACCATTTTCTATTCTTATCACTGTTTTTTCATTTTCCAAATCGATATATTCATTTTTAGCCCTATCAAAAAATAAGTTATTAAGCAATCTAAATTCTTCAACAATTTCAAGTTCATCTTGTTTAACAAGACCATTATAATCCCTTTCTATAACAAAAGGTTCCATATTAACTTGATTATTGAATCGTGAATAAATGACTTCCTCATCATCTCCGAATCCAAATTGAGTAAAACCCGGGGCAGTTCCTCCCCAATCATTTGTATCATCTTTCTCTAATTCCTTTTTAGCATACTCTAACGGAAACAGTCTGCATTGAAAATATGCATCGGTACCATATTTTTTTGTTCTACCATGAATTGGAATCATTACATTTCCATTGTTGGGAAATTTTTTTATAAAGTCCATCATTTCTCTTTGATAAATTGGATTATCCATAAAGTCACCTCATTAAAAATTATTATTTTCTATCACGCAATCGTCACATCGACTACTTAATATCTTCTTCAGCAATTTCAGTGTACTCTTTCAACTTTTTCTGCAATAAATTTTTATCTATCAGTTTTAAGGTGTATTCCGATACCATTGTTGGTGAAAGACTTCTGCTAAGTGCAAATTCTACAACCTCATCATCTTTTGATGCACAAAGAATAACTCCGACACTTGGATTTTCCGTTTGTTTCTTAACTTCTCTATCCAATGCTTCTAAATACAGGTTCATTTTTCCGATATATTCCGGCTTAAACTCTCCAATTTTTAATTCAAATGCAACTAAACAAGATAGTCCCCTATGATAGAACAACAAATCTATATAGTAATCATGATTGCCGACCTGTACCCTATACTCATTACCTATAAAGGAAAAATCTTTTCCAATTTCTAAGATAAAGTTCTTCAGATTTTCAAGAATTGATTTTTGAAATTCTCTTTCATTTCCAATCTTGGGAGCATCAAGAAATTCCAATACATAGCTATCCATAAATAAATTATGTGTTTCCTGTTTTGCTCTTTGTATAGCAGGCAAATTATTACCATTTGAAAGCATATAGCGTTCATAGTATCCGCTATCCATCTGCCTTACCAACTCCCGATGAGTTAGATTCTCCTTTATAGCTAAGTTAATATAGAATTCCCTTTCTTCTTTACTTTTAGATCCGGACATTATCTTTAAATGATTAGACCAGTTCAATTGTGTCAACAGCGTTGACACTTTTTCATCGTCCTTATATAGCTCATAGAATTGCTTCATTCTGTAAAGACCTCTGCGGTTAAACCCTTTTAATTCAGGATAGTTTGTTGAGAAAAATTCAGCTACATTGTCAACGAAACCAGAGCCATAAGATGCCTCCTTAGTTTTTTCACTAATGTATTTTCCCACTTCCTGATACATCAAAATCAGTTCTTCATTGACTTTTTTATAAGCACGATCCTTTGCACTTTCGACAATCTTAACAATATCATCAAACTGATGATTATCCCTTCCAATATCTGTATTCTGCAATGCCATCTTATCCTTATTCATTGTTTCACCTGCCTCCAAAAATGTGCTGTTATTTCCTAATATTTTCTTCAATAAAAGTCTTGGAGTTTTGAATTTGCACCTTATCTTTATTAACTACAAAAGTAACATAGTCTCCATTTTCTAAATTCAAAAGTTCCCTTATCCTTTTCGGGATAGTAACCTGTCCTTTTGCCATAACCTTTGCGGTATCCATAAATATATCTTTCATACTTACTTCCTTTCGCCCTACTTTTCCTACAAAAAATTATAGCACTTTTAAGATATTTTTTCTACTCTGAGATTAGTCCCTACTTATTTGCTATATGTCAGAGCAGCTTCTTTTATCTCATTTTCAATCGCTTCTAAAAAATCCTCTTTTGAAGATTTCCCCTGAGCAATATCTGATAGCTCCATTTCCCACTTTGCAGTAGTTTCTGCCGACTTAAAATTATCAGCTACAATCGTTACAAGACTGATTCCTTTATGTGTGGCTACAAGATTTTTCTTATCCCTTTCTACAAAGCCTTTATAGATTAAGTTTTCAATAATCCCTGCCCTCGTTGCAGGCGTTCCAAGTCCTTTTCTTTCCACTTCTACACCTTTTTCAAGTGCGTCATTTCCTGCAATCTCCATAGACTTAAGAAGAGTATCTTCAGTAAAGTGTTTCGGAGGTTGGGTGAATTTTTCTTTTATCTCTTTATTTTCAATGCTTAAAACATCACCAACACTTATATCGGGCAGTACAGCATCTTCACTCTGTTTTGATTTGTATTCTTTAAGGTATTTGCTAAACCCCTCATCTTTAATTACCTTACCGGTACTTGTAAATTCAAAACCATCAAATACAGCTACAATCTTTGTTGTGTTTTCCACTAATGGATAGCCCACACTTGCGTGAAGCTTATTAGAAATAAGCCTATATACCTTTGCTTCACTCTCAGGAAAACCTGATAAATCTTCACTCAGTGAGCTTACTGTCGGGATAATCGCATGATGATCTGTAACCTTTTTTGAGTTAAACACCGTCTTGATACGCTCTGTATCAAAGTCGTTCTTTCCTAAAATATTATTGACCGTACTTACAATCATATCCTCTGTTAAACACCTGCTGTCTGTTCTTGGATATGTAATGAGCTTCTTTTCATACAGGCTTTGAGCATAATCAAGTGTCTGTTTAGCACTGTATCCGAAATACTTATTGCACTCCCTTTGAAGCGTTGTCAAATCGAAAGGTAAATCAGGCTTTGTGATTTTTTCCTTTTGAATGACATCGGTTATTTCAATCTTATCGCCTACTAAATTTAAAAGTTGCTCTGCTGCTATTTCATCATCAATTCTATCTGTTGAAAGGGTAAAGCCATTTGTAGAAAGCTCTACTGTATAATATTTTTCCTTTTTAAAGTTTGCTATTTCATCATCTCTTTTTACGATCATGGCAAGGGTAGGTGTTTGAACTCTGCCCACAGAATAATTCTGTTTGTAAAGGCAAGAGTAGAGCCTACTAATATTCATCCCGACTAACCAATCCGCAATGGCTCTTGCCTGTGCCGATTCAAAGAGAGTGTCATAGTCCTTTCCGTCTTTTAGATTATCAAAACCCTCTTTAATGGCACTATCTTCCATAGATGAAATCCAAAGGCGTTTCATCTTCTTTTTGCAATTTGCCTGATTATATACAAGTCTAAAAATACTCTCTCCTTCTCTACCTGCGTCGCACGCATTGATAACCGTATCAATCTCTTTATCATTCAGCAGCTTTTTAAGTATAGCAAACTGTTTCTTGGTTGACTTTGCTACCTCATACTTATATTCTTTTGGAATAATCGGTAAATCAGCCATATTCCATTTAGCATACTTTTCATCATAAGAATCGGGATTTGCCATTTGAATTAAATGACCAACACACCAGCTCACCCTATATCCGCTTCCCTCATAATATCCATCTTTCTTTTTCGTTGCTCCAATAACTTTTGCAATGGAAATTGCAACACTTGGCTTTTCTGCAATGACTAACTTCATTTCTGTACTTCCTCCTGTTTTCAATATAAGAGGGCGAAAGATTTTACTCTCCCGCCCTGCATTTGCACCAAATACTGTATTATTTTTGATGCAGCATTACTGCTCATCTTCTGCTTCTACTTCATCTACATCATTTGGTTCTTCTTCGCTTTCAGCTTCAGAAAAGAAATCATCATCTTCTTCCTCTAAGGCTTCAAGCTCCCTATCTTCTTTCTTTTTTACAACCTTAAAGTAGTATCCTACTCCCAATGCCCCGCCTACTACAAGTAAAAGAATTATATATGTCCCTAAACTGCTCTTTTCTTCTTTTTTCTCAGGCTTTACTTCTTCTTTAACAGGCTCTTCTTTTACCACTTCCTGTTTTGGAGTTTCTTTTTTCTCTACCATGTTAAGTAAATCATCTTCGGATACTTCTGTAAGAAGCATAACATTCTCACTATTCTCATCGTGGTTAATGATGAGATGAAAGGTCTTACCGTTTTTCGTCTGAAAGGTAATAAACTGCCTTGCATCGGCTGAATACATATCCGTTTCCTTGTTATCGCTGCTATCCCCATGATGAATCGGATAATCTTTATTTCCATTATCTTTATTTTCTGTAACAGTTCCTCTTGCCTTTGATGGAGTAGAAGCCACACCCTTATTGGTATTTACACTCTTACTTGTACCGTCCATAGATGAATCCTGACTACTGTTATTAGCAGGTGCTTTTGCTGTCAATTTATTAGGATAGCGAACTTCCTTTTCTTTCTCCTTTACTTCTGTTTTACCTGTATCTTTTGTAGTATTGCCGGAGCTTACTGTATCAGATGAGCCTTTACCGGAATTACTTACAGAAGTTTGTGGCATTTGAGGAGAAATGCCTGAGCTTGTCTTAATCCCTGAAATAGGACTAATCGGTGTAATTGACTGTGATGTTACAGGAGCTTTATTTGTTTCCGCAGCCTTTTTCTCAAGCTCTTTCACCTTTTCTGTCAGCTTATCTATTTCCTTTTTCATATCTTCTGATAAGTCTTTATTTCCCTTATCTTTCTTCATTTTTTCTTTCAAACTTTCAATCTCATCCTCAAGGTCTTTGATTTTTTCTTTCTGCTTATCGCTTAGTTTGTCTTTATCCTTGATTTCACCATTTAACTTATCAAGTTTTTCCTGAAGCTCCTTAGCCTCTTTTTCCATTTTTGAAATATAGTCTTTAGAAAGCTCTGTCTGTGTTTTCTTGTCCTCTGTCTTTTTATCTTCCGTCTGAGTACTTGTGTCCTGCTTTGGTTTTTCTTCTTCCGTTTGAGTTTGTTTATCCTTAACCTCAGTCTTTGCTACCTTACGGATAATCTCATCTTTTCCATCTCCCTTTACCTCATAAAATAGAAATTCATCAATAAATTTCATATCATCAAGGAGCATTGGAAGATCTCCGCTATCAAGAAGCTGTCCTTTCTCAGCCTTTATCTTTTCTTCCTTAAAGACCTTTTCATCTTCAAAGATATACTTTACATTTACTTCAACTTCCGTTTGAACAGCTTCATTTTTGGTAGGAGCTTCAGAACTTTGCTCCTTGGCATAAACAACCGTCCAAAGACCTAAAATACAGCTAATACTTACAATTACTGCAAGTGCTGCTGTCCAAAATTTATTATTCTTTTTCAAACTGGTTTTCATTTGTCCTCTCCTTTTTCAGTTCTGCTTTTTCTCTATTTACCTTTGCCATCAAATCACTGATTGTGATGTTGTTCTTTCTGCAAATGGCTATGATTTCCTCGTTTTCAAGTTCTTCTTCACGAATAAATAAAGGCTCCAATTCTTCATCAATCAGAGCCTTTTTATCCTTTAATTTCCTTATTCTGTTTTTAACTGCTGTAAGTTCTTTTTTCACATTGTTCCCTCCTTATCTGTTTACATTTGGTGGAAAACCGAAGCCTACCGGATGGTGTTTACAAAAAGTTGCAATCCAATCATCTAAGGTAGTTACTCTTATATGACCGATGTTATCAATTACCTTTCCGTCTCCGATATAAATGCCGACATGACCATAGGTAAGTCCTGCTGTGCCTCCGCTACTGCTGCTTTCCACTGCCACAAGCATTCCCACTTTTAGCTTTGACCTGTCTGATGTAAAGGTATAGTTTCGATACATATCATTAGCGTTTCCTCCGATATATCCAAGTCCCGCATTTTGGTAAACCTGAGATACCCACATGGCACACCAGCCTGCACCCGGAGATGGTGTAATATATGCAGCATTAACAATTTTCTTTTGGACTTCCGTAGATGCCTCATACTCTTTTCCACCGCCTATACCGCCATTAGAGCTAATAAGGTCGCTATTCCCAAAGGCTTCTCCCATATTACCTTGTGCAAGGAATAAGGCTTCATAGTGCTTTAGATTATCGGGATAGTCTGCAAAGACCCTTCGGATAATGCTGTCCATCTCTTTTTTATGAAGCGTTACAATGAGTTTTTTATACTCATAAGGTTCTTCATGGCTTTCGGTATATTCGTTGCCATCTTCATCGGTATAGGTTTCTGTAATTGTCCTGTATCTGATTTCAATTTCTTCCCTATATTCAAGGTCATACATGGACTCAAACAATTCTTTTAATATGGATTCTACTTCCGATACATTCTTTACCTCTCCGCACCTTGATGTAATGTAGGATAAAAGCTCATGGACATTATGACCGATGTACTCTGTATTATTTAAGATGTATTCATCATATCCGGGATAATTTTCTTCTACATGATCAACTTCTCTTTGAAGCTCACTCTCCATAGCAGAAAACTTCTGATTGATGTCACTTAGAACATTTGGCTTTGATAAATAGCTTGTTGTAAGAACCGAGCTTGTTGAGTTCATAAAGCCTGTCATTCCTGTTCCTGCAAAGTTAATCACAAAAGTTCCCAAGATAATGATACCTATGAAGATAAGCATAAGTCCTTTGGTTTTTCGGATAATCATATCCTTTGAGCTTTTCAGTGTTCCAATTAGACCTTCTTTAATTCGATCTCTAAGCCTTGACTTATTCTCACGAGAAATCGCTGCCTTTACCTGAGTTTTCTTTTGAAATCTTTTATAGGCACTTGCCCTTTTATACTCATCTGTCTTTTTCATCTCCTCTTTGGCATCACGAAACTCCAACTTGGATTTACGCTTTCTGATTTTATAGTCCTTATTTGTAAGATCATATCCTTTTTTAGCTCTTTTCTTATCTGAGTATCTCTTAATACCATGAATGAGCTTGGAACTTGCGTCCGCCGTCTTTTCTCCTGCTTCTACGCCTTTGTTTTCATCGCTTCCATGAGAAAGGTAATCTCTTACGGTTTCACTTCCTTTGGCAAGCCCTGACAGGGCAGATACTTTTACCATATCCTTTTTGACCTTTTTCTTTTGGTCTTTTGATAAGCTGATATTTTCTTTTTCGCCTGCAGCATCTTTCCCTGTCCTTTTACCTTCAGATTTATTTTCTTTTGGTACATCATCCTTTTTTCTTGTATAAAGGCTTTCGGAATAGTTTTTCCTCTTATACTTACTCTTTTGAGCCTTATGATTTTTAGAGGAATGTTCCAGTGATTTTTCTTTGTTCTGAAGATTGTCATCTACATCATAGGTAGACTCAAAGTAGTCGCTGTCCCTAAAGTCATTATCGTATCTATCTATGATTCCGTCATTATCAAGGTCTTGTCCTAAAGGATCATACACTTTGCCATTTTTAACCTCAGTATCATAATCAGATTTTCCTGTTTCTTTTAAAGGATTTACACTGCCTTTATCGGAAGCCCTATACTTCGCATTTCTTTTAGATGAACTTCCATTTGGCTCAATTTCTGTATTTCTCTTACTGACCTTTTCATGCACCTTATCTTGAAATCTCTCTTTATCATGGACGATTTTTCCTCTGTAATCATCGCTATGCTTTAGCTTACTTTCTTCAGGTATAGAGCTTATTTCAGCTTTTAGCATCTCCCTTTCAAGACTTGCCTTATGCCTTTCTCTAAAATCTTTTTTCAGCTTCCCATCCATAAGCTACCTCACTTCTTCAGGCTTGGTAGTCATCTTCTGATAAAGAATTGTGTCTTTCGGAAACTTATCAAGGAAAGGCACAATGGTATTTCCAAAGAAAAGTAGTCCCTCACCCTCATTGGAGTTAGTTACATATCTAAGCTGAGGAAGTGAGATTTTAAGTTTTCTTGCTAAGATTTCTCTATCTCCCGAAGCCTGATTTAGCATTAAGACAAAGTCCGTATTATCAAAGATATTTTCAATTTCCTTACTCATAAGTAGGTCTTTGACATTTTGCGTAATACCTGTCGGGATACCTCCCCATTTTCTGAAACGCTTCCATATCTCAACTGAGTATGAAGCCGTCTGCTCATCTTTTAAGAGCAAGTGAAATTCGTCTATATAGTATCTTGTCGCTTTATTTCCTCTGTTTTGCGATACCTTGTTCCATACCTGATCCTGAATGACAAGCATACCGATTTTCTTTAACTGGCTTCCAAGCTCCTTAATATCAAAGCAAAGCAGCTTCTTGTTTAAGTCCACATTTGACCTGTGATTAAAGACATTAAGTGAGCCTGATACATATATCTCCATCTCTGTTGCCAGCTTCTTACCAACTTTTTCTTCCTGTCCTTTTAACATATCGTATAGATCCCCCAGTATCGGCATATTGTCAGGAGTCGGATTTTCAAAATACTTTTCATAAATTTTAGGAAGGCATCTATCTATAACCGACTTTTCTTCTGCTGTAAGTCCGCTTCCTCCAACTACAAGTTCAAGCATAGACATAATGAAATTTGCCTTGTCTTTAAGCGGTGCATCCCCATCCCCGTAGTTCATATTTATATCAAGGGGATTCAAATAATCTTTTGACTTACTGCTGACTTTAATGACTTCTCCCTTAAACTGGCGAACAAGGTTTCCATACTCTCCTTCCGGATCGCAGATAATCACATCATCATCTGTTACTAAAATAGCATTTGCCATTTCACGCTTTGCTGAAAACGACTTACCACTACCCGGAGTTCCTAAGATAAGACCGTTTGGGTTTTTTAATTTCTTTCTGTCTGCCATAATCAGGTTATGGCTTAGGGCATTTAGTCCGTAGTAAAGACTGTTACTTGAATTGATAAAAAGCTCCTCTGTTGTAAAGGGCATAAAGACTGCTGTGGATGAACTTGTCAGTCCTCTATCTATTTCAATCTTAT
>CALZYE010000036.1 GCA_945830395.1 uncultured Clostridia bacterium
AGATGTAGAGAGGTCTCGTGGGCTCGGAGATGTGTATAAGAGACAGATATAAAAAATCTGAAACATTTCTTTGTTATAAAGTATGTTAGTGTTATAATGAAAAAGTAGTATACTCACATGTTAGCATTTGGCAAATAATTACGAGGAGGGGATGAAATGAGGAGGTTATTGTCAATTTGCCTAAGTTTTGTTTTTATAATGTCATTGTTTGTACCAAGCTTTGCAGATTCCATTTCTGATAATGAACAGGATAGTGAGATGGTACTTCTATCAGAAAATATAAAAATTCATTATGATTCTGCTCATGATGAACTGATACTTTCAGAAAAAGATAATTCTCCAAGTCCGTGTTGGAATGGTGAAATCGGTCGATGCAAATCGAGATATAAAACTTTTTATAAAACTTTTACAAGAAATACTGCAAAAAAATATCTAAAAAAAATTAATCTTGAAACCTCTAAGGTGAGAGAATTTGTAAGATGGATTTTGTCTAAAATTCATTTAAACGGTTTAGGTATTGAGAAAGTTGTTGGGGCTGCAGGTGGTACAGACGCATTAAAATATCAGTTAAAAAAGTTTGTGAAGAGTAAAAAATCAAAGGCTTATTTTAAATTATATGCTGAATGTCACAATAATAATTTAAATCATGGAGAACCTACATATGAGTACAAACTTTTAAAAGTAAGGGTGGACTATTAGTATGTGCTATGTAGAATTATATAAAAAAAATATAAGAAAATGGTTACTTATTACATTTGTGATTTCGACTGTAATCATATCGTCTCAACTTATATTTTCTATACCTGACAACTTTAATACAATGTTGAAGATAACTGAAAGAATATCTTCCATATTTTTTATACATAATTTATTGATGTACAGACTATATTGGAAGAATGTAAATAAAGATAAGTAACTTGATAGATTCGATTTGATGATTTAATGTAAACATATGAGTATGCAAGAGGGGATTGCTTTAGTCAATTTTTGGCAGTAATCCCTTTTTTACGGTTGATTTGATAAGATTTTTAGGAATCGGCGTGGAATTAATAATTTCATGCTTACTGAAGAATAACCGTATATAAGTTTCTCACAAATACTTGCCAAAGTTTGTATAAATAGCTTTGGCAATATGTTTTTTTGTGGTAGTATATATTTAAGATGAAGGTAGGGGGAAAAGGCAATGTTGGAAAAGATAGGCAAAAGATATTTTAAGCTGGGTGTTTCGCTGGTATTTGCGGGAGTCTTTGTAATACTTTTTTTCTTTTTCATGAAAAATCTTTCGGGAATTGAAAGAGAAATATCGATTATAATAGGGATAATAATGCCTTTCATATACGGGTTTGTCATGGCATATTTGCTCAGCCCTCTCTTTAATCTGGTGACGAGAAAGACATACCACTATCTGTCTAAACGAATCCCCGCCAAAAAAGCTTTTTCAATAGCCAAGATAGTGGCATCCGTTGTTTCAGTGATAGTTGTATTTTCAATTATTGCGGCAGTTGCAATCCTGTTGGTGCCGAAACTTGCTACAAGTATTTTTTCCCTCATCAATGTGATGCCGGGAAGGATAGAATACTTTAACAGATGGCTCACCGATTTGATAGGTCACACTGCAGACCCTAAACTTCTGGAGTTTATACAAAACAGCGTGAGCAATGTGACGGATTATGCGATTAAATTTATGAAAGATTATCTGACCAGAGGCATGGGAAATTACTTCCAGATTATATCCACAGGAGTTATGGCCACGCTTAGAACCTTTTTGGACTTTTTAATCGGAATTGTAGCCGCACTGTACTTTTTGAACAGCAAAGAAAGGTTTAAAGCGCAGCTTACAAAGCTTATATACGCTGTTTTCAGCAGAAATAGGGCAGAAGCCATATTCAATTTCGGTTATTTTACAAACAGAACATTTGGAGGTTTTATCAACGGAAAGATTATCGACTCCATAATTATAGGATTCATATGTTATGTGGCAATGATGATATTCAATATGCCTTACGCTTCACTTTGCAGCGTAATCGTCGGAGTTACCAATGTGATTCCTTTCTTTGGACCTTTCATCGGAGCTGTCCCTTCGGTAATAATCATTGCGGTAAGCGACCCTATTAAGGCGGCCGAATTTTTAGTTTGGATATTTGTGCTTCAGCAATTTGACGGAAGCGTTCTGGGACCGAAAATTTTAGGAGAAACTACAGGCCTGTCCAGCTTTTGGGTTATGTTTGCAATTATATTGGGAGGAGGTCTTTTCGGATTCCTCGGAATGCTGCTGGGGGTTCCGGTTTTTGCGTTGATTTACTATTATTTCAAGAAAACCATAGAGAAAAAGCTGGTGTATAAGGATATGTCCCCCGACACGGATGAGTATATAGAATTTAATAATTATGACATAAACAGGAAGGATGTTTTATGAGAATAATACACGATGTTGACATGAAAAATTACACATCTTTTAAGGCGGGAGGCAGAGCAAATAAAATGGTTATTTGCGAAACCGAGGGCGAAATCGTTCAGACTTTGAAAGACATCAAAGAAAATGACGAAAAATATATAATGCTGGGAAACGGCTCAAATACATTGATTAAGGACTCCGGTTTCAGCGGCGTTGTCATAAAGCTTGGAGAAAATTTTTCCACGGTCAGAAGAGAAGGAAATAATCTTATATGCGGTGCAAACACGCTGATGTCGGTGGTTGCAAGATTTGCACTCAGAGAGGAACTTTCGGGATTTGAATTTGCAAGTGGGATTCCGGGCAGCATAGGCGGGGCTCTCTTTATGAACGCAGGTGCATACGGGGGAGAGATGAAGGATATTGCAAAGTCGGCAAGAGTTGTATCGAGTGATACGCCGGAGATCAAAGAAATAGATGTTTCAGACATGGATTTATCATATCGGTACAGCAAGTTTCAGGAAAACAGAGATATAATTTTATCTGTGACGGTGAAACTGAGTGAAGGGGATGGAGCGGAGATAGAAAGATCGATGAAGGATTTGGCATACAAAAGAAATTCAAAGCAGCCCGTTCAGTTTCCAAGTGCAGGAAGTTTCTTTAAGAGACCGGAAGGGTATTTCGCCGGTAAATTAATTGAAGATTCCGGATTGAAAGGCGTTTCTGTGGGCGGCGCGCAGGTATCGGAGCTTCATAGCGGGTTCATAATAAATAAGGAAAATGCCACAGCGACGGATATTATTAAGCTTATGGAACTTGTTCAAAGAAATGTGTACGAGAAATTTGGCGTAAAATTGGAGCCGGAGGTAAGGATAATTGGAGATTGATTTAAGCAGATACAGGATGACATTTGATTACCATACACACACCCTTTATTCTCCCGGAATAACGAGATTCACTCCCCACGGGAAAGGTACTATGGAGGAAAATGTCAAAGCGGCTATATCCAAAGGGCTTGATGAGATTGCAATATCGGATCACGGTCCGGGTCATATATTTTATGGCATGAAAAGAAGAAAAATAGATGAGATGCGAAGTGAAATTTCTCGCTTGAGGAAGAAATATCCTGAGATTAAGATTCATTTCAGCGTCGAATCAAATATCTTGTTCAGAAAAAAGGGAAATTGTCTGGATTTGAAGGCCGAAGATATGGGAAATTTTGATTTTATTCTGGCAGGCTATCACCTGGGGACGGCTAAAAGCAATATGATAGGCAACTGGTGTGATAACCATAGGTTGACATTTCCCAATGAAAGAAGACGCCTTCTGAGAGAAAACACATTTATGACCCTCAAAGCTCTCAGGGAAAATGATATAAAGATACTGACACATCCCGGAGACAAAG
Organism: uncultured Clostridia bacterium; assembly: GCA_945830395.1. GTDB lineage: Bacteria > Bacillota > Clostridia > Peptostreptococcales > Anaerovoracaceae > Aminicella. The sequence continues at coordinate 3,798 of CALZYE010000036.1, forward strand.
GTCTGTTCGATATTGAACTTATCGCCAGAACCTGTGCAGAGCGAGGAACATGGATGGAAATCAATAATTCCCACAAGCATATGAGCATAGAGGAAATTAAGATTGCCATGAAAGAGCCCGAGGTGAAATTTGTAATAGGAAGCGACGCTCACTGTCCTGAATGGGTCGGAACATTTGAAAAGGCTTTGAAAAGAGCCTTTGAGGCGGGTCTTACGGTAGACAGGATAGTAAACATCGCCGAGAGATAAAGTGCTTAAGTGTAAACATTGAAATAAAAGGAGTTAGCTATGAAAGTGGAGGAGAAAATAAAGGTTGTTCTTGTTTCCGGCATGTCCGGAGCGGGGAAAACCCATGCTGCAGACTGGTTTGAGGATCAGGGCTATTACTGCATCGACAACATGCCTCCGGCCTTGATAAAAAGTTTTTTGGAGCTGTCCACCTTCAGAGACAGCAAAAGTGCAAGAGCAGCTTTTGTTGTGGACATAAGAAGTGATGAGTTTTTCAGCGGACTGAATGATACCATAGATTATTTAAAGATAAGAGACGACATAGAATTTACAATTTTGTTCGTGGAAGCCTCAGATGTGACCTTGATTAAGCGGTATAACGAATCAAGAAGACACCATCCTTTGACTTACGGAAAAACGGATAAAGAAATTATACAGAGAGAAAGGGATATGCTGGCGGACCTGAAATCCAGAGCAAATTTTGTGGTGGACACTACAAATCTTAAGGTTGCGAATTTTAACTTGGAGATGGAGAAAATATTTGGGGATGGAGACAACGGCAAGACGACTTTTGCAATAAATGTTATTTCCTTTGGCTTTAAATACGGACTTCCGCAGGAAACGGACATGGTTTTCGATGTAAGGTTCATTCCTAATCCTTATTATGTGAGCAGTTTGAAAAGACTTACGGGAAATAACAAAAAGGTTCAGAACTATGTACTGAAAAAACAGGTTACACAGGATTTTATGCATCAGCTTAGGAATATGATTTCTGCCATAGCACCATACTATGTGAATGAGGGCAAGAATCATTTGAATATAGCCTTTGGATGTACGGGCGGACAGCACAGATCTGTTGCTGTCGCAAATGAGATGGCGAAGCTTTTCAAGGAGGACGGTTATAGAGTTACCCTATCCCATAGAGAAAGAAAACTTTAACATTGATTTTAAAATAAGGAATTGATTTCAGCTGACCGATTGGGAAATGCAGCCTGCAAGGCGCGGCTCGGATTGCTTGAAATTCAGTGCCTTATTTTGGTTTGTGCCCTTGAAAAAATATAGCTTAAATGATATACTGTAGAAACGTTAATTATAATTATTATTAAAGGAGTTGGCTTTATGGAAAAACTAATTATAAGTGCTTGTATTTGCGGTGCAGAAGTGACCAAAGAACAGAATCCTGCTGTTCCTTACACAGTGGAAGAAATTGTGAGAGAGGCTAAATCTGCATATGATGCAGGAGCTGCGCTTATTCACCTTCATGTGAGATGGGATGACGGAACACCTACACAGGATAAGGGTCGTTTTCAGGAATGCGTCGATGCTATTCGCAAGGTTTGTCCGGACGCAATTATTCAGCCTTCAACAGGTGGAGCCGTAGGTATGACAGATTTGGAAAGACTTCAGTCAACAGAAATCGTTCCTACACCGGAGATGGCAACGCTGGACTGCGGTACATGTAACTTTGGCGGAGACGAGGTTTTCACCAACACTAATACGACTATTGAGAACTTTGCTAAAATCCTTAAAGAAAGAGGAATTAAGCCTGAGCTGGAAGTATTCGATAAGGGAATGATTGACCTTGCCCTCAGAGTTGCCGACAAAAAAGGACTTTTAGTACATCCTCTGCACTGGGATTTCGTCCTTGGAGTACAGATGAACGCAACTGTTCGTGACCTGTCGTTTATGGTTGACTCAATTCCTTCCGGCTCAACATGGACAGCTACGGGCCTTGGTAAGAACGCTTGGAGTATTGCAGCTGCAACAATCGCTATGGGCGGTCATGTAAGAGTCGGTTTTGAAGATAATTTATACTTAGAAAAGGGTGTTCTTGCAAAGAGCAACGGAGAGATGGTTGCAAAGGTAGTTGAACTTGCTAAGATTTTGGGAAGAGAAATCGCTACACCGGCAGAAGCAAGAGAAATTCTTGGATTAGCTCCATTGAAATAGTTTTCAGAAAGCTTACGGCAGCCTTCGGGCTGCCTTTTGAGTTTAGTTTTGTATATCTATCGACTGAGAGGAAGAGATATGTCCTTTGCAACAGAAACGAAAAATGAGCTTGCCCGCGTGGAAGCGGAAAAAAAACATTGTCAGCTTGCAGAGATTGCAGGCTTTCTTAGGGTTACAGGAAGTATAGGACTTGCAGGCAAGGGAAAGTTCAAAATAGTAACGGCTACGGATAATCCGGCAGTTGCAAGACACTACAAGAAACTGATTAAACAGTATTTCAATGTGGATACAGAGCTTTTGATAGGAGAAGCAGCCGCCTTAAAAAAGGGACATACATATGTACTCACCATCGACCCTGATATGAGAAGCGAATCCATACTCCGCGAGACAGGAATATTGTTAGTTCGTGAAGGAAATAATTTTATAAGTGACGGCATATACGAGGAAATAATAAGAAACAAATGCTGCCGAAAAGCGTATTTGCGTGGTATTTTTATGGGCGCCGGAACGATTAGCGATCCGGATAAGGGATACCACTTAGAATTTGTGTGTTACAGTGAAAGGCTTGCAAAGGATTTGAGGAAGCTGATAAACACCTTTGTGGATTTGACTGCCAAGATTGTCAAGAGAAAAGACAGATATGTGGTATACATGAAAAGTTTCCAGTATATCAGCGATACTTTGGCAATCATGGGAGCCTATTCCAAGGTTTTGGAATTTGAGAATACCAGAATAAAGAAAGAGCTGCTGAATGAAACTGTCAGGATTACAAACTGTGACAATGCAAATACGGACAGGGCAGTAAATGCGGCAGGCAGGCAGGTGCAGGCAATAAAAAAACTTAAAGAGAAAGGCATGTTTGAAGGCTTGCCTGAGAAACTTCAGGAAATAGCTGAATTGAGGCTGGAAAATCCGGATGTGAGCTTAACTCAGCTGGGAGAAATGCTTTCGCCGCCCCTTAAGAAATCCGGAGTGAACAACAGAATGAAGAGAATTATTGATTTTAGTAATCGTTTTTAATATAAGATTTATCCGCAGGATTTTAACCAAGGTTTCAGTAAGAAATCTAAACAGGAGTTTTAAGCATATAGTTTTTATAAATTTAACATAGGAGGATGCATAATGGGAAGGGAACAAGTTTCTCAGGATGAGTTTAAAGAACATATTATTGAGGTTTTGCAGGCGGCAAAGAAACAGCCGGGCAGAATGAATGCAAGTCTTGAACTGATTTTTGAAAGCTGCTCTGTGGAACCTGATATAACTGTTGAATACATATATAATGTGAAAGAACTTCACAAAAATCCCTATAACTGGGTTCACGGAGGAGTTATCGCAAGTTTGATGGACTATGCCATCGGAGCAGGCGCTGTGGCGTATACGGGGCATTTAGTGGCTACGACAGATATGTCTACAAGCTTTGTAAAGGCAATGATTGGAGATAAGTACCGTATTCAAGGCGAATTTACTCATGTGGGAAGAAACCGTCTCAATGGAAGCGTTAAAATGTTTGATTACTCAACGGGGGTATTATGTGCAACCTCCCAAGTCGGGTTTGCTGTTTTAAAGGAGAATGCTAAGCAGATCGTGTGATGAAAATGAATGAACAGACTTTTTTTAATTCAGAAAATATAAATCAGCCGTTGGCAGACAGATTGCGGCCACAGAATTTAGATGAATTTGTAGGACAGAGACATCTCCTGGGGAAAGGGAAAATTCTCAGAAATCTTATAGAGTCCGATCAGATTTATTCCATGATTTTCTGGGGTCCGCCGGGAGTGGGAAAGACCACACTTGCGAAGATTATTGCGGGCAGGACCAAAAGCTCTTTCCTTGAATTTTCTGCTGTTACAAGCGGAATAAAAGATATCAGAAATATAATGAAGCAGGCAGATGACAACAGATTCTACGGAGAAAAGACGCTTGTATTTGTAGATGAGATTCATAGGTTCAATAAGGCGCAGCAGGATGCGTTTTTGCCATTTGTGGAAAAAGGCAGCATTACGCTCATAGGCGCCACTACGGAGAATCCGTCATTTGAAATAAACGGAGCTTTGCTTTCCAGGTGTAAAGTTTTTGTTCTGCAGCAGCTAAAGAGTGAAGAAATCTTTGACTTACTGAAAAGGGCCCTTGAGGATGAGAGAGGCTTCGGCAAGGAGAAGGTTGAGATGAGCGATGAAGTTATAGCGGCTATTGCAAAATTTGCAAACGGTGATGCCAGAAATGCTATATCCACTTTGGAAATGGCAGTATTGAACGGAGATATAGTTCAGGATGAGGAAAATCCGGGCAAAACAAAAATCATTGTAACGGAAGAAACCGTTGAGCAGTGTACAGCGAAAAAATCATTGCTATACGATAAAAACGGCGAAGAGCATTATAACCTCATTTCCGCTCTGCACAAGAGTATGAGAAATTCCGACCCGGATGCCGCTGTATACTGGCTTGCAAGAATGCTGGAAGCCGGAGAAGATCCTATTTATATAGCAAGGAGAGTTACGAGATTTGCAAGTGAGGACATAGGAATCGCAGACTCAAAGGCGCTTGAAGTTGCAGTTGCAGCTTTTCAGGCATGTCATTTAATTGGAATGCCGGAATGCTCGGTAAATTTAACTCATGCTGTGGTGTACTGCGCCATGTCTCCTAAATCAAATGCAATGGAAATTGCATACATGGAAGCGAAGAGCGACGCGCTGGAAACCGTTGCAGAGCCTGTTCCGATGCAGATACGAAATGCACCGACCAAGCTTATGAAGGAACTTGATTACGGCAAGGGATACATGTATGCTCACGACTATGAAGACAAGATAACTGCGCTTCAATGTCTGCCGGACAGTCTTAAGGACAGGCAGTATTATCATCCGACAAATCAGGGACTGGAGTCACATTACAAGAAACGATACAATCAAATAAAAGAGTGGAAGAAAGAACATAAAAAGCTGTCTCTTATACACATCTCCGAGCCCACGAGACCTCTCTACATCTC
>CALZYE010000037.1 GCA_945830395.1 uncultured Clostridia bacterium
ATTTCCCTCCGTCGATTTCGTAGTAGTCAAAGACTTCATTTTGCCTTACGACTGCAGGACGGCGCTTGATATACCTTTCTGCATCAAAGCTGTTTTTCTTGTCATAGTCGGAAAGGTATTTGTAATTAGGGTGCGCTGTAATATCGTACTTATCCGAAAAGAACGGTCTTACGCCTCTTATTTGCAGGATGCACTTTCCGCCGTCCATTACCGCGATTTCATCCTGCGTCATAAGCTCTTTACCGAGCTTTTGATAGTTCAGTCCGTGAGATAATTCCCGTCCTCTTGTTTCAGAGGTGTTAAAGCTGTCGATGGTTTCCTTACCGAGTATTTCCGACACGTCCTTTAGGGTTGTCTTTTCCTTACCACCAAGAAAAAGGAAGCTGTCGCAATTACCTGTGATGGTATCCGCATTCTCCTTATATATGGCTTTAAGCTGGGACTGGGACTGCAAAATAATAGAAGCCGATATTTCACGGCTTCGGATGGTGGCAATCAGCTTTTCAAACTTCGGTATTTGCCCGATATTCGCCATTTCATCAAGCAGGCAGCGCACATGAACAGGCAGCCTTCCGCCGTACACATCGTCGGCTTTGTCACAAAGAAGATTAAAAAGCTGGGTATATAGAATTGATACAACAAAGTTAAAGGTGTCATCGGTGTCGCTTATGATAACAAAGAGTGCGGTTTTTCGATCCCCTATGGTATCAAGCTCCATTTCATCCTTTTCAAGTAGCTCTCTAAGCTCTCTGATGTCAAACGGGGCAAGACGGGCGCCGCAGGAAATTAAAATTGAGGATCTTGTTTTTCCTGCGGAAAGAAGAAACTTCTTATACTGCCTTACCGCAAAATGCTCCGGGTCTTTTTCCTCTAATCTCTGAAACATAAGGTCAACCGGACTTTGAAATTCCGGATCGTCCTCCCTTGCTTCCGATGCGTTTATCATTTCAAGAAGCGTGGTGAAATTCTTTTCTTCCTCCGGTGCTTCATAGAAGATATATCCGATCAGGGCAGAGTAGAAAAGACGTTCCGATTTTGTCCAGAAGTCCTCAGCGGCTTTTTCGCCGTCGCCTTTGGTGTTCATAATGATTGTGTTTACCAGCTTCAAAATGTCCTTTTCACTTCGGATATATGAGAAAGGGTTGTATCTCATAGACTTTTTGAAATTGATGGTATTAAGCACCTTGATTTTATATCCGCCTCGCTGTAGGAGCTTCCCGCAGGAGAGAAGCAGCTCGCCTTTCGGGTCGGTAACCACATAGGAGCTGTGCATCTGCATAAGGGACGGCTTTACAAAAAAGCGTGTCTTTCCGCTGCCGGAGCCTCCGACCACAAGGATGTTTTTATTTCTTGCAAATTTTGGATTTTTCGGACGGCTATTCATGGTAATGCACTCCGTTTTGGTAAGAGGAATGTTGTTCCTAAACACAGGATCAATATATGGCTTAATATCCTTTTTATTTCCAAAACGGGCGGATCCGTACTCTGTTCCTTTTCTGTACTTCTTTGCATTTTTGCCTTTCAAATAGACGGCAAGGCGAATGAGTGCCACCGCTATGATTCCGATAAAAAGATCGGATAAATGAAAGCTGATAAGGGGAGAATAAAAGGCTTCTGTCAAACCCATTGGAAAATGCAAAAGCTTTGTTCCAAAATCCGCTCCGTAGGATAAGCGAAAGCCCTGTGCTATCTTGTCAAAGAGATAGACAAATAACAAATACGGCAGATGCAGTAAAATTTGTTTCTTTGTTTCTTCCGTCATCTCTCAATCCCCCTGTCTTTATTTTTTACGACCTCCCGACCTTTATTGATTGCCTTTGCCTGCTCCTTAAAGGCTAAGAGCCCCTTTCTTATAGAGGGCAGCTTTTCTTTTGTGAGTTTCTTTTTGGAAAACTCGTCAAAGGCCGCCTTTAGAACATCCGCATCCCGCCCTTTGAAAAATACAAGGTGGCGGGGCGGTGAAGTGCTTCTGTCTTTTTTTAAGGCAAAGTCGATTCCGTATTTCTTTGCGGTCGCTTCAAAGGCTTTGATATTTTCATCGGTGATTTCGATATTGGAAACGCCGGCGTTCTGCTTCATAAGCTGCTTTAGGTTCTGCTTTCCGTGAGGGAGCTTTTGTTTTTCCGCTTGTTTTTTTATTTCAGCAAGAAATATCTTCATTGCCTTTTGAAGCAGCTTTGCCGTAATTTTTCCGCCCTTGATATACAGGGCAATCACTTTTTCGTTTATTTCATCCTGCAATTTTCTCATCCTTTCTTTTCTTCCTGCGGTTATATGGATTAAATCCGTACCAAAAGTCCGTTTAAGTCATCGGTGCGTATGCCCGTAAGATACCAGTTATTGCCGTACTCCATTCTTGCAGGCTTCCACTTGCCGCGGGTAAATACTTCCAGACAGTCCCCACAGTGTAGCCCTCCGTAATATTCGGATAAGTCAAAACGAATGTCATAGCGGTCGCGGTATTCATCAAAGATAAGGGTTCCCGGTTTCATACATTTTCTCCTTTAGAAGTCATTTCTTCCGTACATATCATGATTGACAAGTGCGGTGTAGTAGTTTCCGATAGTGGACGGGGCATTGAAAAGCACTGCCTTTAGATACTGCTTGATATTTCTTACCTTTGTGGTGTTTTCCTGCATACAGTCAAGGACAAATTCAATATGGCTGCTGTTAAGCTTCATGAATTTTGCCTTTACAAGCTCCGCCGGGTATTCATCACCTGCAATTAAGATTCTCTTTCTTTTGCTGCATACGGTTTCAAGAATGAGTTCAAGGATTTCATCAATACGATCACGGTCAAGTCGTTTTGCGTTTATGAGGTGTTTATACTCGATATTATCCTTGATAATTTCCTCGTAGATTTTGTATGCATCTTTCTGTTCCTTTCCATTCTTTTCCGGTAAGGACTTCTCTAAAGGAGAGGGTTCAGGGGAAAGGATAGGAATGGAATCGGTATTTAATCCATCTTTATTTCTTTCTTCTTTTTTTGATAGATCCGTATTTTGTATATCTTTATTTAATTGCATTGGATTTTCCGATGTCGGATTATCCGCTTTCGGTTTTTCCAATATCGGCTTATCCGATGTTGGATTTTCCAATACCGGATAGTCCAATACCGGACTTTGCGGCTGTTCATAAATGGTGTAGGTAATAGCTGTCATTTTTCCTTTCTCATCTCTGCCTTGCGACCTTTCGATATATCCCGCTTTTTCAAGCTCCAAGACGGCGGTGCGAATGGCATCGATGCTTTCTTTGTTGATATGAGAAAGTCCCGCAAGGGTGTAGTCCCAGTTTTCCGGAAGCGACAGCATTTGAGAAAGCAAGCCTTTCGCCTTTAGGGTCAGTTCTTTGTTCCGCAGGTGGTGATTGCTCATGACGGTATAGCCTTTGTTTTTCTCTACTCTGAAAACTGCCATGATCTCTGCTCCTTTCATTTTTATTTGTTACGCAGTTAAAGGGCGATTTTGAAAGAAAAGGTATATTCCCCTTGCTTTGTCAAAACCGCCTTCTAAAAGCCTTGTATTTCAAGCCTGTATATGCCTCTACTTCGTAACATGGGCATGAAAAAAGCGGTGTCCTTATGCTTCCTGTTAAGAAGCGAAAAATCACCGCTTGGTATGTGATATATTCAGTTTTTTGTACAATACCAGCTTGTCTGCTGTTATAAAAATGTTGGATTTACTTGTGTTTTAGAAGTATCGTTATCTAACATCAGCTTTTAATCGTCCGGCGTTTCAAAAGATGATTGCTCTTGTTAAGAAAAATGAAGTGAAGACAATTCTTGTGAAAGACTTATCCCGTTTTGCCAGAGATTATATTGAATCAGGAGCCTATATTGAGCAGATATTTCCATTTATGCAAGTTCGATTTATTTCTGTAAATGATAACTATGATAGTAACAATAATGAAAATGGAATAAATGGATTGGAAGTACCGTTTAAAAACCTTGTCTATGATTATTATTCAAAAGACATCTCGCAAAAAATGCGTTCTTCCGTAAAAGTAAGACAGGATAAAGGTTACTATTTTGGTTCAAAGGCACCTTATGGATATGTAAAAGATGAGAAAGACCATCATAAACTACTTGTTGATGAAAGGGTAAGACATACGATTGAGGAGATATTTGGAAGATATTTATCTGGAGAAAGTATGCTTTCCATTTCAAAAGACTTCAACAATAGAGGTATTTTAACTCCTGCCAAGCACATCGGGTTAAAGAGAGGGAGTGGAATTTGGACTGGTCAGATTATAAGGTATGTATTAACGCAAAGAGTTTTAACCGGAGCAGTTGTAGGTGGAAAGACAAGGGTGCAAGAGGTTGGTTCTGATAATCGAAAATGGGTTGACAGTAAGGACTGGATAATACGAGAAGATATGCACGAAGCTATAATAACCAAAGAAGATTTTAATACAGTCCAAGATATGTTAAGTAGCAATGAAAAGCGTATAAGCAGGGATAGAAAAAATTTTCATATACTTCAGGATAAAATCTATTGTGGTAAATGCCATCATAAAATGAGCTACACTGTTCATTACGGTAAAAGTGATGGATACAGTTGTCCTTATAGATATAAGACAAAAGATTGTGGTTGTATGAAAGGGAAGATAACTGCATCCATGCTTGAAGATATAGTGGCAAAAGAAATCAAACTTTATACAGAGGATTTTCTTGAAAAAGAGCAGACAAGGAATATTGAGAACAAAGTTCAAAACAGTATTTGTGAAAGTTTACTTGAAAGAAAGAATAAGCTGGAAGTTGATAAAGGCAAACTCCAAGTTGAAAAGATGCAGCTATATGAAAAGCATAAAAATGGTATAATAGATAAAGAAGCATATCTATTTCAAAAACAAGTTTTAAGCGAAAGGATTCAAGATATTGAGCAAGAAATCTTCATAATAGAAAGCAAAGTGAAGGAAAATACTACTTCAGGACATAAACTTAATGTAGATAAGTTAAAAGAAGCAGTATCAAATGGAGAACTTGTCTTAGAATGGATCGATGAAGTTATAGAAAAGATATTTGTTTATGACAAAGAAACAGTTGAGATAGTTTGGAAGTTTGCTGGATAAAAATTGAAAAAAGATGTATCCAATACTTGACACAAGGGTGTAATTTCATATGGTAGTCAAACCAAGGTAATCGAAGATAGAGTTAAACTTGGGTTTGAGAGTAGTGTAATTTCATATGGTAGTCAAACCTCGACTAAGTGCGGTTGAAGATAAGGTGAGTTTGAGAGTAGTGTAATTTCATATGGTAGTCAAACCGGCTCAGTAGGCAGTTACAAGCGGACTACGTTTGAGAGTAGTGTAATTTCATATGGTAGTCAAACGCGATTCTGTTTTCCTTGTATAGTAATTCGGTTTGAGAGTAGTGTAATTTCATATGGTAGTCAAACGATGTCTTCTTAGATACATACAAAGGTAGCAGTTTGAGAGTAGTGGAATTGGCAGCGTAATGAATACTCCGACGGTAAAATCGCTCTTGCGGAATTTGAATCATGGATTGAAGCCGGCTTTCCGAATAGTAAGAAGAAACAATAAACATTTTTGGCAATAAATAACCGATTTTACCAAGCGGAACTGTAACAAAAGAGATTCCGCTTTTATAATATTTTCTTGTCTTTCATTTACTTTATAAATCCGCAATAATCCTTGATTTTATGGATAGAATACGCTATACTAGGGTCGTATGATTGTGACTGCCCGAAAGTGGGAATATTTGAATGGATTCAACATCGAAGCTGATACTCAATGAAAGAAATTTGCGAATACCACGGAGTCAGCTGTGATACCGTGCTCGCTTGGATAGAAAAAAGGAATATGCCTGTCGCAAAAATCGGTCGTCTTTGGAACTTTAAGGTCAGCGAAGTTTATGCTTGGATGAAATCCGGCGCTGTGGCAGAAAAGTAATTTGGGAGGTACAGTATGGGATTTATCAAATCGTATAAGCATCTTGAAAAATTATGCGGCGAAATAATGAATGACGACAGGCGCATATCCGCCTATATTGATGAAATGATAAATACTCCTCGTGGCTCTTTCCTTATCAGAGGTTGGGACGACGACTTAAAGCATTTAAAACATTACCGCTGGATCCGTAATCAAATAGTGCACGAACCTAATTGTACCGAACAAAACATGTGTGAACCCTGTGATACTGAATGGCTTGACGATTTTTATTCACGCATAATGAATCAAATTGATCCGCTTACTTTATACGCAAAGGCAACTGCGCTAAAACCGATGAAAAAAATAACGCAAATAACAAAGGCAGAGCCTGAAACGTATGCGTATTCTCAGAAAGTAATAAATCCTAAAAAACCGTCAAGGAAAGCAATAGGCTTCATGGTTGTTTTGGCAGTAATTGCGCTTATTGTTGCCACAATATTTATTATTTCAAAAGCATTTTAATTCCGGAGGTGCAATATGGCACTTGAAAATAAATTGGGACTTACAAGTTCCGCCGAACTTGCTCGTGAGGAAGAACGCATCAGCAAGAAAAAGGCTGTTGCTCTTTTCGAAACAGGCGTACTTGATGCTCTCCCGGCAGGTAAATTTGCCACATTGCAGGTTATTCATAAGTATCTTTTCGATGATATTTATGACTTTGCCGGAGAAATTCGCGTGGTAAATATTGCAAAGGGAAATTTTCGCTTTGCACCTTTGATGTATTTGCAAGCAGCTATCGACAATATTGATAAAATGCCGCAGTCTGATTTTGACGAAATTGTGGAAAAGTATGTTGAAATGAATATTGCCCACCCGTTTCGTGAGGGCAACGGCAGAAGTACTCGCATTTGGCTCGACCATATTCTGAAAAACGAAATCAGCAAGGTTGTCGATTGGAGCAAGGTGGATAAAGAGGACTACTTGCTCGCTATGGAACGCAGTCCGATTAGAGATGTGGAAATTAAAGTGTTGCTAAAAGATGCGCTTACAGACGAAATAAACAGCTGTGAGGTCTATATGAAGGGCATCGACCACAGTTACTATTACGAGGGTTATACTACCTTTAAAACGGAAGAATTGTAAATTTCCAGAGTGACATTATACAGTTCCAAAGTGCTAATTTAGCACTTTGGAAGAACCCGCTGTATTAGATTTAATAAAATAGAACATGTGTGTTAAGTGAATTATTCACTCTCTGAACGAGAAACAATATATTCGTAGAGCTGACAGCAAACGCTACGGCAACTTTGATAAATGCAAAGGAATTACATATAATCGTCATTAAAGAGCCGGACGCATAGGCGCAGAGCCGATGAACTTGTGAGCAATCACAGTCATCGGCTCTGTCTTTAATATGGCAAGAACTGCAAACAGGCGAATATCTGCATAAGAGAATAAGCTAATGTTAAAACCTCTAAATAGCTTTCAAACAGCTATTTATGCAAGAATTTCAAGAGATAAGAAAGACAAGCAAAGTGATTATGTTGAAAAACAGATTGCTTTTTGTGAGAGCTATATAAAGAAAAATGATGGTTATAATTTAGTTGGAATATATAAAGATATACCTGATTTGATGATAGCTTTTCTTGTTGGATTGGTAGCATCTACCCGTTACCATATTTACATTATTGAAGATGATGTGATTGTGAATATGTCCTTTGTCTATGTGAGTAGATAAGACAAATTCATACTCATTTTTTAATATCTTTTTACACAGCTCCATGCCGATCTGGTGTGCTATTTCAGACGTAGTTTCTTCCGGTAAAAAGGATTGAATAAGATGCCTTGCAAGAATATTTCCCTTTGTTACTGCATCATTTCGTGTCCTTAAAAATTGTGTATTGTCAGTATTTTTGTAATAGCCATAAAAACTAATCACCTCCTGAAGTCCTGTTAAGCAGCAGGGAATGAATTTGCCATAGCTCTTTTGAGAAATGTTCAACCTGCTCTTTCATAGCATTTATATCATCCTTATAGATTACACCTGTCGAATTTACTCGCTTTGCAATCTGATTGATGTTGTTTGTTGCGCTAGAAAGCAAGCCCTGTAAATCTCTAAACGGTTCTAAATCTATTTGATATAAAACGCATTTACGGATAAAAAGGCTCATATTTCTACATTTCGCAAGTCTTTTTTTCTCATCAAAAAGAGCCTTTTCTTCTTCAGTTAGTTTAATTTCAAGTCTTTCGTTTCGTATTCTATTTGCCATAGGTATTTCCTCCTTTAGGTGTATTTCGGGATCTTAGGGTCTCCCTAACAAGCTAAAAATTGATAAAAAAAGAAGCAGATCCCAAAGGGCTGCTTCATCAATTTTTCCGTAAGTGTCCGTAAACTTACTGTGCTTGCTACACAAGAATGATTAAGATAGCAAGCATTAAGCCTGTATTCAATTTTTGAAACTTAGTATAACATAAAATAAAAACAATTCAAATACTATATTATATTTTGATAGTAATAAATAAGAATTTACATTTTGTTCTTTAGTAAAGGCAGTATACTTGTTGAGATAATTGCATATAGCAATTTTGATAATTCATTCATATTGAGATTTTTATTCTTTTCAAACCAATAACTAATGGTACTTATCATAGCAGACATTGTAAATTCAATGATGTAATCACTTTCTATATTGTTATCATCAACTGATAATACATTATATATAGTTGGTTTTAATGTATTTTTGATTTTTTGATAAAAATAAGGATCGCCGTTTTGCCCGAGCAAGATTAAAAATGCTTCGGAATTTTCACTATAAAACCCTAAAAATATTTCTAAGTAATTTTCCAAATGAATTTTACTTAAATTTGATTTGAATAAAATATCAAGTTTTCCCAATAATTCATCTTCTATATAATTTCTTAAATCATATATATCTGAAAAATATTGGTAAAAAGTGGAGCGATTAAAGTTCGCTGT
>CALZYE010000038.1 GCA_945830395.1 uncultured Clostridia bacterium
TTATCAATTTACCCAAACTCAATTTTATCACCTCCTTAGGAGCAAATTTGTTTCTATTATTATAATCGAAAACAAGAAAAAATTCAATAGAAAAAATAAAAAAAGGACTTGACAGAAACAAAAAAGCTACTTATAATCTAAAATAGAAACAGAAACAAATATGTTTCTAAAAAAGAGAGGGGGGAAGTACGATGGAAAAATTATTTCTTACTTCAAAAGAGGTTGCCGATTTACTAAATATTTCGCAGCAACAAGCTTATAAGATCATCCGAGAGATGAATAAGCAGCTTGCTGAACACGGATTTCTTATCCTTAGAGGAAAAATCAATAAGAAATATTTTATGGAACAAATCTACAAAGCAAAGGAGGAAGAATAGTGCCGGCATATAAGGACGAAAAAAGCGGAAAATGGTTCGTTTCATTCTATTACAAAGATTGGGACGGAGAAAGCAGAAAAAAGCTGAAGAGAGGGTTTGAAACAAAGAAGGATGCAATAGCTTATGAGAGGAATTTCACGGTTAAAATGTCGGGTTCTCTCAATATGTTATTTGAAGATTATTTTGAACTGTATAAATCCGATGTGATTGGAACTGTAAGGCTTAATACTTGGATGACAAAGGAGCATATGATAAGGACGAAAATACTCCCGTTTTTCACAGGAATGAAAGTCAGCGAGATAAAGCCTGTAGTCGTTAAGAAATGGCATAATGTACTTTTGAATATTGAAAATGCGGAAGGAGAAGTGTACAAGCCCACTTACCTGAAATCGATCCATGCACAACTTAGCTGTATGTTCAATCATGCGGTCAAGTACTACGGACTAAAACAGAATCCGTGCAAGATAACAGGACGAATCGGAAAGCAGAAGAGTGATGAGGAAGTGGCATTTTGGACAAAAGAGGAATACTTGCAGTTTATAGAAGCTGTTAAGGACAAGGATATCTCATTTTATGCTTTTGAACTACTTTATTGGGCGGGAATTCGTTTGGGTGAACTTAGAGCTTTGACGAAAGGGGATTTTAACTTTGAGAAAAAGACAATGAGAATCAGCAAATCCGCACAGAGAATTAACGGAGAGGAAGTCATTACCGATCCCAAAACACCAAAAAGTAAGCGAACAATCATACTTCCTGATTTTCTCATCAAAGAACTTCAAGACTATTTCTTAAAGATAGAGTACTTTTCTGATGAAGGACAAATTTTCCCGAAATGCAAAACTTACTTTAACAAAGAAATGCAGAGAGGGATTAAAAAGTCCGGAGTTAAGAAAATCAAGCTTCACGCACTGAGACACAGCCATATATCGCTACTGATAGAAATGGGATTTACTCCTGTTGATATTGCAACCAGAACAGGACATGAGAGCATAAAGGTGTTGATGGATTACAGCCATATGTTTCCCAACAAACAGATGGATATGGCGAATAGGTTGGATAAGGAGGGGGAATACAGTGAAAGCACCGAAATTTCCAAGCTATGATGAAGCGGTTAATCATAGGTCAAAAAAAGGCAAGACACTGATGACGAAGGAGGAATGGGAGAAGCTTGAGGAAGAAAGAAAACAAAAAGACAAAGACAAGCATGTAAAGTCTGATAAAAACCGAAAGCGACGGGCAACAATAGTTTTCAGAACTACCGAAAAGAATCGAGAAATCATATTCAGTAAAATTGCACTATCAGGGTTAAACAGACAAGACTACATGACGGATGCAATATTGAATGCACCGATAAAGGTTGTTGCAACAAGGAATGTGATCGACCAATGTAAAACGGAGCTGCAAAACATTTTAGCGGAGCTTCGGAGGATAAACAGTTATGATGATATGGCTGAAAAGGACAAATATGTACTTGAGATGATTAATCAAATTATTGAAGCGGCACTAGAAAAATAAAAGCCTTTAGCCAAAAGACCAAAGGCAAGATGAAAGTACAACTTGGTATTTCATCCCTGACAAGATTATTTTATCAGGTTGTACTTCCGTTCTCAATAAAAATTTTAGGAGGTTACCATGATAAACAAGGAGAACTATCTACAAAATATTCCACTTGAATTAAGGCAATACAAGCAATGGCTGTGGTTTAAGAGAATTGTAAAAGTGGACAAATGGGGAAAAGAAAAAATTTCCAAAACACCCATCAGCCCAATAACATTGAAATCAGATGGTTGGAACGATAGAAAGCATTGGACGGATTTTGAAACGGCAGTTAAAAATTTAGAAAGTAGTGGCTCGGATGGATTGTCTTTTGCACTAAGCAAAGATGATCCATTTGTTTGTATCGACTTAGATCGAGTTGATGATAGCTTTGGAGATTTTCTAAATGACTTTAATGACACCTATCGTGAAGTCTCGCAATCCGGGAGAGGTGTTCATATCTTTGCTAAAGGTGTGATTACAAAAAACTTCAATAATCAAATCGAAAAAGTGGAGATGTATCTGGAGAATAGGTGCATTGCGATGACAGGAAATATCCGAAAGTTTGGGAATGTTCCTGTCAGAACGATCAAGCCAAAGCAAAAGGAACTGGATAAATACTATAAATTATTTGCTCTGAAAGATAGCATCAAAGAAGCGATTAGAAACTATCAAGTGATGGATGATCGTGTTCCTGATTGCAACAAAGTTATAGAGATAATGTGCAGACATAATGCGAGGGCGAAGGCTTTGTTTGAAGGCTCGAATACAAGCGGAGATCCAAGCAAAGATGATTTTGTACTCCTTCTTTTCCTAAACAGCTTTACGCACGGAAACGCAGAAATGATGAAAGAAATCTTCCTCAGATCTGCACTGAATCGAATGGGAGATAAAAGCAAAAGAAGGACGGAAGCAGGCTATCTTAGATATTTGGATGAGAGTATTAGAAAAGCATTGCAGGGAGGCAATCAAAGATATTGGGATTATAACTATCACAGAAAAAAAGGAGGATATTCGCTTGAATAACTGGCTTACATTTGATGATGTGGAGCTTTCCGATTACTTGAATCGTGAGCTTGAACTCACAGAAAAAGGACAAGTCAAAAGCACAACCACCAATCTCATTACGGTGTTAGTAAATCCCGGTTTTTGCAAAAGGAGAGAGATTTTAATCGGTCATATATTTTTCGATACTTGCAGCATGACGATTCAGTTTTATGGATGGCTGAGAGGTGAAAAAAGTTCTGATTTGGAAATTCGAAAATGGAATGACCATATGACGAATATCCTTGGTGTTGAAATCGAGAGAGAGTTTGGCATCAAATATTCCAAAAGTCGTATGGAAGATGCAATCACTTTTGTTGCACATAAAAGAACGATAAATTTGCCTGCAATGTATATGAAATCCTTGACTTATGATGGCAAGGGACACATTTCAAAATTGCTTTCAAAATATCTTGGAGCAGAAGATACAGCATTAAATGCTTGGATTATGAAGCATGTTTTAGTTGGTATGGTAAAGAGAGTTTTTAATCCCGGTTGTAAGTTTGATGAGCTGATGGTTCTCACGGGAATTCAAGGTGTGGGTAAGACTTCCTTCATAGAAAAACTTGCATTACTTCCTGAGTGGTACTGTTCCTTAAATAATATAAAAGGTAAGGATGCAGTCAGTAATCTTGTTGGAAAAGTTGTAGTGGAATTGGAAGAATTTGTAGCTCTTAGAAATGCGAAAAGTGCCGATGAAGCTAAGCTTTTTATATCTGCAAGGACAAGTACAGTAAGACTTCCATATGAAAGGTTTTCAACGGATGTTAAACGAACTTGCATACTGATTGCGACTACAAATGATGCAACATTTTTAAGTGATTTTTCCGGAGAAAGAAGATATTTGCCCGTAAAGGTTAATACTGAGAACATACAACTCCCGTTAATGTATGATCCTGAAAAATATCCGATATTGGAAACTATCACAAGAAACGAACATGAGGAAATCATGAAACGGGATTTTGAAGGAGCTATCGCAGAAGCAGTATATCTTTACGAAAACAAACTTCACGATTTCTATTTACCGAAAGAGTTACGACCTGATTTAGATTTTGTAATTCAAACGCATAAGAGTGATAGCAGACACATCCAAAACTTCTTGGACTTCATGGAATGGAAATCTACAAAGTCTGATACACCGAATTTGTTGTGTTCTGCTGAGTTTACAAGCAAATATCCTGAAACCAATGAAAAAGTATTTTCGGAACTTATGGCAAATGAAATGGCGAGCGAGTGGACATTAGAGCCATCTGTTAAAAGTAAGAAAGTGAGAATTGACGGAGTGGTTCGGGTTAGCAAGAAGTTTTATAAGAGAAATGAAAATGCTGATTTTATTGAGGTTGATTCTTCGGACATACCATTTTAAGAGTTTTGAAAAAGTTCGCTACCGCTACTCTGCTACTTGATATGAAAGGTAGTGAGGTAGTGGTAGCGACAACTTTCAAACTTTAATAAAAAACAGAGGAAATATTGAGAAGCACCGCTTGAGACAAAATGTCACTGTTTTTCTGTGATAGTTATAAGAGATTATTAGTAAAAATATTATTTTCAGTGAGATAGCAAGCATATACTTTTTGACCACAGTCTAAAAAGTAGGCTTGTAAGCTGGCAATTCAGCTTAAAGAGTTTAGGGAGAACCCTAAGACCCCGAAGAAGAAAGGAGAGATGAAAAATGTCAAAGACCGCTAATCGTAAAAATAATTGCACCGTCCACTTTATGGTGAACGAAGAAGATATGAAAGAATTAAATCGAAGATTTGAGTTGACCAATTTCAAGAGTAAAAGAGAGTTTTACAGAGACAGTATTTTCAAAAATAGAATCATCAGCATAGATATATCCGGTGAATTTAGGAAAGAGTTGCGAGAGTTTTCTTCTCTTATCAGCCGTAATTCAGCGAACCTTAATCAGATAGCAAAAATGGTAAATAGCACAGGAGTTATTTACAAAGAAGATATTGAAAGCATAAAGAAAGTGATACAAGGAGAATTACTTTTCCTATCAGAATTTAGAGAAAAAGTATCGGATTATATCATCAATCAGGTGGTAGGCTGATGGCGGTTACAAAGATACATCCGATTAAAACAACACTGAAAAAGGCGATAGACTATATCTGTAACGGAGATAAAACAGATGATGAAATCTATGTTACAACACACCTTTGCAGTAGAGAAAATGCTCACAAAGAGTTTGAACTTACCAAGAAACAATTTGGCTCAAGAACTAAGACCTTAGCCCATCATTTGATCCAATCTTTTGTTCCGGAAGAAGTGAGTTTTGAAGAAGCCCATCAAGTTGGAATGGAGTTATGTGAAAAGATTTTAGGTGGGAACTATGAGTATGTTTTAGCGACACATATCGATAAAGATCATATTCATAATCACATAATCTTTAATTCCATAGATGTTGATAAGGGTAAGGTGTACCACTCTTATTACGGCTCCTATATGAATATTCGAAATCAGAGCGACAAGCTTTGCAAGGAGCATAATTTATCTGTCATCGACCAAGAAACACAAAAAGAAATCAACGAAATTAAGCGAAGAAAATTTGTGAATTGGTACGACTGGAATGAAGATAAAAAAGGCATCAGCTATAAATCAAGGCTTCAATTTGATATTGATAGGGCTATAAAACAGTCAATCAACTGGCAAGACTTTTTGTCTAACATGGAAAGCTATGGTTATGAAATTAAAAAAGGAAAATACATAGCTTTCAGGACTAAAAATCAGCAGAGATTTACAAGAGCAAAGACGATAGGAGTTAATTACACTGAGGAAAGAATCAAAGATAGAATCCTGAATAAAGACATAGAACTTGGCAATATCATAGACATTAAGAACAACGATAAAGCAAAGTCAAGCAAAGGATATGAGCATTGGGCTACAAAGCACAATCTTCAAACAGCGGCTTCTACGCTTGTTGAAATCAGGAATAAAGGATTTAAGTCAATGGAAGAATTGGAGCGTGGCATTAGTCGAATATCCAATGAAAAGAATGAACTAAGACAGGAATTTGATAAGCTGTTATGGGAGCAAAAGAGGATAAAGGAAGTCGTTAAACATATTCAAATGTGTATTAGCAAGAGAGAACATTACGAGGGGTATCGTAAAAATCCGAATGACAAAATTTATATGATGATGAATCGAAAAGATGTAGAAGTCTATCAGAAATCTTATGAAGAAATAGATACTTTCCTTAAGCAATTTCCACACTTAAGACATATGGTATTGGGAGAGTTAAAGACAAAATCAAGTAAAAATCTTTTCAAGAAATTAAACGAGCATTCCAAAAATTTACAAGCTAAACAAGAGGAGATTGCGAAGAATCATAATTCATTAGTAGCAGAGCATGATGAATTGGAGCATCTGAAAGTTAATATGAATAAATATCTTGGGAGGACTAAAATGGAGGATAAAAAGGAATCAGTTATTGGTGCAATTAAGAGGCATCAGACTGAAGATAAGGAAAAGCTAAAAGAAAAGAAAGAAGCAAGCAAAGAAGCTGAGAGATAAGCTTATGGTCGGTGTAGTCTTATGACGACGCCGACTTCTTGTATTTTATGAGTTCGTATATTTATGTTGGGAAAATATAAAAATTTATAAATTCTAAAATTAAAACAGAGAGAACGCTATATTTAAGTGCCTAAATATGGTATAATGTTCTAAATTAGGTTTAGGGAGTCATAGAAAGTGGGGAAATTTAATGAAAGCTAATTATAAAAAGCTATGGCATATTTTATTGGATAGAGATATGAAAAAGAAAGAGTTAGCTCAAATTGCCGGAGTTAGTACATATACTATCAACAAGCTTAATAAGAACGATAATGTAACGGTTGAAGTTTTAGGGAAGATTTGCAAAGCTTTGGATTGTACATTAGACGATATTATGGAATTTGAAGAGGATGGTGAATAAATAATGGCTGGAAAAAACAATGCAAATATAGGCTTTGAAAGACAAATTTGGGACGCAGCTTGTGTTCTTTGGGGACATATTCCTGCTGCTGAATATAGAAAAGTAATTGTTGGACTTATTTTTCTTCGCTATATATCTAGTGCCTTTGAAAAACGCTATGAGGAGCTTTTAAAAGAGGGCGACGGTTTTGAAAACGATAGGGATGCATACGCAGAAGAAAATATTTTCTTTGTACCGGAAGAAGCTCGTTGGAGCAAGATTTCTTCCGCTGCACACACACCTGAAATTGGCACAGTAATTGATGACGCCATGAGGGCAATTGAAAAAGAAAATGCGAGTTTAAAAAATGTTTTGCCTAAGAACTATGCCAGCCCTGATTTGGATAAAAGAGTATTGGGTGAAGTTGTTGACTTATTTACTAACGAAGTAAAAATGGATGGCACAGAGGCAAGTAAAGATTTACTGGGTAGGACATATGAATACTGTATTGCTCAGTTTGCTGCTTATGAAGGAACAAAGGGTGGCGAATTTTATACGCCTTCAAGTATTGTAAAGACTATCGTTGCAATACTAAAACCGTTCAATAATTGCCGAGTGTATGACCCTTGTTGCGGTAGTGGTGGTATGTTTGTACAGAGTGAAAAATTTGTACAGGTTCATAGCGACAATCGAGGGAATATTTCTGTTTATGGACAGGAATCTAATGCAGACACATGGAAGATGGCGAAGATGAATATGGCAATAAGAGGAATTGATGCCAATTTCGGTTCTTATCATGCCGACACATTTTTTAATGATATTCATAAAACATTAAAATCAGATTTCATTATGGCAAATCCACCGTTTAATCTTTCTAATTGGGGTGCAGATAAATTAAAAGATGATGTTAGATGGAAATATGGAACTCCGCCATCGGGAAATGCAAACTATGCGTGGATACAACATATGATTCATCACTTAGCACCGAATGGGAAAATAGGCTTGGTACTTGCTAATGGAGCATTATCATCCCAATCTTCCGGAGAAGGAGAAATAAGGAAAAAGATTATAGAAGATGATCTCGTTGAAGGAATTGTAGCTTTGCCGACACAACTGTTTTATAGCGTTACTATTCCAGTGACATTATGGTTTATTACAAAAAATAAAAAACAGAAAGGAAAGACTCTATTTATTGATGCCAGAAAAATGGGATATATGGTTGATCGAAAACATAGAGATTTTACGGAAGGTATACAAGAAGACGGAAGTCTTGGAGATATTGACTTATTAGCAAAAACCTTTGAAGATTTTCAAAATGGAGAATTAGAGGAGAAAAAGGGATTTTCTGCCATAGCGTCAATAGAAGATATAGCAAAACAAGATTATATATTAACTCCCGGTCGATATGTAGGCATTGAAGAGCAAGAAGATGACGGCGAGCCTTTTGAGGAAAAGATGACAAGACTGACCTCAGAGCTTTCGGGGATGTTTGAAAAATCTCATAAATTGGAAGAGGAAATCAGAAAGAAACTGGGGGCGATTGGGTATGAAGTGTAAAAGATATACTCTTTCAGAGTTGGCGATAATTAAATATGGGAAAAATCAGAAAAAAGTTCTTTTAGAGGATGGAAATATTCCTATTTATGGTACGGGAGGATTAATGGGATATGCAACAGCAGCGCTTTATGATAAACCATCTGTTTTGATTGGAAGAAAAGGTACAATAGGAAAAGTTAAATATGTGGAACACCCATTTTGGACAGTTGATACACTTTTTTATACTATCATCAATACGGATATTGTAATTCCGAAATACCTATATTATGTTATGTCTCTTATAGACTTAAACAACTATAACGAGGGAACAACCATTCCAAGT
>CALZYE010000039.1 GCA_945830395.1 uncultured Clostridia bacterium
AAAAGGTGAATTTGTTTTAATTTCAGGGAAAAGTGGAAGTGGTAAAAGTACTCTTGGAAGTGTGATGAATGGTCTTATTCCACATTATTACAAAGGCAAAATGAAAGGGGAAGCCTTTGCGTCCGGAAAAGATATAAGCAAATTATCGCTTCATGAAATAGGGCGTATTGTAGGTACTGTATTTCAAGATCCAAGAAGTCAATTTTTCACGACAACGACAGATGAAGAAATAGCTTTTGGGCTTCAAACTATCTGCAAATCAAGATATGAAATCAAACAGAGAGTAGAAGAAGTATATGCAGAGCTGGATATTGAGGAACTGAAAGGAAAATCTGTTTTTGAATTATCAAGCGGGCAGAAACAAAAGATAGCTATTGCAAGCATCTATGCAATGAATCCGAAAGTTTTAATTTTAGATGAGCCTTCAGCAAATTTGGATATGAAAGCAACATTTGACCTATTTTTAATTTTGGAAAAATTAAAGAAAAAGGGAACAACTGTTGTTCTAATTGAACATCGTTTGTACTATGTAAAATCTTTATTTGACCGTTTTCTTTTGGTTAAAGATGGAGAGATTGCACAGGACTTGAGTCGGGAAGAAGTTATCCATCTTGAAGGGAAGTTTTGGGATGATAATGGACTAAGAACTCTTGAATTAAAAGAATACAGGATAAGTGAGAAGAAAGATTTATATCAATTAAATGATGAAAGTATCAGTGGGAAAGGCTTGAAATTTTGTTACCCAAGTGCAACTAAGGTTGGAAATAAGCAAAATCAATACATCTTAAATCATCTTGATTTCAATATGGAGTGCGGAATAGCCATTGGTCTTATCGGCTTAAATGGTACCGGAAAAACTACCTTTGCAAGAGTGATTTCAGGACTTGAGAAGATAAAAGAGGGGAAGATATGGACGGGGAAAGATAATTCGCTTAATCATAAAGATTTAATGGATATGTCATATTTTGTCTTTCAAGATTCAGACTATCAGTTGTTTTCGGAAAGTGTACTTGATGAAATGCTGCTTGGTATTTCAAGTAAAGATAAAAAAGAAAATACTCAAAAGGCAAAGTCTATTTTGAATGTACTTGGCTTAGATAAATACATTGATAAGCATCCGTTTGCTTTATCAAGAGGAGAAAAACAAAGACTCACAATAGCTTGTGGAATGATGAAACAGGCAAAAGTTTTTATCTATGATGAACCAACATCAGGTTGTGATAAAGACTCAATGCTTTCAGTGGCAAAATTAATTGAAGAACAATTAAAAAATGGAACAACAGTTTTGGTGATAAGTCATGATTTTGAGTTTTTAGCGAACACAGTGAGTAAGCTCTGGGTAATGGGAGATGGAAAAATAGAAAGTGTTTTGAATATGAGTGAAAGTAATAAAATTCTCATATTGGACAAGATGAGAGGAGGTAGATAACTTGATGGATAGAAAAACAGTCGATCCGAGAATAAAACTTACTCTACTTCCAATTGTTGGATTTACGAGCTTTTTTATAAGCGATACAATTCTACTTTTCGGACTGATTCTCTTTGCCTTTTTTCTGTATGTATACAGCAGTATGTGGAAAAGAGCATTACGCTTTATTTTGTTTTTTGTGATTTTATACTGCATAGAGTTATGGCTTGGAAAGTTTTGTGAAGCAAGTATCGTATTTGCAATATATATGTTTATTTACTTTGCATCAAGGATGACCTTAATTGCTATGTTTGGTGGATATATAACAAAGACTACAAGTGTAAGTGAAATGCTTGAAGCATTAAATAGAATGAAAGTACCAAGAAGCATTGGTATACCTTTTAGTGTTTTGCTTAGGTTTGTACCAACTATAAAAATAGAACTCAAGGCATTAAAAGAGAATATGAAGATTCGAGGAATCGTAACAAGTAGATTTTTTCCCTTGCTACATCCAATTAAATATATTGAATATACGCTTGTTCCGCTTTTAATGAGAATGATTAAGATTTCAGATGAACTGTCAGCTTCAGCACTCATTAGAGGACTTGATAGTGATGAGAACAGGGTTACATTAACAAAATTGAGGTTTAGAACAACGGATTTGTTGATTGGACTATTAGGAGCTTTGATGATTGCTCTTGTGATAGTAATACAGAAAATTTATTAGGAGGACTTTTATGAAAAACAAATTAAATGGTCGTGATTTTATTACAATCGGAATCTTTAATGCAATTGGAATTGTCATATACATGGCGGTTGCATTTGCTATGGCAACAACAGTGATTGGAGGATTTATTGCTTCAGGAGTTAGCTTTATGGTAGCTGCTACCGTTTATATCCTTATGGCTTTGAAAGTTAAAAAGAAGGGCGTATTTACAATATCAGGAACGCTTCTTGGTTTAATTGCATTGTCAGGAGGACATTTGCCTCATGCAGTCTTTGCTGTAATCGGTGGAATTATATGTGATTTGATTATAGGAAATTATGAGAGCAAGGGACGAATGATTATTGGATATGGGATATTTGCATTAGCGGATTTTTTAGGGACAGTAATTCCTGTGATTTTATTCGGAACAGCTTCTTTTGTGGAAAGAGCATCAAAATGGAAAATGAGTGAAGCACAAATAAATGAAGCATTATCTTATTTCAAAGTTTCATGGGCAGTAGGCTTTGCCTTGATAACATTTGTTCTTGCTTGCATAGGAGCATTCGTTGCAACAAAGATACTCAAAAAGCATTTTGAAAAAGCAGGAGTGATTTAATAATAAATTTACTTAGGAGGGAAAATAATGGAGGGATAATTATGTCAAAACTTATAGTTTCGGTTTTCACAGAACGATATAATTATCCTTTTTTATTCTTGGAATTGCTTACACATAGCAATAATACTTTACCAGAAACGACCAAATAGAAAATTATATAAAACATTAGTTTTTAAGCCGAGAGGACTTTTTACGCCAAAGTGTAGAAGTCCTCCTTTTTTATTCTCAAAACCAAAACAGAGAACTTAAAAAGGAGGATGACTAAGTGGCAAAGAAAGAATATTACCTTTATGTAAAAGGCAAAGCCGTACCTGTAAGTGAAGAAGTCTACAAAGCCTATTGGAAGATAACAGAGCATGAAAAGTATCTCCAAAGAAAAGATTGGAAGCATAATGTAATACCATTTTCGGCACTGGATCATGATGGACACTTTGTAGATAACATCATAGATGAAAAGATAGACTTAGAAAAAATTGTAGAAGTAAAAATGCGAATTGAAGAACTTCATAAAGCATTAAATACTCTTACAAAAGAAGAACGAGAACTAATGGAAGCCATCTTCTACAAAGAAGAAAGTCTAAGGTCAATCAGCAGAAGAGAGAAAGTTACACATCAAGCAATCAGTGGGAGGAGGGATAGGATTTTAGAAAAACTGAGAAAGATTTTAGAAGATAAAATCTAAAAACTTGGAAAGGTTAAGTGTCAAAAAAGGTGCTTAACCTTTCTTTATGGAAACAAGCAGATACCAAAACGGAGGAATTAAAAATGAAGAAAGAAAAAACATTACAGGAAGTACAGGAACAAATTTCTGAACTTCAGGAAGAAAGAGAAAAGTGCGATGTAAAGCTGAAACAATTACAAAATCAAGGCAAAAAATTAGAAAAACTGGCAAATGAAAAGGAACGAAAAAGAAGAAATCACAGGCTCATACAAAGGGGATTGATAGTAGAAAGGGTCATTAAAAATCCTCTAATATTTACCAATGAGGAGATAGAAAAACTGTTAAATATCTCTACTCACACAGAAGAATACAGACAAGCCTATGAAGAAATGATAAATGGGAAAGATATGGAAGATGAAACAGACATAGAGTAGATAAAATAAAAGACCTTAGTTTTTTCAGAAGCTCCCTGCAAGGGCAAAAAGCTTCGCAGAACGCAAAGCACCCTTTAGGGTGTATAATTGCGCCCTTAGAAAAACTAAGGGATTTTAGCAAGTCTTTAAAAATCCAAAACTTAATAAAAACATACGGATAAAGTAGATAGGAAAAGATACAAAAAATAACCTGTCTGCTTTTTCCTTTACCTGAAAACAAACAAAAAATGAAAGGAGCTTAAAAGTGGCAGAAACATTTCACTTTAATATTTCTATGATAAGCAGAGGAAAAAGTAAATCGGCAGTTGCAAGTGCAGCATATATCTCTTGTGAGAAAATCAAAAATGAATGGGACGGAGAAGTTCACGATTACCATAATAAAAAGGGACTTTTACATTCAGAAATCTTCTTGCCGGAGAATGTTCCCATAGCATTAAAAGATAGAACTACATTATGGAACAGCGTTGAACTAAATGAGAAAGCAAGCAATGCACAGCTTGCAAGAAATTTTATCATTGCTCTACCAAAAGAATTATCCTTTGAAGAAAACAAGAAACTCATTACCGACTTCATACAAGAACATTTTGTATCAAAAGGAATGATAGCAGACCTTGCAATCCATGATGAAAGTGATGAAGAAAATAATAATATCCATGCCCATATTATGACTACTCTTAGACCAATCAATGAAAAAGGAGAGTGGCAGGCAAAAAGCAAAAAAGAATATGTTCTTGATGAAAACGGAGAAAAGATAAAATTAAAAAGCGGTAACTACAAAACAAGAAAAGTAGAGCTGACAGACTGGAACAATAAAGGAAACGCAGAGAAATGGAGAGAGAATTTTGCAAGTCTTTGTAATCAGTATTTAGAAAAAAATCATCAGGAAAAGAGAGTGGATCATCGTTCCTACAAAAGACAAGGGATAGAAGAAATTCCAACCATTCATATGGGAGCAAGTGCAAGTGCCTTAGAAAGAAAAGGCATTGAAACGGATAAGGGAAATATCAATAGAGAAATTAAAAAGCATAACTCCTTAGTAAAAGCCATTAAGAACAAGATAAAAGAAATCACTTTTTGGATAGACTCTTTACTTGGAAATCTGCAAGCAAAATACGATGAGTATAAACAGACCAAAAAAGATGAACTGGAGAACAAAGCAGAACTCTTTAACCTCTATGAGTATATTTCTATCTACAACGAAATACAGGGAGAAAAAACAAAAAATCTATCCTACTATGGACAGATAAAAAAGGGAAATGCAGACCTAAAGAGATTTGTAAAAGCAATCTACTATTTGAAAGATAATCATCTTCAAACCATAGCAGACCTACAAGAAAAAGTCTTTGAACTGGCAAAGCAAAGTAAAAAAATAAGTGGTGATATTCAAGATAAAACACAAAGAATAAAAGACCTAAATCAATGTGTAAGTTGCATAGACTCTATCAAAGAAAATAAAGAAGTCTATCAGGAATACAAAAGCAAAACCATATTCAAAGACAGCTTTTACAATTCTCATAAAAAGGAAATAGATAAGTACCAAAGAGCAAGAAAGATTATAGAAAAATTTACCGGGACATCAGCCATAAAATTAAGTGATTGGCAAAAAGAAATATCAAGCCTTGAAAAAGAGATACAAGACTTAAGCGAAGATAAAGCTAAAGTACAAGATGAATTTAAGCAGATAGACCATATCAAATATGCAGTAAAGATTGTCAA
Organism: uncultured Clostridia bacterium; assembly: GCA_945830395.1. Classification (GTDB taxonomy): domain Bacteria; phylum Bacillota; class Clostridia; order Peptostreptococcales; family Anaerovoracaceae; genus Aminicella. The sequence continues at coordinate 5,542 of CALZYE010000039.1, forward strand.
TGATGAGTATGGAATAGATTTATCCATAGAGATAGACAAGGCAATTAAGAGAGGAGATAAACCAAGCGTAATTGCACAACTGAAAAAATTCCAAGAGCAAGAGGAAATAAAGAGGCAGTACAAACAAAAAGCCAAGGAAAAGGCTAAAGAAAATTATAAAAATAAAGGGGAGGAAAGATAAAAATGGCAGACAACAGAAGATACTATTGGTTAAAATTGAAAGAAGATTTTTTTACAGATAAGAGAATCAAAAGGCTAAGAAAAATATCAGGAGGAGATACCTATACAATCATTTACCTCAAATTGCTTTTACTTAGCTTAAAAGATAGTGGGAAGCTGTATTATGACGGAGTAGAAACAGACTTTATCAAGGAGCTTGCATTAACGATTGATGAAACGGAAGATGATGTAATGGTTACAGTAAATTATCTTGTAGCACAAGGATTGATGGAGATAATCACAGAAAATGACGAGTATTTTTTAACAGAAATCCCAAGTCTTATAGGTTCAGAAACAGCTTCTACAAGGCGTTCAAGAAAATCGAGAGGACAAAAAGCGTTGCAATGCAACACCAGTGCAACACCTTGCAACCTTTTGCAACAAAACTGCAACGGAGATATAGAGATAGATAAAGAGATAGATATAGAGTTAGAGAAAGAGGGGGAGATAGAAAAAATATCCCCCTCCCTTTATGGAGAATATAAAAATGTTTCCTTAACCGATGAAGAATATGGGAAGTTAAAGGATAAAATGCAAGGTCATAGGGAAGAAATGATAGAGAAGCTGTCAACCTATATGCAAAGCACGGGAAGAAACTATAAAGATCATTATGCGACCTTAGTTCATTGGTATGAGCAAGATAAAGGTAAATTAAAAGAAAGCCATAAATCAAAAGTATATACCTTTGAAGATTATGACAAGGGGGAACACTTGTAGACCTCGTATAAGACGGTGGAAAGGTGTTTTTAGAGCGTTAATGATAAAATAGGTATCAGACTATAGCTAAGTGTAAAATAGGGCTTAAAATTGCAGTATGAAAAAAATATCGTATTTATGATAAAATGATAGTGATATGGTAATAAACTCAGTTATAAGGAGAGGATATATAAATGCGAATTCAATTTACTGTAACCGATGAAGAACTTGAAATTTTAACTAAAAAAGCAATAGAGGGAGGTTTCCCAAGCGTTACTGAATATTGTAAGTGTAGCAGTTTACAAGAAAATACAAGCTATGCTGACCTATATACTACCTTATTAAACAAAATTAGCTCTTTACCGAAGGGCAAAGAATTTGTTTTGAGAGAGTTAATCGCAACACCGCCGGCATTGATTGGCAGATGGTTTTATGAAAATGTAAATAAGGGACTTGTAAAAAATGTGGAACACATCGGAAAAGCTGAAGGCGGAGTAGAAAAATATAAAAGAATATAAGACTTATTCAAAAAGCTACGCAGTGCGTGGCGAATTGGAAAAGAATTTAGATAATGTTGGAGGTGCATTTCATGGCAGAAGAAAATAAAGAGATAGTTATTGTAGATGATAAAACTATACAAGAAAAAATATATCTTATTCGTGGGCAAAAAGTAATGCTTGATGCAGATTTAGCTGAAATATATGGTTATGAAACAAAAAACTTTAATAGACAGGTGAAAAACAACGCAGAAAAATTTGAAGGTGAAGACTTCATGTTCCAATTAACGGACGAAGAAATGGTAGAACTTTCAAGGTGCAAAAATTTCACCTTGAACAGAGGGACTGGTAGAGGAAGTAATATTAAATACAATCCTTATGCCTTTACAGAACAAGGTATTTATATGCTGATGACTGTATTAAGAGGTGAACTTGCTGTTAAGCAAAGCAGAGCTTTAGTTAGAACATTTAAGCAAATGAAAGATTTTATCATTGAAAACCAAGATTTTATCGGTTCAAAAGAATTAGTTCAAATAGCAGTACAGACAAATCAAAATACAAAGGATATAGCTGAAATAAAGTCGCAAATGGCTACAAAAGAAGATTTGAAAAAGGTGATGGATAATTTTATAGATCCAGACACTTACAAGCATTTCCTTTTAATGAATGGAGATAAGATTGAAGCAGATGTTGCTTATACAAAAATATATAAGTCTGCAAAGAAAAGCATTTATGTAATAGATAACTATATAGGCTTGAAAACCTTAGAATTATTAAGGGCTGCAAAAGACAATGTTGAAATTATAGTCTTTAGCGACAATGTGAAGAACAAGGATATGCTTACAAAAAATATCCTTAACGATTTTAGAAAAGATTACCCTAATATCAATCTTAAGATGAAAGTCGCAGGGGAAAAATATCACGATAGGTATATTGCTATTGACTATGGAACAGAAAATGAAGCCTTTTATCTTTGCGGAGCATCATCAAAAGATGCAGGAAATAAAATATCAAGTATTACAAAGATAGAGGAATCTTCCAAGGATATGTATCATACGATGTTTGGCGGAATGCTGAACAATAAGGATTTGAAAATTTAATATGTAAATGGTAAAGCGTTATTCAGTGAATAGCTATAAAACTTGTGAAAGGCGGTAGAAATAAAACTCTATCGTCTTTTTTAATTGCAACTAATAGGAGGAAAATAATATGCACGAAAATAGAAATGAACAAAATACTGGAACAAAGACCATAAAGAAGATAGGAAAGGCAACTTACGAGGTTGTAGTCCATTTTAATGAAAATGTGACTGAAACCATGCAAGATAAATTGAAAAGGATAATGCTTAGGGAAATGGAGCAAGAAAAAGATAAAAAAACCCATAAAAATGATTAGAAAGTCCTTGACAAGTTGTTACAGGAAAGACAGCAAAATCTATTCTAATTTCTTGTGGTGCAAGGCTTGCTCCATTTG
>CALZYE010000040.1 GCA_945830395.1 uncultured Clostridia bacterium
TGTTTCCAAATTCTAAACCTTGTTCTGTCTTTTTGTTTGGAAGTGGAACTGTTAAAACTTTTCCAATCGCCTTTAATGCCTCCCTAAACACAATAGAAAAATGTTGCAATGTAGCTGTCTTACTTATAGATGCAGTAAAAGCAGACGATAAAATAATGGCAAGTATAAAATTAGGTGTTGTAATATTTCCATAGTAAAGAAATATACTTCCCAAAATCATGACAATAACTACTCCAATTTCCATAAATATGTCAATAAGTCCCATTGGAATTGTAATTGCTCCCATGCTCTTTTTAACCCAGTAAATATATTCTCTTGCCGTTTTTAATGTTCTTTCACTAATTTCCTCTTCTTTAGCAAAAGCCTTAATCACAGAAATATTTTTTACATATTCCATTAGCTCTTCTCTCATCTTGTTTTCATGGTTAAAGTAAATCGCAAAGTTTTTATCCATTGTTTTCTGTGAAAGAACTTTTACCAAATACATGAGTGGAACTCCGGCAATCATCCCAAGAGCAAGACGCCAATCCACAAAAATCATAGCTACAAAAATAATGGTAGGCAGAAGTGTAACTGCCATTATTTCAGGAAGACCATGGGCAAGGTATACTTCCACTTGCTCTACATCATGTTGAACAATGTTGGTAAGCTCTCCTGTATTATGTTCTTTAAAGAATCCCAAACTTAGTTTTTTCAGATGACCGATAATATCTAACCTAAGTTCTGTTAATTTTTCGTATGCTTTCTCATGGGCAACCTTTGTTGCAAAATAATAAAACACTCCTTTTAATACAAACGATATAAAGATTCCCAAGAATATATACTTTAAATTACCTTCGTTAATATTGTTTGTGATTAAAGAACTAATCAAATATACAAGTAAGATTTGTGGTATCAAATCAAATACTATTTTTAAAGCAAGAAGTGAATTGGATAAACTATTTTTCCCAATCACTTTTTTCCTTAATTCTTTTTCCGGCATGAACAACTCTCCTTTCAAAATTGAATAATATTGAATTTTAATTCAGTATTAGGGTTTAAAGTAAGACTTTGCTGATTATGCAAAGTCTATTTTTTAGTGCTGATTATAGGGATTCCACTCCCTTGTAATAACACCTTGCAATAAGTTTTAGCATATCTTTTGCCCACTTTTCACTTTGATAGTGCCTTGCTATTTCAAGAAGCCCCTCTGTAAAGTTACTGGCTAAAATATGGGCAAGCATTGGATCATATTCCTGTTTCGATTGTCTTTTTAAACTTACTTCAATATGAACCTGCATTTGCGATATGAGTTTTTGTTTTGCTTCTGTATGCTTTGTACCTGAACTTTTATCCATTAAAATAATTAACTTCTTACGATCTTTTAAAAGTTCATGAATATAATTTTCTCCAACTTCATCAAACCTTTCAGAAGCAGAACCTTTTTCCAAAGATTCTTCCTCATTAAAAGCTGACTCGAAGTTTATATAAACAGAACTTACTACTGCATCAAACAAAACTGCCTTATTTTTGAAATAGGTATAAATTAGTGCCACAGGAATATCTGCTTCTTTTGCAATTTCTGTTAATTTGGCACCTCTATAATCCTTTTTATAAAATACTTTTTCTGCTGCTTCGAGTATTCTATTTCTGACTTCTTCTTTTAGTACTTGTGCCATAGCACACCTCTTTCTATATTAATACTGAATTTATATTTAATAATAAATCATAATTCAATATTTGTCAAGATGCCTATAGCAAATGGATTAAATACAGCTAATAATCCGATCCGGATACTTCCTTTAGTAAAAATATGAGCAAGCCTCCATACCAATCCGAGAATAATTCCTTCATTTAATAGGATTCATTACCTGCTGTATGTCAAAACTTTAAATGAACTATCAATGTTCTGTTAAGCTTATCTGCAAAATACATATATATCTTCGTCGTAAGTTTTAGATTTTTGCAAGTCTTAAGAGCATCTTTAAAGAAGCCATCAACACTGATAAGCTCTGTATGTGTCCGGTTTGCAAATTCAGTTGGATTATCTACGCTAAAGTACATCTGTGCGTCAGTATTACCCGTTTTTTTTACATATTTATTGGCAAGTTTCAAGCCTGTTGAATTTGTCGCATCAAAAACCAATTCTCCTTTTGGAATACTATCTTTCATCTGCTGAATCATAGATATTATTTTTTCTTCTCTAAAGTACTGATATACTCCCGAAACAACAATCATTGTCGGTAATGAAACATCTACTTCCTTTATCCAATCAAGGGTAAACATATCTCCCGAAAATAAGGTTTCATTTTCTGCACATCCAAGCACTTTTTTTCTTACCTCTATCACATTTGGCAGATCAATTTCATAGAAGTTTGCTTTCGTACTTCCTACACGGCTGAAGGCTGTTTCAAGTCCTGCTCCTAAAAATACGACATTGCATAAATTATGTATTTCAATGAATTTTTTTATCTTTTTGTCTATCGTATATTGTCTGCAAACACTTGCCATATGGAAATATTCTGTTGTATTTTCTTTTATATCATTTATGGGAATACACTCCTCTAAAGACAGAGCCCTTTTGTCATAGAAAAATTCAGGAAATTTCTTAGACGCATATATCCTTGCTGTAAGTGGAATATACAGGGTATCTTCCACACCTTTAAGTATATTTTTCTCATTCATTTTCTTTGTCCTTACAAAAATACTATATTTAATCTACCTATTGTTCATTATAACAGTTATTCTTATCTCTGTTTACTTAGTAACCTTATCCCATACACTCCGAGTATTGTGGAAATCATACACATTAATAAAATCGGTACTGCATCAATTTTTCCATTAATAACTGAATTTTGGAGGTAATAGAGAGGTGATATACGAGCAACAAGCTTCATCCAGTCCGCCATATATTCAACAGGGAACAAAATCCCGGAAAATAATCCTAATGGGAAGATAATTCCCGTTGAAATCGTCCATATATATCCTTCATTCTTCATTATAGCCGATAAGAAAATATACAGTCCCGTTGAAATAAACAATGTGATTGTAAACAAAACACCAATTTGAAAAATATTTGATTTTCCCAAATCAAATCCGGCAAATTTATAGAACAACAGGATTAAAAAATTCGCAACTTCATATACAAATATGATTGCTAAGCTTTTGCCTAAGATATAGGAACTGAGTTTTGTTTTGGAATTTTTAACTCTTAAAATAATTCCGTTGCCTTTTTCACTAATCAAAACTGTAGCAAGCAATCCGGCAGCCGTTAACAGTTTAAACAATATAATTCCTACAGAATAACTGAGTTTCGGTTTTTCATTAAAGCTTTCATCTGTTGAATTGCTATTTTCAATCATCTCTATTAACGGATTATTAGAAACAGTGCTGTAGTATTGTAGGGGATTCCCTTCTTTGTCCGTCTTTACCACTAAAGTTCCTTGGGACAACCCGAGAAAATAATCCTTTTCGTCTGCTTCAAGTTTCAACATCTTAACATTTGCTGCACTCGGCGCCTTTTCTCCGATATATCCCACAACCGGAACATCAGAATAAGCAAGTGTCATACTGACAAGTAAAATCATTATGACAGGCATAATTATCATGGAAGGAATAAAGCCTTTGGTATTTCTTAGAATTTTGAAAGTGAATTTAAATGCTTGCTCCATTTTTCACTCTCCTTCCTATCAATGAAACAAATATTGTCACAAATACAAAAATCGCCAAGCTCCATATCCATAAGTCATTTCCCCAATTTACATGAACTAAGTTTTTGAATATCAACCTGTTTGCCATTGTTAGAGGCGATAAGTACATGAATACATTCATAAACTTCGTATTAGATAAAACAGAGGTCAAACTCAAAGCACCGCCAAAATATCCCATCAGCATAACGATCGTCAAAATTGTATTTGAAAGCATCGCCCTATTACCGGACGAAAGCCCTACAAACAGCCCTAAAACTACACTTATAATTGGAATGCTCAAAAAGACACATACAGATCCTATTGGAAAATTGATGTCAAAGAATATCGAAAATCCAATTAAATTAAAGGTAATCATTACAATAGAAAAAGCATAATGTATAAAAAATTTCAGCAGTATAAAATTACCTTTACCGACAATCCTCTCCCACACATGAAGTTTTCTTTCCTCGAAAATACTAAGTCCTGCCAAAATTGCACACATCATCAGCATGAAATTAAGTTCACTGACCGCAAACTGTACTTTGGAATTCAGTAATGCCCCATTATGCATGATAACTTCTTTTGTGGTAGTTACAGCTACAATGCTTTGAACATGCTGTGATAAATAGTTTTTCGTACCCTCACTCATAATAAAAGCAATAAGCATCGGTAAGCACATGATGATGAAATATGCCGGATTTTTGATAATCCCTTTTATTTCTTTTTTTAGCATCTCATTCACCTTCTTTACGTAAAACATTTATGAAAACATCTGATAGATCTGCCTTTTTATTTTCTGTATCAGACATTTTTTTGATAAGCTTCTCAGTTTCTCCTTCAAGCGCAAGCTTCCCTTTATCTAAAAAGACGATTTTATCACAAAGGTACTCAACCTCATCTAAATAGTGAGAAGTATAGATGATACTTAAACCGTTATTTTTCAATTCCTTTAGATATGCCAATATTTCTTTTCTGGAAATCGGATCGATTCCGATACAAACCTCATCACAAATCAAAAGTTTAGGATTATGGACAAGTCCTGTTATCAGATTTAATTTTCTTTTCATCCCACCGGATAAATCACTCGCTTTAATGTTTATTTTTTCTTTTAGCCCTGCCGTTTCGATTAATTCCATACTCCTGACTCTCGCTTCTCTTTTTTCTATTTTATATACAGAAGCAAAAAACAACATATTATCCATTACAGAAAGCTCAGGGTATATGGCAAGCTCCTGCGGAACATATCCAATATCCCAGATATTTAAATCTACATAATTGAGCTCTCCGTCAAATGATACATTTTGTGTAATGCAATTGATCAGTGTGCTTTTACCGGCACCGTTAATCCCCAATATTCCATAAACATTCTCATTTTCAAATTTATACGAAAAATCTACGAGAGCAAGAAGTTTTTTATATCTCTTTGTTATATGTTTAAGTTCAATCATAACCATACCCTCCTTTAATACTCAAAAATGTTTTTTGCAGATTTTTTTGAAAATGTAAGTTTCTATAAATACAACAACAGCTATTACAATTATAATCATCATAGATATTTCTATCATAGGTATTTCTTTTGAACCTTAGCCCCTGCCAATGTAAATGGCAATGCTGAAAACAAACTTTGTAGAGTCAGCGAATATTTTATACAATTTATTCATTGAAGTAATTATAACACTAACCGCCAACTAAGTCAACGAATATCATTGTTATTTAATTCATTGACTTCATCTTATATACTTGCTAAAATATAAATACAATTTTCTTACTGGAGGTAAACAGATGCCGGCTAACTTTACAAAAGAAGAAAGAGATATTTTAATAGAAAAATTCTATAAACAAGGATATATTCTTTTAAAAAAATTCGGATATAAAAAATTAAAGATTACAGATATTGCATCTTCTGTCGGAATCGGCACAGGAACCTTCTATAATTTTTTTAAAAGTAAAGATGAGTTTATCATTTGGCTTATAAAGAGAAGAAAGGATGAAACATTAGAACAGTTTTTATCGCTATCCGATAATCATCCCGATGGAATCCCGATGGAATCCATGGAAGAATTTTTATTTGCTGCAATCTCTAATAATAATATTTACAGATGTCTAACCCAAGAGGACTACAATATATTACAGAAAAAATACGGATTACTTGATCACCGCAATGAAAAAATAGAAGAAAACGGAAGGTTTATGATGAGTAAACTTGCAACAAAAAAATCCATAAATGATTTTCTTCTATTCTCGGAGGCTTATACTATCATCATTATCGGTACTTCAGATTTGAATAAATTAAATCCTAAACTCACTAACACCGTTGTTAGAAAGCTCATTCATTCAGTCTGTCAATTTTTATATTGATCCTGTATAAAAAAATCTCCCTCACAAGTTATGTGTTTTTCCTGCATTTCAGGAAAACACTTCGTTTCAAGTACTGTTATCTTACATTCATATTTCATGTCTTTTATTCTCACAACTTCCAATTTATCTAACTATTTTTGTATTCTTACTTATCCAAAATAGACAGATATAGATCTATTTTTTGATTCAAATATCTTGCAAACATATCTGCCATTGCCGATATGTTATGTTTTACATGGTATTCATCAAAGGCTTCATAATATTTTAAGCGATCAGTAAACTTAATATCTATCGGCGGATAACCTGCTTTCATTAGTTCCAAGTTAACCAGCAATCTTCCGGTTCTTCCATTTCCATCAATAAAAGGATGAATGTCTTCAAATTCGATATGAAAGCGAGCCAGCTTGGTTATAATATCTTCCTTGCTGTTTTTATATTGTTTCAGTAGCTCTTCCATTTTTGGAATAATCAAATATGGCTGCACAGGTTCATGTGCTGCCCCCATAATTCGAACCGGAATCCTTCTATATATTCCTCTATCTTCTTTCTTATCAGCCAAGACCAGATAGTAAATATCCTTTATTACTTTTTCAGATATTTGGGCATTTTCACTGACAAGCTGCCTGACATAATCGAAGGCTTCTTTATGTCCAATAACCTCCAAATGCTCCTTTAATGATTTTTGGTCAATAGTAAGCCCTCTAAGAACCATGTCTGTCTCACGCAAAGTCAAAGTATTCCCTTCAATTGCATTTGAATTATAGGTATATTCTGTTAGGAATTCCTCGTTTAATCTTTCCAGCTCGCCTTCTGTTAAAGGTCTTCTTTTTTTAAGAACCTCTAATTTACCTTCTATGATGGGAATGAGTGATTCCTTAATCTTATATCTTCCATCAGTCGGCTTTGTCGCATCATAAGGTATTTTCCAACCTCTTCCTTCTTGATATGCACCGGGAATCTTCCCTTGCGAACATAAAATTCTTACTCTTCTATCGGATATACCCCATTTTTCAGCTGCTTGTTTCACTGTAATGTACATAAATCATCCCTCCATTCTTTCATATTATACCATCTTATCGGAATAATATCAATGAAATAGGAATAACATATATCATTTATCGGAATAATACTGTTTTATGGAACGATACCTTATATATGGAATAATATTATCTGCTATAACGGAATGATAAATTTCACATAAACAAAATACCTCTACTATCATACACACTTACGCAATATGACGAGTGCATCTGCATTAAGTTCGGTTTTACATAAAATCGTGTCTTTCCACTTCCTGAACCACCAATTACCAAAACATTTTTATTTCTTGCATACTTTGGATTTTCAGGTCTGCCATTCATAGTTAATCGTTCTGTTTGTGTCAGCAGGATATTATTTTGAAACTTTTCATCCATGTATGGCTCAATATCTTTTTTCGTTCCCCATGAAGCGTTTTGTCAAGTGCTTTTTTGAGTTATTG
>CALZYE010000041.1 GCA_945830395.1 uncultured Clostridia bacterium
GAACCTGCGCATGATGGAATCAGAATCCATTGCCTTACCGCTTGGCGATACCCCAACATCGCATAAATGGGGTGGGTAGTGGGGATCGAACCCACGCATGTAGGAATCACAATCCTATGTCTTAACCACTTGACTATACCCACCATACAAATAAATCATACCATGAAACCTTTACTAAAGTAAAGCGAAATCGTAAAATGATTTAAAAAAATTGGCGACCAAGACGGGGCTCGAACCCGTGACCTCCAGCGTGACAGGCTGGCATTCTAACCAACTGAACTACTTGGCCAAAATATTGTTAAAAATGGTGGGCGCTATAGGGCTCGAACCTATGACCTCCTGCTTGTAAGGCAGATGCTCTCCCAGCTGAGCTAAGCGCCCATAAAAAAATGGTAGCGGCGAGTGGAGTCGAACCACCGACCTTCCGGGTATGAACCGGACGCTCTAGCCAACTAAGCTACACCGCCATAACAGCTTCATAAAGTCACTGCAGAAATTATACTACCAAATTTACTGATGTTTGTCAACAATTTTTTGCATATTAAAATGTTGGCGAAATTTGCATATAACATATATTTTTATTGTTCAAAATAAGGTATAATAATGTAGGTGAATTTGTATTTCGGAGAGAAACTTTTCGGTACATGAGTATATTTCGGATTATAAGGAATTTTAGCGAGTGAAAAAATGAATAAAGAAATAAATAAAGATATGAGAAGAAATTGCATGAAGGCTGCGGTACTTTCGGCAACGATTGTTTTAGTGCTGTTGTTTATATATGCAGGAACGAATAAAGTTTATGCGGAAACAGTTGAAAAAAAGAAGCAGATTCCCAGGGAAAAAGTCGTTATAAACAGTCTGCCCGGTGAAAATACCAGAGTTATGGGATTTCTGGCAAAGGAGTCGGCGGTCAGAAGGGACAGAAGGTCTAAGCTTACAAAAAATGAAAGAATTGTATACGACATGTTGAAGCGTTCAATAGTTGAAATTGCAAAAGGAAGTCGAGGAGATGCAAGGGTTTATATATCCATGAATAAATTAGGCTTAGGCGGCAAGAAGTTTCCGGTGAAGAACGGAAATGAACTCGGCAAAGTCATGAAGAAAAAAATCGACATAAACGGTGACAGGCTTCTGGGGGCGATTTTAGCCGACTTCCCCTATGAACTATACTGGTTTGACAAAACGAAGGGAACAAGAATATCTTTTCCGAGACTATCTTATTATTGGAACAGCAGTAAGAAGTGTTATTATGTATGGTTTAAATCAAATTCTGAACTGACTTTTGAATTTAAAGTTGCGAGAAGTTACTCCTCAGCAAATGGAATAAACACGGCAAAAACGAAGAATGCAGCAGGTACCAGAACTGCGGTGGATAATATAATCAGGGTTAACAGCGGATTGAATGATATAAAGAAGCTGGAAAAGTACAGAGATGAGATAATTGAAAGAACAGATTATGATCATGCTGCCACTGCTCCCAATTATGTGACAGACAACGGGTACGGAGATCCGTGGCAGATTATACACATATTCGATAACAATCCGAATACAAAGGTTGTATGTGAAGGTTATTCAAAGGCGTTCAAATTTCTGTGTGATTTGAGCTCCTTTAAAGATCCTTCCATCGTGTGTAATACGGCGGTGGGCAATCTCATTACACCTAATGGCTATGGACCGCATATGTGGAATATCGTTTCAATAAAGAGGCGAAATTACCTGGTGGATGTAACCAATATGGACAACCCGTATGATAATAATAGGAAAATCCTGTTTTTAGCAGGAGCACCTTTGAAGAATGGAGTTTATGCCTTTGATTGTTTGGGAACGCGGTTCATATATGAATATGACAACAGAAACATGAGAAGAATTTTTGACGATAAGGAAATCCGTCTTTCAAAAAGGTATTATTTCAAAGATGCGGAAATCGACGAAAATCTGAAAAGATACAAACTCTCGGGAATAAAGAATTTTACCGTCAAGAACAACAAAAAATACCGAGGCGGAGTTATCCTCAAATTGAAAGTAGGTAAACTTGCTCGCAGAAATTTTATGGATCTCAGCGACTCGGACTTTGGAAAACTGAAATACGGTTATAAGGTTGAATACAGGAAAAAAGGCTCAAAGAAGTGGGGTTACAAGACATTTTTTTCTAAAAAATGTGCAGTCTCATACACATTGAAAAAGCTGAAAAAGGGAAAGAAATACGAAGTAAGAGCGAGACTGTTTGTAACTGTGAAAAAAGTGGATTACTGCGGAAAATGGAGCAAGATTAAGATTTTCAAGGTCAGGTGATGAAAATAAAATTAAAGTCAAATCCGGCAGGTTATATTTATAAAAGTGAGTTTTTATATTTGAGAGGAGAATTATAATAATGGCTGACGAAAAGAGAATTGCATTGCTGATAGACGCTGAAAACATTTCGGCACAGTATGCAGATTACATAATCGGTGAAGTGGATAATTACGGTATCTGCTCATACAAAAGAATTTACGGAAGTTGGGATCGCATAGTGAAAACTAAATGGGAAGGCGAAATTCGCAAAAATTCACTGAAGGCGATGATGCAGATAAATAATACAAAGGGTAAAAATTCAACGGATTCAGCACTTATAATAGACGCCATGGATATTTTGTACCGCGGCAATGTGGACGGATTTTGCATAGTTTCTTCAGACAGCGACTTCACTTCTCTTGCAAGACGCCTGATGGAGTCGGGACTTATGGTTATAGGTATGGGAGAATCGGACAAGGCTACGGAGGCTTTGGAAAATGCCTACGATAAATTCGTGTATATTGACTTGCTGGCTAAACAGGTTCAGGAGGAAGCTGCGGCGGAGGAGAAGCAGAAAAAATCAGGCTCAAAAGGCGCCGCCGGCATTGTTGCGGGATCTCAGGGTTCTATTTGCACATCACAGGGCATGTTCCAAATGGATGAAGAACATACAGACCGGAAAGAGAAAGCGGGAGCAAATACACCGAGCAAAAAGGCGGTTGAGCAGAAGATACACGAGATAATAATGGAAAACGACGACAGAAGCAAGCCTACAGACTTGGGACAGATAGGAAATGAGCTGAGCCGTACCTTCAAGAACTTCGATGTCAGATATTACACGAAGAGAGGGGGCAAGCGCTATAAATTCCTTAAGGAGTTCGTCAGCGACTATAAGAGTCTTGAGATAACAGTTGCAAAGGATAACAGGGTGTATGTCAGCATCAAATAGTGGACATTCAAATAGTGAACATAGAGTTGGCAAATACGCAGGGAAAGACAACCCAAATAGCCGTGACGACCACCCAATGCGCAGCGAAAATATATTTTTTTCACAGCGCTACGGAGCTTCTTGGGAAGAACTCCCCTATTGGGAGGGTCTGGTTGATTTTAACGGATGTGGACTTGTGTCTTTGACTATGTGCATAGATATAGTGACCGGCAGAAATTTCACCCCTGAAGATGTATATAACATGAGGAAACACTATGGCATAGACCAGAGCAGGATTGCGAGCCGAGATGGCAAATGTGTCTGTGGAGGAGATGTTCAGTTTCAGTTCAACCCAATGAATAGAAAGCTTTTCGGAATTGAGTCCTGCCTGCTTGAAAGGAACTTAAGCGCTTTCAAGAGAGCTTTAGCAAAGGATAATACCGTGATATGGGCTTCATCGCGCAATACTGATTTTTACGATAAAAGGGGAAATTCAAGATGGATTTATGGCGGACATGTGCTTTGCATATGGAAGTTCGAGGAAGGTGATTTCTGGATTAAGGATCCGGGGCTTCCGAAGGAGCTGGGAAACAATGTGCTATATTCAGAGAAAATGATGCAGGAGTGGATTTCAGGCTGGGAATATCAACAGTTTGAAGTTAGAAAATATAGTGAATAATGTAGCTTGCAAAGAAGCAATTTGTATAGTGAAAAATCATACAGCAGAGAACAGAATGAAAACAGGAGGGAATTATGTCTGTAAATGTTAGACCGGAAACTATGGAGAGAATTACAACTCCGGAACTTGCAAAAGTATTTATCTATGAACAATTGGCTCTGATAAAAGAGCAGGTGGGGGACAAGAAGGTTTTGCTTGCACTGTCCGGCGGAGTCGATTCCTCAGTGGTGGCGGCTCTTTTAATAAAAGCGATAGGCAGGCAGTTGGTGTGCGTCCATGTTAATCACGGGCTTCTGAGAAAAGGAGAGCCGGAGCAGGTGGTTGAAGTATTCAGAAATCAGATGGATGCGGACCTTGTATATGTGGATGCCGTTGATCGCTTTCTGGAAAAACTTGCAGGTGTTGAAGACCCTGAAGAAAAGAGAAAAATCATCGGAGGAGAGTTTATCGAGGTTTTTGCAGAGGAAGCCGGAAAGCTTGATGATATTAAGTTTTTGGCTCAAGGAACAATCTATCCTGACATCCTTGAAAGCGGACCGGTTAAGTCCCACCACAATGTCGGAGGACTTCCTGAGGATATGGACTTTGAGCTGGTTGAGCCTATCAAGCTCCTTTATAAGGACGAGGTTCGCATCATAGGCAGAGAACTGGGACTGCCCGATGATATGGTAGACCGCCAGCCGTTTCCGGGACCAGGGCTTGGGGTGCGCTGCACAGGAGCAATTACCAGAGAGCGGCTTGAGGCAGTAAGAGAGTCGGATGCAATCCTACGCGAGGAGTTTGCCCGCGCCGGTCTTGAGGGAAAGGTTTGGCAGTATTTTACCGTAGTTCCGGATTTTAAATCCACAGGTGTTAAAGACAATGTCAGGAGCTTTGAATGGCCTGTAGTAATTCGCGCCGTGAATACAAAAGATGCAATGACGGCTTCGGTGGAGGAGATTCCGTATGAACTTCTGCATTACATAACAAACAGGATTACCAACGAGGTTCAGGGCGTCAATAGGGTTCTTTACGATGTGACACCGAAGCCAACAGGGACGATTGAGTGGGAGTGACAGAAACAAATATGTTACTGTGAAAGCTTTGAAAACAGTGGGTTTTAGCGATATGTGGAAACAAAAAACTCTTGAGTGATACTATTTTGATACTAAAAAGCTGAAAAAACAGGTTCAAAAGGGAGTTGTTGAATTTCAAAATAATGTTTATATTTTTATATTGATAATATAAGCTGATGAATTAATTTTAAATAGGAGGTAATAATGGCGCTAAATAAGATTTTAGAAGGAATTTTAAAAGACTTTTCCAAAGAATTCAATTTAAATGATTTACAAACCTCGAAACAGTTTGAATATTTAGTAAATTATTTGTTGGTTTCCAAATACCATCCAGATGCATTTTCGGATAAAGGTGATTTAGATATTTTAGTGGTGGATGACAAAGGACAATTTGGTTTAGACGCAATTGCATTTATTGTCAATGGAAATTTGGTCTTAAGTAAGGATGATATACAGAATTACGCTAAGTCTAATCGAATGGATGTGGATATTATCTTTATACAATCAAAAACTTCTGAGAACTATGAGTCAGGAGATTTATTAAAGACAATTGAAGCTACAAAGTACTTTCTAATGGACTTCGATAAAATTACTGAAAAAAATGAAAACATCCTTAACGCCAAAGAGATATATGATGAGCTGTTTAAGCATGAGATTTATAGATATTGTACAAGTGGCTCTCCTAGGTGTATTATTTGTTATGTTACAACTGCAAATGATGATAAAACGGAATTAATAAAAGGAATTTGTGAGAGTGCAGAAAAAGATATTAAGTCGGGTATTAGTGATATAAAAAATATTGAAGTCAGGACTCTGGGAAGAGAGTATATAATAGAATCATATCGCGAAATAACAAATAGTGTGAAAGCATGTATTAATCTTAAAAATTGTATAACACTAGAAAAGATAGCAGGAGTAAAAGAGGCATATTTAGGATATTTATCAGGTGAAGATTATTTAAAGATTATTTGTGATTTAGACGGAGATCTTAGAAGACGAATTTTTTATGATAATGTCAGAGATTATCAAGGTACTGAGAATCGTGTTAATATGGAAATAAGAGAGACGATTAATAGAGAAGAGTATAGAGATAGATTCATACTTTTGAATAATGGTGTTACAATGATTGCTAAATCGGTAGTTTCGTTGGGAGCAAATGAATATGAAATATCTGATTTTCAGATAGTAAATGGATGTCAAACAAGTAATGAAATATTTAATTGCAAAGAAAATGCAAAAAATATTTTTGTTCCTGTTAAAATAATTTATACTATTGAACCTGAGATTATTAGTGGCATTGTTAAAGCAACCAATAGGCAGAGTCCAGTTCCGGAAGAAGCATTTATAGCACTGGGGACATATCATAAAGAGTTACAATTGTTGATTTCTAAATATTCTGAAGAGATGCCTTTAGAAATGTTTTATGAGCGTAGAGCTGGAGAGAACCATGATATAAAAGATATGAAAGGAAAATATCAGATAGTAACATTACATGGTCTTATTAGAGCTGTAGAAAGTGTTTATTATCAGAAACCAAACTTTGTTTATAAAAATAATCCAGCAAATATGTTAAAGATAGATAGTAAAAAATTGTTTGATAGGAATCATAAACATGAGATTTATTATATTGGAGCTTACCTATTTTTGAAATTTGTGAATATGCAGCAGCAAGGAATATTTTCAAGCAAAGACTATAAAACGAGATATTATATAATTATGGCTGCCAGATGCTTATTAGCAGGAAAACTGAGTGTTCCTGCTTTAGAAAGTAAAGAAATGGAAATTGAATGCAAGAATATAATTGAGAAATTAAAGAATGGAAGTGATCAGTATTTTATAGATGCAAAAAATATTGTCTATAAAACGCTGCAAGAGTGTAAATGCAACAACATTGGTGTCCAGGAAACTTTAAAAAGCGATAGCTTTTGCGAAAAATTTAAGGAAAATATCATAAGCAACTTAAATGAAAGGGGATAGAAGAATGAGGCAAAATTTGAATGTATAAACAATAGTAAAAACATTTAAAATGGATATTTATTGACGAAGCAAATAAAAAATATTCTTTTATCATAATAAGGCATATTTTATATAGATACAAAAGCACATGACTTTAAGATCATAGAATCTTTCAGTTATGTGCTTTTTCTGTGTCTATTTTATTTCCGGTGGAACTTTGACTGACATAGAGTTATGAAAGCGTTTGAGATTACTTTCTTCAAAAGGAACATAATCTTTTTTTAGACTGTCGGGGTAGTTTGCCTTCCAATCCTCATATGCTTCTTTTGTAATTTCGTTATTCTCGTATTTTTCTTTCATTTTTTGCCATTGTTCCAGCATACCTCTAATTCTCAGAATGGCTTCACTACCAAAATAGATACCTGTGGTAGTATATTCAGGATCTTCATCATTCAGGATAACAGGTCTTATATTGACTTCAATGCTGTCGTCCAGCTTAAACAAAAATCTCATCAAATCGTGTTCCGTGTAGGGATAATCAGGTTCTTTTAAGTACTCTTTATTTACATGGAGTGCAGTAG
>CALZYE010000042.1 GCA_945830395.1 uncultured Clostridia bacterium
GTATTATGCAGCTTTTAGACATAAAGAGAATGGCTCACAGCATTCTTGAAAATCAAAACATAGAAAGCAGTTTTATCGAATATAAAAAGTCGGCAAATTTTAAAGATAAAATTCTAAAAACTGCTTGTGCCTTTGCCAATAACTACATGAACAATGAGATAGGCTTATTATTTGTCGGGATTGAAGAAGTTGATAATAAAGAAACAGGAGAAAAGGCAATTCCGAAAAGACCGATAGAGGGGATAAAAGAGTCTAAAGTTGAAGGGATTGAAAATGAATTAAAATCTCTTCTTTCCAATATCCATCCTAAAATAAATTACCATATTATTACGGATAAAATTGATGATGAATATTATATTGTCGTTGCGGTAGAGAGTGGTAGTAACGGTCCGTTTCAAACAAGTGAAAGAGCAGAAAAAGATAAAGATATTAGGTTAAAGGCAGGAAGATACATTAGAGTTGGTAGAGATTCAAGACTGCCAAATCCAACTGAAGAATTTGAGCTTTTGAAGAAATTTGCAAATTTTTCTTTTAGCTCCAATTTGAACGATACAGCTACCATAGATGATTTAAGTTATGAATACATGAAAGAATATCTGCTTCAGACAGGAGCAAAGAAAGATATTAGAGAAATGTCTAAGTTGGATATGGCAAAGAGTATGGGACTTGTCAGTGAAAGTGAGTATGGTGGTTATAGAGCTAAAAATTTTGCTGTGTTGATGTTTGCGGAAACACCGAATAAATTTATTCCAAATGCCCATGTTGAAATCATAAGAGAAATTGACGGAACGGATAAAATGGAATCAAAAAGATTTGATGGGCCGGTTTGGATACAGGCAAAACAAGTTAGCAAATATTTTGAAGATAATATTATGGCTTCGTATACCATAAGAGAGGCTGATAAAATTGAGCATAAGATTATCTATAACTATCCTCTTACGGCATTTGAGGAACTTGCCACTAATGCCATTTTGCATAAGGAATATGATACACCTGAATATGTAGGAATATATATTTACAAGGATAGAATTTCTTTTGTAAACCATAATAGACCACTTCCTCCTGTAACTATTGAAGCTCTTAATAGAGATAGAAGTTTTGATAGAAGGCAGTATCTTAATAAAGAACTTAAAGATATGTTCTTTTCTCTTAATCTGATAGAGTCTTACGGATCAGGAATAAGGCGTGCAAAAGATGCACTATTAGAAAATGGTTCTCCTGAGCTTAAGTTTTATCCGGACAATGAAGAAGATAACTATACCAATGCAGTTATGGGTGTGAATGAAGAATTTTTGAAAGACTTTGATAGTAGTAATTATGAAAAAACTACCATGAAAACTACTACTAAAACTACCATGAAACAGGAAGAGATTATTAAAATAATTGCTGAAAATCCTCATATAAGTGCGAAAGAAATGGCAGAGAAACTAAATCTTACCATTGACGGTGTGCGTTATCATTTAACTAAAATGAGGAAAGCTGGACTTATTCGATATGAAGGTTCAACAAAATTAGGTCAGTGGATAATTATGAAGTAGTGGTAAGTTGCAATACACAGAACCAAAAGGTGATTAGAGTAAAATCTAACCACCTTTTTTGTTTATAAAAAAGAAGGAGGTAAAAATGCGAATAAATGATTTTCATAACATTTTGGAGCTTGTAAAACAAGATATTTTGCAAAGTGAAGCAGAATATCTAAAGCTCCTAAAGGTCGTCGGAAACAATCAGAGATATGACTTTAGAAGTCAGCTCAGTATCTATGATAGAAATTCTGAAGCGACAGCCTGTGCCAAGTTCGACTATTGGAGGGAACGCTTTAACCGTACTGTTATGAGGGGACAAAAAGGTATCCCCATTTTAGAGGACTATGGCACATACAAAAAAGTGGACTATATCTTTGATATAAGCCAGACGGTTTCAAGAAACAGGGATGTCAATGAAGTAAATCTTTGGAGATTTGATGAGGAAGCTCATAGGGATGTCTTAAAGGAAATGATAAAAAATGAGGGTTATGAGGAAAGTGAAAGCATCTTAGAAAATATCTTTTCTTTAAGCAGACTTTATGGTGATGAAAAGATAGACAGCCTTATGAATGAGCTTAGAATAGCAGATGAAGATAGAATATCTTTTACTAAATTTGTGAGAGACTCAGTGAGTTATGCAGTAGCTTCAAGATTTAAGGTAGACTATCCTATGGATAATGAGCTTCTAAAGGAAAACTTTGCAATGCTTGATAGCATTTCCCTTATGAGCTTAGGTGAAACCGTATCGGATATTAGTGGAAAGATTATTGATGAAACCATTCAAAAAAGCAAAGAGCTGGAGCTTCAAAAAGAAGTTTTAATAGGAAAAGAAGCAGGATATAATAGGATTAAGGAAGAATTAGAGGAGGTAGAAGAAAATGTACTTCGACGAGATGATCAGGAAAGAAATGAAAGCGGGAGAGTTCTCCGAAATGGAGAGTACGGACGAGATAATAGAGAAAATCAGGGAGAATACGCTAAACAGCTTGGAGGAACAGACGGACTTCATGAAAGAATTCCCGAATCCGACTTACGCAGTGATGAGGCTGGATTATCTATCACAGAGCGAGGAGCAGAGCCACTTCGAGATGTTAGTAGATCTATACAAGGAGAAGAAACTGATAGGACACCTGATGGATATTCAGAAACAAGCGATAGAATTTATGAGAACGGAGAAGCCGAAATTGATGGCAGCTTGGAAGATAGAGGGAGAGAGCAATCCACAGTACAAAGCAATGATTTCAGCTTTGAAAGAGATGACCATCAAGGAAATAGTAGAAGGTTAAAAGAAAATATTGATGTAGAGATAAGAGAAGCTGATAAGGCTTCTTTTTCTTTGCCTGAAAATTCCTATGGACAGATAATCCTTACGATTCCGCTAACTGAGAAGGATATAGATACCGTCCTTATTGACGGAGGAAATCACGATGGCGGTAGACTTCCTGTTATTGCTGAGTTTTCCAAAGAAAAAACAGTAGAAGAATTGGGAGAATACCTCAAAAATACCTTTAAAGGCGGAAACGGGTTTTACATTGATGAAAGAGAAGTATCTTCCTGGTATTCGGATAAAGGCATTCATTTAGCTTACGGAACATCGGCAAGAGAAGATGATACGCAGGTTTTAAGCTGGAATGATGCTGCAAGTAGGATAAATGAACTTCTTAATAGCGGGGAATTTGCCACAAATGTAGAGCTTTCTGAAGCACATGACTATGAAAGAGATCGGATTTCAGAATCCCTATGGTATCTATCTCACGATTTAAGTGAAGAAGGAAAAAAACAAGGATATTTTGAACTTTTTGAAAGAGGCGGGGGCTTTCCGGAAGAAACGAAAAGACTATCTGAAGCATTAAAAAATCCTGAATATCTGAAAGAAACAATCAGAGAATACGAAAGATTTTTAGCAGGATACAAAGAAAATAGGGATGTACTGAGGTTTCACTATCACAAGGTAGATAGCCTTTATCAGAGATTACAGGAACTTGAGCTGCCACGAAAGGAATATAGTACCAATCTGATAGAGCTTCCTAAAGTAAAGCCGTTTATTACAGAAGATGAAGTCCTTGAAAGTCTTTCAAGAGGAAGCGGAATAGATAAGGGAAAAGAGCGAATTACAAAATTTTTCAAGGAAAATCATACGCTTCAAGAAAAAGCAAATTTCTTAAAAGATGAGTATGGCATAGGTGGAAGCTCTCATGCTGTTTCAGGTGCAATGGGAAGTGATGAATGGCACGATGCTAAGGGACTTAAATTACAGAAGAAAGATTGCAGTGATGTTTTTCTTACTTGGTCAAGCGTGGCAAAGCATATTGATGAACTGCTTTCTAAAAATCTTTATCTTGAGGAAAAGAAAATAGAAGGTAATTCAGAGATAGAAGAAGCAAAAGAACCACAATATTATTCTAAAGATGATCCTGAAAACTTAATGACTGATGAAATGCTTGAAAGAGTGCCTGAGCTTTATGCACAGGAAGATGTGTCTTTAGCGGACAAGCAGGTTCATGCAGCATACATCATACCTTTCCGTTCAAATTGGACTTGGTATATGACGGAATATGACAGGGAAAGCGGTGATGCCTTTGGACTTGTGTTAGGATTTGAGCCTGAATGGGGATATTTCAATCTTGAAGAATTAAAGGAGTTAAATGCCCAGAGGCTAATTTTAGAAGATTTTCCAAAGACCTTTAGAGAGCTTAAAGATACAGAACTTGCAAAGCAGATGGATGAACAGGAGCTTCAATCAGTCTTTAACGGAGAACTCAGCTTTGAAGATAAAGAAGAACTTGAAATATCTGAAGAAGTGGAAGAAAGAGTACCTGCAACACCTGTTCAGGAAACACTATTTGATTATCTGAAGGAAAAGGAAGAAGTAGAGCTTAAGGAAGAAAAGGAAAGGCTTTCAGATGAATTTGCAGTTAAAGAAGGTGATACCGTCTATTTTAACCATGAAGAATACAGGGTTAGGGAGATTGCTAAAAACCAAATCACAGGAAGAAATGATTTATGGCTTGATCCGGTAAGAAGTGGAAACCATCAAATCCCTATTGTAGCTTTTACAGATAATGAAGATTTATTAAGACAAGTAAGCCCTGAAAGACCTGCATTTATCGTTGGAGATGAAATTAAATACAAGGACAAAAACTATACCATCACACGCTTTGATGATATAGGGAATAACCTAAAGACGGTAACGGTTAAGGACAATACCGAATATCTTGGCGGTATGATAACAGGCTCCGATGTAATTCCTTATCGTCTGGAAAGCGATCTTGAGAGAGTATTTGAAAATCTGACATATAAAAAGCCTGAAACGATTGCTAAAGAAAGTGGAGTAAAGAAAGCAGAAGCTCATAACTTCAAGATTACGGAAGAAACATTACCTGAAAAGTTATCTCCAAGTGAAAGGCTAAATAATAACCTTGAAGCAATTTCCATGCTTAATCGAATTGAAAAAGGAGAGCGAGAGCTTGACAGTATCGCTCAGGAAGTGTTGGCAAGGTATGTCGGCTGGGGCGGACTTGCTGATGTGTTTGATGAGAGCAAGGAGGGACAGTGGAAAGAAGCAAGGGTATTCTTAAAAGAAAATCTATCGCAATCTGAGTATGAAGCTGCAAGAGAATCTACCCTAACAGCCTTTTACACACCGAAAACAGTGATTGACAGTATTTACTCTACCCTGTCAGGCATGGGATTTAAGAGTGGAAATATCCTTGAACCAAGTATGGGCATTGGAAACTTTATCGGGAATCTTCCTGATGAAATGCGTAGGTCAAAGTTTTATGGCGTAGAGTTTGATTCTGTAAGCGGTCGCATAGGAAAACTCTTATACCCTGAAAGTGATATACAGATTAAGGGACTGGAAGAAACCTCCTTTTCCAATAACTTCTTTGATGCGGTTATCGGTAATGTTCCATTTGGAGAATACAAGGTAAATGACAGAGAGTATAACAAAAATAACTTCCTGATCCACGATTATTTCTTTGCCAAGTCCATTGATAAAGTAAGAAACGGCGGTATTATCGCCTTTATCACATCAAGTGGCACAATGGATAAAAAGGATGAAAGTGTCAGACTCTATCTTGCAGCAAGAGCCGAATTCCTCGGTGCAATCAGACTTCCAAATGATACCTTTAAGGGAGTTGCCGGAACGGAAGTAACAAGCGATATTATTTTCCTAAAGAAAAGAGATAGTATCAGAGAAAGGGATGAGGACTGGATACATCTTGCGGAAGATGAAAATGGTCTTATCTACAATAAATACTTTGTAGATTATCCTGAGATGGTGCTTGGAAGTATGGAGGAAGTATCAGGAAGATTTGGAAATACCTTTGCTTGTCTACCGAAAGAAAATGCTGACTTAAAGGAACTAATTACAAAAGCAAGTGAAGAAATCTCTAAAGATGCAAAGTATGAAGAAATAGAGCTACTTGATGATGAAATCAGCACAATACCCGCAACGGACGATGTCAAGAATTTCTCCTACACCATTATTGATGATGAAGTGTATTACAGAGAAAACTCACTTTTCGTAAAGAAAG
>CALZYE010000043.1 GCA_945830395.1 uncultured Clostridia bacterium
AACGGTCTTTTTCTTTTCTGCGATTTAGGTCTCACATCATTGACTAATGTACATTATGACAAACTTGACACCGCCCATATTCAACAACCTTCCGGCGGAATCTCATTTCTTCTGTTAGCCTTACTTTTAAATATGAAGCCTTTCTCTGACTATGGTCTATCATTAAACTCTGCAATTATTTTACACTATCGTATACTTGCAGAAAGGAAAAAAGCTTTTCATTATTATTTCGCTATGTTATAATCAGCGCATGAAAAAGGTTCTTATATTCACAATAATTTCAATACTGCTCTTTACATCCGCCTCTTTTGCCAAAAGTTCCAAGGAATACGGGGTTTTTATAGGCATGGACAAAAATAAGGTTCTGAGGCTAAAGAACTATGATGTCTTGGTCGTAGACGCACAGTATCTTTCCAAAGAAAATATCAACAAACTTCATAAAAATAAAAACCGGAAAGTTTATTCTTATCTGAATGTGGGTTCCATCGAAAAATTCCGCCCTTACTATTCAAATTTTAAATCGATCACGCTGAGTAATTACGCAGATTGGCCCGAGGAAAAATGGATAGATGTTTCAAAGAAAAAATGGCAAAAGTTTATATCAGGCAAGGGAAGAGAACTTAAGAAAAAGAAAATCGACGGTCTGTTTATAGATAACGCTGATGTATATTATCACCATCGAAACGAAAAAATCTATAACGGATTGACCGCCGTGCTGAAATCTTTAAAAGCTTATAATATGGACATAGTTATAAACGGCGGGGATACTTATGTTTTAAAGGCTTTGAATAAAAACCCCAATCTAAAGTATATAGACGGGATAAATCAGGAGACCGTTTTCTCAAAAATCGACTTTAAAAAGAAGAAGCTCACAAAGCAAAGCGCGGGAACAAAGTCCTATTACAAGTCTTATTGCAGCAGAGCAAAAAAGGCGGGACTTTCCGTATACCTTTTGGAATATACCAAAAGTAAAGCCCTTAAAAAGCAAATATCCAAATTCTGCAAGGCAAGGGGCTACAAATATTACATTTCAAAGTCCATCGAACTGGACATATGAGTTCAGAATCCTTTGAGCCTTTTTTGCTGTTAATTTTTTTCTCCCAAAGAGATTTTCCACTCCTTCGATTTGTTTTGTAAATTCCAAAGTTTATGATAAAGTCCTTCTTTCTTTAACAACTGTTCATGATTTCCTTCCTCTGCAATTTTTCCCCGGTCTAAAACAATGATATGATCTGCATTTTTTATAGTTTTTAATCTATGAGCGACCATGACCACCGTCTTGTCTTTTACTAAATTTGATATTGCTTTTTGAACCGATACTTCGTTCTTTGCATCCAAACTCGAAGTAGGTTCATCTAAGAGTAAAATAGGCGCATCTTTAAGGATGGCTCTTGCAATGGATATTCTCTGTTTTTCCCCTCCTGACAGTGTAGAGCCGCCTTCGCCTACAATTGTTTCATAGCCCTCAGAAAGCCTTTCTATAAATTCGTGACACCCTGCTAATTTTGCGGCACGAACCATATCTTCTTCTCCTGCATGTTCATTTCCGAAAATAATATTTTCTCTTATTGTCTCATGAAAAAGATATACATCCTGCAAAACCATAGAAATCTGTTCCTGCCAATTATCCGGATGGATTTCAGCTAAGGGTACTCTTCCTATTTTTATATTGCCCTCATCAACATCCCAAAACCTTGCAATCAGTTTCAGCATTGTTGATTTGCCGCTGCCGCTTGGACCTACAATCGCAGTAAGAGAATTTTTCTTAAGTGAACAAGATATATCATTGATGGTATTTTGACCTTTTACATAAGAAAAACCGACATTTTCAAAGTGAATATCATCTGTACAGTCTATTTTTTTACTTCCGAAAAGCTCTTTCGTTTTCATAACATTGTCAATTCTGCCTGCACTTACATAGTGCGTCCTGAGCACCGCAGTGTACCTGATCCAAGTCAGAAGCGGACTTATAATTTTGGTGCCGACAATGATAATACTTAAAAATGAAGTTAAACCTATTTCACCGCCAAGCAGCAGATAAGAACCGACAAAACACATCAATGGAAGTCCTGCCCTTGCAAATGTCAGTGCTAAACCAAGGAGAGCGCCTCCTGCCGTTTCACCTTTTATACTGACCTGCATTAAATGTCTGTATGCTGTTTGAAGTTTCAAAAAACCTTCTCCTACCTGATTGTAACTTCTGAGGATTTTCATTCCCGAAAGATATTCGTTTAATCCCTCTGCAGTATCATCTTTCGCAGATCTCAGCTCAGTGCTCAAGCGCCCGAACACTTTCATTGATATGGCGATGGTAATTCCGGAAACAGGTATTGTAATATAAAAAGCAAAAGCCATCTTGGGGTTAAAATAAAACATGAATAAAGAAGTGATTATACAGGAGAAAACAACACCGAAAAGCCCGGTAAAAGTTCCCACCATGCTCTGTTCAATGGCTAAAAAATCTCCTGTAAAAGTATTGATAAGCTCGCCTGAATGTGTTTTAGAGAAAAAACCGAGAGGTAATCTTTTGATTTTTTGAATAAACTCTTTTTTATTATCCGTAGAATTGATTGCCCCCTGAAGAAATATTCTCAGAAATGTAAGTGTACTGATAAGCAGCTGTAACAAGAATAAACCTAACATCCACAAGGCGATATTCCAGTATCCTTCATCAAAAATCCTTCCCGGATTTTCAAAATGTTCTATAAACAGATTGATGGCAAAATAAACGGCAACAGTGGGAAAAGTCATCGTAAAGCCTTCCAAAAAATGCCATACTGCCGGTTCAATCACCTGTTTAGGATGACCCATCGTAAATTTTCTTATGATTTCTCTCACTGTAGTTCACCCGCCTTTCTCTCGATTTCCCAACTTTCCGCTTCAAACTGTAAGTCCCATAAACTCTTATACTCTCCGCCTTTTTCTAAAAGCTCTTCATGCGTGCCTTCTTCTATCACTTTGCCTTCTTTCAAAACAATAATGTTGCCTGCTTCCATTATGCTCCTAAGCCTGTGGGCGACAACGATAACAGTCTTATCCTCAATTAAATTTTTAATAGCTTCCTGTATAAGGTTTTCATTCTCTGCATCGGCATAAGCTAAAGCCTCATCTAAAATCACAATTTTAGAATCTTTTAAAAATGTTCTGGCAATGGATATTCTCTGGGCTTCTCCACCGGACAGTTTTATGCTGCCGCTGCCTATCATAGTGTCATAACCATTCGGGAGATTCATTATAAACTCATGGCATCTTGCTTTTTTTGCCGCCTTCATTATTTCTTCCTCCGAAACATCTCTATTCATCGAAATATTGTTTTTTACCGTGTCAGAAAAAATATATGTATCTTGAAACACAAAAGCAATTTTTTCCATTAACTCTTTTGTGCCAATAGCTCTTATATCCTTTCCGCCGATTTTTATGCTTCCTTCCTCTACATCCCAAAAGCGTAAAATCAACTGTCCTATTGTAGACTTTCCACTTCCCGATTCCCCGACCAAGGCGGTCATTTCCTTCTCTCTGCACACGAGAGAAACTTTGTTAACAGCAAGCTTTCTCAAAGGGTCAGCTTCGCTCTCATAAGAAAAGGAAACATTATCAAAAGAGACATCACTTCCGTTTATTTCATCGAAACTCTCCTTAATTGCAAAAGCTTTTTCATTTATAATATTTTCAATTTGAAAAAGTCCCGCTTTTGCAAGGTTTATTTGAGTTGAATAGTCGACACAAGTCAAAAGAGGCTCGTATAAAGCCGGTGCGATAATGAGAGTCATAACGACGGCTAATACGGTAGACCCCGCAGGGTCACTCCATATCAACAAGCCTCCTACCGGAACTGCAAAAGTTAAAAGAGATAGAATCATACTTTTATACATGCTCATTGGAAAAGATGCCTTCCTGTAATTTGTAATTTCCCATCGAAGACTTTCATCAAGGTGTTTTTCAAGGCTCTTCAGCATACCGCCTGCTTTACCGAACAGCTTAACTTCCGCCATTCCCTTGATATACTCAGAGAAACTGCTTGTAATGTTACTTGAAGCTTTCATATAACTTGCATATCGTTCTTTTGCACTCTCACTTCCAAATATCATATACTGAAAAATAAATGCAATAACAACAGATACAAGAACGGTAACTGCCATGATTATATTCAGATAACCGATACCCGCAAAGAGCAGCAGCAATACGGCAAATGAACCTATCAAGTCCGGCATCATATGGGCGATGATTCCCTCCATCTTTTCAATATTTTCATCCATAATTTTTTGAATGCTGCCGCTTGTGTTTTTTGAAAAAAATCCTATCGAAAGTCTTCCTAAATGCTCCATAAGCTTCATTCTGTAAATATATAATGTTTTGAAAGCCATCTTATGACAGCCCAAGCTTCCGAAAAAAGTAAAAATCAAATTAAGCAAAATGGCAACCCCCGCTATCACAATCCATAATATAATCGTCCCTTCATTTCTATCTGCGGATATCAAAAAAACTTTGGTTATAAAATATACGGATACATATGGCACAACATTACATATCATACCTGCAACGGATAAACAGATACTGAATATGAGAAACCCTTTCCCATCATTTGAATAGTGAAAAATATGTTTCAATATACCTTTCGTTTTTTTATTCAAAAGAACAACCCCTTTCATTTTAAAATATAGTTAGATTTGACTAACTATATTTTAACCTAATCAATATCTGCTATCAATGCAAAATTTCTTCAAATAGCGCAGGATATTTTTAGTTTTCGTTGAATTATAGGCGTTTATATGGTATAATTATGTCGATATACAACAGAAAAAACTTTAAAAAAAGAAGGTATTTTTATGAGAACTCTTGAAGATTACTGGAAGGATTTTGAAAAATTCGGTTTCATAAAGCACCCCAAAAAGGGGAAAACCGATTATATCCTGTCTGAAAAAAAAGGTGAGGGGGGATTTTCTATTTTAGGAGATGTTTCATCCTCCATGGTAACAATCAGCGATTGTACGCTTTATACTCCCTTTGTGATCAGAGAATATGTCAGCGAACGAATCATTGAAATCGGACAGTATTATGCAGGCGCTGCGTCATACTATCAAAAAAAAGACAATATATCCGAATTTGAATATGGGCTTAATGCTTATGTAAACAATAACACTTACTGCGGGTATAAGAGAGTTGAACCGAATGTACGACTTCTTAACATCAGCTTTGCATTCAGGGAAAACTTTTTCTCTTCTCTGCCTATAAAATTAGATGATGATTTCTTCGAGAGGGCAGCCATGGTCCTTAATCCAAAACCCATTTCCATACCGAAAATAACTGCCATTTGCAACAGCGTTAAAGATTGCGCTTTGGAAGGGAACGCCTTAAGTCTTTACATTCACGGCAAGTCATTAGAAGTCTTTTCACTGCTGTATGACTACATTTATAAAGAAACACCGAAATCCACAGTTCATCTTTCCGCTAAAGATAAGATTATCCTCAATGATGTGAAATCATTCATAGAAAATAATTATTCAGATCACTTTACGATTGCTGAACTTACCAAAATCTTTGCCATCAATCAGCAGAAACTGTTGTCGGGTTTTAAATTTTCTTTCAATGCAACAATAAACGAGTATACAAAAAAAATACGAATGACTAAGGCACTTGAACTTCTTTATGATGACGAACTGTCCATTGTGGAGATAGCTAAATCTGTAGGTTACTATGGAGACGGCTACTTTCAAAAAGCTTTCAAGGAAACTTATGGGGTTACGCCAAGTCAAATGAGAAAAAATTTGTAACCCCCTCATGATAAAATAATATATGGGTTACTTCAATTTTTTTATTTGTTGTAAAGCCCATTCTGTATATGCACCCATTGTACAGAACATAAAATAGCTTTCACGAAGCTCCATTGTAAATTCCTCTATGGTATTCGGACGATAGTCTGAGCCTGTGAAAAAATCTCTGTAAATTAAACAATACAAAGGTCTTCTATGATAAA
>CALZYE010000044.1 GCA_945830395.1 uncultured Clostridia bacterium
GATGTAGAGAGGTCTCGTGGGCTCGGAGATGTGTATAAGAGACAGATGTTATACTAATTATGCTATTTTATTAGAGGAGGGTGAGGGCTGAAAAATTATGGAGAAAAATAGAAAGGCTTATGTATATGAAACTGAAGGTTTTGAAAAATTTGGAGAGAACGCAAGGAAAGCAAGGATAATAGGAGAACCTGTTATTTATGGAGCAATCACAGGAATATTGTTCATAATCAGGATGCTTTTAAATTCATTTAAAGTTCCCGGCCTTGTGCTGAACATCTATATGGGAGTATTCATACTTGTGATTGTATTCTTTGCGGTATCCTATGTACTATCCATAACCGTGGGATTCAACAGTCACAGATTCAGAATTTCAGAAGAAAGCATTGAGCAGATTGAAGGTGTCGTAAGTATAAGCCACGAGATTGTACCTATCAGAAGGATGCTCCAGATTAATATAGAGCAGGGACCCATTTCAAAGATTTTCGGTATAACGGATATTGAAATTATAACGGCGGGAGGTTCAATGACAATAGACGGATTAGACAGCGAAAAGGCTGCCGTAATTGCCGAAAATCTCAAGGAAGCCATCAATAGGTTTGCAGAAGAAGAAAAGGGGAAGCATGAATAAAAATATAGAAAAACAGGTGGTTTTTAAGAATCACCCTTACATGATTTTCAGTAAATTTTTTGTGTGGGTTCTGGCTGTGTTTTTTTTCTGCATTAATCTTATAAAAGAATTTTTATCAAGAGATAAGAACCTGAAGGATATAGCACAGATGGCATCATCGGAACATGTGGGAGGGGCTCATGTATGGATGATATATGCAGTGATTATATGTCTTTTTTCGGCGACGATTCTATACGGCTATTTCATATGGAAAAACACGATGATCATATGCTGCGAAAGAGCCATTGTTTTCAAGAAGCGAGGACTTTTTAACCGTACAGAAAAACAGGTAAGCTATATGAACATTTCAAATGTGACCGTAAAGAGATCTTTGATAAACAGGATTTTTCGAGTAGAAAATCTTTCGTTGGATATAAACTCTTCCATGACGGCAAAGGAAGATGATTATTCCATAATTCTTTGCAGGAAGCAGGCGGAGAAATTCAGAACTCTTGTAACGGGAAGAAAAAATAGCTGCACAGAGGATAACGGTTTTGACGATTTCAGCAGATATGCGGTTTATACGGAAACTTACGAAGCTGAAAAGGCTTTTGAAAGGGCGGAAAAATCATATGATACGGAGAGTACGGGGAAATCCTATGTTGCTGAATTTATAGGGAAAAAGACCGAACCCTCTGTGAGAAAAACCTTTACATTTAAAGAAAAGCTGAGACATATTTTCATAAACGAGGCGGGGAAATCCTTATTTGGGTTGGCTGTATTCATAGGTGCAGTTGCCAACACCCAAATCATAGGCGGAAAAACTGTCGTTACAATAATTTTTTGTTTATGCGTTCCCGTTATGGTAAGCATTCTTAAAAATATAAATAGGTATAAAGGATTTTCCGTAGCAAGATACGATGACTATATCAGCATAGATTACGGACTGGTGGACATCAGAGAATTTTTCATTCCGGTGGAAAAGATAATGGCAATTGAGGTGGAGCAGAACCTTGCGGGCAGGGTATTTGGGTGCAGCAAGCTCACATTTGAAGTGATCGGAACGGGAAACGAAAAGGACGAAACCAAGGATTTAAGTCTTTATATGAAAGATGTGAAGTCCTTTGCAGAGGATATGATCCCGGAGTATTCTCTGCCGAACAAAAAATTCATATACCAGGACAAATCGGTAGCTGTATGGAAAGGCGCTCTGTATGGCGGGATATTTCTTTTTTTAGCATACTTCTTGGAACTTGTAGGACTTATTGGCTTTCTACGGGGGAAATTTTGGTGGCTTCCTCCGGCAGCATATGGAATTTTAGCCTTCTGCTGGCTTCTGATTGTTTTAAATAATCTGTTTGGACATGGGCTAATACAGGAAAGAGATGTCATATATGTACGAAATGGAATTTTAAGCAGAAACATCAATTCCATATATCTGAAAAATATAGAATACATTCATATAAACAGAAGCTTTTTTATCAGTGCTTTCGCATCAGAGCAGCTTTGCATGAAAACCAGAGATTCCGGCGGTTTTTCTTTGGTCGAAACGGGGTATTATAAAAACGGTACCTTTTCGGAGGTTGTGAAATCTTTCAGAGAAGGACACCGAAAATAGAAGAAAGGTGCAAAAGCGTTTTATATAATGGTAGAAGGATTTATTATTCCGTTTATGGGAACGACTCTCGGTTCTGCCTGTGTATTCTTTATGCGAAAGGAACTCAGCGTTAATGTGCAGAGGTCTTTGACAGGATTTGCGGCAGGTGTAATGGCGGCAGCTTCCATTTGGAGCTTAATCATTCCTGCCATGGAACAATCTGCTGATATGGGAAGATTTTCGTTTTTGCCGGCTGTAACGGGGTTTTGGGCAGGTATTCTTTTTCTGCTGCTTCTGGATCATGTGATTCCTCACCTTCACAGGCTCAGCAACGAGATGGAGGGACCATCGGCAAAGTTTAGAAGAACTACAATGCTGGTTTTGGCAGTTACTCTTCACAATATTCCCGAAGGGATGGCAGTGGGAATAGTTTATGCGGGGCTTATGTCGGGACAAAGCGGAATTACAGAGGGAGGGGCTTTAGCCCTGGCTCTGGGTATAGCTATTCAGAACTTTCCTGAGGGAGCGATAATTTCAATGCCCCTTAAAAGTGAGGGAATCTCGAGGCTCAAGGCATTTTCGCTCGGAACCCTGTCAGGAGCGGTTGAACCGTTGGGAATGGGCATAACAATGGTGGCATCGGCACTGATCCTGCCTGCTATGCCGTATCTTTTGACATTTGCCGCAGGAGCGATGATTTATGTGGTAGTGGAGGACTTGATTCCGGAAATGTCGGTGGGAGAACACTCTAATCTGGGTGTAATTTTCTTTTCCGTGGGATTTACGGTAATGATGGCGTTAGATGTGGCTCTTTCGTAGAATTTACGGGACTTCTGAGATGTTTTTTAAAGGGGGTTTGAAAAATAGTCAAAGAAAATCGCTTGACAAATTATATTTTACGCAATATAATTTTGCTTAAATTGTATTGATGAACTTATAATAATAGGGATTTTTATAAGTGAAAGTTATAGCCGGACATATTTAGTGAAAAGAAATATGCCCATGGAACATATTATATAAGGAGAGACAAAATGAAAATATATGAATACAGCCTGCCAAAGGCGGACGGAACAGAAGTATCCATGAAAAACTATGAAGGAAAGGTATTGCTTATCGTTAATACTGCAACGGGATGCGGCTTTACGCCTCAATATGAGGATTTAGAAAAGCTTTACGAAGAATTTCATCACAAGGGTTTGGAGATCATAGATGTTCCATGCAATCAGTTTGCAGGTCAGGCGCCTGAGTCTGATGAGGAAATAGCAAATTTCTGTTCGCTTAAGTACAATACTCAGTTTTCACAGTTTAAGAAGTCTGAGGTTAACGGAGAAAATGCACTGCCTCTGTACAAATATTTAAAGAGTCAGAAAAGCTTTGAGGGCTTTGGAAGAGGCGCAAAGGCTCTGGCTATGTCGGCGATGCTGAAAACTATCGACAGAGATTACAAGAATAATCCTGAAATCAAATGGAATTTTACGAAATTTCTTGTAGACAGAGAAGGTAATGTGGTGAAGAGATTTGAACCTACTTATGACATGAAAAAAGTCAGAGATGAAGTTATGGAGTTAATATGAGTTACGATTCAAATGAGGCACTGAAGTTGGACAGTCAGCTTTGTTTTCCGCTCTATGCCGCCTCAAGAAAAATAATAGGAGCTTATACCCCACTTCTCAAGCCGCTTGGAATCACTTATACACAGTATATAGTTTTCATGGTTTTGTGGGAGCAGGACGGAATTACGGTGGGAGAGCTTGGAGCAAAACTGAGGCTTGATTCAGGAACTTTGACACCTGTATTGAAGAAGATGGAATCAAAGGGCTATGTGGAGAGAAAACGAAGCCATGATGACGAAAGAATAGTTAATATTTATCTGACTGAGAAAGGCGCAGAGAAAAAAGAAGAGGCAAGGGATATTCCCCTTAAGATGGGAGGATGCTTTTCTCTTGAGGAAAAAGAGGTAAAGGAACTTAAGATTATACTGTATAAAATTTTGAACCGGGAGTAAACTATGGGAAAAGATTCTAAAATGTCGAATCGTGACACGGTGATTATCAGAACAAGCGTGATAGGGATAATTGCAAATGTTTTTCTGGCAAGCAGCAAAATGATTGCAGGGACTCTTGCAAATTCTATCGCTATCGTTTTAGACGGTGTAAACAATCTCAGCGATATTATGTCGTCTCTCGTTACGATTATAGGAAGCAGACTTGCAAACAAAAGTCCTGATAAAAATCACCCCATGGGACACGGCAGAATCGAGTACATAAGCGCTCTTGTGGTGGCGGCAATCATAATTTATGCAGGAATTACGGCAGGCGTGGAATCTGTAAAGAAAATTATAAAACCGACTGCAAGCAGCTTTTCTGCGCTGTCTTTATTGATTTTATCTGCGGCAATAGCAGTGAAGCTTTTTTTGGGAATCTATGTAAAGAAAAAAGGTGAAGAGGTCAATTCTTCAGCCCTTGTGGCATCGGGAGCCGATGCATTGTTTGATGCCATATTGTCTTTTTCAGTTCTGATTTCGGCATTGATTTATATTTATACCGGAATAAATCTGGAAGCTTATGTGGGACTTTTTATAGCTGCAATCATAGTTAAAGCAGGCTATGATATGATTAAGGATACTGTAAGCGATATTTTGGGAAGACGGGTTGATCGTGAGCTTATTAATTCTATTAAGTCAACCATCTGCAAGGAAGATATGGTGAACGGCGCCTACGATTTGGTTTTGCATAACTACGGCCCGAATAGGTTTTTAGGCTCTGTCCATGTCGAAATTGATGAACAGATTTCTGCAAAAGAAATAGATTCCATGACCAGACGAGTAATGGATGCGGTATACAGACAGCATGGAGTTATTTTAGAGGCTGTAGGGATATATTCCCAAAATCACGGTGACGATTTAACCGCAAAAATGCGTACGGAAATCACGGAGTTTGTTGCAGAGCAGCCGGGAGTTATTCAGATTCACGGCTTTTTCATAGACATGGAAAGAAAATATATAAGCTTTGATGTTATACTGGATTTTGATATAGATGATAGAGAAAAGGTTCATAGCCACATAATTGAAGGAACTGAGAGGCTCTATCCGGATTTTGAAGTCAGAGTTACATTGGATTTAGATATTTGATGAAAACGGATATTAGGTTGCAGCATTTTTGTACATTAGTCAATGATGTGAGACCTAAATCGCAGAAAAGAAAAAGACCGT
>CALZYE010000045.1 GCA_945830395.1 uncultured Clostridia bacterium
AAATCGGCAGGACGCCAAGGAACATCCAAATCATGAAGTGCAATCAGCTTATTTTGGACATTCGTGCCGGCTCCCATTTTCTGAGTAGAGCCGAGTAATATCCTCACAGCTCCCTTTCTTACCTTTGCAAAGAGTTCATCCTTTTGCTTATCGGAATTAGCCTCGTGGATAAAAGCAATCTCTTCTTTCGGTATTCCCATTGCCACAAGTTTATCTCTAATATCATCGTAAATATTAAATTCTCCATCGCCTTTCGGTGTTGACATATCGGAAAACAGAAGCTGTGTAGACTTATTCGCTTTTGTCTTATCCCAGATCGAAAATACATTTTTAACGCAGACATTGACCTTACTATCAGGATTATCAGGAAGTAACGGATTTACCAAACGCTGATCTAAGGCAAGTTTCTTCCCGTCATTGGTAATCTTCAGCATATTATCTTCATCAGGCTCAACCACCCTATTTCTCACATCATCTGCTCTTTCAGATAAACTCTTTAGGATTTCCTTTTGCTCCTCACTTGGCAAGGTCTTGATAACCTCATAGTGTGCTTCAGGAGTAGGGAGATTTAGCATATCCGCTGTCTGAATGTCCGCAACTTCCTTAAACATCGACATTAGTTCAGGCAAGTTATAGAACTTTGAAAAACGAGTTTTTACTCTGTATCCTGTTCCCTCCGGAGATAATTCAAAAGCGGACTGCGTTTCTCCAAAGGTAGATGCCCAGCTATCAAAATGCTCCAAGTTATTTTTCTTTAGGCTATCGTACTGAAGATAACGCTGCATGGTATAAAGCTCGGTCATGGAGTTTGATACAGGCGTTCCTGTGGCAAATACGATACCTTTTCCGTTTGTCATTTCGTCCATATAGCGGCACTTCATAAACATATCGGATGACTTAAAGGCTTCAGACTGCCCAATACCTGCTACATTTCTCATTTTTGTATGAAGGTACAAATTCTTAAAACTATGTGCCTCATCAATAAAGAGCTTATCTACTCCAAGTTCTTCAAAGGTAATGACATCATCTTTCTTAAAATCATCGTTTAACTTTTCAAGCCTTGTTTCCAGTTTCTTCTTTGTCTTTTCAAGCTGCTTTACCGTAAAGTTCTGATTTCTGTCATGCTTATATTCCTCCACATAGTTAATGATTTCATCAATTTGATCTTGAATATGTTTCTCTTGATACTCCTTACTCATCGGGATTTTTTCAAATTGCGTATGCCCGATAACAACGGCATCATATTCACCTGTGGCAATTCGACCGATAAATCTTTTTCTATTTTTCGGCTCAAAATCTTTCTTATCAGCAACCATAATATTTGCTGAAGGATAAAGCTGCATAAACTCTCTGCCAATTTGCCCTGTTAGATGGTTCGGCACAACAAAGAGCGATTTACTGCACATTCCAAGCCTTTTACTTTCCATTGCGGAAGCCACCATTTCAAAAGTCTTTCCACTACCAACCACATGGGCAAGGAGCGTATTTCCTCCGTACAAACTTCTTGCAATAGCGTTTCTCTGATGAGGTCTTAAATCTATTTCAGTATTCATTCCCTCAAAAGATAGATTGCTTCCGTCATATTCTCTATTTCTTATCGAGTTAAAACGCTCATTATATAGTTTTACAAGGCGGTTTCTTCTTTCCTGATCGTTAAATATCCAGTTCTTGAATTCTTCCTTTAAAAGCTCCTGCTTTTGTCCTGCAAGTAAAGTTTCTTTTTTATTTAAGACAGAACTTTTTGAGCCGTCCGGATTTACAATCTGGTCAAATACCTTTGTTTCTTTAAGATTTAGGGCATCTTCAATCAGCTTATAGGCATTTACCCTTGATGTACCGTATGTCATTTCTGCAAGATCATTTCCTCTGTCCCTGCTTTTACCTTCCACATTCCATTCACTTGTCAGGTTTGAAAATTTAACCTTAATGTCCCATCTTGCATACCCCGGAGTTTTCAGTGTTTCAAAAATAAATTTTTCAATATCTTTAATCGGTATCCAAGTAGCACCAAGACGTACATTGATTTCACTTGCTTCAAGTTCTTTCGGAAGAACTTTTGTAAGCTCCGCTTTTTGGTATTCCAAACGGTTCATCTCATAGCTTATCAGCTCTTTTTCTTTACCATCTTCCTCATAGCCAAGATGAGGTAATTCTCTTTCTGTCTGCCTTAGCTTTGCAAGGTAGCTGTCTACGATGGCAATCTTATCCCTGATATTTCCACTTAGGTACTCATCTTTTGTTACATAGCCGTACTTATATGAATTGCTGCCATTGGCACAGGCAAAAGGCAAATCTCCATCTTCAAGGTTAAAGGATAATGGTCTATAAAAGTTTTGTTCCTCTCTGATATTTAAATAGATTTCCCCTCTAAGATCCTCAATCAAAGTTGGTCTGTCTTTTCCTGTCAGGTTTTCCATGTATTCAAAATCAACATAACCTTTTTCCGACATAGATAACACAAGAGCTTCAAGGGAAGTGTCTACATGGTCTATTGTCTTTGCCTTTGTGATTGTTCTTTTACTGAAAATATCTCCCTTTGCTTTGAAGTTTTCTTCTTCATCAAGAATTTCAATAGATGATACCAAAGGAAAGTTGCTATCTTCTTTTAAGGCTCTGGTATTAGAAAGGTTATTGACATATCCATGCTTTTTAGAAAAACGGTCATAGACTTCATTTAATTTTTCCTGAGATTTCTTTACCTCATCATCTGAAAAATTCTCTTTTTGTTTGTAAATAACATCCTTTAAGGTTTCGTTCAGTTCAAGATAATCTTTAATCTTTTCCTTGTTTTTATCCGCTAACTCTTTCTTTACAAACAGGGAATTTTCCCTGTAATATACCTCATCATCAATAATAGTATAGGAAAAGTTCTTAACATCATCTGTTGCAGGCATTGTGCTGATTTCATCATCAAGTAGCTCTATTTCTTCATACTTCGCATCTTTGGAGATTTCTTCACTTGCTTTTGTAAGTAGTTCCTTTAAGTCAGCATTTTCTTTCGGCAGGCACGCAAGGGTATTTCCAAATCTTCCTGATACTTCCTCCATACTTCCAAGCACCATCTCAGGATGATCTACAAAGTATTTGTTATATACAAGTCCCTTTTCATCTTCAGATAGATATATCCAGTCCTCATCACGCTCTCTGATACTATCTCTTTTCTTTAGGAAAATAATATCCGAAGTTACTTCCGTTCCGGCAACACCCTTAAAAGTGTCGTTCGGAAGTCTGATTGCACCGAGGAATTCAGCTCTTGCTGCAAGATACCTTC
Organism: uncultured Clostridia bacterium; assembly: GCA_945830395.1. Lineage (GTDB taxonomy): Bacteria > Bacillota > Clostridia > Peptostreptococcales > Anaerovoracaceae > Aminicella. The sequence goes on from CALZYE010000045.1 coordinate 3,272, forward strand.
TTACACTTTCATCTTTTTTATCCATCGTGCCTGAAGATGTGATAAAGGCAATAACACCGCCGTTTCTGACCTTATCAATGGATTTTGCAAAGAAGTAGTCATGAATAAGGAAGTTATTACGATTGTATTCCCTATCATTTACTTTGTATTCTCCAAAGGGAACATTGCCGATTGCAACATCAAAGAAGTTATTGGAGAAGGAAGTTTCTTCCAGTCCTTTAATCTGTATCTCGCTTTCAGGATATAACAGCTTTCCGATTCGACCGCTTATAGAGTCAGGCTCTACACCATAAAACTTTGACCTACGCATTTCATCAGGAAGATTTCCTATAAAGTTTCCGATACCCATTGACGGCTCAAGGATATTTCCGCTCTTAAATCCCATATCTGAAAGTGTCTTATATACGCCGTCAATTACGGTTTTCGGTGTGTAAAAGCTCGTTAATGTAGATTCTCTTGCAGCTTCGTATTCTGCCTGCGATAGATTTTCTTTTAAGAAGCGCCTTGCTTCTTTCCACTGTCCCTCCTTGCTCTCATCAAACACATCAGCAAGTCCGCCCCAGCCGACATACTTTGCCAACACCTCCTGTGCTGTACTATCAAGCTCTCGCTCTCCTTTTTCAATTCGATTAAGCATAGAGATTGCTTCAAGGTTATTATTTAACCTTTCGCTTGGAGATAGCTTTTCGGGTAATGTTTCTTCTGTAATTTTAAAGTTATGAGCCTCCATTTTCTTTATTTCAATTTCTTCAGTAGTCTGCTCATATTTTTTATATGTCAGATTTTCAAATACTCTCTCAAGATCGCTTTCAAGATGATAAGGAATTACATCGGAGCCTGTTACCATACCGCCAAGATATTCCGTATTATCTTTAACAGTAACAGTTTTTAAATTATTTCCCATATCATCAAAGCGTGTGATGGTATAGTCTTTATCCTTGTATTTAATTTCATCTCCAACGATAAACGCAGGTCTTTCAGGGCTTACTTGTCTTAATAAATCTTCATTATCCGTAAAGGCTACAATCGGAATTTGATGATTGCCGGCTCTATTAGGATCAAGCCACAAGTCATTTTTCCCTGTGATTTCATTTTTAGAAATTTCTCTGACTTTGTACTCTTCATGATGAAAATAGACTGTATCACCTGTTTTAACTGCAAAATCATCTAAAGTGCTTTCCTTTTTTTCATTCAGTTCTACTTCTTCTCTTTCTTTGAGGTAATCAAATAAGGTAGCTTGAACTGTGTCCGCCCTTCTAACTTCTTCTGTTCCTTCAGGTGCTTCAAGCTCTGCTTTATCTTCAAAGCTAAGTTCTCCATTAAAGACAAACTGAAGCTCCTGCTCATCTATCTGCTTTTTAAGCTCACTGTCTTTAAGTTCTCTAAAGGTCTTTGGAAAATCTTCTAAAATAAGCCTTTGTGCGTTTAGTTCTTTCAGCTCCTCAAGATTAAAATATCCCCATTCAGGCTCAATCCCAAGCACAAGTCCAAAGGCATCACCGCTTTCCCTGTCATACTCCGTCATATACCAAGTCCAATTTGAACGGAAAGGAATAATATATGCAGCATGAACCTGTTTATCCGCTAAAGTTACATTCTCCTGTGCGTAAAGCTCCGGCACTCTTTCAAGCATTTCATCGGTCACTAAGTTCTCAGGATCACTTTTAGAATAATATTGTGGTTCTTTTGTTTTTTCTATTTCCGCCTTATTTCCTGTTTCTTTTTCTTCAAGATAGAGATTTTTAGAAAGTAGCTCATCAACATGCTTTGCAACACTTGTCCAAGTAAGAAACACATCTTTACAATCCTTTTTCTGTAATTTAAGTCCCTTTGCATCGTGCCATTCATTACTTCCCATTGCCCCTGAAACCGCATGGGAATGTCCTCCAATTCCATATTCGTCTTTTAAGAAATTCGCTTTTTCTTGAAGCGTATGATTTTCTTTAAAAAACTTGGTGATTCGTTCTTTTCCTCTATCAACGCCGCTTCCTCTTGAAAGGCTTTCAAGGACTTCATCTTCTGTAATAAAGGGCTTTACCTTCGGAAGTTCCGTCAAATTGGTGCTGTATTCCTTTCGTGGCAGCTCAAGTTCCTGTAATCTCTGATAAAGGCTATCTACCT
>CALZYE010000046.1 GCA_945830395.1 uncultured Clostridia bacterium
TTAAGTTTTCAATAATTCCTGCCCTTGTTGCAGGTGTTCCAAGTCCTTTTCTTTCTACTTCTACACCTTTTTCAAGTGCATCATTTCCTGCAATCTCCATAGACTTTAGAAGCGTATCTTCAGTAAAGTGCTTGGGCGGCTTAGTAAATTTCTCTTTAATCTCTTTATTTTCAATGCTTAAAACATCACCAATACTTACATCAGGCAATACAGCATCTTCACTCTTTTTTGATTTGTATTCCTTAAGGTGTTTGCTAAAGCCTTCATCCTTAATTACCTTGCCTGAACTTGTAAATTCAAATCCGTCAAATTCAGCTACAATCTTTGTTGTGTTTTCCACTAATGGATAGCCTACACTTGCGTGAAGCTTATTAGAGATAAGTCTATATACCTTCGCTTCACTATCAGGGATACTCGATAAATCTTCACTCAACGAGCTTATTGTCGGAATAATAGCGTGATGATCCGTAACATTTTTTGAGTTAAATACCGTCTTGATACGCTCTGTATCAAAATCATTTTTTCCTAAAATGTTATTGACCGTACTTACAATCATATCTTCCGTTAAGCATCTGCTGTCTGTTCTCGGATAGGTAATAAGTTTCTTTTCATATAGGCTTTGAGCATAATCAAGCGTCTGCTTTGCTGAATATCCAAAATATTTATTACACTCTCTTTGAAGCGTTGTCAGGTCAAAGGGTAAATCCGGCTTTGTAATCTTTTCTTTTTGAATGACATCAGTTATTTCAATATTATCGTCTATTAAATTGATTAGCTGCTCTGCGGTTATTTCATCACCAATTTTGTCTGTCGATAATGTAAAGCCGTTCATAGAAAGCTCTACGGTGTAGTATTTTTCTTTCTTAAAATTACTTATTTCATTATCTCTTTTTACAATCATGTAAAGTGTTGGGGTTTGCACTCTCCCGACACTGTAATTTTGCTTATACAGGCAAGAATAGAGCCTACTGATATTCATTCCGACAAGCCAGTCTGCAATAGCTCTTGCCTGTGCCGATTCAAAGAGCTTATCGTAATCTTCACCATTCTTTAGATTGGAAAATCCCTCTTTGATAGCACTATCTTCCATTGACGAAATCCAAAGACGCTGCATTTTCTTTTTGCATTTAGCTTCGTTATATACCAGTCGAAAAATACTTTCTCCTTCTCTTCCCGCATCGCACGCATTGATAACCGTATCAATCTCCTTATCATTCATCAACTTTTTAAGGATATTAAACTGCTTTTTTGTAGCCTTTGCCACTTCAAATTTGTACTGCTTCGGAATAATCGGTAAATCCGATATATTCCACTTAGCGTATTTTTCATCATAAGCGTCCGGATTTGCCATCTGAATTAGATGACCTACGCACCAAGATACCTTATATCCATTTCCCTCATAGTATCCATCTTTCTTTTTCGTTGCTCCAATAACCTTTGCGATAGAGATAGCTACACTCGGTTTTTCTGCAATGACTAACTTCATATATATTTTCCCTCCTGTTTTTAATATAAGAGGGCGAAAGATTTTACTCTCCCGCCCTGCGTTTGCACCCATAACAATATATTTTAAGGTGCATTTATTCTTCATCATAAGCTTCTGTTTCTTCTGCTTCGTCTGTTTCTTCCTCACTTTCTGCTTCAGAAAAGAAATCATCATCTTCTTCCTCTAATGCTTCAAGCTCCTTATCCTCTTTCTTTTTTACGACCTTAAAGTAATAACCTGCTCCTAATGCTCCGCCTATAACAAGAAGCAGAATAATATATGTTCCTAAATTACTCTTTTCTTCTTTTTTCTCAGGCTTTACTTCTTCCTTAGTTGGCTCCTCTTTGCTAATCTCCTGCTTCGGAGCCTCTTTCTTTTCAACCATATTTAGAAGATCATCTTCAGATACTTCAGTTAAAAGCATTACATTTTCTTGTGTCTCATCGTGGTTGATGATGAGATGGAAGGTCTTACCGTTTTTCGTTTGAAAGGTAATAAACTGTCTTGCATCAGCAGAATACTGATCCGTTTCTTTATTATCGCCGCTATCCCCATGATGAATTGGATAGTCCTTATTCGCATTGTCCTTATTTTCCGTAACGGTTCCTCTTGCCTTTGACGGAGCAGAAGCTACTCCCTTATTGGTATTTACAGTCTTACTTGTCCCGTCCATAGATGAATCCTGATTGTTATTGGCAGGAGCTTTCGGTGTCAGCTTATTAGGATAGCGAATATCTTTCTCTTTCGTTTCAGAATTACTTGTATCTTTTACAGTATTTTCTGAAGTCGCCTGTGTAGTTGTGCTTTTTCCTGTGTTGTTTACAGGTGTTTGATTTGAAATGCCTGAGTTTGCCTTAATTTCGGAAATAGGACTGTTCGGTGCAGACGGATTAGATATTACGGGCGCCTTGTTTGCTTCATTTGCCTTTTCCTCAAGTTTTTATTCAGCTTATCCATTTCCTTCTTCATATCTTCTGATAAGTCCTTATTTTCCTTATCCTTTTTCGTTTTTTCTTTCAAGCTTTCAATCTGAGCTTCAAGTTCTTTGATTTTTTCTTTCTGCTTATCGCTTAATTTGTCTTTATCCTCCATTTCGCTATTTAACTTATTAAGTTTTTCCTGAAGCTCCTTAGTATCTTTTTCCATTTTGGAAATATCATTTTTAGAAAGCTCTGTCTGCGTTGATTTATCTTCCGTCTTTGGAGTTTTCGTCTGCGAGCTTTCATCCTGTTTCGGCTTTTCGTCTTCTGTCTGAGTCTCTTTATCTTTAACCTCAGTCTTTGCTACCTTTCGGATAATTTCATCATTTCCATCGCCTTTTACTTCATAAAATAGAAACTCATCAATAAATTTCATATTGTCAGGGAGCATTGGCAGATCGCCACTGTCAAGAAGCTGTCCTTTCTCAGCCTTTATCTTTTCTTCCCTATAAACTTTTTCATCTTCAAAGATATACTTTACATTTACTTCTACTTGTGTTTGGACAGCTTTATCGCTTGTAGGTACTTCCGCTAAGCTTTGCTCATGAGCATAAACAACTGTCCAAAGACCCAAAAGGCAGCTTATGCTTACAACGACTGCAAGTGCTGCTGTCCAAAACTTCTTATTCTTTTTCCAAGTGGTTTTCATTTGACTTCTCCTTTTTCATTTCTACTCTTTGTCTGTTTACCTTTGCCATCAAATCACCGATTGTAATGTTGTTCTTTCTGCAAATGGCAATAATTTCTTCGTTTTCAAGTTCTTCTTCACGAATAAATAAAGGCTCCAATTCTTCATCAATCAGAGCCTTTTTATCCTTTAATTTCCTTATTCTGTTTTTAACTGCTGTAAGTTCTTTTTTCACATTGTTCCCTCCTTATCTGTTTACATTTGGTGGAAAACCGAAGCCTACCGGATGGTGTTTACAAAAAGTTGCAATCCAATCATCTAAGGTAGTTACTCTTATATGACCGATGTTATCAATTACCTTTCCGTCTCCGATATAAATGCCGACATGACCATAGGTAAGTCCTGCTGTGCCTCCGCTACTGCTGCTTTCCACTGCCACAAGCATTCCCACTTTTAGCTTTGACCTGTCTGATGTAAAGGTATAGTTTCGATACATATCATTAGCGTTTCCTCCGATATATCCAAGTCCCGCATTTTGGTAAACCTGAGATACCCACATGGCACACCAGCCTGCACCCGGAGATGGTGTAATATATGCAGCATTAACAATTTTCTTTTGGACTTCCGTAGATGCCTCATACTCTTTTCCACCGCCTATACCGCCATTAGAGCTAATAAGGTCGCTATTCCCAAAGGCTTCTCCCATATTACCTTGTGCAAGGAATAAGGCTTCATAGTGCTTTAGATTATCGGGATAGTCTGCAAAGACCCTTCGGATAATGCTGTCCATCTCTTTTTTATGAAGCGTTACAATGAGTTTTTTATACTCATAAGGTTCTTCATGGCTTTCGGTATATTCGTTGCCATCTTCATCGGTATAGGTTTCTGTAATTGTCCTGTATCTGATTTCAATTTCTTCCCTATATTCAAGGTCATACATGGACTCAAACAATTCTTTTAATATGGATTCTACTTCCG